>NZ_KI519436.1:49194-51297 GCF_000482485.1 Paucisalibacillus globulus DSM 18846 | reverse complement strand
CTCCGGTTGCTCCAGTTGCTCCAGTTGCTCCAGTTGCTCCGGTTGCTCCTGCTACTCCGGTTGCTCCAGTCGCTCCAGTCGCTCCAGTCACTCCTGCTACTCCGGTTGCTCCAGTCGCTCCAGTTGCTCCAGTTGCTCCGGTTGCTCCAGTTGCTCCGGTTGCTCCAGTTGCTCCGGTTGCTCCGGTTGCTCCAGTTGCTCCGGTTGCTCCGGTTGCTCCGGTTGGGCCGGATGGACCAGTTGGGCCGATTGACCCGTCTCCCTCTGCCTCAATTAGTGCTACATCATCAACATACACAAATGGGGCAGTCAAAGCACTAATTGGCTTACTTATAATAACTTGTGCTTGTGTCGTGCCCGCTGGTGCTATTCCCGTTGTCTCATATATCTCTACCCAAGTATCATCTATCACAACAGGGATGTTGCCATATTCAATTTCGATATCTAGACCCACACCTATTACATTGTTTAAGGCATCTAAGAATAAAACTTGAAGGTTGATTCTTGGACTTTGTTGAAGATTACTTTTGGATAGAGAGACTAAGAATTGATATCCATTTCCTGGCTCTGCGGGGACGATTTGTGATAATGAAGTAACAACTGAACTATTGGCAAGTCTAGCCGAATAATCTCCTGAATGCGCATATAGATTAGTGATATCCGCATTTACGGCTTGCCAACCGGTAAAATCACCCGTTTCAAAGCTACCATTGACAATCAAATTATTTATTGACAAACTAGTATCCTCCTTTACTGTTTATTCAGTTCCCTACTAGAAATCTTCTAGTATCGAAACTCAAAATTATATTATGTAATATTCTATTGCTTGTTCAGGCGGTTAACCCCTAATAGCTTTAAATGTGCTTTCTTACAGGTGGAATTTCACTAGCCAGAGGGATTGAACCTATTAAATCCAATTACTACTCTGTAATTTTTTGTCTGTTCTCTCTATTAACTCCATTATTGTTAAGCCAAATATCATTCAGTGAGGTCTTGATCATCCCACACTGAATGATATATTCTTAGAAAACTTGCCAACAGAACAGAATCTTGATTTAATGTCATATAATAGTTCCTGGTTCCTTTTGAACTTTAGAAAGTCGAGGGTATTAAACATATAGGACGGGCTAGTACCTTTAATACTATAAATTTTGGTAAATTGAGTTATTCTTAGCAAGATAGAAAGGTTTAAATCTAAAGACTTAGTTTTATAAGGGGAGTCTATCTTTGATCACTAATTGTTGCATCACTATTATTAGAACTTAGTTCAGCAATAGGGTCGTATGGTGCTCCAGTTATTGTTCCAAGCAATAATGCAATATCAACGGCATTTTCAGGTATACCCCAGGAATTTCCGGAGAAGTTAAACACTGCCTGGTCAACAACGTACCCTCTCGTATTAAATACTATATTATTAATTATATTTCCGGTTGTATTAGGATTTAAATATGCTGGTTGTCGAAGTGAATAGAAAATGTTATCTCTTACCAATAAATTAGTCATGTTATTAGCTTGTGGTACAAAGCCACGATTTACTACCCACCCAATTGACGGTCCTGCCTGAGGTGGTCCAAAAATAGTATTATTAATTATATTATGGTTTGTTCCACCTAACTGTATAAATTCTACAGGATAAGGTATATTACTTGTCATTGTTAACCCATCAATAGTCACCCCATTACCTAAGACTGTAAATGGAATGACAGAAGCTTGTAATTCAATTTCAGTATTTGGATACCCCCTCACTGTAACTCCAGCTTTATTTATGATGATATTTGAAGTGATTGGATAATTCCCTCCTAGAATGTGAACCGTGCCCGTTGGTAATACCGCAGTAACTCCTTCTTGAATTGTTCCAAAAGGGTTTGCCTGGGAACCATCCCCACCAACTGCTCCTGCTTGGACATATACTTCAAACGGATTAGGCTCAATAGTTCCAGTTGGACCTGTTGGACCTGTTGGGCCACCTGCTGGGCCTGTTACTCCGGTCGCTCCGGTTGCTCCAGTTGGGCCTGTTACTCCAGTTACTCCGGTCGCTCCGGTTGCTCCGGTTGCTCCGGCTATCCCAGTTGCTCCGGTTACTCCAGTTGCTCCGGTTGCTCC
>NZ_KI519436.1:0-48882 GCF_000482485.1 Paucisalibacillus globulus DSM 18846 | reverse complement strand
CCAGTTGCTCCAGTTGCTCCGGTCGCTCCGGTCGCTCCGGCTACCCCAGTTGCTCCGGTCGCTCCGGTTGCTCCAGTTGGGCCTGTTACTCCAGTTGCTCCGGTTGGACCTGTTGGGCCATCCCCTTCACTTTCAAGTAAATCTACATCATCAACATACACAAAAGGAGCACTTAAGGCACTGATTTGTTTACTTATCATAACTTGTGCTTGTGTTGTTCCCACTGGTGCAATTCCTGTTGTCTGGTATATCTCTAACCAGGTATCATCTACCACTACAGGGATATTACCATATTCAATTTCCACTTCTAGACCTACTCCTATTATATTGTCAGCAGCATCTAGAAATAGGACTTCAAGATCGATTCTTGGACTTTGTTGAAGATTACTTTTAGATAGAGAGACTAAAAATACATATCCTCTCCCTGGCTCTGCGGGAACTACTTGTGATAACGAAGCAACGACTGAACTATTAGCAAGTCTTGCTGAATAATCTCCTGAATGCGCAAATTGATTAGTAATATCAGCATTTATTGCTTGCCAACCTGTAAAGTCACCCGTCTCAAAGCTACCATTAACAATTAAATTATTTATCGACAAACTAGTATCCTCCTTTACTATTTATTTAGTTTTCTACTAGAACTTATCTAATACCAAAACTCAAATTATAGTATGTAATTCTTCAATTGCTTGTTCAGGCCGTTAACCCTTGGTAGCTTCAATTGTGCTATTCTAAAGGCATTTTTTAGATGATTGAACTATTACTAGAAAATAACAACCAATAGATATATCCTCACATAAAAAAAACCGTTCAAGATATTACCTACCTCAAACGGCTCCGCTACTTTTTATACTATTTCATATATATTGATATAGCTGGATTACCAACAACTGTATGCTTATCAGGCACACTTTTGGTTACTACAGATCCTGCTCCAACGATAGCTTGCTTACCGATTGTTATTCCCGGAAGAAGCGTTGCATTATTTCCTATTTTTGCCCCTTGCCGAATAATTGGTCCTTGATGTTTATAGTTACCTATCCCCATGTATTTATCATTTGAAGTCGAACAGCATGGTCCAATAAATACATTATCTTCTATTATCATATCAGCAGTTATATATGCCCCCGTTTGAATCGTAACGTATCTACCAATCATCGTATTCATCTCAATTATTGCATTTCGCCCTATAATACTAGCTTCTCCTATAACTACTTTTTCTCTTATGCTAGCTAAGTCACCAATAAATGCATCTTTTTGGATAGCAGTTCCAGTAAAGAGTACCGTATTACACCCAATTATTACACCATCCCCAATGGATAGAGCAGCAGAAGATATATTTGGTTTTCTTGACATATTATTATTAGATACAGGTTTCTTGCCAACTATAGAAAGATCCCCAATTATTACATTACTTCCTATTTCTGTACCTTCCTTTATGACGACAAATTCCCCTATTACCACATTATCTCCAATCGTGACATTCTTCTCTATTTTTACATAATCACCCATTTCAACATTTTCACCGAATATTACTGTATGATGAATCATATCCTTCCCCCTTTCCCATTCATGTCTTTCGTCGTGAAAGAGTCTAAGGGGAGATTAACTGGTTCATTTAATATAGAAGATTCATATATTCCAAATATAGTCATTAAGGACTGAAGTGCGTCATTCATGTCTATTAATAACAATTTTTCCTTATTATTTACTACGTTAATAAAATTTTGGTACATATACATATGTTCATTATGGTCATCCAACACAGTTAAGACTTCATTTTTATTAGATGGGCTTGCAGTGTAACAACGTTCTATCTTATTAAAGTTTGACCCACCAATAGAAATCGTTCCTTTCTCCCCAAAAATAGATAAATAGTAACCAAGGTTCTCAGGTTGTGTCATGGTATTGGCCTCAATAATGCCTCTTGCTTGATTACTAAATATCAGGATACCCGAAGCTATATCCTCCGTCTCTTTTACTTTAGACTTATTAACAATATCACCAAAGACCATTTGTACGTCTCCCATTAACCAAACCAACAAATCAATTAAATGAATCCCTTGATTTAATAACATTCCTCCATCTTTTTCCCAAGAGCCTTTCCAATTAGATTCCTTATAATAGCTATTTGGGCGATGAATGCGCATAGACGCAACACCAAGATAAAGCTCGCCTAAAGAACCGTCCTCAATTATATTCTTTATTTTCCTAAAGACCGGTCGGTAGCGTAGCTGATGGCAAACTAAAATGTATTTTTCTTGTTCCCTTGCTACTTGCAGTATTTTCTGAGCATCAGAAATGGAAAGAGCAAGTGGTTTCTCCAAAATAACATGTTTATTGTGTAATAATGCTTCAACAGCCATATTGGCATGAAGACTTGAAATCGTTGCAATCACTACAATGTCTATTTCCTTGTCTGTTAATATATCATGAAAATTTGAATGCATTTTTATACTATTTTCCTTGTTAGATAATTGCTGATAAGTCAGAATTGCTTCATCCATTTTTCCCGAATCAATATCACTAACAGCTGTCAATTCCAATTCATCAAGCTGGGAAATAGTTTTCAAATGCTTATTTGCTATATATCCACATCCGATAAGACCAATTGAAATTGTCATAACCTTTCACTTACTTTTTGAATAACATCAATGACCCTGTCTTGATCTTCCCTTGATAAAAAAGGATGCATCGGAATTGCAAACAATTGACTGGCTGCCATCTCTGCGACAGGAAAATCACCGTCATCATATCCTAATTCTCGGTATACTTCCTGAAGGTGTAAGCATTGTGGATAATAAATTCCTGTTTGGATATCTGCTTGTTTAAGTGCAGAAATTATTTCTTTCCTTCTAGAAGACTTTATACAAAATAAGTGGAATACATGGGAACGATTAGACATAACTACCGGTAGTTCAATATGTTTAACATGATTTAATTTAGCAAAGTAATAATTAGCAATTGAAATTCTCTGTTCATTCCATGTATCAATTTCTCTTAAACAAATTAATAAAATCGCAGCATGTATTTCATCAAGTCTGCTATTGTACCCTATTTGTTGATGGAAATACTTCTCTTGGCTACCATGGACCCGTAATTTGCGAAGTGATTCTGCTAATCTATCATCTGATGTGGTAATTAACCCTCCATCACCAATAGTGCCAAGATTTTTAGTTGGAAAAAAAGAAAAACAGGCAGCGTCTCCAATACTCCCAACTTCTGTTTCCATAAAAGTAGCTCCAAATGCTTGACATGCATCTTCAATCACCAGCAAATCATGTTCTGCGGCAAATGCTAGGATCGTATCCATACTAGCAGGTTGCCCAAAAATATGAACTGGTAGAATTGCTTTCGTTCGTGTAGAAAGCTTATCAGCTAGCTTACTTGGATCCATATGAAATGTATCAGGGTCAATATCTACGAAGACTGGGGTCGCCCCAACTTTTGAAATAGCTTCGGCTGTTGCAAAGAATGTAAAGGGTGTGGTGATAACCTCATCACCACTTCCAATACCATAAGCATCCAAGGTAAGTACGAGAGCATCCGTACCATTTCCAACAGCAATGGCATGTCTAACTCCCAGCCGCTCTGAGATTTTTTCTTCCAATTCTTTTACTTTTGGACCTAGTATATATTGACCACCCGTTAGTACGTCTTGAATTGCTTCTATTATTTCCTTCTGGATTCCCCCGTATTGCTTTGTAAGATCAATTAATGGAATCATGTTTTCTCTCCTTTAACAAGATTTATATCCTTATATATGTATTGATACGATAAATCTAGAGGAACGGCACAATGTCCAAAATATGCGATTTCAACATATGTCCTAGTAATATTGCCTTTTTTAACACTAGGTCGGAACAATCTATGAACTGATTTCATATAAAATATTAGCTCTCAATTATTAGAAGGGATAGTTAATATGAAAACTAGGATAGCAAGAACTTACGAAGAAATGGATGGTATCTCCAAGAAGGATCTACCAATTATTGGGGTAGTTGGTTTGGGTTACGTTGGACTGCCAGTTGCTTTAGCATTCTCTCAAAAATATACAGTAATCGGTTATGATGTAAATCAGGATAGAGTATACTCCCTCCAAAATCATATAGATGAAACTAGGGAAGTACCTAGCGAGGCATTAGTGGAATCTTCCATAGATTTTACCATAAATGAAGAACAACTAAGTTCATGTGATGTAATTATCGTAACTGTTCCAACTCCATTAAATACATGCAAAGATCCTGACCTTTCTTTTCTTACCAATGCCTCTACTACCATTGGTAAGTATATGAAATCAGGAACAATTGTTATCTATGAATCCACTGTTTATCCTGGGGCAACAGAAGAAGTCTGTATCCCAATACTTGAAAAAAGTTCTAACCTAAAATGTGGGCAAGAATTCTTTATTGGGTATTCACCGGAGAGAATTAATCCTGGTGACAGAACTCATACATTTTCCAATACAGCTAAAATTGTAGCTGCCCAAGATAATGTTACTCTTGAAAAAATATATCTTCTTTATCAAAACGTTATCGATGCAGAGGTATATCAAGCTAGTTCTATTAAAGTTGCAGAGGCTACTAAACTAGTTGAAAATACGCAAAGGGACATTAATATAGCTTATATGAATGAATTGTCCTTGATATTTAGACAAATGGGTATTAACACGCAAGAAGTCCTTGATGCAGCTAAGACTAAGTGGAACTTTATACCATTCAATCCAGGCTTAGTGGGCGGACATTGTATAGGAGTTGACCCCTATTATTTTATATATCAATCGGCGCTCAAAGGGTATAAACCAAAGTTTCTTGAATTAGCACGACAGATAAATGAAAGTATGACTGATGTTGTAACCGATATTGCACTTGAGCATGTGAAAGAACAACAACTAAAGCCTAGCCAGATTAAAGTTGGCGTACTAGGGCTAACTTTTAAAGAAAATGTCCCAGATATACGGAACTCAAAGTCAATGGAAGTCGCCTTCAAATTAGCAGAGTATGGTTTTGATGTTTACACTCATGATCCGTATCTAAATCAAAAAGTAATACCCGAACAAGATAATCTTAAGCATGTTGAATGGGACCAATTAAAGGATTTAGACATTGTAATTCTTGCAGTTCCTCATCAAGAATATCGAAGCAAGAAGGAAGTTGATTTTCAAAAGCTCTTGAGAAAAGAAGAAGGAATGATTATAGATATTAAAGGGCTAGTATGGAAACATAAGTTTTCGAAGAATATCCAAGTGATTAATCTGTAGAGATTATTATATTTATTTCTAAAGGAGTGTTTGATGTTGAAAGCGAGACCGATCGTCAAAGTTAATTCTCAAACAAGAAAAATCGTGGCGAAAAGAGCAACTGCTGGGTGTGGTTGTGGGAAAAATAGAATTAAAGGTACTCATAATCAATATTCCCGTCAAGCTAACTAATTTCCTTACTATATTACACCAAAAAGGCGCTTCCAGAAGCGCCTTTTTCACATATTTGGAAAGTACTTTAGAATTAAAGTACTCCAAAGATACCACGTAATGTTTACAACCAAATAATGAAGATACCCATACACTAAAATATAGTTTTCTTATATTTCTCAGACTAATTTCTGCCCACAATTTGAGCAGAAATTTGCTCCAGCAGTCTTTTGACCACAATTTGGACAGAAATTCGGAACATTACTAGAACCATTTGATGGTTGATTAGATTGTGGTACCTGATTCTGGTTTTGCTGCTGATTCTGATTTTGGGAACCTGACTGATTCATATTGTCCATCATCTTATTAGCCATTGTCATTCCCATCATCATCCCAGCCATATCACTCGCTGTACCAGATCCTTGTAGCTTACCAGAAGCCATTGCGTCTGTAACGGAAATTTGCTGGTACTTAGAAACATCTCCAACCATTCCATGGGAAGCACTTTTATCTATCATATCTTGAACTTGTTTCGGATAATTAAAGCTTCCCACACTAAATCCAGTGATCGTCATTCCCGTGTCATGAATTTCCATATCCAGGTCTTCCCTGATCCCTCTGGATATTTCTAAACTATTCATTTGTAAATTAAAAATATCTTTTCCTTCTCTAGTAATCCACTTCATTAATAGTTGGTCTAATATTGAGGTGATGCGGATTTTAACATCATCCACTAGGTAACGGTCTCTGACACCCGCAATATTATCTATTAGTGCAATATAATCATTTACTTGAAAATCAAAGGTACCATTCGCCCTTATTGGCAGACCACCAGGTAGTGTTGGCGTTGGTATATTAATGGAATTTCTAGTACCCCATTTCACATTAAATTTCTTCGTATTAATAAAAATCACTTCTACTCGAAGTCCACTATTAAATCCGAACTTAAACCCTTTTAGTGTAGATAAGAAAGGAATGATTTCAGATTCAATATTATAATCACCTTCATCCTTAAAAACACCTTCAACTTTTCCATTATAAAGGAACAGGGCATCTTGCCCCTGACGAATAATTAGTCTACTTCCCTTTTTAATTTCTTTATTACTCCACTTCCAAAATATCATATCATCGCGAAACTCTTCCCATTCAATGACATCAGCAAATTGATTTCTAAAAAAAGACATATAAAACTTCCTCTCCTTTGTTATATCGATGTGTGTTCTAAACTTCTATACTCTTCCATTTATAATGACGGGGTCATTTAGAACCTTCCCCCTCCACCGCTATGAGAGTGTCCACCACTTGTGGTTCCACCTCCACCGCCGCCTCCACTGCTATTGTTTTGAGGCCTTCTACGCTTAGTTACATTGGTTGTTAAATACGTATCCTTACGTCCAACCACTTGAAAGTTCCCTGTATATGTTCGTTCATTTACAGTAACCTTTCCGCCAGAGTTGTAAGCCATGGATCCTACTATTACACCAGCTACCCCTATTGCTAATAACAGATGGAACCAAGTCTTTAATAGAAAGCTCTCTGGGTTAATCCCAGGCATATATCCCATATATTCTGAACCTGTTTCAATGTATTGGACGAATGCATCATAGTAATTTTCGTTCGATAAGTTAGGTGTAATTTTATCAACAATTAAATCTATTCTTTGATCATCAATGTATTTTTCACCTTTATAAAAACCAGCTATATAAACATATCTCTCATTCATATCCATACCCAAGAGTACCGTATTACCATGTGGCTTATCAAAACCAAATGCCATATCATCATAAAAATCTTGAACATACTTCTTAGTAGATTTCCCATCAGCATCCGGTGTGGTAACAATAATAAAATCCATTTCATGTTCTTTACCATGCTTAAGGGCTAAATTCTCTAACTTTGCTATTTCATCATCAGTTAATAGATTAGCATAATCATATACTCGTTGTTTAGACTCATCCGCGAAAACAGAAGTTAAGAACCCAAAGATAAGAACCACTGAAAAAATACTAGTTAGAAATAAGACCCGCTTCCTCACCAGACATCACCCCCAACAATAATAGTGACGATCTTAGCAGCAATGAAAGTAGCTGCAGCAATACTTCCAAACCAAGCAGATACTTTCGCCAAGCTTAGTGGAGGCTTTCCGACCACTTTTCCATTGACACCATTCATTGCAAAAGTGTGTTCTTGCTTGTCATAATCATAATAAACCATCCATACCGGAAGAAGAACATAGTATGCTTTTGTTTCATTCGTATTCACATGTTTTTGCTTATATTGTACGGAAGAATATCCACTTATCGTAGAACGAATATATTTATCAATATAGCTACTTACTTTTGACTTCACTCGAGGAAACAAGTCTTTATTGTTATAATTATACTTCTCTGCTAAATAGCCTGCTAAATAAGGAGTTTTAAAATCTTTTAAACTTCCATAGTCATATGGTTCCAGTCTATCCATTAAGTCGTCATCCATCTTCTCAGAAGCATCAACCGGTACTTTATTAAAGGTTAGGTCTATTTTACGATATACATCATAGTGCTTGGTCTCCGTGTAAATATAATCCCCTTGCGTATAATTCCTTACTTTGGTAGCTCTTGCATTGACCTCTGCAAGACTATGTAAATCATAGAGCCAGAATGGGACATATATTCCTGTAATCCCTTTAATACGATTAGCTGACATAAATCCCTTTGGTGTAAGCCTACCATTTTTACACCATTTTTTGAATGCTTGAATAGCTTCTTCCTTGCTAATCTGAAAAGGTATAACCTTATCCGGTGCATGAATACCAGAAATGCGATCAGCTAATACAACTGCAGCCCCACAAAAGCTACAGGATGTAGCTGAGGTATCGGCATCAGTAATAACTGACCCACCACAATTATTACATACATATTCTTTTGCCTCGTCTTCCGAAAACTTTGTGGAAATAAATTCATCAGAAAAATCCTCTATCCTATCTGTACGTCCACAACTTCCACAAGAAAGCTTGCCAGATTCACTGTCAAACGCCATATCATCCCCACAGTTAGGGCATTTATATTGAATGACCATTACACTTCCCCCTGTCCACATTTATTTCTATTCAACTAGTTATTTTAGTTTGTCCTTTAGCTTTTCCATTTCTGTTTCCACATCCACTCTGTTATCATACTGTGGACCTAGCTTATCTATGTCATAATCTAATCCTTTTCTTAACTGTTCTAATGCCTCCGCTTCCGCCAATGCCCTATTTGCTTTCTCCTCTAATTGGTCAAAAGTAGTTAAACGAACGTTTGATTGAGAAAAACCAGTCTCATTTACTTGTTGTTTACTCTTGGCAGTAGCTAATTTCCCAATAATACGATCACGTTGACTAGAAAGTACGGATAAGTCTTGCGAAAGTTTTTCCACCGCTAATGACATTTGCTCTGCTTTAATTGTAGCTAACTCGTAGTGCTTTTCATATTCTTGCTCTTTTGGTTTTAAACTAGATTTTTCTTCCAAAAAGTGACGTGCTTTGTCCTCGTCATCATTCTCTAATGACTTCACCGCATATCGTTCCAGTTTCTTCATTTCTGCCCTACAATCATTGAGGTTACGTTTTGTCCGATTCATTAAAGAAATAGAAGCTTCAACCTCCCCCTTCATTTCTCTATAGTCTCGTTCCATTTCCCTTATATAATTGTTAATTTCCACTTCCGGATTTTTTGTACTTTCGATTTTCGCGTTAATATTGCTCGCTAAGATATCTCGTACTCGTTTTAGCATGCTCATTTTACTCCCGCCTCCATCTATATTAATAGTATCTATTTATACGGAATTTTGGAATAGAAAGTTTCAGAAAGTTTAAGAGAAGGACTGAGAAACACATCCTTTGTATTCACTGAAATGTATGCCCTGCCATAACAAAGACTAGAAAAGGTTTCCCATAAGTATTAGTAACTTATGGGAAACCTTTCTTTTAAGTTCCCAATATCAGACTGAATAGAGTAAGTCTCCATTACTTTAAATCAATTTTAAATAATACCAAACTAAATAAGTCATAGTACTTAATTGTGATTTCATCGGAGACTGTCCATAAGATTCCTTGAATGGCTTCAATAATGCTTGGACTACGTTTTTACGAATTCGTTCTCTCTTAAGTTCTGACACAATCGCATCGAATAGGTCTTTTTGTTCTATTGTAAATACTGATTCCTTTTCAATTTCTTTTGCATAATGCAAGATTTCTTCTAATGTAACCACTTTTTGCTCAATTTTAGAACGAAGAAAATCAATTTCGGAAAAGTTTAATAGATTACTTCTTTTATCAAGCATCGTTGGAATAATACTCTCAACATAAGAAAGCAATACATCAACAACTTTATCAATGGAACTAAAGTTATTTGATACTCGCATAAGTAAAGTGAGGGAATGTAACATTCCGAGGAATAATATAGAAAGTTCGAAGGAATATGGCCTTATATGTTCACCATAAACTTCAACCATCCGTTCAGATACCCATTCGGTTTCATATATACGATGTTGTAACACATAATTTTTAAGGTCTGGTTCATTTGAACTTAAAATAGCCTCAAACAATTCGCTGATTTTCCGTTCTTCATTTATACGATTTACAATGGAAATTTGTTCAATTAATACTTGACGATCGGTTTTGTCTTTACCTATTTGCACTTCTATCCGTAACTGACTTCTATCATATCGTATATCCTCCAGAATTTCTGCAATACAGTCATTCTTCGTCGAAAAATAATTATAAAAAGTACCCTTTGATATTTTAGCTTGTTCAATAATTTCTTGAATAGATGTTTGACCGATGCCCTTTTCAACGAATAGTTCAAATGCAACATCTGCTACATGTCTTTTCCGCTTATTCATAATATCCTCCTTGAATTTTCCCTATAGGAAAAGTATAGATTTGTTACAGGGAAATATCAATTTTGAACTTTATGTACAAAAGTATTGATTTTATTGAACCAATGGTATAAAATCTTCAAAGTGATTATAAATTGTAGCAACAATCAGTGGGGGTTATAGTGACTCCCGCTGATTGTTGTTTAACGAATAGGACCTTTCCGGATGGCCTACCCCCCACTAACATTTCTTGTTTTTTAAAAAAGTGGGGGGCTTAACTTCCCGTAAAGGCAAAATAAAAACAAAAGAGGGGATCACATGAATTCAACGTTAAATCAACAAACAAAACCTCCATATATTATGTTGGTAGTTTTGTTTATTGGCGCATTTGTATCATTTTTAAATAACTCATTATTAAATGTGGCTTTGCCAACTATCATGAATGATTTAGGAGTTGACTATCCAACCGTTCAATGGCTTGCTACTGGTTATATGTTAGTAAGTGGGGTATTGATTCCTGCTTCCGCGTTTCTAATTGTCCGTTTTACAAATAGGCAATTATTTATTACAGCTATGTCAATTTTCACATTGGGAACTGCTCTAGCTGCTTTTGCACCTAACTTCGGATTATTATTAACTGGTCGTATGGTTCAGGCTGCAGGTTCTTCTGTCATGGGACCATTATTAATGAATATTATGTTGGTCAGTTTTCCGCGTGAAAAACGTGGAACTGCAATGGGCGTATTCGGACTAGTAATGATCACAGCACCAGCTATTGGACCAACCCTTTCTGGTTACATTGTGCAGTATTATGATTGGCGTTTTCTCTTTGAAATGATTTTACCACTTGCCATCATATCGCTATTATTGGCCATTTGGAAGGCAGAAAATGTAATGGAAACATTTAAGAATGCAACCATCGATTACTTATCAGTAATACTATCAACCATTGGATTTGGTGGATTATTATATGGTGTAAGTACTGTAAGCTCCAATGGTTGGACCGATTCTACTGTATTAACTACTTTAATAGTTGGCGGAATTTCATTAATCTTATTTATTGTTCGTCAATCTAAACTGGAAAAACCATTATTAGATTTAAAGGTTTATAAATATCCAATGTTTACGTTAGCTTTCATTATTTCCGTTGTTAATGCGATGGCTATGTTCTCGGGAATGATTTTAACACCTGCCTATGTTCAAGATGTTCGGGGAATTTCTCCGCTTGATTCTGGACTAATGATGTTACCTGGGGCAATTGTCATGGGAATCATGTCACCAATTACTGGTAAACTCTTTGACAAATTCGGACCACGTAGTTTGGGTGTTATAGGACTTGCTATCACAGCTGTATCAACCTATTTATTATCCGAATTACAAATCGATTCATCCTATGCTTATATTATTTTGGTTTATACACTGAGAATGCTTGGTATGTCCATGGTTATGATGCCAATTATGACAAATGGTTTGAATCAATTACCAAACCGTTTAAATCCACATGGAACAGCAATCAACAACACTGCCCAACAGGTAGCTGGTTCTCTTGGTACTGCTATTTTTGTTACCATTATGAATAACGTAGCAACATCGGAAGGTAAGAATTTAATGGCTACGACTAACCCTGAAACACTAACAGCAGAATCAACTGAAATGATAGGTCATCAAGCTTTACTTTCTGGAATCCAGTATTCATTCTTTATTTGTGTAATCATTAATTTAATTGCTTTAATTTTAGTATTCTTCATTAAACGAGTAGATGTGAGTGATGAAGCGATTGAAAAACTAGAAAAACTAAATGAAAAAGAATGTCCAGTGACTAATTAAGAATAAATTATATATACTTCGATTTTAAAGGGAATAGATAATTCTATCTCTTCATTCTTTCTTAAATCCAATAAAAAAGTCTCTCCATAATAATATTGAACTAAATTATGGAGAGACTCTTTTTATTAGATATAAGTGAAACTTCAGTTAAGTGTAGCGAACTATGAACAGCTGGTTGCCTTGATTCTTATACTGTATTTAAATACATTTAGATATTTGGATTAGTCCATTTCTACTTCTACAATTGCACCAGTATTTACATCGACGGAAACTTCATACTTTATCCCTTGCGCGGTGATAATATCGACTTCATATACTCTAATACCTTTTTCTGTATCAAGCTCAATTTTAACCACTTGTCCAGGTACTTGCTGCAAAGCTATATTCATTGCTTCCACAATCGTTATTTCACGATAAAATGCTCCATTATTTCTTCCATATCCATAGTTATGTTCCGGCCAATATCCTCCTGTAGGATAGTACATATACTGATTCCCCTTTTGAAAATTTTTTCTCAATCTCATCATACGCTAGTGCCTACAATGAGTGATTTATTTTCGATTAATTGGCTATTGACCTATTATTTAGGAGTTATTTTAAATAGTTATTATTGTTAAATCAATTTACCTTAATAAGCATTAATGTAGACCCTCTTTATTTTGCAAACATCCACTCCATCTTATTAGGTCACATCAAATCTATCCGTTCAATATATCAAATATATGGCTTATGCTTAACGGTGTCATTTCTACCCTCGTCCTAATCAGCCTTTATCATACTCCTCCTTCTTCCACGGGGGATCACCATTTTCATGTAACTTCTTATTAATTTTATAAACAAAATATGGTATAACAAAAGCTAGCACAGTACAAATTAGCACCAAGTTTTTTGGTAAAAACCCAAACAAATAATCCCAAATAGTAATCACCCGTCTCTTCTACTTTTTCGATTTTTCTACAACCCCATCGGATCGGACTTCTGCCCTTACCTTTATATTTATAGTGCTTTTAGAAAAGTATTTTTCACCTTTGTCCCAATCTCCTTTTATTTTCTCCCAGGTATCATAATGGAATTTCTCTAAGTTATCCGCAAAACCAAATACATCCGCTTCTAGCTCTTTTTGTGCCTTCTCTACAGTCTGATTGGCAATTTCCTTTACTTTTTCAGAGATTTTCTTTTCTAGTGCATTAATTACCCCCTCTTTTTGTAAAAGGACTGTCCCAAAGGTTTCCTGTATTTCACCTTCCAATTTTATTATTACGTCTATTTTTATATTTTCTGGATTCTGGGTATCTATATTAATCTTGCTATTCGCTTCTCTAATGGAATAAGTTGTTAAATGATCATTGAAATTCACCAAAATTGGTCCTTGCACCCTTTGATCCGTTATTAATTCAAAACCAAGCATTTCTTTCAGATTCAGTTTTCCGATTAATCTATGAACATCACCTTTATAGACTGCCCCACCTTCAAAAAATATCCTTGTTCCATCAGACGTCACTTCAGATAATACAAAACTACTCTCAGCAAGCAAATATTCATGTATATCACCAACTCTAACTGGTTTCATTTCACCAGTCTTAGTAAGACTATTATCAAGAATTCTATCTATATACTTGCTAGGCAGCTTTTCAATTTCAGGTTGTATATTTAAGATATCTTTCGCCTTTCCTTTTGCAATAATTACCTTAATTCCCCTACGCGTATCTCTATTACGGATAAAAACATCCAGAACGTCTGCAAAAAGCGAGGGTATAGCTGCAACCTCTTCCGAAACAATAACAACTTTTATATGTTCAAAGTATGGTATTTTACTTGTTTGGTTAGCGAGATCTTGAGAAATATCATATATACTTTCTCCACTTGCTGATAAATTCATATACGCCTTCCCACCAGCCTCGCCTCCCCCGCTAGGAGTACCTAATCTTGGTGGAGCAACAAACTGATTTGTTAATGTTAATTGATAATTACCATTAATTTTCCCTTCTTCTGCTAAATCAATTGCCATCCCCATAATAAAACCACGTTCCTCAATGTTAATGACATCCCAGCATCCCGAAAGAAAGATAACAACAAGTAAACAATTCACAAATTTATATAGTCGTTTTATCATTGTGTTTCACCCTTCTTATTTTAGCGACAATGATTAATAGCATCGTAGTAAGAAAAGTAAATGAAACAAGATAAGAACCTATGAATTCACCAAACATAACAATTTGGCTTGTATCTCTGGGTAATAATGCAAGATAGTAAATTAGCGGACTTAGAATTAATATAAGCTGCATCTTTTTAATTCGTTTGAAAATGGAATGCAAAGCTAAAACAGCAACATCAAACGCCATTGCAGTTGTATTAAATACTCCCATTGTCCAGACAACAAAGAAAAAAGATTCTACTCTTTCAAAAATACCACCCGGGATTTCTATTCTTTTCGCTAAATCAATCGTTGGAAATAGCAAGTTAGATGTCGCAGTATAACCAAATACTAAAATGCATGCAAAATACACCATTACATAGAATACGATAGGAATAGTCATTCCGATCATAACTAATTTTGGCGCTCTTTCTGGACGTTCAACAATTGCGATATAAAATAATACAATACTAAAACCCATGTATGAGAGCAAACTAGTATGCATTCCTTTTATATATCCGTTAAAGTCCGTTTGAAAAACAGGTAACATATTGGTCCAATCCATCCACTTTATATTAATAAGCAATACTAACAGCAAAATAATAGTAATAATTGGAAAAAATATGATATTAAGGCGAAACAAGGCAGCCCTTGACCCCGCAACGGCATATACTACAACAAGTAAAAACGATACGGTTACAATCTCTACTGGGGTATGATCAAATAAATACTGCTGAGATATATGCCCAAGTACTCGTATATCGTACGCCGCAAATGTGATAAAGGAAATTGCAAATAGAAAGGTTAGGACGATAGCTATAGGCTTAGACACAATGATTGATGCATAGGAAAGGAAATGCTGGTTTGGGAAGCTTGCAGCTAATCTAGCCATCAACCAAACCATTAACATGCTAATAACACCCGTTAATAGTAAAACTATCCAACCATCGGATCCGATCATATTACTAGAAATATTTCTAGGTAATGAGAGAACACCGACCCCAATCAACATGGATGGAATAGCAATCAGTATTTCTTTCCCACCAATTTTCTCATTACCATATTCGAAAAATTTCATGAGTCTTTTACCCCTTTATTTGCAGATTTTGAATCCTCCGTAGCTAAAAATTTTGGCCTTTTGGTTAACATTGTCATCGGTGCACGTATTACAAGATCTTTCCAATCACTTACCATAGTTGGAGCAAAAGGTGTCGAATAAGGGATGCCAAAACTCTTCAAATTTACCACGTGGATATTAATCATGATGTAAACAAGAATAATGCCATATAAACCTAATACTGAGGCTGCTATCATAAATCCAAAACGAAGAATACGAAAGGTTATCCCAATAGTGAATGATGGATTTGCAAATGCCGCAATTGCAGTCAGACCTATGATAATTACCATTATTGGACTAACAATCCCCGCTGATACCGCAGCATCCCCAATTACTAGCCCACCAACGATTCCAATCGTCTGCCCAACTGGTGTAGGCAGTCTAATCCCAGCCTCTTGTAATAACTCCATCGTGATTACCATTAAAAATGCTTCCACAACAGGCGGAAATGGAACTCCTTCCCTCGATGCAGCAATGGACAATGCCAAGTCAGAGGGCAACAATCCTGGATGAATGGTTACTAATGCTATGTATAGTCCTGGCAGAAGGAGTGCGATAAAAGCACCCAAATAACGTAACATGCGCAGTAATGAACCGATTAACCACCTTTCATAATAATCTTCTGGTGATTTTAAGATATCCCCCAAAACAACAGGTGCGATAAGCACAAATGGAGTCCCATCCAGCAGGATTACCACTTTTCCCTGTAGTAGTGCAGAAACTGCCCTATCAGGCCTTTCCGTATTGTTCATTTGAGGAAAGGGGGATAAGAAACTATCTTCAATCCATTGTTCTATGAACCCAGACTCAGGAGCATTATCAATATCAATCGACTCTAGCCGTCTATTTACTTCTTTAACTATAGTCGAATTAATAACACCATCAACATATGCTACAACTAGACCTTTTTTGCTTCGTTTACCAATTTGATATGACTTAAAACGTAAATCTGGCGTCTGAAGTGATCTTCTGAGAAGCGATAAATTGGTTCCAAGGCTTTCGACAAATGCTGCCTTTGGTCCTCTTACGACTGTTTCAGCAGTAGATGGTTCTATTGAACGACTCTCCCCACCTTTTGTATCCATCACTAATACCGAATCCTCATTATCTAAGAAAAAGACCGTTTTCCCTGAAAGAATACCATTTAGTACGTCAGCAAGGGAGTTCCCTTTCTCTATCGAGGTAATAGAAATGAATGTTTGATATATTTCATTGAATATTGCTGTACTTTCCTTGGGTAATTCCATACTTACTGATTTAACTTGCAAATTTCCCAATATACTATCCTGAACCAACTGCCTATCAATCAACCCATCAATATATATAATTGCACTATTAATATTTGCCGCTCCGATTGTAAACTGTCTTATTACTAGATCATTTGGTTCATCTAACAGTTTCTTTAATTGCTGGATATTATCATCTAATTTACTTTCTAGTTTCACAGAGATGTTTTGACCGCACTTCTCCTGTTTTTCTTCTTGGTGCTTCTTTTTCATATACCGGCGTATCATATAATCCCCTCTAGTCTTAAATGGTTGCTCTCCTTTTATTTCCCATTTTTGTTTTCTTTTATGCAGAAGGTGAACAAGTTCGTCCTGTTCGTACTTCATTAAAAGAAATTCTAAAAAGGTATTGCAAAAAGTTTATAAACGGTATAATATGGTCTATAAATTTAAGTTAAACTTTTTAAAGGCAACGAAAAGGATATGGGTTACTTTACTTTAGTTTACAGAGAGGGAAGGATTTGCTGGAACCTTCCTAACGTAGAATAGTAACTTACCACCTTGGAGCTGTTTGGGATATTTTACTAACCAATACCGTATTGCTGCGTTAAAGCACTAAAGCCATAGTTAATACCTATGGGAATTAAGGTGGAACCACGGGTAAACACACTCGTCCTTTTGTGGGATAAGTGTGTTTTTTTATATTTATCAAAGAATAATAGCTATGAAAAGGACATAAATTATTTCTACCAGTTTAACAGAGAGGGAAGGCAATGCTGAGAGCTTCCTATACTATGGGTAATAATTTACCACCTTGAAGCTGTATTGGGGAATTCAGTATCCAATACCGTACTGCTGCGTTAAAGCACTAGAGCCATAAGAACTGCTTATGGGAAGCTGGGTGGAACCACGAGTTAAACATGCTCGTCCCTTTTTGAGGGATGAGTGTGTTTTTTTATATAAATGAAAGAAAGTGAGGGATGGTGTTTCAAAGCTTAGCTAATTACTAAAAAATTAGTCTAGTTGTTTGAAAGACAAATAGAGATGGAGGTCACTTAAATGAAAAAAATCATGATTAAATGGAATGAAGTAAGTCTAGTAAAACGAATCCTTATCGGTTTAGTTCTTGGTGTAGTATTAGCATTAACAGTTCCTAAAGGAGCAAATTGGATTGCAATTTTTGGCGATTTATTCGTAGGAGCATTAAAAGCTATAGCACCAGTACTAGTATTTGTCCTAGTCATTCACGCAATTTCTAATCATAAAAAAGGCAATAAAACAAATATGAAATCTGTCATTATTCTATATGCTGTTGGAACCTTTCTAGCTGGTTTAGTTGGGGTTGTTGCAAGTTTTATTTTTCCAGTTTCATTAACTCTTACTTCTGGAGCTGAGGATTTAACTCCTCCAAGTGGGATCATGGAGGTTTTAGAAAAGCTTTTATTTAATATTGTTGATAATCCTGTAAATGCCTTATTAAGTGCAAACTATATCGGTATTTTAACCTGGGCCATACTTTTTGGGATTGCATTAAGAAGTGCGACAGGAACAACCAAAAATATGTTAGAAAATTTCTCTAATGCAATATCCATCATAGTAAAATGGGTAATCAATTTTGCACCTATAGGAATCATGGGGCTAGTCTTTGATGCTATTGTAACTAGTGGACTTACAGCACTGTTAGGCTACGGCAAGTTACTTTTAGTATTACTAGGATGTATGATTTTTGTCGCTTTAGTTGTTAACCCATTAATTGTCTTTATAAACATTCGTGAAAATCCTTATCCATTAGTCTTCACTTGTCTAAGGGAAAGTGGTATTACAGCATTTTTCACTCGAAGTTCAGCTGCAAATATCCCGGTGAATATGCGATTATGCGAGAAGTTAAATTTGGATAAAAACACCTATTCTATCTCTATTCCTTTAGGTGGGACCATTAATATGGCTGGTGCAGCTATAACAATATCTGTCTTAACTCTAGCTGCCGTTCATACACTTAATATTGAAATAGATATTTTTACAGCGGTTATCCTTATCGTTCTCGCTGCTATCTCTGCTGCTGGTGCTTCAGGGGTCGCAGGTGGATCACTACTACTTATCCCTCTAGCTTGTAGTCTTTTTGGAATTTCGAATGACGTTGCGATGCAAGTAGTTGCTATCGGTTTCATCATAGGTGTTTTACAAGACTCTTGTGAAACTGCCCTCAATTCATCTACTGATGTATTATTTACTGCAACAGCAGAGTATGCTGAAAAGCGTAAATTAAAAGTAAATCATTGACTGATTCTGGTAAAGCAATGTAGAAATTACAAGTAATGTATTAAAAATCTCAAATTAAAAAAGAGAACGCTCAAATAGTTAAACTATGAGCGTTCTCAAAAAAGTAACTATCCGTTATCTAGTGTTGTAATGCAGAAAGGCCAGCTTGATTTAAGATGTTCCATGGTTTATTAAAATGCGGTTGGAAGAAGAAACCAACAAAACCTAATTCATCTATGGTCATCTCTTTTTGGATACATATGGATAAGGTATTGATTGTTTGCGTCATATCCGCTCTTGAAATAACTTGTGCTCCTAATATTCTTCTAGTTGATTCCTCAAAAATCAGTTTTAATTTAACTTCTTCATAAGTTGGCATAAATTCAGGTCGATTATTCTCAATAACTTGTACTGCTTTATAAGTGACTCCAGCTTGTTTTGCAGTAACTTCTGTTAAACCTGTTGATGCCATATTAAAGCCGTAAATGTGAAGTCCAGAGGTACCTTGTGTTCCCATATATTTCACTTTAGGTTCGATAATATTAAGACCAACAATCGTTCCCATTCTGACAGCATTGGTTGCTAAAGGGATATACATATTCTTACCAGTTGGGTTATAGTTTACTGCACAACTGTCACCAGCAGCATAGATGTCCTTATCACTTGTTTGTAAATATTCATTCACAACAATTGCACCATTTTCTAGCATATCTATTTTTCCTTTTAACAATCCAGTATTTGGTTTGAATCCAACACAGAGTATCACTAGCTCCGTTTCTATTTCAGCTTTTGTTGTGATTACTTTTGATACTTTGCCATCTTTGCCTTCAAACTTGGTTACTGTTTGATCAAAAGCAAGCTGGATATCTCTTCGTCTAAATTCGTCTTCTACAATATCGGTAAATTCTTTATCAAGATACTTATTTAATAATCTATCCTCCCCATCAACCAAGGTAACCTTTTTGCCTGCTAGTTGAAATGCTTCAACAAGCTCTACCCCAATATATCCCGCACCAATAACTGTTATACGCTCAACATGTTTAGCTTTTTCAATTATTTCATTTGCTTGATGGAAGTTTTTACATAACAATATATTTTCTAAGTCTATTCCGCTAATCGGTGGAATTACTGGCCAAGAACCAGTAGTCATAACAAGTTTGTCGTAACTATCCGTTATTACTTCTCCCGTTACCATATCTTTGACGATTACTTTTTTACTTTCTGTATCTATTTCAAGAACCTCATGTTTTACTTTCATTTCAACTCCAAGGGATTCAAGTTCTTCAGGTGATGAGTAGAATAATTCATTTGGATTTTGTGCTACTCCACCAACATACAATGCGATTCCACAAGATAAGAAGGAGATATTATCGTTTTTTTCGTAAACTGTAATGGATAAGTCTTCATATTTATTTGCCATATTTTTAACTGCAGCTGTTCCAGCATGCGTACAACCAACTACGATAACTTTCATATTAAAAAACTCCTTTAAATTTATTTGTGATATACTTCACAAATACAAGTATGTGATATACATCACAATTACTATTATGATTAAACTATAAACTAAATTAATTTAAAATACAATGTTTTTTTGTGAAATAAATCACAAAATGTTTTTATAAGTATTGATTCATTATTAAAACTAACTACGTGCAATCACTTCTAAAAGTATATTTCTCTAATTAATCGGATAGTTAATTTTCATACTCATAATCAGCAATACGTTCCAATCTCATAAAAATATTCATTAATTTGCTATTTTCCATTTTATTTTGAAATATAAAACGCCATTCATTCACCACAAAATCACAGACTTTGAAGGAATGAATGGCTTAAACGTACTAAACTGTTTTACGATTCCAATGACGATGTTCCGCAATTGCTTGAATAAAGTCTTTTACAAATGGAACACCTAACCCTTCTACTACACCTAGATTTCCAATAAAGTTATTCTCCTCTAGGAACATTACTCCATCATTTGAAGCAGCAATAGGCTTGTAATGTTTATATGCCTCTTTTATGTAATAGGTTGTATGCTTATGAAATTCAGTATGTTGTTCCGCTCCTGAAGCAACATATATCGCATCATATAATACAGGATCAGTAGTTGTAAACGTATGATTCACCATTAAGTCTTGACCACTTGTTCCCACTACCTTCCCTTGCTTTTCACTAATAATTTCATAAATTACACCCTCTGCATGGAGACCATGCAAAATATCGACTACCTCTTTATCATTAAAGGCCTTATTTAGAATGACACCAACTTTACGGGTTGCCGCAGTCTTAACCGTATTCAGCTGACTCAATGATGGAAAACTCTTTGTTTCTTTAGTAACTTGTTCATCCTTAGGAGGTTCTACACCAATGTTTTGAGCGATTTGAGTAGCTAAACCTACATCCACATTAGCAAACATATCCACTACTTGTTGACGTACCTTCATATCCTTCACATGTCCCACTTCAAAGCTAAAAGCATCAATCGTGTGCTTTTTTTCTGGATCACTCATACTATTCCAAAAGATTTTTGCTTGAGAGAAATGATCATTGAAGCTTGCACTCCTTTGACGTACCTTCTTCCCTTCTATCTTTTCTTGATAATGGGCATAACCACCGTTACTCTCACTTATAGGAGTTGGGGTATCATTCGCCAAAGAATTACGATGATAAGATACTTGCCCTTTATTAATGGTTTGGCGATGGTATCCATCACGCTGATTATTATAAAATTGTACAACGGGCTTATTAATTGGAATCTCATGGAAGTTAGGTCCGCCAAGGCGAATTAACTGTGTATCAGTATAAGAAAATAATCTTCCTTGTAATAGTGGATCATTTGTAAAGTCAATTCCTGGTACCACGTGCCCGGGATGAAAAGCTACTTGCTCCGTTTCCGCAAAGAAGTTATCAACATTTTGATTTAATGTCATCTTCCCTATAATTTTTACCGGTATTTCCTCTTCTGGCCAAAACTTTGTTGCGTCTAATATATCAAAATCAAAGGCAAATTCATCTTTTTCCTCAATCATTTGTACACCTAATTCATACTCAACAAAATTTCCCATTTCAATTGCATCATAGATATCTCTACGATGGAAATCTGGATCCTTGCCACTAATTTTCTGTGCTTCATCCCAAACAAGAGAGTGTACACCAAGTTTTGGCTTCCAATGGAGCCTTATAAAGTGGGAAACCCCTTCTTTATTCACAAATCGAAAGGTATTAATACTGAAACCTTCCACCATTCGATAACTTCTTGGCACTCCTCTTGGAGACATGAGGAACATTACTTGATTGGCTGTCTCCTGATTATTCGCTACAAAATCCCATAATGTATCATGAGCCGCTGTTGCTTGAGGAATCTCATTATGTGGTTCAGGTTTTATGGCATGTACAATATCAGGAAATTTAATACCATCCTGAATAAAAAATACAGGGTGAATATTGTTCACTAAATCATAATTTCCCTCTTCTGTGTAAAACTTCGTGGCAAACCCACGTACATCCCGTACTGTATCAGCGGATCCTCGAGACCCAACCACTGTGGAAAAACGGACAAATACAGGGGTCTTTTTCCCTGCTTCAGATAAGAATTTCGCCTTTGTATATTTTTCCATCGATTCATATGCTTCAAACTCCCCATGGACAGCGAATCCACGTGCATGTACAACTCTTTCCGGAATACGTTCATGGTCAAAATGTGTTATTTTTTCACGAAAATGGAAGTCCTCCATCAGAGTGGGACCCCGTTCTCCAGCCTTTAAGGAAAATTCATCCTCAGATAATTTTAACCCTTGATTGGTTGTCATATCTTGGCTTGAATCATTAACTTTGAAATTCTCTAATTGCTGTTGTTTACTCTTTTCATTCACTTCATCTTTTTCATGCATAGAACATTTCCCTTTCATTTATATACTACTTGGTAATTTTTCCAAAAGGGGAATTTCTATACTGATTAATGGGGAAAGAATATTAAATTTGGGTTCTAAAAGTTCCAAAAATTTACTGTCTTAGACTAGACTACTTTAGCTCTTTTGCTATAGGAATAGAAAGAGGCATATGGATTTCCCATTTGCCCTAATTATAAAAATGGATTATAAAAACGACTTCCATCATAAAAAGTAATAACTAGTGATAATACTAATATTAAACTTCCGGCAACCAAAACAATATAATCTGCTTTTCGAAATGGCTTTTCATTATACCAAGTTCGGTTTTTCTTCTTTCCAAACCTTCTTAGTTCCATCGCATTACTAATTACCTCAATCCGATTGAGTGTTGAAAATATCAGTGGAAATATAATGGATGAGGCATTCTTAAGCCTCTTCAAAAGCTTTTCTTTTCTCGAAATATCTATCCCTCTCGCTTGCTGCGCCTGTGCAATTGTACGAAAATCGCGCTGTATATCAGGGATGTAGCGTAGTGCCAGTGAAACAGAGTAGGCAATCTTATAGTTCACGCCAATTTTATTTAGTGATGCTGCGAATTCACTTGGATGGGTCGTGACTATAAACAATAAAGCTGCTGGAATCACAACAAAGTATTTTAACGTTATATTCAAATGATAAAATAGTTGTTCCAAGGTAACATTGTATCGTCCCACAATTTCAAATAATACATGACTTGAACCATATATTTTCACTCCTTCTTGCGGAGAAAAAATATAGATTGCAATGTTATTCAATAACAAAAAAGCTAAAATAAATGCCATTATAAACCCAATTTCTCGAATACGAATCTTAGAAACAATGAATATAGCAATACTAATTACTAAGAGCCCTAGAAGAACCCTCGTATCATACGTTAGCATTGCAGCTGTTGAGTATAAGATGAAAATAATTAATTTAGTAGCCCCTGATAAGGAATGAACAGGCGATTTTCGTTCGATAAAGCTTAGTATTTCTTGCGCCATGTTACCCGTGCCTCCTTATCATAATCAATGAATCTTGATACAAAATCTATTGGTTTATTAATTCCAGCTTTCACAGCTAACTCAAAAAGGGATGTTACTTTTAAATTTGTCTTTTCTACTACTTCTGAATTGGTCAAAATATTGACAGCAGAATTATCCGCAATAACTTGTCCATCAGCAATTGCAATAGCCCGCGATGTATACTCTAGCATCAAGTGCATATCATGGGTAATCATTAAAATAGTTACACCTTGGCTATTTAGTTCTGTTAAAAATTCCATAATTTCCGTATAGTGACGTAAATCTTGACCTGCCGTTGGTTCATCGAGAATCAGAACTTCTGTTTGAAGCACTAATATAGAGGCAATGGTTACCCGCTTCTTTTGTCCAAAGCTAAGTGCGGAAATTGGCCAGTTTCGAAAACCATATAGCCCACAGACCTTAAGTGTTTCTTCTACCCGCTTTTTAATCTCATCTTCTGGTACACCGCGCATCACCAAGCCTAGTGCCACTTCATCATAAATCATATGCTTAGAAATCATATGGTTCGGGTTCTGCATAACCATACCAATTCGATTGGAACGCTCATAAATCGTATCCTCAGTAATGTCTTCTCCCTTATAAAGGATTTTTCCCGATTGGATTTTTTCAAAGCCGCAAATTAGTTTGGACAAAGTGGATTTTCCAGCACCATTTGTTCCAACAATACTAACCATTTCTCCTTTATGAATAGTTAAGGAAACGTTTTGAATAGTGGGGAAACCTTTATGATAGGAAAAATTTATATCTTGCAGTTCGAGAATAGGAGAATCCTTTTTCTCATATGTTGCTGGAATGGTTGCTTCATACCATTCGAAAAGCTTGTCCTTACTTTCATCCAACACCAATGTTTCAATACTTGCTGAATGCATCTCTGGTGTCACTTTACAACCAGCATATTTCAATGCTTTGACATATAGTGGTTCTCTAAGACTACAAGATTCCAAGACATTGGAGGCTAGTAATTCATTTGGATTCCTATCACTAACTATACGTCCGTCGTTTACAACTATTACTCTATCAATATCCTGTGTTAAAACATCCTCTAACCGGTGCTCAATTATAATAACGGTTGTATTCGTTTCTTTTTGTATTTGATCTATCAGAGCCATTGCTTGTTCACCTGTTGCAGGATCTAGATTAGCAAGTGGTTCATCAAACAACAAAATATCCACTTCTTCAACGATAACTCCTGCTAATGAAACACGTTGTTTCTGGCCACCTGAAAGTTCATGAATAGAGGATTGAATCTTGTCTTCCATGTTCACTAGTTTCGAAACATCAACAACTTGGCTAATCATCTTTTCTTGTGGAACAGCTTCATTCTCTAATGAAAAAGCGATATCCTCGCCAACAGATAATCCTATAAATTGTCCATCAGGATCCTGGAGAACGGTCCCCACTATTTTTGATAGTGAAAATAAATCTAGTGATTTCGTAACTTGTCCTTTAATGGTTAAGTTCCCTTCTATTTCACCTTGGTACGAGAATGGAACTAGCCCATTAATACAATGGGCTAGTGTACTCTTTCCAGAACCTGATGGGCCAACAATGACTACCTTTTCACCTTCATATATCGTTAAATTAACTTGATGTAATGTTGGTTCCATTTGACTTTTATATTTGAATGAAAAATTCTTAAACTCAATAATCGGTTTTCTCATGGTAGACTCCTTCAGGTCAATCGCTTATTCTTTCGTTAAACTATTACTTTTTGTACGGGTTTTTGCATAGGCAGCTAATAATATTGTACCGATAATTCCAACTGTAATAATGTTTGAAATACCTGCGAAAATTCCTTGTGCAAACACCTTGTTAGCAGGTTCTGCGTAAATAATTACATCCAATATTGGGGCAAGAACACCCCAGCCAATTGCTTGAATAACTGCTTGAATGACATTAAAAGAGATAATTTGTTTCTTACCAAATTCTCCATTTCCTACGTCAATTCGTCTTGCCAAAAGACCAATAAAGAGTCCAATAAATAATGAAACAATAACCCAGCTCCACCATACGGACCCGTAAGATAACGCATCATTTAACGTATGCCCAATAAATCCAATAAGTGCCCCAGCAATTGGTCCAAAAACAACTGCCATTAAAGCTAAAAATGCATAAGATGTTTGAATCGTTGTATTTGGTATTCCAGTAGGTATAGCGACAAACTTCGCTAAAACGAAAAACACAGCTGCTCCAATACCAATTGCCACAATAGTTTTAATAGAAAGTCTTTTCATTTTATATTCCCCTTTTTATTTTTTTATATAGTATTTATTTATGAAAATTAATTATAATTAATTCCCTGTGCTTTACGTATACTTATTTTCCAGTTAGCACCTGTCTCAATGTGATAGGCCTTCGCAAATGACCCCTGGTTGATTGCTACTCCAATTTTATCTAATGAATTGACGAACAAGATTGGTTCCCCTAACCTACTATCGGCAAAGGACCGACCAAATTTAATAATATTCTTATAAATATGACGTCGATTATTCTCAATGGTTACCTCTAGGGCATCACCATATCTAATTCCTATTTCTTTGAAAATATCACGGCCAATATTCGTCCATATGTTTCCAAACCGGACATCTAGTATATCAATATTTCCTGTCACTACTTCTTCTGTATAGCTGGCTTCTGTTAGTAGTAACTCAATAAGCTTATCTACATCATATGATGGACCTACTTGTTCATATGTAATTACCCCCGAAGCAAGTCTAGCTCCAGTATAGGCATATACATCGCGACCATGGAAAGTATATGATTCACCTGAATTTGGTAGACGGTTTACTTCCTCATCAATAATTCTCGCCTCAACAATACCAACGCTTTCTTTAATATGTGTTAACGTTCCATTATCAGGAGTAACTATATATTGATTGTTCGCCGTTCTCACTACTACACTTAGGCGATCTGTTCCTACTCCAGGGTCGACAACCGATACAAATACGGTTCCTTTTGGCCAGTAATTGACCGTTTGGAAAAGTCGATAGGATCCTTCCCAGATATTATGTTGCGGGATTTCGTGTGTTAAATTATAAACCCCTAAATCGGAGTTAACGCTCAGGGCTACACCATACATGGCACTAACGGCACCATCACTAAGTCCAAAATCTGTTTGTAATACTAAATGTTGTTTACTCATAAATTACCCCTCCAATAGTTGTAAATAAAAATAAAAAAACCACGCCATTACCGAAAAATCGGTAAGGACGTGGTTTGATACGTGGTTCCACCTTACTTCACTGCATGCTCACACACACAGCCTCATCAAGTACTCGAATTGTAATAACTCTTTATACTGTGGTGTTGATAACGAGCACCAAATCTCGTTGTAACCTACTAATATCAATCGATACGTTCAGCACAAAACTCCAAGGCCATTGTTCAGATTTGTATTTTCGCTTCTTTTCAGCTACCGAAGCTCTCTGTGTAAAATAACTAAATCCTACTTTTCCTTTTCATCGTCTTTAAAAGTAAAATAATTCAATTTAAATATTGAATTTATTATAGTTAATAAATTTAAAATAAGCAAGAGTTTTTAGTAAATTTATTTTTCAAAAAATCTCTGAGCAGTTTTTTTCTATATTTGCATCAATTTAATTATAATTCAAATCGACTACACAAAAGTTGTACAGCTTTTTCACCGTTTTTAACATCTACTACATAGGAAATACTGATTTCCGAAGTCGTAACTTGATGAAATGGAATATTTGATTCAATTAGAGTACGAAATACTTTTGAAGCAACACCTGGCATATCACGCATTCCTGAACCAATTACCGATACTTTAACAAATTGGTTTTCAATTTTGAAATAGAGTTCCGGGTAATATTGTTGTAAATGAGAGAAGATTTTCTGAATTTGATGTTCCTCCGTGTCTTTCATCGTAAATGACAGTTGCAGTCCTTCGTTGTTCGTAATCTGCGAAATCATATCGACATTGACTTCTTCTTGTTCTAACTGGATAAATAATTCATCCAGCAGATGTGTATCGAATACAGGATAATTCAATGTCACGTGAATCATATCTTTATCAATCGCAACACCTGTAACCGCCTTTTTTTCTAGCATTTCTATAGTTGACATAACCCATGTTCCTTTCTCCTCCGATAGTGTTTTACCTATATAAATTGGAATGTTATAGTTCTTTGCAATTTCTACACTTCGAGACACAAGGACTCCTGAACCGAGTGCACTCATTTCCATCATTTCCTCATAAGAAACAACTTGGAGACGCTTTGCTTGTGGAAAGATTCGAGGATCCGTACTATAAACCCCAGCAACGTCAGTATAAATTTCACATGGGCAACTGTGTGCGGCAGCAAGTGCGACAGCCGTTGTATCAGAGCCGCCACGCCCTAGTGTAGTAATTTCATTTTCTGTATTAAAACCTTGAAAGCCTGCAACAATAAGCACATCGTATGTATCAAAGAGTTGTTCAAAAAGCTTTGTATTGATTTTCGAAATTTTACTTTTCAAATGATGTCCTACCGTTTCAATGCCAGCCTGATAACCCGTAAGAGGCTTCGAACTTACTCCAAGATCATTCAGGATAATAGATAAATAGGAAATGGTTTGTTGCTCACCAGTTGTTAACAGTACAGCCAAATCCTGCTCATTTGGCGAATTCGTTATTGAACGCACATTGGCCAATAGTGCATCTGTCGTTTTCCCCATCGCACTAACGACAACTATCAACTGCTCCCCCTCATTCACACGGACCTTCAAATAATCCGCAATATCCTTAATCCTCCCCAAACTACTAACACTCGTTCCACCAAACTTAAGCACATTTCTTTTCATAAACTTCCCTCTTTCATTGTGTCTGGGTCCCTGTTTTTCTGGGTGCCTGTCACTTCCCGAATTTTGTTAGATTTTGTCGAGGGATATCCCCGAATAAAACAAAAAACAAGCCGGAAATTCCGACTTGTTTTTTTAATCTGCCCTATATACAAGTGGAAGCACTCCATTATCACGAAGAATAATGACAGACTGTATACTCTTAATATACAATCCAACAGAGTACCGCCTGCATACAGAACTCCATTTCGGCAAAGTCCCCTTTCGCTTATTACAATTTGCAGCTTTACGTAATAAGTTACTGATGACCTTTGCTCCTCATCCATTAATTATTCAATTAATATTGTAAGTATACGAAACTTTCTTAGAATTGTAAACCTAAGCAACTAGAAATTTCTTCAAACTACTTAATAAACTAGAGAATGAGCAAAATAAAATAGCTCCCCCAAAAGTTAATCTTACTTATGAGGAGCTGAATTATTTATTCCTTCTACAATTTATCTAATTGAAATAATCCTATGTTTAGCAGTAGTTTCGAAAACATCTAAAGTCATATTGTTTGAATATGATATACATTTACTTTGCCTCTTCTACACTTTTTGGTGGTATAGGCCCTTTGAGCGGTGTCATAATTGTAATTACTAGGGCAATAACCGCTAAAATCATCATAAAGTAGTACGCGTCACCTGAGGCAAAAATAGATGTTAATTCCTTAATTCCTTCTGTCACACCTTGAGTAGCTAGGTCTCCTGCATAGTCTGTTGCTTTAGAAGTATAAATAGTTACAACTACCGCTGTACCAATTGCACCTGCAATTTGACGAACTGTATTGTTTACGGCAGTACCATGTGTAACAAGATTGTTTGGTAATGCATTTAATCCTGCTGTGTTCAGTGGCATTGTTATAAAACTTAAACCGATACGTAAAAATATTGTACGAATCATTAAGTAAGTAAATGACGTCATTTCTGTTAAGTCCGTTACAACCCACATCGATGGAATGACAAAAATTAGACCAATAACGAATAATGGCTTCGCACCGAAACGATCATACCATTTTCCGGTAACTGGAGACAGTATCGCATTAATAATAGCCCCTGGTAATAACAACAATCCGGCGTCAAATGCTGTAAAGCCTCTGCCATCTTGTAAATAGATTGGTAATAAAATCATATCAGCATATAACATCATTGTTACGATAATGTTTATGAGAGATGTCATTGTAAATATTTTATTTTGGAATACACGTACATTTAAGAAAGGATCACTTGCCCGTAATTGACGTGTTGTAAATAATACCAACACTAATACACCTACAATAATGGATGTTAACACTATCGTATCATCCCAACCATGACTTCCAGCATTACTAAATCCATATAACACTAACCCGAAACCAGCTGTAGATAGGATAACACTCAATACATCCAATTCTGCTTTTGACCCTTCTGAAATATTAATTAAATATTTGAATGCTAATAATATAACAATTCCTACAAGTGGGATTAAACCAATAAACAACCAACGCCATGATACATATTCAATGACGAAGCCAGATAATGTTGGTGCTATCGCCGGGGCAAAAATCATAGCTAACCCTAATAAGCCCATAGCACTCCCTCGCTTTTCAGGTGGGAAGATAAACATAACGACACTCATCATAAGTGGCATAATAATACCTGCACCCGCTGCTTGAATCATACGCCCTATTAATAGAATGGAGAAATTTGGCGCAATCGCACAAAAAACAGAACCAATTAATAATAATAGCATGGAACTAATAAATAATTGACGTGTTGAAAAACGCTTCATTAAAAAAGCCGTTACGGGAATTAATACACCGTTAACGAGCATGAATCCTGTTGCTAACCATTGTACAGTTGTCGCACCAACTTCAAACACTTCCATAAATTTACTTAGTGCAACGTTTAATAGTGTTTGGTTTAAAATTGACAAAAAACCTCCAAGTAGTAACACAAACACTAATACTTTCTTATTTATTCTTTGATCCATGGGAACTAATAATCCTCCTCTTTACTTTATCAACACAATGACGATAAAATGAATTGTAACAAGTTTTATATTAAGAAACCACCAACAATTTTTAGTAAACCGTCAACTATACAACACTTTTATATTTTTCGTTGTTAATATGTTGATTTAATAGATAATGGAGGGATTTGATGTCTGCAAGGAAAGAAGATCCACGTGCTATTCGCTCCCGGAAATTATTGAAAGAAGCAGTAATAGCATCATTAAATGAATCTCAAAATTTGCAGGAATTAACCGTTAAAGGAGTAACAACAAAAGCAGAACTAAATCGTGCTACATTCTACTTACACTATGTAGACATGCAAGATTTATTAAGGCATGTGGTTTATGATATATTAGACGACTTGTCTAATAAATTGTCATCTTTTTTACAGCTAGAACCTATAGTATTAGATGAACAACTGCTTGCCTTTTTAGATTATTTCTATCAAAATCGAAAGCACCTGTCTGTGTTATTTGAAGAGAAAGACTTCCAAAATAAGCTCCATAACTTTATTGTAGAATTTGTTCAGACAAGACGTGACCTACAAAAGATAGTTACAGAAGATGCCGTTTCAAAAGATATAATCGCCTCCTCTATTCTAGGGATATTAATGTGGTGGATTCGTGATGGAAAACAGTATAGTTCTGAATATATAGCCGCGCAAATGTCGATATGGATAACACGGAGGCATTAAGAGTGGCAAGGTTCTTTTTAAACATGTTACGAGATGTACGATTTACAATTATATATATTTAATCAAACGTTTGATTAATAAAAGAAGCCCCTCTCAAAAGTCAATTGACTATTGAGAGGGGCTCTTTTACTGAAGGGATAATATTACATCATGCCCATCCAATTCCTGTATTCAATTAATAGCTTAAAAACACTTTAAATTAAAATTAGTTGACTTATACCATATTAAAACTCAGTTAATAGCCGATTAAACTTATCACGTTCTTCCCAGAAAGCGCCATGACCACTATAATGAAACGGGACTAGTTGAGAGTTTGTTATTTTTTTATTTAATTCTTGTCCTTGTTCAAATGGAATCACTTTATCATGAATGCCATGAATGATTAAAGTAGGAACATTGATTTTCGGCAAATCTTCATACAATTTTTCATCTCTTAAGGTAACGATAATAGCAGCAGTTGACCAACTTGCTGCTTGTAGTCCCATTTGCATAAACCAGTCCGAGAAAGGTTTAGTTATATACTGAAAGAAAAAACCATCTGTTACATCCTGCATCATTTTTGGCCGATCATTTAGGACTTCCTTAAGAAAGTTATTAGCAGTTTCTGTGGTGAATCCTGTTGGAGCAGCCGCATCAACAAGAACAAGTTTGGATACTCCAAAACTATTGTGACGAGATACATATCGTATTGCGATAGCCCCACCAGTTGAATGCCCTAGAAGTGTAACATTGTTTAATTGGAGTGTAACAACTAAGGAGCGGATATCATCTGCAAGCCTATCAAACGTGTAGCCGCCCATCGGTTTATCTGATTTCCCAAACCCCCTCCAGTCAACTCCAATACATCGGTAGCCCTTCGCAGGAAGAACATTGAACTGATACTCAAACTGTTTATGATTTAATGGCCAACCATGTAGAAATATAATCGTCTTATTTCCTCCAGGGTTAACATCTTCTACGTATAAATTGACACCTGAATCTACCGTCACGAAATATCCCATGAAGTTTCCTCCTAATTAAAGAGTTTTAACTATAAGATATTCATTTTTATAAATATAGGTGAGTACCTAACTAATTTTTTGTTTGCACTGAAATCGTACAACCCTTAATTATCTTTTTTCTTTAATAGACAGATATATCATATCCAATTCTCTTTTTAAATCTTCAACTTCTCTTTCACTCACATCCATGTTGCCATATCTTATTCTTTGATAACTCTCTAAGTTCTTTTCTTGTATGCCAATTCTCGGTAACCAATCCTCCAGAGTTTCAAATGGCTTTCTCCCGTAATTTCCCTTATTTGCTTTACACTCAAAATCATAAATCAATTTTCTAACAGGATGCCTTTTATATACTGAAAAATTCTTCACGTTAAGTTTTAAAAGAGATTTCATGGTTAATGAATTATAGGATGTACTTATTATATTTGCTACTTTCCCACTGTTTGCTACATCGAGAGGACTATAATCCTTTCTAAATATCATCATCAACATCAATACTCCAAACAAAGAAATAAAAAAACCAATCACAACATTCACCCCGAAAATACTTGCAATCGTGGTAAGAGCGGAATTCGAATGTTCCACCCCTTCCTCACCAGTACCCATACCTGCAATATTTTGGGCTCTCTTAAACTCAAATTCCTCTGTAAATGGAAAGATATATACTATCCGTCCAACGAAGGACAAAATCACATAAACGATTTTGTCCAAAAATTGAAATAGATAAAATTGTGATATAACCCAATAACACACAAAACCTACTAACGATAATAAAGCGATATAATAAAAGCCTAAATAATAATTTAATTTTGATCTAATTTGCTTATCTACAACAGCGATTTGGCTAAGTAAGAAACCAAATACAAGAATTATAAACTGTAATACTAAATAAATCATAACTGCAATCTCTTTAGTAATTAAATACATACATACGGAAGAAAATCCTGTTAATATTATGTATGATAATCCTTTATTTGTTACTAAATCGTTTCTAATGTTTAAATATCTCCATATAAATAGAACAGAAAAAACAAGATTCAATAGCAATGGATAATTAAAAGTCCAAAAGAGTAAATGGAGGATTGGGAACATAAAAATAAAAGTAGTATAATTATTATTTACTCTTTCTACTAAAGTAAAAATAATACAAGACAATAGAATGATTAATAAATGACTAAAAAACGGAACTGTTCCATAAAAAAAAATGCATTACTGGGATCCCTAGGATAAAAATCAGTAACATATCGCTAATAAAATGATACGTGTCTGAAATAACTTGATGTTTCTCCATCATTTGCAATCAACCTCACATCAACTAAATTACTAGTATGCTTGTAATATACTATATTAAGTGTAAATAGGGCTAACAATCTTTAGAAACTAGGCATACATACTGACAAAAATTAATAACACTATTTTGTTGTTAGTACCGGCTCATTACTATTGGAGCAAATATGCAATATAAGCTTTCCACCTCATATTTCATTCTATCTTATACAACGTTGTAAAAACTTGGGAAAATAGCAGTAGAAAAGTACTAATAAAACCCAAAAAACTTTCCAACTTTCCTCTAAAGGTTGTCAACTTGTTGAATGAATTAACAACATGAAAAAAGAGGCTTCCATCAAGCGATGAACACATTTATGGTTCACTTGAGCGTTAAGGAAATGATTGAGATAAATCGTGATTCGGCGATAACTATAAATCCCTTTTTGTTCTTCATAAACTCTTTGAATTCAGTTGATCAAGCGTCCTAAACGCTTCTCTGTTTTCGTTGGTTTGCGATTTAACCACTTAATAATAACCCGAGCGACTCACATCTAAAGCTTCACACAATAAGCTAATTTTGAACCTTTTTTTTCGAATTTTTTGATCGTTTGGTATTCGGCTTCATACCTCGTCTGCGTAACAAAAAATCTCCCCCTAAAGTAGTTTTATTTTTAAAGTGTCTACTGTAGGGGGAGCATATCAAACCTAAGTTCCTTTTACATTTTTTTATGAAGTTAAACTTTTTAATATTTGGTAAACCTCTGGTAATGTTTTATGTATACGAGCTGGCTTCCAGTCCGCATTCATCCACGTATGCTCTGTCGTTCCATAAGCAAGCAATTCACCCTTTGTTTCAATGGATATATTGTTATCTATTTGATTAGAAACTTCTTTATTTATCCGTCGTGCTTCATAATAAAATGTTAATCGGATTGGTGAGAAACTGTTTATTTTCGTAAATATCCCAACCGCATCATCAAAATGTGCTGATTTTTTATAATTTATATTGACATCAATGACTGGAAGATAAAATCCTCTCTCTTCTAAGTCAAAATAAGAAAATCCATAATGTCTCATGAATTCAATACGTGCAGCTTCAAACCAAAAAATATAATTGCCATGATGCACCACACCCATTTGATCTGTATCTTTATAAGGTACGCGCATTTGATATTGCTGCCAAGATTCACTCATTAAAAACGCTCCACTTCTAAATTCTTAGTTACCTCGTTAATTTTTCCTTGGCAAGTTCTTGTAAACGGAACTTTTGAACCTTACCTGTTCCTGTCATCGGCCATTCTGCAGATTTTACAAACCAAACATGACGAGGCATTTTAAATTTTGCTAATTTCGGTGCGCACCAATCGATAATTTCTTTTCTTGTTAAGGTCTGCCCATCTTTTAATTCAATAAAAGCAGCTCCAATTTCTGAAGTACGAAGGTCAGGTACACCGATGACGTTCACTTGACTTACGGCCGGATGTTCAGATATGACAATTTCTATTTCTCGAGGTGATACGAGCTCTCCAGACACTTTATACATTTCTTTACTTCTCCCAAGTATTTGTAAATACCCCTTTTCATCAATTCGTCCGACATCACCTGTTCGTAACCAACCATCTTTATCAATTGTTTTTGCCGTCTCTTTTGGTTTATTATAATAACCACATGTCACAGTTGCACCACGAACGACTAATTCACCAATAGCCCCTTTTGGAAGACTTTCACCTGTCTCAGGATCTACTGTTACATATTGAACGGCACTGTCATTAAATTCTGATAGCGCTGATACGCCATGGATTTTGGGTCTGCCAACACGTGTTGTTATCGTTTCCAAGGAATCGCCAAGCTCTGTTGTTACTCCGGAAGATGCAACTTCAGTTTGACCATAGCCAGTAATTATCTCCGTTAGCTTAAAAATTTCAACAGCCTGTTTCCAAACCTGTATTGGCGCAGCCGCACCACCAATCCACATAGCGAAAAGATTGGAAAAATCAAATTCTTTTACTTTTGGATGGTTAAGCACTGGGAGTAATGTGGTTGGTACACATAAGTAATCATTCACTTTAAACTTTTCCATTAATTGCATGGATTCAAGCGGCGCCATTCCCTGTGCAGAAATAAACGAACCCCCTACAAAGGATAACGAGAAAATTGCTTCGATAATGGCGTAACAATGATAGAACGGAAGCGGTGCAAAGGTAACGCGGGCATCTTCTATCGCACGGCTTAATGTCGTACCATAACCTGCTCGTAATAAATTATCATGGGTCAACATCACACCTTTGGGACTCCCAGTTGAACCAGATGTATACATAATAATTGCTACTTCGTCTGGATAGCGCGATTCTTCAAAACGGGCATCTAACTCACTCATTGAAATAGCGCCCCCATCAGTAAGAAACGTATTTCCATCTAAGAAACGTGCGTCAGTAATTGTTTCTTTTTCATTTAGTAAACAAATAACCTTTTCCAAACGACTATATTCTTGTATTTCACTATCATCAAGTAAGTCGGACACGATATCTAACTGCTTCTTATTTTTTTCTGATTGCTTCACGAATAAATAGTTGGTATCTGATTGCGAAATAATATATTTCAATTCATCTTTTTTAAGCATCGAATTAATTGGGATAAAGACGGCTCCAACCATAGAAGAGGCAATCATGAGGGCCGGGAATGAAGCGTCATTTTCCATATATGTCGCGATATGTTCTCTTCGCTTCACACCTAAATTCATTAATGCTTTAGCATAGGTCACCGCCATATCCCAGATTGCTTCATATGTATAACTTTTATTATGAATATACATGTAAGGACGATTAACGTATTCTTTACATGCTTTTTCAAAATGCTCGGCTACCGTATCTCTTCGCCAAATTGGGTACCTTGCTTCCAATGCTTCTCTTCTTGCTTCTATACTTACTTTAAATGCTATTTCTTTTGTAGTTATGATGATTACCCCTTCCATAATGTAGTACTGTCAACCATTAATTATAGTTACTTATCATCATACTTTTTTAAACGCAATAACTGCATTATGACCACCAAATCCAAATCCATTGGATAGTGCGATGTTTATGTTTCCACTTACCGCTTCGTTTGGCACGTAGTCTAAATCACATTCCGGGTCTGGGTTATGCAAGTTAATCGTTGGTGGGAAAAGACTTTCTTCCATTGCCTTTAATGTAATAATTGATTCTACTGCTCCTGCCGCTCCGAATAGATGTCCTGTCATTGATTTTGTGGAACTTACTTTTAATTTTTGAGAATAGGTATCAAACACATCTTTAATTGCATTCGTTTCAGAAACATCGCCCGCCAGAGTGCTTGTTCCGTGTGCATTAATATAGTCGACTTCTTCTGGATGTAATCCGCCCTGTTCGAGTGCTAGTTGCATAGCTTTTACTGCCCCTTTTGGATTTGGGTCTGTTATGTGATGTGCGTCGGTTGTGCTACCATACCCAACAATTTCTCCAAGAATGGTTGCATTGCGATTTTTTGCATGCTCATATTCTTCTAAAAATAATACTCCGGCACCCTCTGACATGACAAAGCCATCACGCTCCTGATCAAATGGTCTTGAAGCTTCTTTTGGAGCCTCATTACGTACAGACATTGCCCGCATTTTTGAAAAGCCTGCAAAATAAAGTGGTGTAATCGTCGCTTCTGCACCACCTGCTAAAATACCATCTGCGTAACCGTGCTTAATTTTTAAGTAGGCTTCACCAATTGCATGGTTACTCGTTGCACAAGCTGAAACGGTCGCTAAACTTGGTCCACGAAAACCAGTCTTAATCGAAATAATTCCAGTTCCCATATTATTAATTGAATAGGGAATAGCAAAAGGCGAGACACGTCTTGCTCCTTTTTCATGTAAAGTATCATAATTTTGTAAAAGTGTTTGAATACCACCTGCACCCGAGCCAACATAAACTCCCATACGATCTTTATCCACTAAATCAAGATCTAGTTTGGCTTGCTCTAACGCTTCCATTGCCGCTACATAACCATATTGAATATAAGGGTCATAACGTTTTATTTCTTTCCGGTCTAAATATTTCTCTTCATTAAAATTATTAATCTTTCCGGCAATTTGTGTTTGAATTCCAGTAAACGCTTCTGATTCCAATACTTTAATACCGGACTCTCCTGCTTTTATATTTTTCCATAATGTAAGAACGTCCTCACCAAGTGAAGTTATCGAACCCATTCCAGTCACCACTACTCTACGGTTCAATGCAATGCTTCCTCTCTGTAGGTTTTTAAATTATCATAATAACTTGATTTTATCATAGAATTCGATTAGTTTATCGGGTTGGTGTATTAATGTGTATATTTTCGATTTAAAATTTCCCATAAAGTGTCGCTGCATTTAAGCTTGGATTTTGTCAAAATGTCCCCAAATGATTATTGCATCCTTTATTATCGAAGTATAAAAAAGAGGCTTCTCAAAAGTTTACTTAAACTTTTGAGAAGCCTCCGCTAAAAACTCAATGTTAGCATTTCACTCTCATCTTACATCAAAACCCTTATCCTTCAAGGGTTCAGACGGCTTATTACATCATGCCGCCCATTCCACCCATACCGCCCATGTCAGGCATTCCGCCGCCACCCTCTTCAGGAATGTCAGCAACTACTGCTTCAGTAGTTAGGAACATAGCCGCTACAGATGCAGCGTTTTGTAATGCAGAACGAGTAACTTTAACTGGATCTGTAATACCAGATTCAACCATGTTTACCCATTCTCCAGTTGCAGCGTTAAAGCCAAGTCCTGCCGCTTCGCCTTTTAGACGTTCAACTACTACAGAGCCTTCTAAACCAGCATTTTCAGCAATTTGACGTACTGGCTCTTCTAGTGCACGAAGAACAATTCTTGCACCAGTTGCTTCGTCACCTTCAAGTGCAAGGCCAGAAACTTTACTGTATACGTTAACTAATGCTGTACCACCACCAGCAACGATACCTTCTTCCACTGCAGCACGAGTAGAGTTTAGTGCGTCTTCAATACGTAGTTTACGTTCTTTTAACTCTGTTTCAGTTGCAGCACCAACTTTAATTACTGCTACACCGCCAGCTAATTTAGCAAGACGTTCTTGTAATTTTTCTTTATCGAATTCAGAAGTAGTTTCTTCTGCTTGTGCACGAATTTGAGATACACGGCTAGATATAGCTTCCGGATTACCTGCACCTTCAACAACTGTAGTATGTTCTTTTGTAACAACTACTTTAGATGCAGTACCTAATTGTTCAATCGTAGTACTCTTAAGCTCTAAACCAAGATCTTCTGTAATTACTTGACCACCAGTTAATACTGCGATGTCTTCAAGCATTGCTTTACGACGGTCACCAAATCCTGGAGCTTTAACAGCTACTGCATTGAATGAACCACGAAGTTTGTTAAGTACTAGTGTAGCAAGTGCTTCACCTTCCACATCCTCAGCGATTAATAGAAGAGACTTACCTTGTTGAACAACTTGTTCTAAAACTGGTAAGATTTCTTGAATGCTTGCGATCTTCTTATCCGTAATTAGAATGTATGGATTATCTAGAACAGCTTCCATCTTGTCTTGGTCTGTAACCATATATGGAGAAGCATATCCACGGTCAAATTGCATACCTTCAACCACTTCAAGTTCTGTTGTGAATCCTTTTGATTCTTCGATTGTGATAACACCATCGTTACCTACACGCTCCATTGCTTCTGCGATTAATTTACCAACCTCGTCATCACCAGCAGAAATAGCAGCAACTTGTGCAATTGATTCTTTATTTTCAATTGGTTTTGAAATAGCGTGTAACTCTTCCACAGCAGTTGCTACAGCTTTTTCAATTCCACGACGGATACCAACTGGATTTGCACCAGCAGTAACGTTTTTTAATCCTTCACGAATCATTGCTTGTGCAAGAACAGTAGCAGTTGTTGTACCGTCCCCAGCAACATCATTGGTCTTAGAAGCAACTTCAGATACCAGTTTAGCACCCATATTTTCGAATTGATCTTCTAATTCAATTTCTTTAGCAATGGTAACACCATCGTTAGTAATTAAAGGTGAACCAAATTTCTTATCTAATACAACATTACGTCCCTTTGGTCCTAATGTAACTTTTACAGCATTTGCTAATGTATCTACTCCACGAAGCATAGCGCTACGAGCGTCTTCACTAAATTTAATTTCTTTAGCCATTTGAAATGCCCTCCTCTAAAGATTTTTATTCGAAAAATTTATTATTGAACTACAGCTAAAATATCACTTTCACGTAGAATTAAGTATTCATTTCCGTCATACTTTACTTCAGTTCCAGCAAATTTTGAGAAGATAATACGATCTCCTTCTGAAACCTCAAGTGCAACTCTTTCTCCACTATCTGTTACACGGCCAGTACCAACCGCAACAATTCGTCCTTCTTGTGGCTTTTCTTTTGCAGAGTCTGGAAGTACAATTCCGCTTGCTGTTTTTTCTTCTAGTTCAACAAGCTCGATAACTACACGATCTCCTAGTGGTTTAATCATGAAGAAAACCTCCTTAATTCTTTTCCATAATTTTTATTTGTTAGCACTCTCTTTCCCTGAGTGCTAATTCCAATTATTATAATAAATAATTTTTCTGCGTTTTGCAAGTATAGTGTTATGTTTTTTTATTTTTCTTGTCCAAGTTGATTCTATTATAATGTACGGCTTGAATATGATAAAATACACAGGAATTGTTTTTTTCTATATTATTACAAACCACATCGCCTTTAAGGAGCTGAAAATTCTTGCCAAAACGATATTGGTGGGTAATCCTGACCTATGTAATCATGCAACTTTCTGGACCTGCTTTACGTCCAATTCTATTTCAAATTTTCCCAAACCATAAAGCCGAATCTTTAATTTATTATTCCATCTTTAGCTTTATTGTTGGTTTAGTCATTGTCCTACTTATTATGAAACCAGATATGAAAATGGAACAAACTAGAAGCAGTTGGTTTACGAGTGATATCGTGATATGGTCTATACTAGGAGTATTCATGGCTTACTTTGCACAAGCCATTGCATCTATTCTTGAAACTGAAGTATTTGGTATTGAAATAGGTTCTGAGAATACGGAAGGTATCATGAACATAACACGTACTATACCATTATTTGCAATCATTCCAGCAATCGTTGCACCAATTTTAGAAGAAGTTATTTTCCGGAAGATTATTTTTGGTTCTTTATATAAGCGAACCAATTTCTTTATTGCAGCATTACTATCCGCTTTAATATTCGGGATTATTCATGGTGAACCTGAGCACATTTTAATCTATGCATCAATGGGATTTGTCTTTGCCTTTTTATACGTAAAAACGAAAAAAATCATTGTTCCGATCATTGTGCACATGACATTAAACTCTATATCTGTCATTGTCCAGTTTTTCTTAACTCCCGAAAAAATAGAAAAAATCCAAGAGCAATTGAATCAAGTACAAATGATTCTAATCGGAGGTTAACATTTTATGAGAATTACCGCTAGAACCATGGCCCTCATCTATTTTGCCATGGGAATTCTATTTATATACGCAGCTATTCAGAGTGCCGATGAAACCGTTTGGAACTTTATTACGGTTCTCCTAGCCCTAATTGCAACTTTAGACTTCGGAGCTGGAATTCGATACATGCGATTACATTACAAGGTAAAAAAAATTAAGAACCAAAAAAATAAGAAGGAATAGCACGTAAAGTGCTTTCCTTCTTATTTTTTTGGTTTAAAGAATTTCTTCTTTCATTTCTAAAGGATAATGTTTCAGGAAATAAACTAAGGCTTGTAATTCTATTGCTAAATCAATATGATGCACCCGAACATCATCAGGAACCGATATACGTGCTGGAGTAAAGTTTAGAATTCCTTTTACCCCTTTTGAAACTAATCGTTCCGTTATACGATCCGCTTCCATCGCAGGAATAGTTAGAATCGCAACCTTTACATTTCCTAATCTTTCTTCTAGTTCATCAATATGGTAAATCGGTACTCCACCAATTTCTGTACCAGACTTATTTGGATCTGCATCAAATGCACATACGATCTTCGTATTATTGTTTTTAGTAAAGTTATAGTTTAAAAATGCTGTTCCTAGATTACCTACACCAATTAATGCCACATCGGTAAGTTCATCCTGATCTAATGTTTTTCTGAAAAATCCTAGTAAATATTCGACATTGTACCCATAACCCTTCTTACCAAGGGCACCGAAATAAGAGAAATCTCTTCGTATAGTAGCTGAATCTACTTTAACAGCCTCACTTAATTCCTTTGAAGAAACACGTGTTTTTCCCTGTATTTGTAAGTTGTTTAAAAATCGATAATATAACGGGAGTCTTTTTGCAGTAGCTTGTGGAATTTTATTTTGTTCCAACTGATTTTCCTCCTTACTATCAGTCCTAGTATGTCTAAGAAGAAACATCTCATGTACGGTACATTTTCTTCATTAATTCTATATTAACAAATTTTTCAAGATAAGTCGTGATATTTTTCACATATTCACAATTATATTGCCCGAATCCTAAAGTTTGGATAAACTGAAACTACTAGAGGTGACAATTATGATAATCATGCAATTAAATGATATTTCGAAATCATTCGGTGCAGAAGAGATACTGGCGAATATTAAAATAGAAATTAAAAATAAAGATAGAGTTGCTATTGTTGGTCGTAATGGTGCAGGAAAATCTACATTACTAAAGATTATGGCTGGTGAAATGACTTATGATTCTGGAGAATTAATAAAACCTAAAGATCTTACTTTAGGCTATCTTTCACAACATACAGGCTTAGAATCTAATAACACGATTTGGAATGAAATGTTAGAAGTCTTTGATGAATTAATACAGCAAGAGAAAAAACTCCGAATAATGGAAGCACAAATGGCGAAAGTTAATCAATTAGAACCCTTAGAACAAACGAAGCTCTTAACGGATTACGATCGTTTGCAACAAGAATTTGATTTACATGGAGGATACAGCTATGAGTCCGAAATAAAAGCCGTTCTATCTGGATTAAACTTTTTAGACTTTGACAGCCAAACTCCCATTAACGAATTAAGTGGTGGTCAAAAGACTCGCCTTGCATTAGGTAAACTATTACTTAAGAAGCCAAATTTACTAATTTTAGATGAACCTACAAACCACTTAGATATCGAAACGTTATCTTGGCTAGAAAAATATTTATCTAGTTATCCAGGTGCAGTGGTAATCGTTTCACATGATCGATACTTTCTTGATAAGACAGTATCCATTGTTTATGAGGTTTCCAGACATCGGACAAAGAAATACCATGGTTCTTATAGTAATTTTCTTGAACAAAAAGCTCTTAACTTTGAACAAGAAATGAAGGAATTTGAAAAACAACAAACAGAGATTAAAAAATTAGAAGAATTTGTTCAGAAAAATATTGTACGAGCTTCCACAACAAAACGGGCACAAAGTAGGAGAAAACAACTGGAGAAGATGGACCGGATAGATAAACCATTAGGTGACGAATCTTCCGCATCCATTACATTTGAAATTACAAAACGCACTGGTAATGATGTGTTAAAGATTGATGATCTCTCTTTCCGCTATGAAGATGAAGCAGAACCGATTTTTAAAGACATATCCATTCATGTTTCTCGTGGGGAAAGTATTGCTTTAGTTGGTCCTAATGGTGTTGGAAAAACTACCTTACTTAAAAATATTTTAGGAAGACTAAAATCGACTGAAGGAACAATCCAACTTGGTACCAATGTTCAAATTGGTTACTATGACCAAGAGCAAGCCAATCTAAGTTCTCACAAAACAGTGTTAAATGAACTCTGGGATGAATACCCTCATGTGAATGAAAAAGATATTCGCACCGTTCTTGGTAACTTTTTATTTTCTGGAGACGATGTATTAAAGCCTGTCCAATCCCTTAGTGGTGGGGAAAAGGCTCGTGTGGCACTTGCCAAACTTAGAATGCAAAAAGCAAACTTATTAATTCTTGATGAACCAACTAACCACCTAGATATTGACAGTAAAGAAATTCTAGAAGCTGCACTAATCGATTTTCCTGGAACGATTGTATTTGTGTCTCATGACCGTTACTTTATAAATAAGATTGCTGACAAAGTAGTGGAAATGCAACGTAATAGTGCAACAGTCTATTTAGGGGACTATGATTACTATTTGGAAAAAAAGCAAGAAGAAGCTGAACTGGAACGATTGGAAGCTGTAGAAAAAGCTTCTAATGAAACAATTGATAAAAAGCTAGATTTCAAGGAAGAAAAGAAACGTCAAAGTGAACATCGTAAACGTGAACGACAAATCACTAAATTAGAAGAAGATATTGAGAAATTAGAGGAAGATTTGGTAATACTAGAAGAAAAAATGACAGAGCCCGAAGTTTATGAAAATCATGAAAAAGCACTGGAATATACGAACAAAACGAATGAAGTCAAACAGGAAATTGAGAAGTTAATGGAAGAATGGACCATACTTCAGGAGGAATAAGAACTGGCAGGTTGAGAAATTTTCAGCCTGCCAGTTTTTTTATTTATAATCCGAAAGATAATTTCTTACTTCTTCTGGAACTTTGAAACTAAACGTTATTTTATTTATTTGAAGGTCAACATATGGAATATCTTTATAAGTAATGAACTGACCAATCTCTTTTAATTCTTTTTTATCTGAACTCGATTTATCAAGTTTCACAGTCTCAGTCTGATATAATTTGAATTCCTTTTCTACAGCAGCATCAGCAGGAGTTTTTTCGACTTTCCAATTATCTAAGCGAAGTTGCTTCACAAAGTCCGCAATTTCTTTTTCATCTGCAATTGTTATTAGTATCTCATTATTTTGGGGATAAGTGACATCAATCTTCTGGGTCCCCTCAAAAGTAGCATCTAAATCTGCTTCCTGATTATCACTACATGCCACTAATAATATAATACTTAAAAGAAATATAGACATGAATATCTTCTTCATCCTTTCTCCTCTCCTTTATTACTATTTACCTCTCACTATATTATATATACAAATGGTAATTATAACCATTAATTCTTTCAAAATCATCAACTCTATATATCCACAGAAGTTATCCACTGAACAATACCTATTACACCGGTTATCAACAAAGTTATGCACAATATCCACAGGCAAATTAAAAGTTATACACAATTATTGTCAACAGCATGAATTGCTAAATAACAATGATAACAAAAAAATATCCACACACGTGTGGATATTTTTATAATTGCAATGATGGATTTGCATTTAACTCAAGTCCAGAACGCTTCCCTTGTTGATAATTGATTGTACCTGCAGCGGCAATCATTGCTGCATTGTCCGTACATAGCTTTAACGGTGGTATTAACAGTGGAATATCTGTCTCAGTAAACTTAGCTTCTAGCTCTTCTCGTAAGCCTTTATTCGCAGCTACACCACCGGCCACAATTACTTGCTTTACTTGGTATTGTTTTGCTGCTTTTACGGTTTTAGTTGCAAGCACATCAATGACACTTGCTTGGAAGCTTGCAGCAATATCTTCCTCTTTTAATGATTCACCTTTTTGTTTAGCATTGTGGATTTTGTTAATAACCGCTGACTTTAATCCACTAAAACTAAAATCAAAACTATCCTCTTCTAACCATGCACGAGGAAAATCAATACTTACTTCACCTCGAGCAGCTAGACGATCAATATGAGGCCCACCTGGATAAGGAAGATGTAACATTCTAGCAACCTTGTCATATGCTTCACCAGCCGCATCATCACGTGTCTCACCAATTACTTCATAATGTCCATGTTCCCTCATCAAAACGAGCTCTGTATGCCCACCAGAAACAATTAAAGCAAGTAGTGGAAATTGAAATTCCTCTTCCAGACGATTTGCATAAATGTGCCCTGCAATATGATGTACACCAACAAGTGGCTTGTTTTTTGCATAGGCTAGTGCCTTAGCCGCATTAACACCGATTAATAAGGCTCCAACTAAACCTGGGCCCTCTGTTACTGCGATAGCATCGATATCATTCCAATTTAACCCTGATTCATTGAAAGCCTCTTCTAACACTAACGTAATTTGTTCCACATGATGCCTTGAAGCAATCTCTGGAACAACCCCTCCAAAACGTTTATGACTATCAATTTGTGAAGCAACTACATTGGAGATGATCTCTCTGCCATTTTTTATAATAGCAACAGCCGTTTCATCACAACTTGTTTCGATTCCAAGTATATAAGTATCACTCATAATAAATTCACCCACATTACAATCGCATCTTCCTGATTGTCCGTATAATAATTTTTCCGAATACCTCCGGGAACAAGTCCAAACTTACGATACATCTTCTGTGCAACTATATTTGTTATCCTTACTTCTAATGATAATTTAGTTACACCCAAACTAATTGCCCTCTGCATTGCAAAGCGAAATAGCTTTTCTCCTAACTTTTGTCCTCTGTACCCGGGGAGTATTGCAATATTTGTTATCTGTGCATCATCTAAAACAATCCACATTCCAACATATCCAATTACTTTCTCATCAATAGTTATTATATAATAATGAGCATGTTGGTTTTCTTTTAATTCCTGTATAAAAATCTCTTCCGTCCATGGAGAGGTAAATGAAGATAACTCCACAAACATTACTTGATTTATATCTTCTAACTCCATTTTTCTAATTGTTAATTCAGCCATTCTGTTTTTCCTTTTGAGCCTTTAGCCAATTTACCTCTGCCTCAGCTAATCGCAAGTAATTTGGTGTTAATGTATGTGTATCATCAATCTCTTTATCAAAAGCTGCAATTGCCAAATCAGAAGGTTTTGCAATATGATAAGCTATCTCTGGAATTTCAGCATACTCACCCATTTTTTCTTTGATAATTTCCGCGTGCTTCTCTATATCGGGACTAAGGAAAATAACTTTTTTCTTGGTAGCTATAAGATGTTCAAGCCAATCAGAGAGAAGGGTATTTTGTTCTTCTTCTACAAGCATTAATTTATCTTCCTTAGCTTCATATAGTCCTGTATATACTAATCCTCTTCTTGCATCAAAGAATGGGCATATTAACGAATTAGAAAACCTAGCACGATACGCTAAGATTTCAAGACTTGATACCCCTACAATAGGAATATTTAAAGACCATGCTAATGTCTTTGCAGTTGTAAGTCCGATTCTAACCCCTGTGTAGGACCCTGGCCCCTTCGCAACTGCTATCATATCTAACTGTTCTGGTGTAATTGTTAATTCCTTCATCAGGTAATCAATGGCAGGCATTAACCTTACAGAGTGATTCTTAGCTATATTGGTTACAATTTCTCCTACTATTTCATTATCCCTTACTAATGCGACACCTAATGATTGATTAGACGTGTCAATTGCAAGTATCTGCATCTATGTAACTCCTTCTTTACGCTAAAATTTCCTTTACAACTTCTTCAAAATGTTCACCTACTGGTTCAAACATAATCATTCTTGAATCCTCGTTTAAATATTTTATGATGATATTTAAACGATTCTGAGGTAAATAATCCTCAATAAACTGTGCCCACTCCACTACAGCAACTCCATTACCATGAAAGTACTCATCAAAACCAATATCCTCATCCGATCCTTCTAAACGATAAACATCCATATGGTAAAGAGGTACTTTGCCTTCATACTCCTTAACTATTGTAAAGGTTGGACTACTCAAAGTCCTAGTAATACCAAGACCAGTGGCAATTCCTTTTGTAAATGTCGTTTTTCCTGCACCTAAATCACCTTCTAATGTTATTACATCGCCTGGTGAAATGAGGGTAGCCAGTCTATTTGCTAATTCTATTGTATCTTCTGCAGAATGTGTTTCTACCTTATACTTACTCATAATGTCACCTACTTAAGTGGTTATATCCCCTTTTCTCTAATCGTTCTATATGACCATTTTTACGCTGTAGAAAAACTTGACCATCCAACCGCTTTGATGTTACATAGCCAATTTCAGTTACACATATATTTTGCTGACTAGCAGCCTCCATCACCATATTCCAGTCCTTAATAGGTACTGTACCAAGTAATTCATAGTCTTCCCCACCAAAAAGCTTCCACCTGTATTGTAAATCAGTACTAAATTGATTAAATAAGGAGTGAATTGGTATTCTTTCCTCATTAATCACAATGGTTACCTGTGAGGCATCAGCAATTTCATGTGCTTCACTAGCAATCCCATCACTAATATCATTCAAGGCAAGTCTTGTTAATTTCTGCAAATCCTGAGCAAATTCGATTCTTGGACTGGGCATTTGATGTCTTTTAATAAAATACTCTTCACCTTCATACGTACCAGGGTTATTTAATATATGAAAACCTGCTTGTGAATCTCCAATAGTCCCTGTAGCAAAGACTATATCCCCTTCTCGCGCCTCACTTCGATATCGAGCACTACTCTTATCTGTAAATCCTATCACCGTTATAGAAATTACCAACTCATTTCCAGAAACAGTGTCTCCACCAATAAGATCTACTTTATGTGTATCCGCTATACTTTTCATCCCGTTAAAAATTTCACTGATTTCATCTAATGACCATTCTTCTGAAATAGAAATTCCGACTAAGTAAAAAGCTGGCTTCGCCCCCATTGCTGCCATATCACATAAATTTGCAGCAAGTGCCTTGTAACCAATTTGAAATGGCATCATCGTATGTCTTGCAAAATGAACCTTTTCAACAAACATATCTTTAGCCGTTACAACATCTTGATAATCAGGTCGAAATACTGCTGCATCGTCACCGATCCCTTTTATAAGTGAGGATTGCCTATAATGTGATTGTTGAATTGAGTCTATAAACGAAAATTCATCTATTTCAATCACCATGCTTTCTTTACTGTATATTAATGATAGCAAAAAGAAGGATTAGATACTATTCTACACACCTTTAAAAAACAAAAAACATGATTTCCAGTAGAAATCATGTCTGATTATGTAATATTGAATTAAGTGGCGGTCCGGACGGGACTCGAACCCGCGACCTCCTGCGTGACAGGCAGGCATTCTAACCAACTGAACTACCGGACCAAAATTAAGTATTTTGGGTTATGTTCTTATTTACTATGTAACTAATTACTTTTTGCACTTTACAGTACTACTAATTTCCAACTAGCTAAGAAGATTAATCAACGTAGTGAGTTGGAGTAAATTGGTTGCGGGGGCAGGATTTGAACCTACGACCTTCGGGTTATGAGCCCGACGAGCTACCAGACTGCTCCACCCCGCGATAATAAAAAGTATTTAATTTGGTTCATGCACTATTTTGTAGCGCAATATTTTTGTTTCTGACCCCTGCATCTAAAAGCTT
>NZ_KI519435.1:248785-336022 GCF_000482485.1 Paucisalibacillus globulus DSM 18846 | reverse complement strand
TGAATCCGACATCTCCTTTATTCGAAATTACCTTACTAAGGACTTGGTAGAACAAGAGGATATGTATCTTTTTGAAAAACAAGGTCCTTATTACCGGATTTCTGATAAAGACTATGAAAATATCCGCGACCAGTTAGTATCGATGCGCGTAAATGGAGGATTTCCATTTATTACAGTCGTGGATGGGGATTACATGCGTAATGGAGAATTATACATGGTGCATGGATATGAAGGGACAGAGCTTGACCTACACTATTTAGAAAATGTGTTGCCTTATATTTATCAATTATGGGGTAGAAAGGTTTTTATGGAGACGTATGTGGATGATAAGTTGACGGTTTATTCGTATGATGGGGACCGGGTGTTTAAGAGATAATGTTGTTAGAGGTTGAAAAATAGAAATTATAACATGTACCCATGATATTACATCATGGGTACATGTTGTTTAACAATGATAAATATAATTGTAGACCTTTCTGTTCAACATGCAGACGGTTGTAATGGTGTCAAAAGTATGTACTTTCAATTGAAAACCTTTTTAATGAGTCGAACTGTGTTAGTATTTATTTGGAGAACTTTAAATTATTAGAGAGCTGAGGTTTTCATAATGCAGGCAGATATTTCTATTTTATTAGCATTTAGTGCAGGTATTTTATCCTTTGTTTCTCCTTGTGTGTTTCCGTTATATCCAGCGTTTTTATCCTATATTACAGGGATGAGTGTAACGGAGATACAAGATGGTAAATTGAAGGGGCAACGAAAGGCTATAACTCATACGATTTTCTTTTTAATAGGATTTTCAATCATTTATATAGTATTGGGATTAGGATCAACGGGAAGCGCAACGTTAATAGAAACCTGGTACTTTCAATATGGAGATTTAATTAGGCAACTTGGAGCAATATTAATTGTATTTTTCGGGTTAATTACACTTGGCGTATTCCAGCCTAAGTTTTTGATGAAGGATCATAAACTTAATGTCCAAAATAAACCGACTGGGTATGTCGGTACAATGGTAATTGGATTAGCCTTTGCGGTAGGTTGGACACCATGTATGGGCCCAATATTAGCTGCTACATTAGCGCTTGTAGGTGCTAACCCATCAATGGGAATCTGGTATATGTCCGCTTATATTTTGGGTTTTAGTATTCCATTTCTCTTAATGGCATTTTTCATTACTAAATTCAAATGGGTGAAGAAATATACAGGTATCTTCATGAAGGTTGGCGGCGGAATTATGATAGTAATGGGTATTATTCTGTTTTTTGATAAATTTACACTGATCAATTCTTTATTACAACCAATTTTCGGGGACTTTCAAGGGTTTTAGGTACATAACCTGAGTTAAAAAGCTAACATAATCGCTATGGAACGAGCGACTGTGTTAGTTTTTCTTTGTTGTAAGAAGCTAAAATAGACAAGTAAAATTTATTGCAATATATAAGTAAATAATTATATAGTGATAAAGGAATCTATTAGGCGGTGAAAAAGCTATGCAAAAAATAACCATTGAAATAGAAAAAGCGGCAACAATCTTCAAATTATTTGGTGACAAAACTCGCTTAACCATGATGAAAATATTGGATAAGCATGATTGTTGTGTATGTGAACTTGTGGAAATTTTTAAAACAAGCCAACCAGCTATCAGTCAACACCTGCGTAAATTAAGAGACTTAGGGTTGGTGAAAGAAGAGCGGAGAGGGCAGTGGATCTTTTACTCGATTAATAAAAGGAATGAGTATTACCCATTTATTCAGCAAATTCTAGAGCAACTACCTAGTCAAGATGATAAATTAAAAGAATTAGAAGAACAAGGAACACGGATTTCTTGTTGTTAACCTAAGGGGGAGCGACTTTGTCAGTAACGGTAATACTAGCAATACTTATCTTTTTGGTCACCCTAGTATTGGTAATTTGGCAGCCAAAAGGATTAAATATCGGATGGTCTGCCTGTGGTGGGGCTATCCTGGCACTACTAGTGGGTGTCGTTGATTTTCAAGATGTAATGGAAGTAACAGGAATTGTGTGGAATGCCACGTTAGCATTTGTTGCAATTATCCTTATATCACTGATATTAGATGAAATCGGCTTTTTTGAATGGGCATCCTTGCATATGGCTAGGGCTGCTAAAGGTAATGGAATTAAAATGTTTGTCTATGTAAGTGTCCTTGGAGCAATCGTAGCTGCGTTTTTTGCTAATGATGGAGCTGCACTAATACTTACACCGATTGTTCTTGCGATGGTTCGGAACTTGGATTTTAAAGAAAAAATGGTTTTCCCATTTATTATGGCGAGTGGATTTATTGCCGATACAACATCCTTACCACTTATCGTCAGTAACTTAGTCAATATTGTATCTGCTGATTTCTTTCAAATTGGATTTGTAGAATATGCAACGAGAATGATCATTCCAAATATCTTCTCACTAGTTGCGACAATCAGTGTCTTATTAATTTACTTCAGAAAAAGTATTCCGAGGAACTATGATATATCTCAGTTGAAGGAGCCATCTGAAGCCATAAGAGATAAACATATGTTTACTATTTCTTGGTATGTACTTAGTGTTCTATTAATTGGTTATTTTGTTAGCGAATTTATTAATCTGCCAGTGTCTATTGTTGCTGGTGTGATTGCAATATTCTTCTTGATGATTGCTAGAAGAAGTGAAGTAGTCAATACTATGTCCGTAATTAAGGGAGCTCCATGGAATATTGTGTTCTTTTCCATCGGAATGTATGTCGTTGTATTTGGATTACGAAATGCAGGATTAACAGATCTTTTAGCTAACCTGATCCAACTTGCTGCAGAACAAGGGTTGTTCGTTGCAACAGTATCCATGGGATTCATTGCGGCGATACTATCATCCATAATGAATAACATGCCGACTGTGATGATTGATGCAATTGCAATCGCAGAGACAGATACGACCGGAGTTATTCGAGAAGCATTAGTGTATGCGAATGTTATCGGTTCTGACTTAGGTCCGAAGATAACACCAATTGGTTCCTTAGCGACCTTATTATGGCTTCATGTTTTGTCTCAAAAGGGAGTCAAAATCTCTTGGGGAACGTATTTTAAAACAGGTATAGTACTAACGATTCCAATCCTAATTATCACATTATTAGGTCTATATTTGACGTTAACTATCTTTTAATAAAGGAGAATAATCATGGCTAAAAAAACAATGTATTTCCTATGCACAGGTAATTCTTGCAGAAGTCAAATGGCAGAAGGGTGGGCAAAAAAACTTCTGGGTGATGAATGGGAAGTTAGAAGTGCTGGAATTGAAGCGCATGGTTTAAACCCGAATGCAGTGAAAGCTATGAACGAAGTGGGAATTGATATTTCCAATCAAAAATCAGAGATGATTGATAGCGAATACTTAAATAACGCCACGATGGCAGTTACGCTTTGTGGAGATGCTGCAGATCGTTGTCCAATGACACCAGCCCATGTAAAAAGAGAACATTGGGGATTTGATGATCCGGCAAAGGCAGAAGGTACGAACGAGGAAAAATGGGAAGTGTTCGAGCGGGTTCGCGATGAAATTGGGGAACGTATTCAGCGTTTTGCGGAAACTGGGAAGTAAATGATTGGACATGTATATTAATTGTAATATTTATAAAGAAGTAATATTAAATACGCTTGATATGGTTAAAATGTAGATAGACAATTTGTATATTAGAAGAAGCTCGTAGGACATACTCTATAATATTATCTATAATAAAAGTAGATAAGTAATACGAATAAAATAACCGAGAATGCTGGAACATTCCCGGTTAGCATGATTATAGATGTTCAGATGGAATTCCCTCTGGACAAAAAGCTGAAAGAACCCCATCCTTATTTTGATTTAGACGTCAAAAGGGTGGGGTTTATCGTTTATCAGTAAAGTCTTTTTACTAATTGTCTAATGAAGTCTATCAGCTTTAACAAAAATGCCCCAGCTGCGAAAAGTACCGTTAACATTAACAATACTAATTCAATCTCCATAAACATCCCCTCCTTTCACCAAAATAGGTTTCCAGAAGGGAATTAGTCAAATTAGATTACCCCACCCCACATTTGGAACGAAATAAATAGCAAGTGTCTAGACGAGTTCGTGATGAAACTGGGGAATAGCTGAATGGCCATGGAGAGTATCCATGGCCATTTCTTTATGGTAAATACAAATCATTGATCTTCTGAGTTTACTTCATACAACTCAAAGGATTCTGCAATTTTAATGACTTCCTCTAGTGGTATAGGTTCACTTTCCGGTGACACAACACTAAGGCTAATGAACATATCCCGTTCTATCCAAGAAAAGTGGGATATTTCGTCACTTGGGGTATAGTATTCCGCTTTTAATCCATTACCAAAATCCACAATCTCATTATAATCGCCGTCACCTACTTTAGTATAAAGGTGGTCATGAGCCGTATTAATCATAGATATAGTTAATAGTTTTTCTGGTCCATCACTTGAATAGTAAGTGATTTGCGGTTGAATAAATTCTGCATTCCCCTCAATTATATCATCAATGCCATTTACAAAAAGCTCGTCATAATACACTTCTCCGACAGTAAATGGCGCATAAGTTGGAAGTTGAATCATGCCACTAAATTTTTCTAACTTTTGAATATCATGAAGTTGCTCTTCCGCTAAGAATGCTTGTGGACTGTCTTTAAAGTTTGGGATTACAATAATTAGTACCAAGAATGCTACCATGATAACTCCACCAAGAGGTGCTATCCATCCGGTTGTCTTTTTTAAACTGTTTTTTCCTTGTTTCTTATCTTTTTGTTGCGTAATAGCATACAGCATTTTCTCTTTCTTTTCAGATGTAAGATTAGCCTTTGGCATAGATGCTAGCCTATTTCCCAATTTATCATTACTCATGGAAACTTCCTCCTAATCTTTTCTTCAAGGCCTGTTTCGAACGATGATAAGTGGAACGTACTTTATGTTCGCTCCAACCTAAAATATCAGCTGTTTCTTTCACGGAAAACTGATTGATTCCACGTAAAATTAATACTTCCTTATAGCCAGACTTTAAAGAAAGTATTGCCTCGTAAAGTTCTTTATTCTCCTCATTAAGATGAAGTAGCTGCTCCGGAGTTTCTTCTGTACTTGGTTCGTGGTGTGAGGTAAATGGAATAATGGATTTCCACTTTTTACGGTTTCTTCTCCGGATCTCATCAATGGCTATGTTTTTAGCAATGCTATACAGCCATGTTTTTGGACTCGAATTTTCTTGGAAACCAGTTAATCCGTTCATCGCCCTAATAAATACTTCTTGAACTAAGTCATCAACATCAGTTTCTCCAACTCGATAGATGAAGAAGTTGTATATTTCATCACTGTATTGGTAAAACTAATCGGTGATTAGCCTTTCATTATCCATAACAAAACGACCCCTCTGTTTTTCTATCTATCTATTTAGACGTCATAACCATATTAATTATCGCACGTAAAATTAAAATAAAAATAAGAGCTCATAAAGCCCTTATCTTTAAACATTCGTTTTCCTATATAAATCTATGCTTTTTTTCCCCCAAGCCTCATAAAGATTCTCCAATGTCAGCACCTGCCATGGATTAAAAAAGGTTTGTCCATGTTTATTAAAGAAGTATCCATCGCCCATATGGAAGCATGCATGATGAATATTACCCGTTTCGTTCTTCCACACAAGCACATCCCCAGGTTGTAAGCTGTTCACTTCAAAAGAAAATTTCTTATATTGGTTAGCTTCGAATGAGGTTAACAGGGTTTCTTCAAAAACCCAATTAGAAATAATCCAATCTATTTCTGCATCTTCGCCAGATATCGCTGCAACTGTGGCAGAAAAGCAATTCGCTCCACTCTTCACACCGAAGGAATTAAAGTAGGGAGCAAGGTATGCATATTTATCTTTAAGGTCCTGCAAAGTCAGTTCATCTACTGCGACTTCATCAATAAAGCCTTTCGCAAAGTTTAATAGAAACCCATTACGTACTTCCTGATTTAATTGTCCCCATAATGACTGCTGAATAGAAAGCCATTGATTAGAATCATCTTCAAAAATAAACGGTTCAAGTATTGGTTCTATAACTTTCAGGATAGAAGCATCCAATAGATCTTCCATACTGTTCCATTCAAAAACTAAACCATTATTCACTTCTTTTTGTACATTGAAAATTTCGTCACGAATGGTCTTGTGCAGTGACGTAATAACACTGGGATGAGAAATGCAAACATATTTTAGCTTACTTTTATCAATTTGCCAGATTCTATAGCTGTTAATAACATCCATTGTGTACAGAACAGTGTTATTGTAAAAATCATTTGTTGGTAAAATAAGTGCATTTCTACCGAACTCTTTAATAAGGGACTCATGGGTCTCAGGAATAAAGTAGATATCATAGTTTGGCAATAATTGCTTATCCCACTGAGTCAGAACTTCCTTTGTTATTTCGATGTTTTTAACTAACAATTTAATCTCCCCTTACAAATATGTCTAAATAAACATTACCATAATTTTGAAAACTTTTAACATAATATTATGATATAGCCATCACGTTTTTCTTCCTCAGGTAAAAGTAACCGTATGTAGCGGTAAAACAGATTACACTACCAATTACTAAATACAGAATGCGGATAGAAACAAACGGAACGGTAACCGTTGCAAATAAAATACCAAGAGGCAGCATCGTTCGCATAATTAATAATCGTACCGAAGTAACCTTTCCCATTAAATGGTTCGGTATGACTCGCTGAATAAGCGTTATATTATAGATGTTGAATATGGCAATAACGATACCCGCAACGATTTCTGTAACAACCGCAAGTAGATACCAAGGTGTAACGCCTAAGGAAAGATACGTACAACCACCAATGAATAGTGCTGTGAAGAGAATTCCTAATCCCTCTAAATTACTCAGTCTTTGCTTGATGAAGGCACCGATTAAATAGCCAATCGGAAAGCCAGCCATAAATAATCCATATGCAGATATAGACTGATCCAAAATAGTAGTAATAAAAGGAAGTGTAGTAACAATGGTCACCCCAACGCCAAAGTGAACAAAGCCAAAAAACACCCCGAGCCAAACAATTAATCTATGTTTAAAATAAGTATGTATTCCTTCTTGAAACTCATGAATCCATGGGTTCCTTAAGTCAGATTTTTGATAGTCTTCATCTACCATAAGTAACATAATGGAACTTAATAGAAAGGCAACTCCGATGATGATAAGAACCCATTCTATGGCTAAATAATCAAACAAAAACCCAGAAATGACAGGTCCCATAATAACCATTACTTGGCGAGTGCTATCGATAGAGGCATTTGCTTTCGTAAGATACTCTTTTTTGATAACAGTTGGTAAAATTGCTTGATTAGCCGGAATGAAAATAGGCATAATCACACCAACAATAACTTGTACAATATATAGAAAGGCAATGGTAAAGGCATCTAAAAATAGACATAACAACAAGGTCAAAGCTAAAATCATCCGGACTAGCTGGCAACTAATCATGATCCACTTTCGACTAAAGCGGTCAATATATGGTCCAATAAACAACTGCATAATAAAGGATGGAATGTAGTAAATAAGCCAGACTGAACCAAGTGCCGTGGCTGAACCAGTGAGTTGATAAATTAAAATGGAATTACAAGCCGTAAACAATGCCCCTCCTAGTTCGGAGGTGGCATTGCTAATCCATATCGATCGAAAACCATAATTATTAATCACCATGTATTCCCCTTACTTTTTCAAATAGAGATTAAGTTCCTCTGCTAAAAACCTGATTGTCAGCTTTTTTAACGAGTACTTTGAATCTACTATTTCCACTAACTTTGCAGAGCGGAGAATCTTAAGATGGTGGTGGACTGTAGATTTACCAAGCTTCACACGGTCTGTAATTTCTTGTAGAGTACGTTCCTGTTCAAATAGTAATTTTACTATCTTCATCCGAGCTTCGTCCCCTAAAGCTTTATACTTTAATACTAAAAAGTTATTAGGCATATATCTATCTTCTGGGGAAATACTTTCATTGGAAATAGGATAATAGAATACTTTTGTATCCTCTATATCTGCTTCGATATTCCAAGGTCGATAGATATATTGCGGGATTAATAATACCTTACTGACACTAGGTTCGGGCTTATAGCTAACCCCTCCAGTTGCCCATTCAACTAGTGCTTCGGGATCCAGCTTTTCTAGCATATTCTTTTTCATTTCAAAGTCTGTACGTAACATGATAGACAACTCTTCAGAATCCTTCTTGATTACAGCTTCATACCACCCCCCCATGACGTTTATGAGATGTTCTCTAAGATAAGATAGGTTCACTGTGCAAATGTAATCAATGTACTGGGGGAAAAAGGGATTATCTTTCGTTTTGTTTTTCATTTCGGTAATTGCTGACACATTTCCTAGGGCAGCATTATTTCTCAATTCCTGAAACTCATGGCCAATGAAAGGTAAGCTGATAAATTTTAAGTCACTTTCAGGAAGTTCATGAATATAGGTAGAAAACTCCGTAAGATCATTAAATTTTTTCTTATGAAGCAACTGAAGGAGCGTCTTCCAGGTATTGTTCTTTTCAACATAATCCAACTCTTTTAATAACGCTGTGGATAAATTTTCCTTTATGGTATTCCAATACTCTAACGGCTTTTCAAGGGTGTTAATAATGGGAGTGTTCGTGATAGCAGCTATTCCTAAAGCACATTCCCATAAGAGAGAGTATTCAAATTGAATTTGGTAAGTAGATCTTTTTCGACTAGTAAAATTTAAAATATCCATATGTATCACCTCAATTTTCTTTATTGTTATTCTATATTATTAGAATTATATATTCAACAATTATAGAATAATATGACAAAAAAGCACTTGGAATGCAGTTTCTTTACACTCCTAGTGCTTTGCTACCATACTTTATCTAACTTATTAGCATAAAAACGTATTGCCTTCTCATATTTTAAAATATCTTCATCTGCGGTTGTGTCAACTAATGCTTTTAATAATAATTCCATTGAATGATTATGTTTCTTTAGGTTGTATAGTGTCATTGCGTAAAACACGTGTAAAGCATGATTGTTTGGAAACAGCTCTAGGCCTTTTTCAAAAACTCTTTTTGAATTTTCGTATTTCCCTAATGTTCGATATGTACTACCTAATCCGAGAAGTGCTCCTTCTAACTCATCGCCAGCTAATCCTAACTCAATTGCTTTCTCATAATAAGGAACTGCCTTCGCTTCCTCCCCTAATACATCAAAACTCCATGCGCATTGATAGTTAATTAGCGGATCATTTGGATAGAGATCAACTAGTTCTAACATAAGAGCATTGGATTCATTTAATTTTTTCTGTTTTCTTAGGGCAATGGCTTGGTCTAATTTATTCAATGTCTTCCACTACCTTTATCTTAAACAAGATTAAGTTATCATATTTATTGATCATGCTTTGAACTTCTTCCTCATCTTGGTAATCATAACCAGATTTCAATATATTTTCAGATGTCTCCCTATAGCCGGCAAGAATAATCGTTTCATTAAGATTAGCAGAAACTTTTTCGTGGATAGCATAATCCCAAGTTCTTCCCACTTGTTCTTCGAGTAATTCTAAATTGAGTTTTTGTGGAGTTCCTATAGAATTAGTTGTACCTAAAACCACAAATGGTCCTTCATTGGTTTCAATAAATCCTAGTCTTAAACTGCCTTCCTCTCCCTCTTCGGTAGGGTGAAGTCCATAGATGTGCTCGGCTAATTTTGGTTTGACCAATTCCCCATTTTGGTAACCCTCAGCCCAAATATGTAAATAAGTTTTATCTGCCTGTTCCCATTTGTATTCAAAATCTAATAATGTACCTAAGTTTAGCATTTCAAATGTTTCAATAGTGCTAGATTTAGAATCAGGGGTAATTGTTAAAACCTCAGCATCACTCATAGCTTCCATATTACAGGCAGAAAGTAAAGTTAAAATACCAACAAGAAAAATGCATTTAATAACCTTCAAATAATCACCCTTTTTCTAGTTCCCCATCTCAGTATATTCCCTTATTAACTTCCAATCCCCGTTTTCCATCCCCCACACATACATGCATTTAGCCTGATGAGATTGTCCGGAAATCATACTGGTTTCTGTTCCGAAAACAAGATAGTTTTCTCCGTTTTTTCGTTCCGTAGAAGAAACTACATCAAACTCCTTATATGTACTTTCATCATATTGGTTTAAAACGGAGACAATATCGTAGTGATAATCATATACTTCTGGTTTTTCTATTCCAGAAAATGCCCAGTATCCAGTGAAACTTTTAGACATAAACTCTCTAAATCTAGTCGCATCCTTTGTTTGGAAGCCTTCATTCCAAGCCTGATAGTAATTGGTTAGGACGGTTTCAAAGTTATTCATCATATTTTTTTCGCCCCTTGAAATATATTTTACGTAGATAGGAAAGTATAAAAGCTTTCCGCCGACATAAGAAAAACTAACACAATCGTTAAAGGACGAACGAATGTGAGTTATTCTAAAAAAATTGTAGCACAAATAATCTGATAATTATATACAAATAAAGGACCGGATAGAAAAGCAATAAGGAATAGATTGAATGGTGTAGACATGAGGGGAAGTAGTAGGTATAATGAGACCTAAATTAGCATAAAATGAACCGAGGATGTTACCGAACACCCCCGGCCCCGCATGGTTGGAAGTTCAGGCGTGGAATCCCCTCTGAACACCTTACAAATGAAAAATGAACAGAAGAACCCTCACCCTATAGTGATTTAGCCGTCACGGGTGGGGGTTCACTTTTTGTTAATCTTGTCGTCAATTAACCGCCTTACGAACTCCAGCAAAGAAATCAAAAATGAACCCGCTGCAACTAGTAACATCAAAATTGATATTACTAAATTCTCCAAAGGCACCCCTCCTTTCACCAATAAAATGGATCCAGAGGGGAGTGAAAATCCCACCCTAACGACTCACCATGCATACTTCCATTGTAGCCTAAAACAGGCTCATGGTAATCGTTCATTAGTCATAGCTTGTAAAAAGGTCAAATATACCTACTTATCTATTTTAAAATGGAGGGATTCGATTTTTTCTTCTAGTCTATCTACTTGGTTTTAAAGGTTTTTCAGAACTTTCCCTAATTCTAAATCTGATTCGAATTTGCCCCAACTATCTCAATCCCAAATTATAGAACTGTTACCAGTGAAACAGACGAGGGCATATTTTTGACTTTATTTCGAACACTTCTATACATAGCAGCATTTTCATCACCTTTATGTGACATTTTTCACAGGTGATTAGTACTCCCACATATAAAATGAATGAAAATTTCCTTTTGGGGAGGAAAATAAATGGATTATGTTAAACCAAATGAAGTTGTTCAATCAATTGCTATTGCTGCCGAGAAGAAGGCAAGTTTATCCGTACTACATATTTTAATTAAAGGGTTTTTGTCTGGTGCATTTTTGGGTTATGCCACTACCCTAGCATACCAAGCTTCTACCCAGACAGGACTGGATATCGTCGGAGCGATTATTTTTCCAACTGGATTTGTAATCATATTACTATTAAACCTTGAACTAGTAACGGGATCATTTGCGATGCTGCCTATTGCTCGGTTCAGGGGGCTCACAACAACACCAAAGATATTACGCAACTTTACTTGGGCTTTTATTGGGAACTTAATTGGAAGTGTTTTTTATGCTGTGCTATTCTTCATCGCCATTACCAAATTTGGACATACTTTTGATGCACCTGTAATCGATAAAATTATCGCAGTTGCTGAAAGCAAAACCCTTGATTATAAGGGGTATGGTGGCGATGGTTATATTGTTGTTTTTGTAAAGGCACTATTATGTAATTGGATGGTAACTATGGGGGCAGTTATGGCATTTACATCCCAAGCAACCATTGGGAAAATCGCTGCAATGTGGATTCCAGTTTTTATATTCTTCGCACAAGGATTCGAACACGCAGTTGTTAATATGTTTGTTATACCTGCAGCGATGATGTTAGGGGCGGATATATCATTCGGAGACTGGTGGTTATGGAATCAAATTCCTGTTACTATTGGCAATTTAATCAGTGGTATTATCTTTACTGCAATTTGTCTCCATGTGATAACAAAGGAAAAAGGAAAAATCTAATTCGGTATTATAAAGTCAATGAGTTAATCCCGCATGAAATGTGCGGGATTAACTTTTCATATTGAAGTGGCTCAAAAAATTAGCTCTTAATCTTTGTAATTATTTTAACTAAACTTTCTTGATTAAGAAATGGTGCAAGGTTAGCTATAGTGCCCGGGGCTAAACCGTCTAAATTAGAGTCCTCTATTAACGTACCGAGTTCTTTTTGGCCAAGGAATGGTGCGATAGCAATTAAAGTGTGGTCATCAATATCAACGGACTTTGCAATTTCCCCTAGTGTGTACTTACTGACAAAAGGTGCTAATGCAGACAAATGGTGACTTTCCGCCTTTTGATTACTGATGCGTAATGCAAGTTCATCAGTTGTGTCTTGGTCAAGAAAGGGAGCAACAGCAATAATTTTATTAAAGGAAATTTCCTTATCCAGCGCTTTATCTACAAGTGACTTTAATACATCAATCGATACAAAAGGTGCAAGTCCCATAATAAATTCCCAGCGGATATCTTTTAAAGGAATATCTTTAATAATTTCATCCATATCCTCACCAATAAATGGACCGAGTTGTGCGATGTCACCGATGCTTAATAAATCTCTTTTTTTCATTAGAAGCTTTGATATTAGCTCGCTTTTTAAAAATGGAGCAAGATGAATAATGTCTTTAATGGAATACGAATCATCGTTAGTAAACTTATTAAACAGTTCCTCGAGAGAATTTTCACTTAAGAATGGAGCTAACTGAACGATATGTTGGATGGAAAGCTTCGTATCATCTAGATTCTTCGTTACACTATCTAATGAACTTGTTTTAAGTACTGGGGCAATGGAGATAAGATCATCTAACCCGGAATCTCCTTTATTCAATAATTCCGCAGCTTTATTGGTATCCTTCTTAGCAATGCTATAAACAATTGGTCCAACATTTTTAAACGATTTATCATCTTTTTTACCACCATTTAAAATACCGTCAACTGAAATATTAAATTCATCTGCTAGTAATACTAACGTACCCACATCCGGTATGGAATCCCCTTTTTCCCATTTAGATACAGCCTGGTGGCTAACGTTTAATTTGTCCGCTAATTCAACTTGGGTTAAATCTTGCTCTTTTCTAAGTTTAGAAATATATGATCCGATTAATTGACTATTTAACATACTGGTGAAACCTCCATGATAAATTATACAGTGCGCGCTGTTAATTAGAGAATAGCACAGGAGGGTTCGCTCGACTATCAACCATTAGTTGAATAGGGATTCGTTTTAAAATTCAACCGACGGTAGAGTTACTAATAAATAAACGCCATGAAAAAGATTCATGGCGTTAAATCATCACTTTGTAATAAACATCTGTGTCCATTGCTTTCCTTGTGTGTTATAGCCGACACCAATATGGGTAAAGTTTGCATTTAATATATTTTCACGATGTCCTTGACTATTCATCCATGCTTGAACAACTTCTGCGGGTGAAGATTGTCCTTGTGCAATATTCTCACCTGCCGAACGATACGTAATACCAAAGTCACGCATCATATCGAAGGGAGAGCCATAGGTAGGGCTCGTATGTGAAAAATACCCATTTTTTTGCATGTCATTTGATTTCTCTCTGGCAACCTGACTTAGTTTAGTATCGACTTGTAATGTAGAAAGGCCTGCTTGCGTTCTTTCTTTATTGGTTAATGCCACTACATCACTTTCAAATTGGCTAAGCCCGTGATTCTCAGTTTGCTGCTGGGCTTGTTGTGGCTTTTGCTGCTGTTGCTGTGGTGTAGCTTGTTGTTTATTCGTGATATTATTCGTATTTGGAACATTATCACCACCAGGTTGTTCATTTTTCCCCTGCTGTGGTGTGAATTTATACTTAGCATCCTGAGTTTTAATTGGTTGTGTATGCGGGTAGTCATTACTTGATTGATCGGTACTCATACTAGAAATGTTGTCATTACCATTGTTACTATTATTATCATTATCACTACCTGCATCATCATTGTTACAAGCAGTAAGGACAATAACTACAAAGAACGCAATAAATAGTTTAACTAATTTCCCTTTCATAAAAGAAATCACTCCTTTTTTTGTTTGGTCATAGTATTAGTTCTTTTTGGGAAAATATTGATGATTATTTTTGGCAGTTAGGAAGTTTTTACAAACTATCCGGTGACATAGGAATATTAGTTCTAACCGTTACGTGAAATGATGCGCGTGACACGCTTGGGATATTTCAACCCCAACCATAGTGGAAAAAGACATGTGAGACTCTATCCTGAAATGTTTTACTCTCTCGTCATTTGTTTAACCCTTCAACTCAGGGCAGATCACACGATTAATTACTATACAAAAAAACAAGGTAATAAGAGCCTTTCCAATAAAATAAGGGTTTCTAGTTTTACGGTTTCTTTAACCTGCGCTACACTAAAATTAGAAAATAGTAGGAAGTGATGGAATATGAATACGGTACTCGTAGTTGATGATGATGCACATATCCGAAAATTAATTAGGCTATATTTAGAAAATAGTCATTATCATGTGATTGAAGCAGCTGATGGGGAGGAAGCATTAGAGCTTCTTGGAAAACATACCATTGATTTGGCAATTGTAGATGTTATGATGCCTAGAATTGATGGTTATGAGCTTACAGAGGATATTCGGTCTTTTTTAGATATTCCTATTTTAATGGTAACTGCTAAAGGAGAATCACAAGATAAGGTTAAGGGATTCCGTGCGGGGACAGACGATTACTTAGTAAAACCTTTTGATCCGGTTGAATTGATTTTGCGAGTGGAGGCACTATTAAAACGATACAATATTAGCGTGGAAGAAAAGGTTAAGGTGGGTTCCATTACTATTGATAAGGAAAGGCTTCTAGTTCAAGCAGAAGAAAAGATTATCTCCTTAAAGAAGAAGGAATGTGAGCTGTTATTTGTACTTGCAAGCTCTCCAGGGAAGATATTTACACGTAATCAGTTGATTGAAAAAATTTGGGGATATGATTATGAAGGAGATGAGCGAACGGTCGATGTACATATAAAACGTTTGCGTGAACAACTAGAGGATTTTGAGGATATTGCAATAACGACGGTAAGAGGATTAGGGTATCGGCTGGAGGAAAGTCATGGTTAGAAGTCTCTACTTAAAAATTGTGGGTACCTTTATTGGTGTCGTTATTGTCAGTATTTTATTGTCCTACTTTTTAACACCTTTCTCATTAAATCAGGAAAAAGTGTTTAGGGAAGAATTATCGACAATTTCAATTGGTTTGGCAGAAGTTATTCAAATGACAGGCCCAGAGAGTATCCCAAAATTAGTGAAAAACTTTGATGATATGGACTTTGATGTACTGATTACGGATGGAAGAAATGTAATTTATGAAAAGCAAGGTAATACATCGATTCCTATTAAAATAGAGGATGTAGAGGAGATATTAAGACACTCATTTGATGATCCGGTAGTAAAAGTGGACAGGCATAATAAATCAGCAAGAATTATTGGTGTACCAATCATGCTATCTAGTGGAAAATATGCCTTGATTACTCGTATTGATTATGAAGATGAGTTTGAGGATATCCAACAGGGGATTTTTATCTCACTATTAATTGTTTTATTTATCGGTAGTATATTAATTTTACTAGCCTCTACTTACTTAGTTAACCCAATTAGAAAATTGACTAATGCAGCACGTAAAATCGCAAAAGGTGATTTTTCTGTACGTGTAGAAAAAACGAACCGCAAGAATCAAGATGAGGTTGGGGAATTAATTGATAGTTTTAACCATATGACAGCAGAAATAGAGAAGATTGATTCGATGCGAGCCGACTTTGTAAGTAATGTTTCGCATGAAATACAATCCCCACTTACCTCTATAAAGGGATTTACAAAGGCAATAATGGATGATGTTGTACCAAAAGATAATCAGAAAGAATACTTGCATATTATTTATCAGGAAATTGAGCGAATGTCTCGTTTAAGTGATAACTTATTACGAATTGCCTCACTAGATTCCGAACACCATCCGTATAATCCATTGTCCTATCGTTTAGATGAACAAATACGAAATTCAGTCTTAACTACAGAACCAATGTGGAATAAAAAGAAAATTGATATGCATTTAAACATTGAACCTGTAGAAATATATGCGGATAAAGATTTGATGGAGCAGGTTTGGTTAAATTTAATTACAAATGCCATAAAATATACAGACGAGGAAGGAACTATAGAGATTGTTATTCGAATTACCTCCAGTCAGATTAAGGTAAGTGTTAGAGATTTTGGTATTGGAATTCCGAAAGAAGCGCTTCCCAATTTATTTGGACGATTTTATAAAGTGGACCGTTCAAGAAACAGGTCAGTTGAAGGAAATGGATTAGGTTTATCCATAGTTAAGAAGATTATAAACATCCATAAATTTAGTATTACTGTTGATAGTATTGAAGGACAGGGTTCTACTTTTACAGTGAATATCCCATTAAGTCAGTAAGAAGAAGACTACGAACAATTTTTTGTTCGTAGTCTTCTTAGTTCATATTCAGTTCATATTAATTTTTTATAATCATATTACACCCAGAAAAAATAAATTATTTTTCAATATGTGCAACAAAACACAAAGTTATTTCGTATATAACTATAAGGAGATAATTTAATGTATAAATCTGGGAGGATATTGTCAAGCCTTAGATATAGAAATAACAGACACCAGGGGGATCTGACATGTTCTTTCATCCAATGGATTTTTTAATACTTATCGCTTTTGGAATTGCCATGTTAGCACAAGCGAAAGTAAAAAGTAACTTCCGGAAGGGTTCTACGTATACAGCATCTTCTGGAATGACAGGGGTAGAGGTAGCAAGAAGAATTTTGGATAGTGAGGGGCTTTCCGATGTAAGGATTGAGCTTTCTAGAAGAGGAGTATTATCAGATCATTATGACCCAACGGCTAAAGTAATTCGGTTATCTGAGCCAGTTTATCGAGGGAATTCTATTTCGTCACTTTCCGTTGCGGCACACGAGGTGGGTCATGCAATTCAACATGCTAATCACTATTCGATGTTGGTACTCAGACATAAGCTTGTTCCATTTACGAATATTGGTTCACAAATGGCACCATTTTTATTAATTGCTGGATTCTTGCTTAATTTAGGAAACTTAATTGGAATTGGTATCCTCCTATTCTCGGCGGCAGTGATATTTCAATTAGTAACATTACCAGTAGAATTTGATGCTTCAAGTCGTGCTAGAAATAAATTACTAGAGCTTGGTATGATTACAAACCAAGAAGAAAGAGGAGTAGCCAAAGTGTTAAATGCAGCGGCTCTAACCTATGTAGCTAGTACCATGATTGCCGTACTTGAGCTTGTTAAATATATTATGATTTTCAGGGAAAGAGAAAATTAACTAAAGGTGGGATAAACATGAATCTTCCAATGACTGATATGCCAAGCTTTATAAAAAAAGAAGTGGATAAGTTGAACGATACCATTTATCCTTTCATAAAAAAAGTTTCTAAGTATTCATTTTGGGCATTTCCATTAATCGCCTTTTCATTAATAAGTCTATTCTTTATGCTGGTTATCATGCCAGATACAAGAACAACTGTAGCTCTTATTTTATACGCAGTAATGGGAGCATTTGGTTTTGCGTTATCAAAAGAGGCAAAGCATCAACGTAAAGAAATACTCAAAGTGAGTGAAGCGTTTATTGTTAAACGTATTAAAAAAAGTGATGTTGTGACGGAGACAGTAAAAGAACGATATATCAAGAATGTGAAAGAGCAACCTGGATTTGCAATGAATCACTTTATCAGATTCCTAGAAGAAGAGAATCGTTTGATGGATGAATAAGTTTTAGGCTTGGAGGGATTTGGTGGATATATTAGCAAAACAGGAATATATAAAGGTCGAGCGTATAGTTAATAGCCTAGAGCAAGTCGATATGGAGCACAAACGCTGTCTAAGTTTATACAAGGATAAAGTTACGAGTTTCCATCGTGAATTTCCCATCCAAGAAGTGCTCGATATGTCTTATCGTCAAATAGGCGGTGAAGGAGCAGGGCTTCTTTACTTACATACGACTCGTGGCGTTTATTCATACACTGTGAAGACCTCTCCAATGCATTTTATAGAATACTTTAAAGACCATGTTAAAAAATAACTCGTTAAGCTTTTGAAATTAGAAGGAAATGGGGAATGGTAATGTCTGTTAAGATTTATGGTGCCGCATGCTCGTCAACCAGAAAAGCAAAAGAATGGTTTAAGAAGAATAATATCGATTATGTTGAACGAAATATATTAAAAGAACCATTAACTGTCCCAGAATTACAACATATTCTCAGTAGAACAGTGGAAGGAACGGAAGAAATTATTTCTACAAGGTCCAAAGTGTATAAAGAGCTGAATGTAGATATTGATTCCCTTCCACTACAAGGCTTATTAGAACTAATTCATAAACACCCAAGGCTTTTAAGAAGCCCAATTATGTTAGATGAAAAAAGGTTACAAGTAGGATTCCACGTTGATGATATAAGGCAATTCCTACCAAGACAAACACGCGAAATACAATGGAACAGATGGCGCATGAATTACTTACCAATGACAGAAATAGTTAAGTAGTAAGTAGCCTTTGAAGAATATTTTAGTGAAGAAATTCAATTTAAATATTTGCGTAGAGCGGCCCGAATACACGAATATTCCCATGGAGGGTAGGCTTACCAGCCGCCATGGAAAGAAAAGTGTATTCGGGCTGTGGGCGTGATAGGAAAGTAAGATTTACTATTAGGAAGAACGTTCCCCTATAACCAGGGTGCGTTTTTTTCTATAATATATTAAAATTATTCAAATTTATACGAAACTAGTTTATTATTATATCTATATACATATAAAAGGAAGGTACCATATGTCGGAAGAAAACATATCCCGTTTAGATATAAATGGCAAAGAGATCATCTTAATCGGTACAGCACATGTATCAAAGAATAGTGCCGAACAAGTAAAACAAGTAATCGAAGCAGAAAAACCTGATTCTGTATGTATAGAATTAGATGAACAACGGTATAAATCCATTACGGAAGGAAAGAAATGGAAGGAAACGGATATCTTTCAAATAATAAAAGATCGAAAAGCAACATTGTTATTAATGAATCTTGCTATATCCTCATTCCAAAAACGGATGGCAAACCAGTTTGGCATTAATCCTGGCCAAGAAATGATTCAAGGGATTGAATCGGCAAAGGAAATAGATGCTAATCTTGTTTTGGCAGATCGTAATATACAAACCACATTTTCTCGAATTTGGAGAGGAATCGGATTAAAAGGAAAAGCAATGTTATTAGCACAGGTTATTGCTAGTATTTTTACAAAAGAAACGATTTCCGAAGAAGAACTAGAGAAGATGAAGTCTCAAGATATGATTGATTCCATGCTACAGGAGTTTACGGATGAATTTCCAAAATTAAAAAAGCCTCTAATTGATGAGCGAGACCAATATCTTGCACAAAAGATAAAAGAAGCACCGGGTGATAAGGTTGTTGCGGTATTAGGTGCGGCTCATGTACCTGGAATTAAGGAGCAAATTAAACAGGATCATAATCTAGAGCAATTATCAAAGCTCCCACCTAAATCAAAAATTCCCAAAATTATTGGTTGGTCCATTCCAATTTTTATTATTTCTTTAATTGTTTTTACCTTTATGACTAATGCTGAAGCTGGTATGGCACAAATTATTAGCTGGGTGCTATGGAATGGTTCATTATCAGCGTTAGGAACACTAATTGCATTTGGACATCCTTTAGCAGTAGTTACAGCATTTATCGCAGCACCAATTACATCACTAGAGCCTTTTCTTGCAGCAGGTTGGTTTGCCGGATTTGTCCAAGCGTATTTTAAAAGGCCAAATGTGAACGACTTTGAGAAATTATCAGATGATGTTCATAGTTTAAAAGGCTTTTGGAATAATAAAGTAACCCGTGTTCTTTTAGTTGTAATTTTTGCCAATTTAGGGAGCTCAATCGGTACCTTTGTAGGTGGAGCAGATGTAGTTCGCCTATTTATTGAACACTTGTAAAAAGGATGTTGTATTGGAAACACCCTTGTATAGTTGGTTAGGAAGACTTATCTAAAGTATAATGTAAACACATTTTTATAATCTATGTTCTAAATAACAAAAAATAAAAGTAATCATTTAATATAAATGGATTGAAATTTTTAAGGGGGAACTATCTAGTGATCATTGCGATCATCATATTATTGTTTGTATCCTTTTTCTTTTCTGGAAGTGAGACTGCGCTTACCGCAGCTAATAAGATGAAGTTACAAACAAAAGCAAGCAATAATGATAAAAAATCTGAAAAATTATTGGACTTGGTATCAAAACCAAGTGAATTTATAACGACAATTTTAATTGGGAACAATATCGCTAATATACTCTTGCCAACTCTTGTAACAATGGTAGCATTAGAATACGGTGTGAATGTTGCAATAGCTTCGGCAGTGTTGACGATTACGATTATTGTGTTTTCAGAGGTGCTACCAAAGTCAATTGCTGCTGCGTTTGCAGATAAAATTGCATATATTGTATATCCAGTAATTCGATTTTTTACTATTATCTTTAAGCCTTTAACATTTCTGTTAAATGGCATGACTGGTTTAATAATAAAGCTACTATCAAAGAATGATGAAGACAATATATCCATATCGAAGGAAGAGTTAAGAGTAATGGTAGATATTGCTGGTACGGAGGGGACCTTTAAACGAGAAGAGTCTTTCCGTATTAAAGGTGTTCTAGACTTCCAAGATTTAGATGTGAAGGATGTTTTAAAAACACCACGTATTGATATCGTTGCTGTACCACATGATGCAACCTACGAGGAAGTTCGTGATATTGTGATTCAGAACCAATATACTAGATATCCTGTTTATGATGATGATATTGATAATATTATTGGCGTTTTCCATTCGAAGTATCTCTTAAGTTGGTCAATCGAACCGGAAAAGAGATTAGAAGAATATTGTGATTTAGATCCAATGGTGTTCTTTGAATTCCATTCAATAGAAATGGTCTTTCGTCAAATGACACGTGATCGAAAACATCTCGCTATCGTGCTAGATGAGTATGGTGGAACGGAGGGTATCTTGACACATGAGGATATTATCGAAGCGATGATTGGCTTAGAGATTGAAGATGAGATGGATTTAGAAAGCGAAAAACTTGTAGAGAAGTTAACCGATACGGAAATTATCTGTGACGGTAAGATTACTCTTCACCGATTAAACTCCATATTTAACACAGACATTCCAGAGGAGGAAGATGTTCTTTCAGGTTACCTACTAACGGAATTCAATCAATTCCCACAGCAAGGTGATATGCTAGAAAAGGATAACCTTCTTTTTAAAGTATTAGAAGTAGATGGTAGAACACTAAAACAAATACAAATCGTAAAAGAAGATTTAGTCGAAGTGGAGGAAGCATAGTATGAACTGTCCAGTTTGTGATAACGTAAGAACGAAAGAAGTTCAGAAAGAAAGTGTTTTAATTGATATTTGTCCAAACTGTAAAGGTGTGTGGCTAGACCGTGGTGAATTAGAAAAGATCACCGCTGGTCTAAAGGAAGAGCAAAAGTATTATGAAGAAACATTCGATTCCTATGAACGTGAGTTTCGCAAACATCCTGAATACAAAAAGGAATATCATAAGGATTATGACCCGAAATATGGTCCATACGGTTATAAGAAAAAGAAGAAAAAGACTGTGCTAGATTTGCTAGATATATTTTAATAATGGAAAGGGCTCTGTTTTAAATAGAGCTCTTTTTTATTTCGAAAAAATAATAGGGCAGGGTTTCGCTACATGATTTTTACATAGTTCTTCTATACATGGATATACTAAGTGAAAAAGTTATAGGAGTTGTAAACTATGGAAGATACGTCTACCTTTGTTACAAAATTTAATGAAAGAAAAAGGAAGGATGAATTTAATCGAAAGAAACAAGGTGGGGGAAATAAAGCAAATTTACCTAGTAAGCGCCATTAGAACTGGGATTTCACTATTAAATACAATCTGGTTAGCAAATAAAGTAAAAAGTGCCGGAACTGTATAGCGTACAGTTTTCCGGCACTATAATAATCAATTAACGTACTGTTTTTAAAGCACGGCTCCAAGCAACAACTTGATCTAACATTCCGTTAGCATTATCAGCATGGTAATCAGCAGGTTTGAATACAGAGAAGTTTTCAAAGTCAGCCATTAGTGAGAATGTAACAGCAGTACGAACGTCAGCAACTTGAAGTTCACCTAAGATTAAACGAAGGTTTTCATGAGCACGAGTACCGCCAAGACTTCCGTAACCTACAAAACCTGCAGCTTTGTTGTTTACTTCAGGATTTAAGTAATCTAAAGCATTTTTCAATGCGCCCCCAACAGCGTGATTGTATTCAGGAGTAATGAAAACATAGCCATCAAATGAAGCCATTTTTTCAGACCAAGCTTTTGCAGCAGCTTGAGCTTCTTCTGTTTGAGATGCTTTAGAACCTAAGAAAGCTAAATCGTATTCAGCAAGATCCACTAGCTCATATTCTACCCCTTCATCATTACGATTGTTAGCGAAGTTTAAAGTCCAGTCTGCAACAGCAGCACCGTTACGTCCTTCGCGCACACTACCTTGCACAATAGCAATTCTTAACATAATAAATTCCTCCTCTGAGTTGTGTTTATTAGCTGAATTAAGATTGGGACACTTAAGAAATAATCCTAAATGGTTTATCTTTAATTCAATATATTTGAATTCAACGTTATTAATCTTATCATGACTTTATGTCAATTGCAACTACAAGGATTGCAATTTATTATTTAGTTACAAAAAGTAATTATAGTATAAAAAACTACCTTATACCACTGAGTTGCAAGCGTATGAGGTAGTGAGAAAAATTAGACTTTAAATTTGTGAATTATTTTCTTGGAGTTTTCTGCCACTTTGGAAAGATTGTTAATTGCTTCATTTACTTGATTCATTATTTCTACCTGTTGTTCCGTTCTAGCGGAAACTTCTTGTGAGTTTCCTGAAGCTGTTTGGGATATTCCAGTTATATGATTCATTGAATCAACAATTTCCTGAGAGCCTTTTGTCATTTGTTGAACAGCAGTGGAAACTTCTTGTATTTGCATACTTACATGTTGAATATAACTATTTAATTGTTCAAATGAAGTTCCTACTTCTGTGACAACACCGATACCAGTATTTACCTCATTATTAGCAGTCTGCATAGAGGTTATTGCTGTTCCGGTTTCATCTTGGATGGATTTAATTAAACCAGAGATTTTTAATGCAGAATCAGCAGATTGCTCCGCTAATTTTTTCACTTCATTTGCAACCACAGCAAATCCTTGGCCATGTTCTCCAGCTCTAGCTGCCTCGATGGAAGCATTTAATGATAATAGATTAGTTTGTTCTGCTATTTCTGAAATAATGTCGATAATATGGTTAATCTCCTTAGAACGTTCTCCAAGTCCTTTAATGACATCGGATAACCCATTTACCGTGTACTTAATTTCATTCATCTGTTTTACTGCTAAAGTACTTGCTTCTTTTCCTTTTGATGCGTTGTCATAAGCCTCTATAGCTGTATTAGAAACATTTTGTGCATTCGTTGCTATCTGCTGTATACCATTTGACAAATCATGAATAGTTTCTGAAGTCTCTTCAATAGTTTGTACTTGTGTATCTACGCCTGATGATAGTTCTTCCATTGTTGCTGCTATTTCCTCAGAAGCTTCATTAGTCTGTTCTATATTGGCTACTAATTCATTAGTAGAATTTGCAACATGTTCAACACTTGAGTTGAACTCCTTAATCACAAGTCTAAGATTTTCAGCCATTTGGTTTAAGGTTTCTGCTAAAAGTCCTATTTCATCCTTGTTCTTAACTTGTAGTTTTTGAACAGTTAAGTCACCATTAGCAATATGTTTAGCATATTCGATAAGTGACTGAAGAGGTTTTGTCTTTCTTCCAATAATAAAAATTGTAATAATACAAGCAATAATTAAGGGAATAAGTCCTAATAATACGCTATCCTTTACAGAATTTAACGTGCGTTCTGTGACAATATCAGCATTAAAATCAATTGCGTTAAGCGCAATTATTTCTTTTGTTGGGTCATGGTCTTTAAATACTGGAGCATACCCAGTTAATCGCTTCATTCCACCAGCTTCATAAATTTCAGAATAAGCCGGTTCCTTTGTTTCGATGATGGACTGAACCAATTCTTTATCGAGATAGAAATTATCACCTGCAAATATCCCTTGGTTTTCTAAGTTTTGATCGGCGACAAGAATGGTACCATCTAAAGAAATAATATATTGGTTTTCAAAGATATGCTTATGGTCGATTGTCCAATTAATGGATTGTTGTAATTGGATATTTTTATTTGAATCTCCATTTGCTAAGTCTTCCAAGTCATTTGGATCAATTAATCCGGTAGTAATATTGGCACAACCTACTGCTTCAATACCAGCTGCTTCATAAGTGTTCTGGTAGGTTACCCAATAGTTTGATATAGAAGTAATAATTAGGGAAATTAAAAAAACGCCAATAATAATTATTCCCAGCTGTCTAGTAATTCCTTTTTTCGTACCTTATGCGCTCCCAAAGTTGTATTTTTTCCTACGATAACTATATCGGTAACAATTACCAATTATTTAAGAGGAAAGTCCTAGATGGGAAAAAGAACCAATGGGGCTGCCTATTAGGATAGAATCCATAATAGCAGCCCCATTAATTAAAATTCATAATTAGCTAATTCAGTAGCAATCTCGTCTTCAATTTTTGTAATTCCACTAGAAGCTCCCAAATAATTATTAACCATGATGGAGAAGATTAATTTTTGTCCATCTTTCGTTGTGACATAACCTGATAAGGAGGAAACCCCAGTAAGAGATCCGGTTTTTGCCATGACATTATTAGCTGCTGGGCCATCTGTCATTCGGTATCGTAACGTTCCGCCAACTAATCGCTCAGAATTACCTGCGATAGGTAAAGAGTATTCAAATGCAGAGTACCATTCCTCATCTTGTACTTCAAAAAGCAATTGTGATAGTTCGTTAGTGGGAATCAAAGTTTTATGAGACATACCGGAACCATCACGAAGAAGAATGGTATCTCCGTTTATCCCAAATTTGCTCGCAACCTCCTTCATAACCTCTAGACCTTTATCCCAACTTCCCTCATTATGGACAACTCTTCCCATTTCTTTGGCCAGTGTTTCACCATGCCCGTTATTACTTAATTTCATAAATGGAACGAGTAATTCTTCAAGTGTCATAGACTCTTTTGAGGTAAGAACAGTCGCATTCGTAGGAGTAGTTTCCGCTGGACCTGTGGCTTTTGGATTTCTGGTTAGTGTAATCCCATGTTCCTCCAAGGACTTCTTGAAAACATCTACAGCGTATCCTGTTGGTTCCCAAATCGATACCCAAGATCTTGCATTAGACCCTTCTACAGGAATAACGCCCTCGATGACAATGTCATTAGAACCGTGTTTCCTTTCAATAGAAACTGCTCTACTATGGTCGGTACTAACTGTAGAGGCATTATTGATGATTTTGACATAGTCGGTGTGTGGTGTAAGTTTTACTACGGGCTTATCGCCAACTTTCTTGCCGGGATAAACCTCTACGATGACAGTCGCAGCGTCATAATCTTTATTTGGTGAAAGAGTTAATGCGGAAACTTGTGCTCCAGTATAGAACGGTTCGTCTGACCAGTTCAGGTCTTGTGAAAGTCGGACATCATCATACCAAGTATCATCACCAATTAAGTTCCCTTGTATGTTTTTGATGCCTTTTGCTTTTAAATCAGCAGCAAATTGATCAAGGTCTTCCTTTAACAGAGTTGGATCACCCTTCCCTTTCAAATAAAGGTTACCCATAAGTACATCCCCTCTAATTCTCCCATCCGTTAAAACTTCTGTAGTAAAACGATAGTCAGGTCCAAGTGTCTCTAATGCAGCTACAGCTGTTAGTATTTTCATATTAGATGCGGGGTGTAGCCGGTGGTCACCATAATATGAAAAAAGTAGTTCTCCTGAATCCACATTCCGAACGCTTACACCAGTGGTAGATCCGTTTAGTGCATGGTTACTTAGAATCTGATTAAGTTTGTCGGCTAGTGATTCTTCTTGGGTGGTTTCAATAGAGGCATTTACTGGCTGCGAGTTATGATGTACGACTAGAGGTATAGACAACAATATTATTAATAAGAAGGTAAAAAGCCCTCTCTTCCATCGTGTTGCAGTATTCATTTCGCCACTCCTTATCCATATTTTTCTACCATATATATGACATTTATTAACAGCTTATCCTAGGTCTAAAGTATACTTTGTATTATTACCAATGGCAGAAAGGAAATAAACCTCCGGAAGCATACTAGAGTAATTTGTTTATGGCGATACAGATTTCTACGTTAGATTCACCATGTTCATTCCAAACTTCCATATCGAATCCAAGTGGAGTGTAGCGATTTTTTTGTATCCAATTATTGTATAAGTAATCATATGTTTTATAAATATCTGTTCGTGATCCATTGTGCTTACAGTTAACATACATATTTTCTTCAATGGTGTAAAGTTCTGTATTACTTGGACCCATTTCAACATTTTCTACTTCAAATCCAATTAACAAACTATCTTTATTCTTAAATGGATTAAATTGCTCCATCATCGGGTAGATTTGAATAACTAATACATCCTCCCTTACTTTATTTGGAATTTGCTCTGCAATATCCTTTAGGTGGGTTGCTGTACTTTTGATCACGTTATGTTCTTCCGCCTTATGAAGATTTGCTGGAAGGCGATACCCTATCAGTTTAAATGAACTTTTCTTAATTATTTTTGGTCCCAAACCGAATACACCTCCGTATTTTTATCAACCATTTATATTCAAGAGTATGAAATAAAATGTGTTTAATTTGATCGGGGCATGTCCGATTTTTTTTGGTATGAAGTTCATCTGACCCACATAGGAATGAATATAAATGTTATTTTGGGGGTGTGTAAGATGGGAAAAGTACTTACAATTACAGAAGAGGAAATGAAGCGGTATGTTGAACTAAACAAGCGAAAAAAGGAAATAGAACAAGAAATGAATGACCTGAAAAAGAAGTTTCATGATGCATTGGATTCATCATTTGGTAAACAAGGTAAAGGTGAGATCAGGCAAGGAAATTATAAGTTACAGCGCCAAATACGCACTGCAGTTAATTATGATGATATAGGTACGGTTAGGAGACTAGAGGAACTTAATCTTAAAGAGTTTATAATTGAAACGAAAATCCCGGACACGGAAAAATTGGAGTCGGCATTAAATCTGGGGCTTGTAGAGGAAGAAGATTTTAAAGAGCATAAAAAAGTACGAGTAACTCAATCCATTATTGTTAAAGAAACATTTTCGAGTATAGAATAAGTGCTGGGAACTAGCTGGTGAAGAAACTGGCTAGTTATTTTTTTGACTAAATTTACAGAGAATTCACCGTGTGTTATTAATTGCTTAATCTTTAATCCTTATACTTAGAGTAAGTTACCTTTCTATTGGGGGGTGTAAGAATGAAGTTCCTTCTAAGACTAAGTGTTAGTCTTGCTGCCGTATTAATTTATCTTACCTATTAATTATGAAAGTGGTGGAGGATGGTGAAATCCATGTATAGGTTAGATTGCAAGTCCTTCAACTATTTAACCCGTTACTATGATTATAAAATTCCAAATGTTTTCTTTCGCAACATTACCTTTCTAGGGGGAGCACCTTTACAATTTCAAGTATTATCTTACTTATTATTTTTACAACGGGTTCCATAAGGTTAACTGCCATTGCAGGTGCAGTGTCTCTCGCAATTAGTCATCTTCCTGTTGCTATGATGAAAAAAGTCTATCTACGAAAAAGGCCCTATTTAGTCCTCAAAACAGCCATGTCGATTTAAAAGCCTGCCATTTTTCTTATATATACCCAGAATGTAGGATAGCACTTCCAAATAGAATCAATTGAGAGAAGAGTTAACACAATTTCAGCCAGATATCATTCATGCAGCAACCCCATTTAATGTAGGGCTATGTGGATTACATTATGCTAAAAAGTTACATATTCCAGGTCTACAAAAGATATGGAAATTTATTTCAAATCATCCCTTTTTAACCTCGTATGGACTTTTTGTTACTGCAAAAAATAAACATACAAAAAGGTAATTATGAGGAGTGAGAAACAATGGATATAGAGCGTGCAGAGAAAATAATGAACTCAGATGTATTTGTAAATGTGAATTATCATGGAATTCCTGTCTATATTCAGGAGGTCAATGGGCAGAATGCTAAGGTATTTCCACTGGATGCTATTCAACATGAACAAGAGGTTGACTTAGATGGATTGAATGAATCTGGTCCAATATCGTTATAGATGGAGGGATAATAAGGTGCACCGTATGAGAGCTGAAGAAATTTCACAGTCCCCAGAGATGAAACATGTTACCTATAATGGAAAGCAAGTATATATTCAACAAGTGAATGAGAATGGTACTGCAAGAGTTTTTCCACTTGATGCTCCTCAAAGTGAATTTGATGTTCAATTAACAAACTTATATGAACAACTATAAAAAAACCTCCATTGCTGGAGGTTTTTCTAATATATCTTCGGGTGATGGCACCTAATTAATCTGCAATTATGACATCCATTTTGGTGGGGTGTTTTTATCCCAATAAATCTCACCTAATGTATGATGGGTTTCGAAATTATCATCTTTTACATGGTAATGGAAGTTAAACCAATACCCATCTAGTGGCCTATTGTCGCGTCTTACATGGAACTTTGCAATATCTTCCTTCGATAATTCATTATAAATATTAAAAATTCGTTCCCCATATCCATTAGATGGTTGTTCGGTTATGGAAACATATGAAGTATCTTCATTTTCAAGTATGTTTTCTAATGCTAGTTCAATTTTAGGTAAAATAATTTGATTAAATTCTTCTTCAACTTTTTCAGAAATTTTAGGACCAAACTTAGCTAAGCTTTGCTCTTTTGCTTTTTCGGTAAAAGTACTTATGACATCTATATCTTCTTTTTCTTCAGAGACAACTTGAACAGCTATTTCGCTATGGTCATGATCGTCTGGTGAAACAACCTCGTTATTTTCCTCATCGGCGATTAAATAAGTAGGAGTATACAAACCAAAGGTCAATATCGCAATTAATGCAACAGCTATTTTTCTCAACCATAAGTTCTTCATAGTAATTTCCCCTTTATATCTCTTATTCTAAATTTTATCACGATTTCATAAGTTGTCCACCATATTCTCGTTTGTTATCCATTAATAGGAAATTAGTCTTACACAACGGGTGTTTATTAGAAGGTTGCTTTTAATTAAATAATTTGTATAGGCTGTGCGGTAAGGGTTAAGAAATATTGAGATGCGCACCGCTTCTAATGTAAATCTAGGTTGCAATGATATATAAGATCATCATTCACATCGTTTTGACGGAGAAACTAGTTCGAAATGATGTATAAGAGCATCATTCACATCAATTTGACGGAGAACCTGGTTCGAAAAGATGTATAACAGCATCGTTCACATCATTTTGAACCGAAGCCAGTTAGGTTCATAACTTAATTTATTAATAAAGTACCGCAAAGCTTCCATCATCTGTGAAAAAAACAGCAATTACCATTACGAAAACAGCGTATACAAATAAATATATAAATTTACAAACCCTTTACATTTAGTCCACATAGACTTAACATTCCCAACTTATACTTAAGTTTGTAAGGGGGAAAGCAACCCTCTAAAAATACAAAACGCACTTTGGGGAGGACAATTTAGATGAAATTCAAAAAGTATTTAATGTTCCTATTCGTAGCAGCTTTAGCGGTAATGCTTGTTGCATGTGGGGACAGTGAAGAAGAGAAAAATTCTGGAGATAACGCTTCTGATGATGCTTCAGAAAGTACAGATAACGGAAACGAAGAAAATGCTTCAGAAGAATTAGAAGGTAGCGTAGTAATCGATGGATCTGGTACTGTATTTCCACTAATGGCTAAATTATCCGAAAACTATATGCTTGATGTGCAACCAAATGTGTCTGTAGAAGTGAGTCGTGCTGGAACTTCTGCAGGTTTTGAAAAATTCTTACAAGAAAATGGTACAGACTTTAACGATGCATCTCGTTTAATTAAAGATGAAGAAACAGCAAAAGCAGAAGAACTTGGAATTGAAGTAAAAGAATTAAAAGTTGCTTTAGACGGTTTGACAATTGTTACACATCCGGATAACGACTGGGCAACTGAATTAACTACAGATCAAGTACAGGGGATCTTCCTTGGTGAGTACACAAACTGGTCTGATGTTAACGCTGACTGGCCAAATGAAAAAATCCAAACTTATGGACCTAACGAAAACCATGGAACCTATGAGTTCTTCTATGAAAATATTTTGGAAGAGCAAGATTTAGTAAGTGATGTCAGTCTTCAACAAGATTATTCAACATTAGTTACACTAGTTTCTGAAGATACAAATGCAATTGGCTTCTTCGGATTTGGATACTATGATAGCAACAAAGAAAAAGTTAATGCTGTAGGAATTGACTTTGGTGAAGGTGCAGTAACACCATCTCTTGATACTATTGCTGAAGATGGAGATTACGCAGGATATACTCGCCCGGTATTCACTTACTTAAATGTGAATAATGCGAAAGAAAAGCCACAAGTATTAGATTATGCAATCTATGTAATGGAAACAGCTAATGATGTTGCTGGAGAAACTGGATTTGCTCCAATCCCAGAAGAAGAAGCAAAAGCACTAGTTGATGAACTAAAAGCACTTCAATAATAAAATAAACTATCTTAGAAATTATGCATGAGTATAACAAAAGATGAGGGCACCTTTTTGCTCTCATCTTATTGTGACTTTTCGATTTGGAAGGAGAGCTGCGCAAAATGGCAGCAAATGAAAACAATAAAAATACCGCTATAGATGTAAAGGGAATGATCGCAAAAAACAAACAGGGAAAGAGTCTTTCAAGTATTACGGAAAAACTAATACCTGTTGTCCTGTTTTTATTTGCAATCATTACTGTTTTTACAACGGTTGGAATTGTAATCACGCTCTTAACGGAGACAATAGAATTTTTTAAACGTGTTCCAATATGGGACTTCTTTACAGGAACTGTTCTAAAGCCTATGAGTCAAAATCCCGAATTTGGCGTATTGCCACTTTTAAATGGGACGATTATTTCATCGACCATTGCTATGTTAGTGGCAGGACCAATTGGTTTAATGGCGGCGATTTATTTAAGTGAGTACGCATCTGATCGGGTTAGAAAAGTATTAAAACCGATGTTAGAAATTCTCGCTGGAATTCCGACAATTGTTTATGGTTTCTTTGCTTTTACCTTTGTAACGCCATTAATCCGTTCTATTTGGCCAGATGTCGCGGCAACAAATATATTAAGTCCAGGAATTGTAATGGGAATCATGATTATTCCGATGATTGCTTCCCTTTCTGAGGATGCAATGAGTTCCGTTCCGAATGCAATGCGTGAAGGTGCTCTTGGACTTGGTGCTACAAAATTAGAAACAACATTCAAGGTTGTTATCCCAGCTGCTTTATCAGGAATTATCGCTTCGTTTGTACTGGGAATATCCCGGGCAATTGGAGAAACGATGATTGTTACAATTGCGAGTGGTAGCTCGAAAAACTTTACCTTTGATATTACACAGTCGATGCAGACGATGACAGCCTATATTGTTGAAGTATCTGGTGGAGAAGCGGCTGCCGGCACAACGATTTATTATAGCTTGTATGCTGTTGCAATGACCTTATTTGTATTCACGTTGTTAATGAATTTACTTGCAAGATATGTCTCTCGTAGGTTTAGGGAGGAATACTAAAATGAAGTATTTAAATGCTGATCAAGTAACAAAACGTATGGATGGAAGAATTGCAAAAAATAATATATTAAAGATGCTGTTCCTTTTAGCAACAATCTTTGGACTTATTGTATTAGCTATATTAATTTATCGTGTTGTTGTTGATAGTATTGGTTGGATTGATTGGAACTTTTTAACTGGAAGACAATCTACTGATGCAGAACGTGCAGGAATTATGGGTGCTCTCTTAGGTACATTGTGGATGATGTTGGTTGTTGCACCAGTTACACTAATTCTTGGTATTGGGACCGCAATTTATCTTGAATTATATGCGAAAAAGGGGCGATTACAAGCTATTATCCAAACGAATATTTCCAACTTAGCAGGTGTACCCTCGATTGTATACGGAATTTTAGGGCTAACCATATTTGTACGAGCAATGGAAATGGGAAATATCATTTTAGCTGGTGGTTTAACCTTATCACTATTAATTCTTCCTATCGTAATTGTAGCTGCTCAAGAAGCAATTAGGGCTGTTCCAGGATTCTTAAGTGAAGCTTCATATGGCATGGGAGCAACGAAATGGCAAACGATTAAGAATGTTATTTTACCAGCAGCTTTACCGGGTATGTTAACAGGAGCGATTTTAGCACTATCCCGTGCAATTGGTGAAACAGCACCACTTACTGTAATCGGAATCCCTGCGCTGATAATTCCTTTTCCAGAAGGGATCTTTGATAAATTTACAGCACTTCCGATGCAAATTTATTACTGGACAATTGATTCATCCTTAGTAGCGGAATATGCAAACCTTGCTGCCGGAACAATCATCGTTTTATTAGTATTATTGTTTGTACTGAATTCAGCTGCAATATTTATCCGTAATAAATTCCAACAACGTTTCTAAACGAAGGAGGAAGAGAGCAATGAGTCTTTTAACAGTTAAGGAGAATATGGTAATGGTAAACAATGGTAATATAGATATCGCGTCTTCTATAGCAAATAATAATGTTGTCTTTGATACAAAGGAATTAAATCTTTGGTATGGTGAAACACATGCTTTAAAGGATATCAATCTAAAGATTAAGGAAAATGAAGTAACTGCGATTATTGGTCCTTCAGGATGTGGGAAATCGACTTATTTAAAGACATTAAATCGTATGGTGGAATTAGTTCCAACAGTACGTACAACTGGAGAAATATCCTATAAAGGACAAAGTATTTTAGACAAATCCTTTAAAGTAGAGAATCTTAGAACTCGTGTTGGAATGGTGTTTCAAAAGCCAAATCCATTTCCAAAGTCTATTTATGACAACATCGCATATGGTCCAAGAATTCACGGGATCCGTAATAAGAAAATTCTTGATGAAATTGTTGAGAAAAGTCTACGCGGTGCGTATATCTGGGACGAAGTAAAGGACCGATTAAAAGAGAATGCGTATGGTTTATCTGGAGGACAACAGCAGCGTTTATGTATCGCACGTACATTAGCAATTGAGCCGGACGTTATATTAATGGATGAACCTACTTCTGCGCTGGACCCAAAATCAACGCTTAAAATAGAGGATTTAGTTCAGGAATTGAAAAAAGACTATTCGATTATTATTGTTACGCATAATATGCAGCAGGCTGCACGTATTTCAGATCGTACTGCCTTTTTCCTGGATGGAGAAGTGGTGGAGTTTGACGTAACAGATACTATCTTTACAAAACCAAACGACAGTCGTACGGAAGATTATATTTCTGGCCGTTTTGGTTAAACTATATATTGAATTTCATCTCCCCCCTTGATGAATATAGAAAAGACTGGCCAAGTGCCAGTCTTTTATTATTGGGTTTTATATTGTTTTGTACTCTCCGCAAGGGAGTTTGATAACTTAGTAAGTTTTAGACCGACTTCGTGTGTATGCTCCATCTGTTTCATTTGACTCTCACTACTTGCTAACATTTCCTCGGCACTTGCTAGTGTTTCTTGGGAAATGGATAAGAAGCCTATTGTTTCCCTTTCGAGTGGGGGTAAAAGCTGTTCTAGTTCTTTTAGTTCTCCCTGTACACTTTGAAGTTCCGTATTAACCTCAAAAACTTCTTTCATTAATTCATCAATGGTTATTTTTGCTTCATTCGATTTCGTTAAGGTTGTTTTTGTTTTCGTAAGCATTTGTTCGAACTCTTGTGTAGCGGTATTGGTGATCTTGTCCATATTAGAAATGGATTCCGTTATCTGTTCTGCTGCACTAGAAGATTGCTCGGCAAGCATACCGACCTCATTTGCGACAACTGCAAACCCTTTTCCTGCATCTCCAGCTCTTGCGGCCTCAATGGAAGCGTTCAAAGATAGCAACTTTGTTTGATCGGCAATCCCTTGTATTAATCCGACAAGCTGACTAATGGAGTTAGAATAGGACTGTACATGATGAACGGTTGAAGTTAAATGCTCAAAGTCTTGATTAAACGTATTCATGGTACTAATTAGTTCTGATATATTTTTCTCCCCGTGTTTTGCTGAGCTATCCATATCATTTGCATTCGTAAAAATTGTCCCCATACTAGCAATCATTTGTTCAATCTTTTCCTTCATTGATTTAAAGGATTCAGAGCTTCCTTCTGAACTACTAGCCGTTTGTTCAGCACCATTTTTAACAGCTTGGATGGCTACTATAAGGTCCTGACTTGAAGCAAGGGTCCCTTCTGATGATTGCTGTAGTTCGCTACCAGTCTGTTCAAGATGATTAGTCGTGTCGTTAATCTGGTGTAACAAGGATCTCATATGAGTAACCATTGCTTGATAGCTTTTTACTAAAGATGATATTTCAGGTATGTTGGTTTGAACTGTCAACGTATCATCTTTTAAATCCCCGCTTCGAATTTGTTTCATTTTTTCCCTTAGTGCACTTAATGGGTTTGTAATGCCTCGAACGAAAATAAGTACAGCGATAGTTGCAGTTAACAGACTAATAACGATAATGCCAATCATAATATAAGCCATTTGATGGATGCTACCCATGTAGCTCGAGGTTTGTACCATGACAACATAAGTGCCGTTTACTTCATCCATTTTAACAAAGCTTAATGTATAATCCTCTCCGTTAATGGGTTGGTGAATGGTACCGTGTCCCTTTTCTTGAATGGAAGAAACTAGGGAATCTGGTATTTCTATTAAGGTTTCCTTACTAATTTTAAATGGAACAACATCATCCTCGGTTATGTAAAAGTAATCGGATATAATGCCATCATTATCAAGCTTTTCCTTTTGGGAACGTACACTGATTTCTAACTGTTGCCAAAAGTAAGCTTCGTCACTAACATAAGTGAATTTTAAATTACTAGCCAAGTCACTTGTTAAATCTACTTCACTTAATAGTCTTTTTTCAATGGCCTCCATTGTTGTATTTCTAGCAATGGTGTACGAGCTAATTCCAACTGCAATAACAGAAATCGCTAATAACGTAATAAAAATAAGTAACAAACGTTTTCTAAGACTAATCCCGTTGCTATTACTACTCTTTTTCTTGTTGTTCACGTTTTATCCCCCGCAGAAACATAATAGATTTATAGTAAATTATACCAATGTAATGTAAACCCAGTATTAAGTTAATGTGAAGTTTGTAGTGCTTTTGGCATAGAAATAGTGGGTGTGTATATCCCCCCAATAATGTTATATAAAATCTACAGTTGAAACCATCTCATTAATATGATGACTATCTGCCCATAAAATAAAGAACTGGTAGGTATCTTCACCAATTGTGATTGGATTAGGATAGCGAATAATGAAGGCAGCTTGATTATTCATTTCTGCTGGTTGGTCTAATGAAGGATAGATAAAACAGGCTTCCTGATTCTGGATAGATGTATGGGTGATTTGTGGATCGGAACCATAAGGCATTAGTATATGGTGTGCTTCATTCTGACAAACAACACCGATGGTAGCAGGGGATGATTTTACTGCTAGTTGAAAAAATCCAGCAGCACCTTCATAACGTACGTAACTCACTTGCCTCCAGTGTGATGGATATTGAAATTGCACACGGAACTGGCTGTTTTGATAGGTTGCTGTTGTATCCTTACTTGCTTCTGGTGCCCATTCCAAAGCCATAATGTTAGGCTGCGTTACTAGTCTTCTGGAAACATGACGGTTTACATCAGTTACCCAAAGTTCAGTTGCAGATATTTCAGTTGTGCAGCCGGATAGATAAGCAATCTTTGTTCCGTTTGGTGACCAATCAACTGGTGTGGAGAAGCAATTTGAAATAGAAATGGTCTGTTCATTGTTACCGTGATTGTCTGTCGTTTTAATTAATGAAAAGTATCCTAGTTCTTCGAATGATGTTGCGCTAAAGGCAATCGATGTTGCATCATGTGACCAAGTTGGAAAGTAGTTCTTCCCTAATGGACCCCCCTCAACTTCATATTCACTACCAGTTGATAAGTCAATAATATGAATGATAGAGATGCTGGCCCCGGGAGTAGTGTAAAGCACAAATTGGCCATTGGGTGAGAGTCTAACATGGTTGTATCTACCACCTGTATTTGCAGTGATTTTTGTCCGGTTAGTTCCATTTGCTTGTATACGGTATAGTTGACTAATGCCATTTTCATCTGGTGCTTGAAAAAGTAATTGATTGCCATTAGGAAACCATTGTACATCAGTTGCCTCCGATTGATTGATAATTTGGAACTGATTTGTATTAACTTGATAAAGTACGATTTGGTTAGGTTTTGAATAAGTAAGAATGGAGTTATTTGGTGACCAATTGAGGTAGGCACCTATTCCCTCAGAAAGCTGATCAATTGTTGCTGTTACTCCAGTATTTATTTGAACAAGATAGATGATATTTCCCCTACCAACAAATGCAATTTTATCCCGGTTTGGTGACCAGTAAGGAACGGAGAATGATTCTCCTAATCGATTGGTGAGCTGATGTGTGTTTCCGCTTGATACATCATAAAGCCAAATGTCAAAACTTCCTATATCCCCTGCTGTATACGCGATAATACCTTTTTCTCCAAAAGGAGCGAATGGAATGAAAAGCCGCATTCCAGGATAAATCACGGTAGATGACAGATTATTTACTGTGCGAATGAGTTCGGTGTTCACTGTTCCGGCAGTCGTCACTTTATAGCGTAGGCCGATTCGGTATAACGAATCACCGGGTTGTACGGTATAGTACGGAAGACCAGGTGGTATTTCTAAAAGCTGGTTAGGATAAATGACGTAAGGAGCGCTTAGGTCGTTCGCTTGAATAATGGCTGAAATTGGAATTCTAAATTGAGAAGCGATTTTATAGATTGTATCACCTGATTGAACGCGATAACGATTGATGCCTGGTGGAATAGATAGTTGTTGTCCAATGAAAATAGTATTATGAGATGGAATATTATTTGCATTAATTAGTGTCATAGTTGTAGTGCCAAATCTGCTAGCAATTTGGTTTATTGTGTCTCCAGATTGAACCGTATAAAAAATTTGCATAAGATCCCTCCGAAAAGTACTTATTAATTAGGTTATTCACCTAGAAAAAGAGTGTTCGGGGAAGTTTAGAATTGAGATTATTAATATTTGAATCAAATTATTTAATTAATATTTAAAATAAAATTAATTATCTTAATTTTATATTTACATATCGTAGTGGATTGTTTATAATGGTATCAAAATAAGGAAAGGGAACCAATGATGACACATACTTTACTAACTCATTGTCCAGTTTGTAGTGAAACTCTTACCGTTACCAAACTTCACTGTAACCACTGCAATACAGTTATTGAAAATGAATTTGAACTACCTAAGTTCAACCTGCTTTCAAAGGAACAGCTTCAGTTTATTGAGACCTTCTTAGTTTGCAGAGGAAACATTAAGGAAATGGAGAAAGAACTAGGGATATCTTATCCAACAGTAAGGGGAAAGTTGAATGATATTGTGCAGGCACTCGGACATGATTCCAATGACAAAACAACCGTGGATGAACGTAAAGTTGTAGGAATGCTCGAGCGGGGAGAAATCACTGCTGATGAAGCAATTAAAATGTTAAAAGATTAGGAGGAAGGAAAATGAAGGATGAGATTGCAAAGGTATTAGGTATGATGGAGGAAGGAAAAATTGATGCGGATAAGGCAGCGGAATTGATTTCTTTATTAAAAGAAAAAGGAGAAAGCACTAAAAAAGTGAAATCCTCTAATTATCTTGATAAGACATTGAAAATCCGTATTCAATCACATGAAAATGATAATGTGAAAGTAAATTTGCCAGTCAGATTATGTCATGCATTATTGAAGGCAGGGCACGGTATTGCGGCCAATATACCAGAATCACAGAAGTATGTGAAGGATTTGGATGTTGATTTGATATTAGAAGCAATTGATCAAGAAATAGATGGGCAAATTGTTGATATTACCTCAGGTGATGGGGACAAGGTTGCTATTTTTATAGAGTAGGTTGAATTATATGCTTAAGATAAAAATGAAATCTGACCGTAATTTTACATTATTAGTACCTTATTTTATATTAAATACGGCAACCACTATCATGCTGACTAACTTTATTTGGCGAAAAATCACCGAACGAGACTATTATACTAGTGAATCAACAACAATCAGTAAATCTCCTATGAATAACAAACTATTAAAACCACTAATTAAAACTGCCATCAATGAAGCCAAAAAACATCGTGGAACAACCATATTAGAATTAAAAAGCTCGCAAGGTGAGGAAATTACTATTAGATTATAGTATTTAATAGAAGGGACAGTCGCTCGCTGTTATACGTAGTAATACAGTGAGGACGGTCCCTTGTTACAGAGTGTCCTGATAAAGCTTAATTGGCTGATTGAAATAAAAATTTTCACATTTTATTTGATAAATATACTAACAAACTTATACTTTAACATATTATAAATGGTAAGTTACTTGGGGAAATTTAAACTATTTTAAGAACATCCCTACCAATATAATAAATAGTAATAAGTAGAGAGCCACTTTTTGTAATGAATTTTTATACTTTTTCTCAATTAGTCCGAAAAGTATAACAACAAAAGCTACCAATAATAGAATTTTAGAAATAGGAATCATAGGAAAAAATCCTCTCATGCAGTTATTTAGACTTATTGTCAATATAGATTATATATTTCAGACTTTATTCTCCTCAAATTCTACCTAATAAATTATAAGCTTGCTTCATACAACTTTTTCTATAAACTTGCATGATGCACAGAGGTTAACATGTAAGTTAATAGAAAACATGTCTAATCTTTTCATATTTACCTCCTTTACATAATTATTCATTTGTTATAATTGTATTACAATATTAATTTTAGCTATTTTTGTTATTTATTAAATATGCATTTTTGCATACTTGGAGAGTGGGAAAATGGATTCTATAGGATTAAAACTTCGGTATTTTCGAGAGCGACGGAATTTAACTAGAAGAGAATTAGTTGAAAATATTTGCGATGAATCCACATTATTTAGAATTGAAAAAGGAAATACGATGCCTAGTATGTTTATTATTGATAAGTTGTGTGAAAAAATGAATATACCAATTGCAATGCTTTTTGATGATGGAGCAACTAATTATAGTGAAAAATCGATCCTTTACTTAAAACAGTTATGTAGGAAACTTGTATATAGTAAAAGTTTTTTAGAACTATCCTTATTACTTGAAGAACTAAGAAAAGAAATTAATAAAAACGAGTCAGTAAATAAAGAAAATGATTTATTCTTGATATGGCATGAATCTATAGTTGTCCATAAACTTAATAACGATCCTAATCATGCAAAAAATCTTTTAATAAACCATATCCCACAACATGCTTTACTTGAAATAGAAATTTCTATGATGAATAGTCTAGCTTTAATTTGTAAATCACTAGGACAGGAATTAGAAACTATGTATTACCTAACTAAAGCTTTTGAGGCTATTCAATTCAATAATATTTTTGAGGATTCTACACTTCCAATTCGCGTAGGATACAGCTATGCTTCTCTATTATTTAATCAAAAGGATTATCTACGTGTTATTGAGATAGTAGGGAAAATAATTAGTTATTTAGACATGAACTATTTATTTTATATGCGAGGAAGAATGTATCATATCTTGGCAAAAACTTATGAGAAAATGGGAGACTTTGATTTAGCTGAACTATATATGAAAATTGCTATAGATATTTTTTCTAATGAGAATAAGACACAGTATAAAACAAAAGCTTTAGCTGATTTAGAAATAATTAAAAAGAGTAGAGTAACACTAAAGGAATCCGCATCAATTTGCTAGAAAAAACTGCATATGATTTTTTAATTGGGATTATACGCGAAAAAAGGACAGTACCACAACGCTTTATCACGGTGTGCTACAGTCCTTTTTACATAAACTCTTATTCGTCTGTCGATTTCAGAGAACGGAATACGATTAAGAAATACAAGGATCCTACTAAATATAATCCTGCTGTAATCGTGAAAACATGTGCATAACCCCAGTATGCGCCATTCAACATAACGATAGAAGTAGATACTGGCCCCATCAATGCCCACCCAAGTTGGAACACCATTTGGTTAATGGAGTTGGCAAGACCCTTCACTGAATCATCAACCTTAGACATCATTAAGGAAGCCTGGATTGGATTCCCGGCATTCATCAGTGCCTGTCTAAATAGGAATCCAATACTTGCAAGCAATAGATTTTCCGTATAAGCAGTTAATAATAAGAATGGTAGGGAAGAAAGTTGTAAATAAACTACAGCCCTTACCTCTCCTACTTTTTTCACTACTAGCGGTCCTATAAACATGGCCACTGCTGTTGCTGCCTGACCTAATGAAATGATTAGTCCAATGATCGAGTTTGAAGCAGCAAAACGATCAGCAAAGTATAAATTCAAGTACGGGATAACAAGCCCACTACCAAATCCGATAAGTAATTGCGCGACGGCAAATAGAATAATTATTTTAAAGCCTGATTTATTAATCTTTAGGAACTCCCGGAATGGAGTTTTTTCAGTTTCATTGGTTTTTTGCTTTTTCTTCTCTACCATTTTAAGAGTAGGGAAAAAAGCAAGAATATAAAAGATACTACCAATGATTAAGGTGATTCGGATACTACTTAATTCGGTGGTAAATAATGTGAAGAAGTCTGTTAAGGTTCCACCTAGTAGACTACCGATAACATTCGCTGCTGTCATAATAGCAGAGTGTAAGCTAAATAAATGAACACGCTGCTTCGGCTTAGAGTTTTCAGCTAACCATGGAATGGAAGAGACCTGTAGGAATGCTGTAAAAATACCTGTTGCAAATCCGGTAAGTAATAGAAGTGTTTGTGCCTCTACAATACTCCTTAAAAACAAAATAAGTCCCGTTAAAACAACCCCGAATATCATCACTCGTTTTCTACCGAGCTTGTCACTCATAATCCCAGCGGGTACTAGAATAATAGCTGTTGCTAATGCGGTTAACGCAATAACTTGACCATTTACCTCGTGACTTAGGCCCAACTCTTGAATATAAATATTGTACATGACCATAAACATGCCCATCCCAATTTGGGAGAAAATGTTGGCCCATATTGCTAGTTTTATATTTTGATTGTATGTCTTCAGTTGCGCAGACCATTCTTGGAGGAATACCGCCATTGTTGTATACACGTCCTTATAAATATTACAAATAAATATTTCGTGTCCCTAAGTAATATACAATCAATTGGTGAAAAAGTAAATGGAATTAACTACTGTTATTAAAAAATAGATTGTATTCGTAATTTTTGTTGCTTATACTTTCGCGGTTGATGGAAACTGCGCGGTATCTAGAGATAAAAGCTAGTCTTGCATCAAAATGATGTATAGCAGGGTTCTATACGTCATTTCACCCAAGTATCTGCTTCAAAGTGATGTATAGCAGGGTTCTATACATCATTTCACCCAAGTATCTATTTCAAAGTGATGTATAGCAGGGTTCTATACGTCATTTCACTTAAGTATCTACTTCAAAATGATGTATAGCAGGGTTCTATACGTCATTTCACCCAAGTATCTGTATCAAAATGATGTATAGCAGGGTTCTATACATCATTTCACTTAAGTATCTACTTCAAAATGATGGATAGCACGGTAATTTCTTGAGTTACCACACAGTCTATACAAATTGTCTAATTTTAAAAAGAAAACTGCCAAAAAACAAAATTAATTATTGCATATTTCGCACTATTTAGGTGTATTGTATATCATAAAGATATATATCAAAAAGATAGGTGTAAAAATGAAGAAGATAAATCAAACTAGATACGCAATATTAGGTATATTGACGACAGGGTGTCGAATAGGTTATCAAATAAAACAAAAGATTGATAATAGCTTAAATCATTTTTGGAAAATAAGTTATGGTCAAATTTATCCTACATTAAAACAGTTAGTGGAGGATGGATTAGCGATAGTTCAAGACTCCGTTCAAGATGGAAAGCCTGATAGGAAAGAGTATATTCTTACGGCTAAAGGGGAAGAGGAACTAAGAAACTGGTTGAAATTTCCTTTAGAAGACATACCCGTCAATAAGAATGAGGTTTTATTGAAGCTGTTCTTTGGACGTCATCAGGATAATGAATTAATGGTTACATTCATACAAAGTTACCAGGAAATTTTGCAAAATAGATTCAGCACATATGAAGGCATTGAAGCATCCATTCGATCGTGTTCACAAGAAAGCGCAGATGCACAATATTGGCTTTTTACTCTAGATTATGGGAAGCGGATAACTGCTGCGGAAATAGGATGGTGTGAGGATACGATTGCTAAATTAAAATAGGGGGGAATAAGGATGGGAAAGGAAATATTTCCAGGGCGTTACACAACAGATAATGACGAAGGGGTTGTTGTATTTCTAATTGGAATGAGGATTAACAAGAGATGGGCAATTAGAAAGTGGTTGCCGGTATTTAAAGCAATGCCAGCGATGATCCGGGAATTGTATGGACACAAGGAAGAACTTGGGTTTCTTTCAATGGAAAGTTTTTTCGGATTAAGAACGACAATAATGATTTCTTATTGGCGGTCTACAGAGGATTTACTGGCATATGCTAAGGGAAAAAAGCATTTGACTGCTTGGAGGGAGTTCAATAAAAAGGTAGGTGATAATGAGGCTGTTGGTATTTATCATGAAGCATATTCTGTTCCTAGTGGTAACTATGAAGCATTATACGGAAACATGCCTTTATACGGGTTAGCAAAAGCAAGGAACCATCGTTTAATAACATCTGATACACGCTCTGCTAAGAAAAGACTTACTGGAGTACGGAAGGCATAAATTAATCATGGATTTAGTGATGGTTGGAAATAGGTATATAGCCCCCTATCGTGTACATGATAATATGTTAACATTGTTATGAAATAGGTTACATAATTGTATGGAGGGATTATTATGTTAAAGAAACTTGCTTCTGATGCACTCGGCTTATCAGATATTGGTAAAATTATTGGTCCTGAGGATTATGACAAAACAGATTCAGATGATTATGTAAGACATGAGGATAATGAGAAGATTTACTTTTTGATAAAAACAAAGTCTGATGAATATTGTTTTACCAATTTGGCATTGATCCATGTAGACGGTGAAAATGCAGTATCATCGAAACGAGTTTTAAAACGTTATTCCTATTCGCAAAATAAGATTACAGATGTTTTACTGGAAACAGCTGGAAGAGTAGATCTTGATATTGAAATTAAGTTTAAGATTGGAAATGTCAGCATGTCTCTCGACGTGGATAAAAAAGAAATCAATCGCCTAAATGATTTGTATAAGGCTCTCCTGTACATTTCTGAACTTACTCATGAAAACAATACTATTCAAGAAATGGCTGGGCAAAGTCTTGATAAAGCTGTAGCTGTCCTTCATAACTCTAGAACAAATGATACGCAACTAGCGGAGCAATACAAACAACTAACCGAATATGGCTTCTCCTGGTTAACATCCATCCGTGAACAATACCATAAGAAGGACTTTGGAGATGTATTTGAGAAATATATTAACAATTAATCCTAAAATAATTTAAATAATAAAAGATAATAAAACGAGTTCAGTACCTATATTTAAGGTGCTGAACTCGTTTTGTATTAATCAGGATATCGACAAGGTTTGACAAAATTCGGGAAGTGACAGGCACCAATTAATTTTTTTGAGAAAAAAGAGAAAAAACATAAATGGGTTAAATTATATGTATAATATACATAATTCGGATTTATCAGTAAATTGGTTGGGCTGTCGGAGGAGGTTCGATATATGAAGTCTGTAAAGCCTTTATTGGAGGTAAAAAACTTACATACGCATTTCTTTACAAAAGCGGGTGTTGTTCGAGCCGTTGATGGCGTAAGTTTTGATGTGAAACCTGGGGAAACGATAGGAATCGTTGGAGAGTCAGGATCTGGAAAAAGTATTACTGCAATGTCCATTTTAGGGCTGATTCCATCTCCACCAGGAAAAATAGTGGATGGTGAAATAAATTTTAAAGGAGACAACCTCCTGAAGAAAACGGAAAAGCAAATGAGGCAAATTCGTGGTAAAGAAATTGCGATGGTTTTTCAAGATCCAATGACCTCATTAAACCCTGTATTTACGGTTGAGAAACAAATGGTAGAAACAATACTTGCTCATGAGAAAGTGACTAAAAAGCAGGCGCAGCAAAGAGCAGTAGAATTATTAAATATGGTAGGGATTCCAGACCCGAAAAAGCGTCTTAAAAATTATCCTCATGAATTTAGCGGTGGAATGAGACAGCGTGTCATGATTGCCATGGCACTTTCCTGTAACCCATCGTTATTAATTGCTGACGAGCCAACAACAGCACTTGATGTAACGATTCAGGCACAAATCTTGGAGCTTTTTAAGAAAATGCAAAAGGAACTAGACATGGCAATTATCATGATTACCCATGACCTTGGTGTAGTATCCGAAGTTTGTGATCGCGTAATGGTTATGTATGCAGGAAAGCCAGCTGAATTTACACAAACAAAAAAGCTATTTGATAATGGCAGGCACCCATACACAACTGGTCTGATGAATTCCATTCCAAAGATTACACCGAATAAGGAAAAACTTCAACCGATTAAAGGACTTCCACCAGATTTAAGATCATTACCACAAGGATGTAGCTTTGCACCAAGATGTAATCATGTGATGGCAAGCTGTTTAACAAATGATCCAACTTTGTCTGAGGTGGATGATAACCACTTCGTACGCTGTTTACTCTACGAACAATCTAAGAAGGCGGTAACGACATGAGTGCACTTTTAGAACTAAAAAATGTAAAAAAACATTTTCCATTAAAAAGTGAAAAAATTCTTTCGAGAGATAAGCCTATGCTGAAAGCTGTGGATGGTATATCACTATCGGTTAAATCGGGTGAAACATTGGGTCTTGTTGGTGAAAGTGGTTGTGGAAAATCAACTGCAGGAAGGGTTGCTTTAAAGCTACTAGAACCAACAGAAGGTGAGATTTGGTTTAAAGGCGAAGACATTACGAACTACAAAGGTGAGCAACTTAGAAAATTACGAAAGGAAATGCAAATTATTTTTCAAGACCCGTATGCGTCTCTAAATCCTCGTAAAACAATTGAACAGACCCTGGCAGAGCCGATGAAGATATTTGGAATGCCTAAAGTAGAGAGGATAAAACGCATTGATTATCTGTTGGATGTGGTGGGGTTAAGTTCCTATCATAAACGTCGCTACCCACATGAGTTTAGTGGAGGGCAAAGGCAACGGATTGGAATTGCTAGAGCACTTTCTTTAGAGCCTGAATTAGTGATTTGTGATGAACCTGTTTCAGCATTAGATGTTTCTATTCAAGCCCAAGTTATTAACTTGATGGAGGAATTGCAGGATGAATTTAATCTAACCTACATTTTTATTGCCCATGACTTAAGTGTTGTACACCATATTAGTGATCGCGTCGCTGTCATGTATTTAGGGAAAATTGTAGAGGTTGGTGAGTCAAATGAACTCTATACGAATCCACAGCATCCATATACACAAGCATTATTGTCAGCAATACCGGAAACAAATATCCACAAGGAAAAGGAACGAGTTATTCTAAAAGGAGACTTGCCATCGCCGGCTAATCCGCCAGCAGGGTGCAAGTTTCATACAAGGTGCCCATTTGCAGAAGAAATTTGCCGTTTACAAGAGCCAGGGCTCAAAACCGTATCTGAGGGTGGACAGATGGCAGCATGTCACTTTGCTAAAGAAGTAATGATGGAAAAGGTTTTAACATAAAAAATTTCAGGGTTCCGCTTATAGGATCCTGGGTTTTTATAAAATTTACAAACAATGAGGGGGAAAAGAATTGAAGAAGCGTTATCTATTTATGTTGTTGGCAGTAGTTGCCATGATTATTAGTGCTTGTAGTGGTGATACTGGAAGTACCTCTGATGGTAAGGAAGATGAAGGTGGAAAGAAAACACTTGTCTTCGGACGTGGAGCTGACTCCATTCAGCTAGATCCATCTAAAGTTACAGACGGAGAGTCAATTTATGTAACAAACCAAATTTATGATACATTAGTTCGTTACGAAGAAGAAAATACGGAAGTAAAAGCGGCATTAGCAACGGATTGGGAAGTTAGTGACGATGGACTAGTTTGGACCTTCCAATTACGTGATGATGTCAAATTCCATGATGGAACAGACTTTGCTGCGGATGATGTTGTATTTAATTTCGAGCGCTGGACAACATCAGCTGAATTTGTTTATTACGGTTATATGTTTGGTGCTTCTGAAGAGGATATGGGTGGCATCATTGAAGAAGTAGAGGCAACGGGTGACCATGAAATTACAATTACACTATCTGAACCAAATGCACCTTTCCTACAAACATTAGCAATGCCTCCATTTGGTATGGCAAGTCCTGAGGCTGTTGAAGAACATGGTGATGATTATTTTAAGAACCCAGTAGGAACGGGTCCATTTGTATTTGAGGAATGGGTTCCAGATGATAGCATTACGGTAACAAAAAATGATGATTACTTTGGTGAAGTTGCTAAAGTTGATGAAGTTATTTTCCGTGTGATTCCAGATAATGGTGCCCGTTTTATGGAACTACAGGCAGGCACAATTGATTTAATGACAGGTTTGAATCCACAGGATATTGGAACTGCTGAAGGCGATGATGCGTTGCAAATTATTCGTAGACCATCTATGAACGTAGCTTATATGGCAATGAATATGGATAAGGAAGGGCCACTGGCTGACAAACGTGTACGTCAAGCAATAAATATGGCGGTTAATAAAGAAGAACTAATTGAATTGTATGAAGGTATTGGAAAAGAAGCGAAGAATCCGATTCCACCATCGCTATGGGGATATAACGATGATGTAGAACCGTATGCGTATGATGTTGAAAAAGCAAAGGCACTACTAGCTGAAGCGGGATATGCGGATGGATTCGATATTACATTAAATACATTCTCTAACCCGCGGGATTATATGCCACAGCCTAAGATTACGGCACAGGCAATAACGGAAATGCTAAAGGCTGTTAACATTAATGTCGAAATTGTTGAAAGTGATTGGGATACCCATTTAACCTTAACAGAAAATGGGGAGCATGACATGGCATTCCTAGGATGGACTGGGGACAATGGGGATCCTGACAACTTTATGTATGTCCTTCTAGATAAAGATAATGCAACTGTTGGTTCGGCAGGAAATATTGCATTTTACAAGAGTGATGAATTACATGACCTTCTAAAGGCTGCACAAGTTGAAATGGACCAAGACAAACGCACAGAGCTATACTTGAAGGCCCAGGAAATTATTCATGAGGATGCACCGTGGTTACCAATTGCACATACAACACCACCACTTGCAGCAAGCAGCAGTATAGTTGACTATGTACCACATCCAACAGGAAGTGAACCTTTTAATCTATTAGATATGAAGGAATAAAAATTGTACAGACTTGTCTCATAAGGGGAGGATTTCTCTTATGAGACACCTCTTTATTCCTAAGAAAAACGGAGGAAAGAAGCAATGATAAAATACATTTCTCGCAGATTACTCATGCTAATCCCCGTACTTATAGGTGTCTCCATTCTTGCATTTTCCCTTATTCATTTAGTTCCTGGGGATCCAGCTAGAAGTATATTAGGCGAAAAGGCAACACAGAGTCAATTGGAAGCACTTCAAGAAGAGCTAGGGTTAAATGATCCGTATTATGTTCAATATGGTAGGTTTTTAGGTGATATTCTAAAGGGGAATTTAGGGGAATCTATCCAGTCAAAGGAAAGTATTGGAGTGGAATTACTTCATAAACTACCAGCCACTATAGAACTGGCTGTTTTCGCAATGATTGTGGCTATCATTGTTGGTGTAATTGCTGGTGTAATTGCAGCAGTAAAGCAGTATTCATGGTTTGATAATATGAGCATGACAGCTGCGTTGTTTGGTGTTTCTATGCCAATATTTTGGCTTGGTCTCATGATGATTTGGTTATTTTCTGTTACCTTTGACATTTTGCCTCCAAGCGGCCGGTTGTCGACAGGAGTGGAGTTGCACACCATCACTAATTTTTACTTATTAGATAGTATCTTAACAGGAAATTGGCTAGCGTTTAAAGATTCGTTTTCACACCTTCTCATGCCCGGTTTAGCATTAGCAACAATTCCGATGGCAATTATTGCCCGTATGACTAGATCTAGTATGCTGGAGGTTATGCGTCAGGATTATATCCGTACAGCTAATGCGAAGGGATTGAAGAAGACGCTAATAGTCTTTCAACATGCATTAAAAAATGCCTCATTACCTGTATTAACAGTGATTGGTTTACAATTTGGTTTGTTACTCGGTGGTGCAGTTTTGACCGAGACAATCTTCTCATGGCCTGGAATTGGTCGGTATGTCTATTTAGCGGTTCTTGGGCGGGATTATCCGGTGGTTCAGAGTACTATATTGATTATCGCAATTATCTTTGTGTTAGTTAATCTGATTACAGATATTTTATATAAATACTTAGATCCTAGAATTAAGTTTGAATAGACAGGGTATTTCTCTTTTGTAGAAGACATTAGAAAGGAAGTGCTAGCATTGTCGCTACAACCAATACCGAATCCAGAAATTAAATCAAAGGAAATAGCAGAACAACAAAAATCAAAAAGCCTTGGTATAGAGGCATTATTGCGATTGTTAAAAAGTAAAACGTCTATTATTGGGCTAATAATTATTACTATCTTGATTGTAACGGCTATTCTAGCGCCATTCATCGCTACCCATGATCCAACAACACAAAGTATTCCTGATCGTTATCAAGCACCATCAGGGGAACATTGGCTTGGAACAGATGAGTTAGGGCGTGACATTTTTAGTAGAATTGTCTATGGGACACAGATATCTATTCGAATTGGCTTAATTGCCGTTGGTATTTCAATGATTGTTGGAGTGATACTTGGAGCGGTAGCGGGTTATTTTGGTAGATGGGTCGATCAAATCATTATGCGGGTTATTGATATTATGATGGCGTTTCCTAGTATTCTATTGGCCATCGCTTTGGTAGCGGTTCTTGGACCAAGTTTAACGAACGCGATGATCGCTGTTGGTATTGTAGGAGTACCACAGTTTGCAAGAATTGTTCGTTCGGCAGTACTCTCTGTTAAGGAAACGGAATATGTTGAAGCTGCACGAGCGATTGGTGGGAAGCACGGTAGGATTTTATTTCGGCATGTGCTACCAAATAGTATGGCTCCAATTATTGTTCAAACAACGCTTGGAATTGGGACAGCAATATTAGATGCTGCTGGTCTGAGTTTCCTTGGCTTAGGGGCACAACCACCCACTCCCGAGTGGGGTGCAATGTTAAGTGATGGGCGTGCTGCACTCCAAAATGCACCTTGGGTAGTTGCTTTTCCGGGTTTAGCGATTTTTCTATTTGTATTAGGATTTAACCTATTCGGGGATGGACTACGTGATGCTTTAGACCCGAAATTAAAAGAATAGTGAGATTTTTGACAATTTAAATGGTATGATAAAGGATAAAGCTATGGCTTTATCCTTTTTTAATGGATGAGAAAGTATAAAAATATGGCTTTGTTAAGTTCTTGTGTAGGAACAGCCACGTCCAGCTCCAGCACCCAGAGACTAGCGGACTTCCCTCACCTCCGTACGATAAGTCAACATCGACTCCCTACGGTCGTCGTGTTTCCTTTATCTCCTACGGCTCAGTCCAGTCCGTACGTCTCTAAACGGGCGCTTGCGCTTTTGTTCATGGGAGGGTTTTACAAGTGAAGCGATTTCTTCCGGCGTTAGTTTGCTTATGTGTAGCTATTATACTGCCCTTTCTGTTAGTTTCCTCCTCTAGTGGGAAAATTAGTACATATCCTAATTTACCTGCTCCGATTGCTAAAGAGAAAATATTAATCACTTCAGCAGGACAGGCAGTAGAAAGCACTGTGCTTAAATCTATTGCTGATCAGTTAAACCTAGAGTCGGATTATCGACCAAGGGCACTAGCAGCGGACCTATATGATTATAAAAGCGTAGTAATTGTCGTAGGGTTTAGTAAAAATGGTCTCTCACAAACCATACGAAGTATTAAGGAAGAAAATGGTAGGTCGAAGGAATTGATTATGGAGGCAGAGGCGAACGCCATCCCTGTTATCTTAGTAGATATCACTGGGGTCCTGCGTGAGGATGCAATAACCCATTCGTTACTTGAAACTATAATTCCACACATCACGTATTACATCGGTTTGAAAAACTCCAATTATAACCATGATGTACGTGGATTATTAAAAGAAAATCATATTCCAACAACCCTCGTAAATCATATAAATGACATAGAAGTTCCATTTAATTCGGCATATCGCTAAGGATAAATTGAAAATAGGTGGTCATATGAAAAAGAATGACAATCATACCTCCATCATGATAGGAATTATTCTCGTTATCATAGGAATCCTACTTCCAACAATTGTAGAGGGATGGTCAACCTACATGATAGAGAATTTGGAAGGCAGTACGCTATTAATGGATAGCGGGAAACTAGTCATTATTTCTATTCTTTACGTAATGAAGTATTGTATCATTTTCTTTTTTATCCTTTTTGGTGGAATTCTTATTATTTATGGCAATTTCAGTAGAAATGGAAATCTACTTTGGCAATTTTTATATGCAATGTTGATGCTTTTAATATTTTTTATATATAACTATCTTCACAAAGAAGGCTTCTCTTATATCAGTCATTTACTAACCTTAGCGTTTTTGTTATTTGTTCAGCATTTCATTCCTAGACGAAAAAATTTTTATATTATTTATTCCATACTATTAACTTTTATCCTTCTTGCCGTGGCGTGGATGCAATTAATTCCATGGCTATCCAAATTTGGAATAGGGACGGACGATATCGCAACTAGTATTAAAATTATTGATCAATATTTGAACGATAATTATTTGTTAAATACATTAGCAAGCCTATTTTTTATTTTGTTTTTAATTATTTCAGTCATTTTAACATTTCTCGTGTATTTACTAAATAAGCGGATTATAGCAATGGAGAAGATACAGGAAAATGAGATGGAACTGAAAGCCACAAGAATGGCATTAGTAGAATCAAAGGTTCATGAAGAAATAAACTCATTAGTTCATGATTTAAAGACACCATTATCAACATTGGAAGGACTTTCTTCTTTAATTAAATTACGACTCAAAGGCAGAGGGGAATCTTCCATTAAAGAATATCTTGACCGAATGGGAAGCGCTATTCAAAAAATGAATGATATGATATCCGAAATTTTATATGAAAATATTAAACAACCAATTTCAATAAAGGAACTATTGGAATATGTAACTAGCCACTTGATTTTGTCTGAAAAGAATATAGAGATTATTGTAAAACTAGAAGATTACTTACCTCTCATCTGTGTAAATAAAATACGATTTTCTCGAGCGATTTCCAATATATTAGAGAATGCGATCTCTTCCATTGGGGAAAGTGAAGGGACTATCCGTGTAAGTGTCAGAAGGTTAAATCATCAAGTAGTATTTGAAATAATGGATAATGGGCGTGGAATTGAAACCTCTCATATTCATTCTATATGGGAGGAGGGATTTAGTACCAGGAATTCTTCTGGAATTGGCTTGTCCTTTGTTAAATCAGTTGTTGAAAATCACCATGGTACGATTCGGGTTAGTAGTGTACCAGGTAGTCATACACAAATGAACATTACACTTCCAATTCATGAAGAGGGTGGTGAAACTTATGAGTATAACGATCTTAGTCGTTGATGACAATGAAAGTATCCGTTTTACATTGAAAGAAATCTGTCAGTATGCAGAATGGAATGTGTTAGAAGCAGGAAATGGAAAGGACGCGGTTACATTATTTGAAAAAATGAATCCAGACCTTGTTCTTATGGACTATCACTTACCTAATGGGGACGGCATTACAACAACGAAAGACATACGTAAACACAATGAACATGTACCAATTATTGTATTAACGGTTGATGAGAGACAGGAGGTAGCGGATTCCTTCATGAAGGCTGGAGCAACAGATTTTGCACTAAAGCCTATAAAAGCACCGGATTTGATATCTAGAATTCGTTTGAATTTAAAGGTTAGTAAGCTTACGGAGGAGCATAGTAGTGCATTTGTGGATAAAGGGATAAAACAAGATACATTAATGTCTATAAAAAATCACCTACTCTATCAGGAGGAAGCAATAACTATCGATGAAATTAAGGAATCACTGCCAATTGCTTATCAAACCGTACATCGGTACTTAAATTATTTGGAAGGTAAGGGAGAAGTGGAGGTCGTCTCACAATATGGCAAGAAGGGAAGGCCGAAGAATCGATATCGATTGATTTAACCGGTATATAAGGTTGCTTTCAAGAAAATTACGAGTAGGCAGATTGAAAAGTCAAATAGTAAATGCACTTTTAAAAAAATCACCACCTAAATGTCATACGGGTGGTGATTTTCTTTAATTAAACCTCTCTTGATTCTCTCTTTTATGCTTTTCGATAAAGCTTTAAAAATTCAGGAATATACATTATAAATGATAGTCCCAAGAACCCACCGGTTATCAGCATTAAGATAGTAGCAAAGTGGGTACTAATTTCCGGAAAGCCAATTAGTATAAAGGTGGCTGCGTAAAACACTGCCGTGGAAACCTTACCAAACCACATGGCCCCATCTAGTTTTCTACCCTTTTTAAGTAGAATAAGTCCATTGATTCCCATAAATAGTTCCTTAATAACTAGTAGTACGACAAGTATCCACATATATTCATATCGAAACATTAAACATCCAACAATTGCCGCCTGTGTTAGTTTATCCGCAACTGGATCAACCGTTTTTCCGAGTTCTGTAATCTGATTAAATTTACGAGCAATAAGTCCATCCAACATATCTGTCAGCCCAGAAAAAAGAATGATTATTGCTGCCACATAATAGTCCTCTGTGCTATCAGCAGTTAAGTAAATATAAACGAAGACAGGTATTAATAGTAATCTTATGTAGGATAAGATATTTGGTATTGAAAATACTTCCTTTGATGTAAACTTCATGAATTATTTCCCCCTAAATGCACTACTAACATTGTAATATTTATGGGTAATATTGGGAAGTAGAAGCTCTAAAAGAGAGAATTTCAATTGTAATACTAGAAATTAATGATAAAATTTTGGTAGAAGATTATGAAAATGGGAGAGAATATGAGAAAGATTACCGTTACACCTTATAACAATGGATGGAGTAGGCAATTTCAAATAGAAGCATTAAAACTAAATGAAATCTTTAAATCTGAAATACTAGAAATATATCATATCGGAAGTACTTCTGTACCAGGACTCTCGGCAAAACCAATTATTGACATTATGCCAGTAGTTCATGAGATTACTAGAATGGATAAATATAATGAGAAAATGATAAGCATAGGCTATACACCTAAAGGGGAGAATGGAATCAAAGGACGCAGGTATTTCCAAAAAGGTGGCGATAACAGGACACATCATGTACATATCTATGAAAAAGGATGCAAAGAAATAGAACGTCATTTAGCATTTAGGGATTACTTACGAGTAAACCCAGAAGATGCTAAACGGTATGGTGATTTAAAAGAGAAGTTAGCAATGATGTATCCATTTGATGTAGATTCCTATATTACTGGAAAGAATCGTTTAGCTTTAGAAATAGAAAAGAAGGCACTACGTTGGTATGAAAATGGGGGCAATCTACATGATTGAGGTTCAAAGATTAACACTCGAAAAATCAAAACGGATAATTATTATATCGGACATACATGGAAATCTTCCTCTTTTTAAAAGACTATTAGAAAAAGTGAACCATACGAATCAGGATTACCTTTTCATCAATGGGGATCTTTGTGAAAAGGGTCCTAGTAGTCTGGACGTAGTTGCTTATGTTCGAAAGTTAGCATCTACCAATGAAAATGTATTTATTACAAAAGGTAATTGTGATGTGGTACACCGTTACGTGTTTGATGGAAATGAAGGTATTCTAGCCTACATGGAGAATAGGAACTATTCTATTTTAAATGAGATGATGGCTCAACATGATAAAACCATTAAAGATTTCACAAGTTTAAAGGAACTAGCAAACTTTTATCGTGAAAATTTTCGAAGTGAGATTGATTGGTTAGAATCACTTCCTGTTGCATATGAGATGGAGGAACATATTATCATTCATGCTGGAATTAATAACCAAGTAGATTGGTATGAAACGGAAGAAACTACAGCACTCTATGCGCAGTCTTTTTGGGAAAAGGGACATCAATCAGAGAAAACGGTGATAGTGGGTCATTGGCCGGTAGTAAATTACCGTTCCCACCAGGTTAGTTCACATAACCCGTTGATTGATCTGGAAAAGCGAATTATTTCAATCGATGGTGGTAACCAAATTAAAAGAGATGGTCAGCTCAATGCTTTAATTATCGAGAATGGCGATTATTCTTCTGTTTATGTGGATACTCCGAAAATGGAAGTAAAGATTGTAAAAGAGCACTTGAATAACCCAAACAGAATTGGAACGGTTACATATCCTAATTATGAAATGAAAATAATTGAGCGTGATAAGTATTTTACACGATGTGAAAATGTCAATCTAGGAATAACCCAGTGGATTAAAAATGAGTATTTAGTTGAACAAGAGGGTAAGTATTTTTGTAAAGATGACGTTAGCGTGACGTTTTTAACTGTCCATATCGGTGAGTATGTGAAAATAGTAGATGATAATTGTGAGGGTTATGTTCTAATAAAGAAAGTTAGTGGTGAGGTAGGATGGATTCCTCAAGAATGTATTGGAAAATAGAACTTTCATACTATTTAAAGTTCCGCCACCTTTGGTAAACTTACTGTATAAGGTATTGAGACAAGGAGTGCTGGAATGGAGTTCTTAGGAAACAAAAAGAAATACAAGGCTATGATTATATATGGATCCATTATTGCTTTTATAGCCTTTTTTATTGGAATTACTACTCAAGGTGACGAATTTCAATTTCTTAATGCTTTTTTGTTTGCAATAGGTGGTGGGGCTGCAGGTGGTTTTGTTGGGGTACCACTATTTCTTCTAATGGCTCCCATTAAGAAAGTAGTCATAACGGATGAGGAAATTCAATTAATAGAAGGAAAGAAACCTAAAACAATTAAGTTGGGTGATATACAAGCTGTGAAACGTATGAATAATGGAATTGGTATTCGACATAGCAAAGGGAGAATAGTCATAAGTGGTATGCATGGATATAACTTAGAGGCTATCTACCAGCAGTTAAAATCAAAAATAAGTGCATAAATCTACCAGCATTATGGGCATACTTTCCAATGTAGTTGTATTTTACATAATTATATTCAATTTATCACTAAAAACCCATGGCGAACACAGGTTTCTAGTGGTATAATTAACTATATATAGTTAATTAGTAAGGAAAATGAGGTTGACACTGCTGTCTACCTGTACTAAAATTATATTGAATTCAAGATATTTAATATAAACTATCATGTTTTGATTATGGGAATACATGAGTCTTTCAGGTGATTGAACCATTGGAAACAGAACACGGGATAAGTTGTCAAATCTCTTCTAGAGAGAAAGGAAGTAATTACATGGTAACACTTTACGTTACACCAAGTTGTACATCCTGCAGAAAGGCAAAAGCCTGGTTTCAAGAAAACAACATACCATACAAGGAGCGTAATATCTTTTCGGAACCGTTGTCATTTGACGAAATTAAAGGGATATTGCGTTTAACAGAAGATGGTACAGAAGAAATTATTTCGGAGCGTTCTAAGGTTTTCAAAGAAATTGATGTGGACATCGAACAGCTTCCGATGAAGGAATTGTATCAATTAATCCAGGAAAATCCAGGGTTATTAAGAAGACCGATTATCATCGATGAAAAGCGTCTACAAGTAGGCTATAACGAGGATGAAATTCGTCGCTTCTTACCAAGGTCGGTTCGCACGTTCCAATTACACCAACTTCAAAAAATGGTTGATTAGTATTTAAAAAGGTGAGCGCTACTCGTGCTCACCTTTTTCTTATATTGTATTTTCTAAAGTGTTTAATATACTTTATCGCCATTGAAGATAGAGTTTTTGACTACTACATAATCAACATTTCGAATAGCCTCTAACTTGTTTCCACCAGCATAAGAAATAGAGGATTGAAGGTCTTGTTGCATTTCAACTAACGTATCTTTTAAAGAACCTTTATGTTCGACAAGCATTTTCTTTCCTTCGACATTCTTCTTCTCACCTTTTTGGTATTCTGAAGCAGAACCAAAGTATTCCTTATACAGTTTTCCATCTCTTTCGACTGTTTCACCAGGAGATTCTTCATGGCCGGCGAATAATGAGCCAATCATCACCATGGATGCGCCGAAACGTACGGATTTAGCTATGTCACCGTGTGTGCGAATGCCACCATCTGCAATAATTGGTTTGCTTGCTGCTTTTGCACACCAACGAAGTGCTGCTAATTGCCAGCCACCTGTTCCGAATCCAGTCTTAATTTTTGTAATACAAACTTTACCAGGTCCAATACCAACTTTAGTAGCATCAGCACCAGCATTTTCTAATTCGCGAACAGCTTCTGGCGTACCAACGTTTCCAGCAATTACGAAGCTATCTGGTAAGTGCTTTTTAATATGTTGAATCATTTCAATTACTGCGTTGGAATGACCGTGAGCGATATCAATCGTTATATATTCTGGAGTTAAATTTTCATTTGCTAGTTCTTCAACAAAAAGATATTCTTCATCTTTAACACCGACGCTAATTGAAGCATACAGTCCACGCTCTTGCATATCCTTAATAAAGTCCACGCGCTTTTCAGGCTGGAAGCGGTGCATTACATAGAAATAACCATTTTCTGCTAATTGTAAAGCAATATTTTCATCTATAATAGTTTGCATGTTTGCAGGTACGACAGGTAATTTAAAATTTCGTCCACCAAATGTTACGGATGTATCACATTCCGAACGGCTTTGTACAACACATTTTGCGGGAATTAATTGAATATCTTCATAATCGAATACGTTTTCCATCATTTTACACCCCTAAATACGAATGTTTTATTTAATGCGAATTTAAATCGTTCGCCATTAGCTAATTTACTATATATTCGTAAGTATGTCAAATTCCATAGTTAGGTTTACTAATTTGTCTGATTTAGATAGTTGATTTATTGCTTTTTCCATTTGAAGTACGCCCATTGTTTTATCTCTTACGATGGAATATTGGTCTTTTAAATTATAGATATAACGGTGATAATATATTGGGTATACTAGCAAGTAGAATAAATAGAAGGTGATAGGTTGGAAGTTGGAATATTTTTAGATCGTGATGGTGTGATTAATGAAGTACTCACTCGCCGTGTGAAGTTTGTTAATAAACCGAGTGATTTCTACTTATTAAATGGAGTTGGAGAAGCAATTAAGAAGTTGAATGAAGCGAGTTATAAGGTGTTTGTTGTAACCAATCAGGGCGGTATTGGTTTAGGTTATATGAGAGAAACAGCGCTAGAAAGTGTTCATCAAAAAATGATGGATGATTTAGCTGAATTTGGTGCGCACATTGATGATATTTCTTATTGTCCGCATAAACCACATGAGGGTTGTGTTTGTCGTAAACCGAGGCCTCAGATGCTATTAAATCTGGCTGAGAAACATCATATTGATTTAGAGAATAGTTATATGGTTGGGGACCGTGACCCAGATATTGAAGCGGGTAAAAAAGCCGGGACGAAGACGGTATTAGTTGGCAATCGGGAAAAAACGATTAGTGAATCAGATCTGAAGTTTAAGGATTTGCTTGAATTTGTGGAATGGTTAATAGAGGGTGGCTCTCAATAAGAGCCACCCTTTATGTTTATTCGCTAGCAACCACAGGTTCGAGAGTCGTAATACCTTGTTCTGTGACGATGTAAGCATCGGGAATACCGGCATTTTTAACCTGTTGCAAGCGTTGCTCAGCACTTTCACGACTAGAGAATGCTCCTGCTTGCACACGATACCAGGTTATACCTGATATGATTACTGTGCCGATAAATGAATCAATGCCTTTGCTACTTAGGTAGGTGACGCGATCCTCTGCGTTAGTTCTTGAAGTAAAGGAACCAGCAATAATCTTGTAAAGCGTGTCACCACCGCTTTGTTTCGGAGGTAGATTAAATGCTTTTGCTATTCCATTTGCGTGTCCTTGTGCTACAGCTTGCCTCCATGACGATTGTTTCATCAAATTTGCATCGGACGCATTATCAATGAATCCATTTTCGGTAAGCATTGCAGGCATATTGGATTCTCGTAATACATGGAAATTATCCTTTTTCTTTCCTCGATTATTTAGTTGGTTTAACGTTGTAATTTCTGTATGAAGAGTATTTCGGTATCTTGCAGTCAAAGATGAATCAGATATATTACTGTGAATATAATCCTCGTATCCTCGTGCCGACCCATTAAAAGCGTTGCAATGGATGGATAAAAAGTAGTCAGCTCCCCAGGCGTTTGCTTCGTCGGTTCGCTGTTTGAGGCTTTTTGTAATGTCGCTTGTACGGCTCATTCGAACCTCTACATTATCGTAACTATTGATAAGTGTACTTTGAATACGCAATGCAATATCTAAGGTGATATTTTTTTCTAACAACCCATTTCCACTAGCTCCGTTATCCGTACCACCATGACCAGGATCTAAAAATAGTTTCATTCAAATCTCCTCCTAAATTTTTGGTAGAAAGCATTTGTGAAACTTCTGAGGTGGGAAAAAGCTATTTGTCGACAAGTTGAATGTGGAAACTTTTAAGATGTATTTTGATAGCTACTTGAGAATAGTAGGGCTTGTCCCATATCAAGACCTCCTTTGCTTTTTGGTTAGTGGAACTATTCGATGAAAGAATCACGTTATCCTTTTTAATTTTGAAAAATGAGGTAATGTTCTTAAGTGGAATTTAGGGAAAAGGTAGAAAGTAATGTGAATATCTAGAGAACTACATAGAAGGATTCAGTACTATTTTCATAGGGTTTTTCATTTGAGTTGATAGAGTTTAAATGTCAAATAAAGACGAACTTTGTTAAAGATTTGTTAATTTGACGGATAGGAAGGAATAGTATTCCAATTTATAGAATATAGTATTTATGCTTTGAAATTTTGAAAATTAGGGAGGAATTATCATGTCCAAAAAAGTATTAATTCTTGCTGGAGATGCAGTTGAGGCATTAGAAATCTATTATCCATATTTTCGATGCTTAGAAGAAGGATTTGAAACCACCATTGCTGCCTCATCACCAAAGAAACTACATACTGTTGTTCATGATTTCATCGGTTGGGAGACGTACACGGAGAAGGAAGGTTATTTGATTAAGGCCAATGCAAGCTTTGCTGAGATTAAACCGGAAGAATATGATGGATTAATTATCCCTGGAGGGCGAGCACCGGAGCATATGCGTTTGAATGAGCATGTTCCTGGTATTGTAAGTCATTTCTTTGAAGCGGATAAACCGATAGCTGCAGTATGTCATGCAGCACAAGTACTTACAACTGTTCGCGAACATATGAAGGGAAGAGAGGTAACGGCCTATATCGCTTGTAAGCCGGAAGTAGAGGCATTAGGTTCCACTTATGTGAGCGAGCCCAACCACGTTGATCGAAACCTCATCTCGGGTCATGCTTGGCCAGATTTGCCCGGTTTGATGAAAGAGTTTGTTAAGCAGGTCAATGGAGTCGGAGTGGAAGCATAATAGATTGGCTAATTGCCTAGCTTTCCTAAAACTGGAATAACTTAGTTGAGATTGGTTATCCTCTTATTGTGTGAAAGGTTGGCAAGAAGTAAAATGATAAAAATGAAATAGAGGTGCTAATATGATACAAGATATTAATCCTTATCTAGTAACGAATGGAAATGGACAAGAGGCAGTTGATTTTTATAAAGATGCATTCGGGGCAGAGGTGCTAAGCTTCCAAACATTTGGTGAGAATCCGATGGAAGGACATCCACTTCCAGAAGAAGCAAAAAATCTTGTCCTACATGCCCATTTGAAAATCGGGAATTCGATATTAATGATATCGGATAATTTTCCTGGAAACCCTTATCAGGTAGGGGATCATTTATCAATTGCCATTATGATAAAGGGTGCGGAGAATACAAGAGAAATATTCTCCAAGTTGGAAGTAGGCGGAGAGGTCCCAATGGAGTTACAAGAGACTTTCTGGAGCCCGCTTTATGGACAGGTACAAGATAAATACGGTGTTTTATGGCAAGTATCCACAACAGAATAGTATCAACAGGTATGGGGCTTGATTCTATCTCAAGTTCCTTACTTTTTTGGAGGAAAACATATGAGAACCATTAATTTCATTTCTGACATTCCAACCCTGGAAACAGACCATTATGTCCTTAAAGGTATGACGATTGGTGACTCACCTCAACTCCTATCATTTATGTCACATAAGGAGACGATGAAATTCATTACCCCAAATCCAGTTCAGTCCATAGATGAGATGAGGGAAACCATTTCAAGGTACTTAACAGAATTCATGGAACAAAAGGGAATTCCTTGGGTTATTATTCACAGGGAAAGTGGGGAGGTCATCGGACAATTTCGTCTTCATAAACTAAACCTATGGCATAGAAAAGTAGAAATGGGAGCAATCATTAAAGATGACTTTCAAAGAAAAGGCGTAATGACAGAGATTCTTCAAGTTATACTGCCATATGTCTTTGATTCTCTAGAACTTAATCGTCTAGTTGGTGACATATTTGCGGAAAATGAAGGGTCCAGAAAATTGTTGGAAAAGTTCGGATTTCAAAAAGAAGGCGTATTAAGAGATACCGATTTTGATGGAGAGAGATTTCATGATACGGTAATTTATTCGATGCTAAGGGCGGAATATAATGAAAACGCACCTCACTAACAAGTGAACTAATTTACATAATTATTAGAAAATCATATAATTAGTCGTATAGAATGAACGAGTGGAGGTGCAAGAAATGAAGCTAGTTAGTTATCGAATGAAAGATAAAGAAGGCACGCAGCGAGTTGGAGTTATCATAAATGAAAGTGTAGTAGATTTACAAGAAGCATATCGCATTCACAATCAAGAGTGGGAAGAAGAGTTAGATAGAATACTTCCTGCAGATCCGACAGCCTTTTTCAAGATAGGTAAACCAGTGCTAGAGAAGGCGAAAGAAGTTTATACCTATTTGGCGGAAAATAAGCTAGCTAACGTTCAACGTATGTCTCGAGATGAAGTCATTTTAGGCACCCCTATTCCGGAACCTTCCAAAATCATTTGTGTAGGAAGAAATTATGTGGAGCATGCACAAGAAATGAAAAGTGATATTCCAGAATATCCTGTTCTATTTGCTAAGTTTGCAAATGCACTAATTGGCCCTGAGGATGCCATTGAAAAAACACCACTTACTGAAAAGCTTGATTATGAGGTCGAGCTTACCGTCGTCATTGGTAAAGAAGCATCTCAAGTTAAAAAAGAAGAAGCATTGGATTATATTGCTGGATATACGATTGGAAATGACATTTCAGCACGTGACTTACAGAAAAGAACACCGCAATGGCTGCAAGGGAAATCAGTTGATAAGAGTACACCTGTGGGACCATGGGTTGTAACTGCTGATGAGATTTCAGACCCTGGTAAGCTTGATGTTCGTTGTTATGTTAATGGAGAACTACGTCAGTCTTCTAATACGGAAAAGTTTATTTTTGATGTACCGTTTTTGGTGGAGTTTATTTCAAACTTAATAACCTTAAAACCGGGTGACATCATCATGACGGGAACACCAAATGGCGTGGCATTTGGTATGGAATCTCCTATATTCCTTCGCGATGGTGATGTAGTAGCTTTAGAAATTGAAAATATTGGCCGTATGGAAAACCGCGTAAGGAACAGTTGATAAATCATATTCTGATATAAAGCTGCGTAAGATAGTACTAAGTTTTTGTACGTAATCCATTATCTCACATGAAAAAGATCGTAGTGTAGGAGGGGTTTCATGGGCGAAAAGGTTGTAATCAAAGTAAATGATAATGGCTCCTATCGTATTACTGGTGATGTAGAACTTGTTGATGCGGCAGGTAATCTATTTGAAACGAAAAAGAGCTTTTCCTTATGTCGCTGTGGCCATTCAGAAAACAAACCATTCTGTGACGGGACACACCGTAAAATAGGCTTTGAAAGTGCACCTCGTGCGAAATAATAAAGTCCGTAATCCTATATACAGGGTTACGGACTTTATATTATTGAATAGGTAACCAAGATACCTTCCAGACATTTAACTCTTTATCTTTAAGGAGTCTAAATCCAATATCGTGGTCCGTGGTGAAACGAATAAGTACTTCATTCTCTGTTAGATAAATCTCATCAAATGTATTAATTTCTAGCATTTCATTATAAATTTCATCGGCTTGTCGGTTAGATTGATTTGCATCTGCCATAAATGTTTCCTTATCAGGTACAAAGTGATTTTCTTTATTGAAGTATAAGGCATAGGTTACTTCTAAATCACCCTGAAGGTCGGCGTAATGGTATAATTTAAAGACTTCAAAAGGAACTAATCCTTGTAAAACTTTATCATTCAGTGTATTCCTATATTCTTCGTAAACGGTAAGCAGTTCCTCTGATAATTCAATTGTTTCCTTATACGTATTGGTTGCCTCCCCAGGTATACTCCCATCACTTCCTAAGGTTAAATATATACTTGAACCATTTGGAGAGTAGTGGTACTCGATGATATCTACTTGGAATGTTAAATCAGAAACCATGCCCTGTTCTATATTAAGGGTACTTCTAGCTAATTCTTCATCAGAAAAATAAATAGGAATTTCCTTATCGATATCAGCTTCAGCAATTGGAATCCTATTCCAGGTTTCTTCATTTGGATGAAACATTAATGATTGTTCATCTGTAAGAAGCCCAGTAAGAAGGTCTCCTTTAAATGTAATAATCTTTTCATCTCCGTTTTGTTGAACATCAAGAACTGGTAGAATCATTTCATCCTGAACGGTATTGGGATTAAAGATATTTAATCCTGAGCTTTCTTCAGTGGCTAAATCATTTTTCGTTGAATCCGAATTCTCCATGTCAAAAGTAGCGTTTTCCTGAACACCAATTTCATGCGCTGTTTTAGCATCTGAACCAGCGGAATCATTACTGCTCGTAAAGAAATTGGGTGATTGGTTAATCGTTATCACTAGTAAAAGTATAGCTAAAGCTACCACAGCCCCAGTTAGTGCCTTTGGATAGAGTTGGAATACCTTGCGTTTCTCCTGATTTTGTAACTTCTCAATTTTGCCACGGACAGCTTGCTTATCTTTATTCGTAAAAGTGGTAGGGATTTGATTAAACTCACTTTGTAAATTTTTAATTTCCTTATCCACGGTATACACCACCTTTTTCAGAGGATAAGCATTCCTTTAATTTTTGCCTGCCACGAGTAAGCCTCGTGCGGACGGTTGCTTCATTCATATCCAGAATCTTGCTTATCTCCCCAGTGGATAGCTCTTTAAAATAAAACAGAATAATTATTTCCCGATACTTGATTGGTAGATCCATTACAGTACGGAATAGTTCACTGGAATGGTCTCTCTGAAGTGCTTGTTCTTCTGGAGTTATTTCTTCCTTTTTCATAGTATGGGAAGATGTAATAAGCTTCTCGCGTAATCGCTTGTTTCTAGCATGCCAACTTCTGAGATAGTCTTTGCACTTATTAATCGCAATCGAGTAAATCCAGCTTTTTAAGGATGAATTACCCTTGAAAGTATTTAATTTTTGATAAATCGTTACAAACACTTCCTGTGTGACATCGTCTGTATCTGCGGAGTTTTTGACATAAGCAAAAACTAGTCGTTTAATTTCATCTCCATACATATCCATAATGGTTTCTATGGCAAGGGCCGGGTTGGACTGCAGTTCCTTTATGCCCTCTTTGTCATATGTCGGATGGAAAGTATCTTGAGTGGCCACTCTAATTTCCCCCTAACTTTCTAACTCATCTATTAGACGTGATGATTTTTATTGAAGTTTCATGTTGGAGTTATTTTTTATATGTAGTCTATCATAAGGATTGTTTAAAGTAACTATGTTTAAAATTTTCTGATTTAAAATACATTTCATTACTATTATACTAAGAGTAAGGTTAATTAAAGATAAGGGGGTAAATAAATGGGACATGATGTGATAGTTGTGGGGGCAGGATTAGCTGGATTAGTAGCAACGAAGGAACTTGCCGATGCAGGTAAAAAGGTATTATTAGTTGATCAGGAACCAGAGGCGTCACTAGGGGGACAAGCTTGGTGGTCATTTGGTGGACTGTTCCTTGTCGACTCTCCTGAACAACGGCGGATGGGTATTAAGGATTCGAAGGAATTAGCATGGCAGGATTGGCTAGGTACTGCTGGTTTTGACCGTGAGGATGATGAAGATTATTGGGGGAGACAATGGGCAGAGGCTTATGTTGATTTTGCTGCAGGAGAAAAACGCGAATGGTTAAGGCGTTTAGGGGTACGTTTTTTTCCAGTGGTCGGTTGGGCGGAGCGAGGTGGCTATTTAGCGGAAGGACATGGCAATTCCGTGCCCCGCTTTCATATTGTATGGGGAACAGGCCCAGGGATTGTTAAACCATTTGAAAGTAAGGTTCGAGAATATAGGAAAACTGGTGTTGTTGATTACCGTCCTAGACACCGTGTGGATAAGTTGCTTCAAGAAAATGGAAGAGTGGTTGGTATACAAGGGTCAAAACTTGAGCCGAGTTATGTTAAAAGAGGTGAAGAAAGTTCTCGCCATGTTGTTGGTGACTTTGAATTTCGTGCAGAGTCGGTCATTGTTACCAGTGGGGGAATTGGAGCTAATTTCGATTTAATAAGGGAGAACTGGCCAAGTCGATTAGGTAATTCTCCTAAAGAAATGATAGCAGGAGTTCCTGCACATGTTGATGGACGAATGCTAGGTATTACGGAACAGGCTGGTGGAAAAGTAGTTAACCGAGATCGAATGTGGCATTATACAGAAGGAATTAAAAACTGGAATCCGATTTGGCCTTCACATGGAATTCGCATCCTTCCTGGTCCATCATCCATTTGGCTAGATGCACGCGGCGAGCGTTTCTCTGCACCAAATTTTCCGGGATTTGATACGTTAGGGACCTTGGATGCCATCATGAAAACAGGTTATGATTACTCCTGGTTTATTTTAACAGAGAAAATGATTGAAAAAGAGTTTGCCTTGTCTGGATCGGAACAAAACCCGGATTTAACGGAAAAAAGTATTCGTAAACTTCTATCAAGAGTATTACCGGGTCCACCTGCACCTGTGAAAGCGTTTATGGATAAAGGTGAGGATTTTATTGTTGCAGATAATATAAATGACCTAGTTAGCGGAATGAATAAATTAACTGGTGATAATTTGTTAGACGTTAAGGGAATTGAAAGGCAAATTGCTGCAAGAGACCGTGAAATGGATAATACATTTACAAAGGACCTTCAGATTACAGCACTTAGAGGCGCAAGAAATTACAGGGGAGATAAACTAATTCGAGTAGCTTCCCCTCATAAAATACTGGATCCCAAAAATGGCCCACTTATTGCGGTTCGATTAAATATTTTAAGCAGGAAGACACTAGGTGGGCTACAAACGGATTTATCCGCGAGAGTTTTAGACGACAATGGAAAACCAATTCCCGGCTTGTATGCAGCTGGCGAGGTAGCTGGATTTGGCGGTGGAGGTGTTCACGGATATCGGGCTTTGGAAGGCACTTTCCTTGGTGGCTGTTTGTTTAGTGGAAGAATTGCAGGTAGAAGCGTAGCGGAAGCACTCGGTAAAGGAATGGTTACGGGAACATCAATGGTAACTAGTTAACTATAGAATAGGTTGCTCTATAATATTTTGGGTATAACTTTACCATTCACTCAAAAACTATCGACAAGGAGGCGAAAACTATTGGTTAATAAAGAGAAGGAATTCAATAATATGTTTAAAGAAAACAAAAACAACGGGGAACATCGGAACGGCAGAAAAAGCCAATTTAAAAATAGTTCCACAAACGGTGAAAAGTTAAATGAGTACCTAGATAGTAAGGATTAATTAGAAAAACTTACATTCGTTCGCATTTTAATGAATGTGGTAGTTTCTCTAATATCGGTAGAAAGTTTTTATACTTTCTTAACTAACAAAAAGGCATTCGCCGTGAGCGAATGCCTTTATTGTTTACTACTAATTATTATTCATCTTTTCACTAACCATACTATTAAGTAAGTGATTAATACCAACTGTTTTTTCAACCTCTAACACAAAGGCAATACCCTTTCCGGGAATATTTAATTCAGCGTCCTTATTAATAGCGTCAAGAACAGCTTCTGTTTTATCTCTTGTAATAAGTGTCAGTACAACTTCTTTTTCGGGTTCAATTAAGATATTAAATAATTTTGCTTGTTCGTGAATTCCAGTTCCTCGACCATTGATAATGGTCCCACCTTCAGCACCTGCACTTTTTGAAGCGTCAACCACTTTTTCTGAGTCACCTTTATTCACGATGGTAATTATTAAATCGTAAAGAACTTTTTCCTCATTCATGGTGATTGATGCCTCCTCACTATCATCATCTACGTCTATTCCGAGCATATGGCAAATTCCAGTAACATGTTTCGTATTCAATACAAAAGCTATACCTTGCTTGTGTTTTGTTAATTTTGCTGTGGTAATGATAGTATCAAGTACCTTAGGATAGATGTCATTTGTCACTAAGGTTAAGATAATTTCCCGTTCTCGTTCAACTGGGATGCCCATGAAACGCATCTTTTCATCAGCCCTGAAACCATTTCCTAGGAGAGTTGTTCCGCCGCCAGCACCAGCTTTTTTCGAAGCTTGAACGACTCGTTTAGCCATTTCCTTTTTAACGATCGTGATGATGAGCTTTTGTTGAAGCTTGGTCCCCTGCATTTTGTTTTCTCTCCTTCCTACCAAATAAAATTCCAAGTGTAAGCACACTTAAAATCGGTGCAAGTGCAACTAGTGCAACCATACCAAATCCATCAAGAAGAGGATCCCTTCCTTCTGTAACAGATGCAACCCCGACAAATAAAGCTAAAAGAAAGGTTGCGGTCATTGGACCGGTTGCTACACCACCGGAATCAAAGGCTATTGAAGTAAATGTTTTGGAAGAAAATTTAACCATGATTAGTGCTATTATATAACCAGGCAAGATAAAATACCATAGGGAAATACCTAAAAATATACGGATAAAGGCAATGACAATAGCTATTCCTACACCTATGGATAAGGTATATAAAAGAATTTTCCCTGGGATATACCCTCCGGACACTTTTTCTACTTGATTAATAAGTACGCTAACTGCGGGCTCTGCATAAATAACGAAGAATCCAATAATAAACCCAATTGGTAGCAGAATCCACTTATTAGATAAGACACCTAGTTTTTGTCCCATTAATTCTCCAACGGGAAGAAATCCGATATGTACGCCTTGTAAGAATATGGAAAGACCTAAAAAGGAAAGGAGAAATCCTATTCCAATATCAATTAAACGCTTCTTAGGTAATTTTAAAAAGATTAACTGAAAGAACATAAATAGTGCGGCTAATGGTGCCAAGGCACTAAAAACTTCTACCATTACACTGCCTAGACCTTCAAAAATATGTAGGTTCATCCATAAATCACCCCTAACAATAAAACCGAAATAACAGGGCCAATGGATGCCAGGGCAACTAAGCCAAAACCATCGCTTGTTGATGTTTTACCACGAATAACCGTAGCAACTCCAACGCCTAAGGCTAATATAAATGGAACGGTTAGTGGTCCAGTTGTTACACCACCAGAATCAAAGGAAATAGGAACAAAAGTAGGAGGTGTAAACGCAGCAAGAGTGAAAGCGATTGCATACCCGACAATTAATAAATAAACAATATTAACATTTAAGATAATGCGTAGCATAGCTAATCCAACGAAAATCCCAACCCCAAGAGCAACGGATAATATTAAAACAGATTGTGGTATTGCACCATCTGACACACTGTCAACTTGTGTACCGAGTACGCGTACATCAGGTTCTGCAATGGTAACAACAACCCCTAAAATAAATCCGAATAATACAATCATCCATACCTTTTTCGTTTTAGAAAGTGCAGATCCAATTAACTCTCCAACAGGCTGTAATCCAACATTAACACCTAATAAGAATAAAATAAGTCCAACACCAACCATTGCAGCGCCAATTAAAAATTGGATAAATACCTCCAATGGGAGCCAAATCAAGGTAAATTGTAAAATGGTAATAATGACTGTAATCGGTAGAATGGATAAAATAACTTCTTTTATTGTTTCTTTAATATTGTCCATATATGACCACCCTTCATTTGATGAAAAATATAAAGAAAAGAGTAAGAGTATTCAGATAGATATATTCATAACCTATCTGAGGATTACCGCACTAATGGGGGATAAAGAGAGATTAATAATTCATACAAATAAATTATAGCATTAATCATAATTTTTCTAAAATAATTGAGCGGATGAATAATTAGTATGGTAGGTTTGTGACAAGTCCTTACTTGAATAGATTATTGTCCCGGGATTCTCACCTTTAGCATAATATAAAGTATTAATTTTTGGTGGAAAAGGGAGAGGGAATTGTGAGCTTATTTATGAATACCAATTCACATCCGAATCTTTTTAAAAATAATGATTCTGTCGAATGCCCAAATCAATCATACTTTAAAAGTGATTATTTAAAGGAACGATTAGAGGAACACTCTCGGGTTAATGAAGCTTTTCAACAATCCATGAAGAAACTTCGGATATCATTTCAGAAACAACGATATAACAATGAGGTTAAGTGGCGAGATGTTGTCAAGGATGTCGAATGGATGAAGGAAAATAACAAGCAACATAAGGAGTTTGAAATCAAGACGAGGGAGTGGATGGTCATGCTAGAACATAACAGTCAAGAACTTCATCGTATTGTTGGAGAAAATAGTACAGTTAACCAAAATATATTGAAGGAAATTCATCGAATTCATCAGTCTAATGAAGAGATTATGCAAAAGCTAATCAGCTTTGACACGACAAAGGAACAGTTTACAAACAAAATGGCTGAACTGGTAGATAAGCAACAAGTAGTGGCTGAACATGTTGCCAAACAGCATGATAAACAAGATAAAGTTATGGATCAACTAGAAAACCAGGAAGCATTAATAGAAAAGTCCAATTTACAACTAAGCAATTTGCGCTCCATTCTATTTGAACGTACAGGATTTATAGCCGATAAAATTGAGGAGAGTTATAAACTAACCTCATCCGTTCTATATAAATTCTTAACGGGATCGGATAGACCCTTAACATTAATGATGAATCAGAAGAAACAAGCGAATAGGGACGAGGATAAATAAATGACACTTTTGTTGGAAGAAAGAAGTATATTCATTTTGTTGCAGTCCGATAAAAATCAAAGACAAAAATAAGAAAAAGGCTTTTCCAGTGGAAGAAATCCGCATGGAAAAGCCTTACTTTTTAATGTCGTCTATTTAGCCATAAAACCCCAGACTTAACTAACCTGGGAACAATACCTGTAAGTGGCTGTTTCATCATATTTCCAAAGCCATCACTTTTTCCAAGTGATCCAAGCGTACCTTTTAAGCGAATTTCTTTTGGTACTTTTGGTTCTTGGTTACGTAAAACGGCGTTCAAGATAACTGCAGTTTGTTCGCCTTGGATACCAGCTAGCTGTGCACTTGGAGAGTAAATGGAAGATGCACAGTCTCCGATAACATATACATTTGGCTGATCTGGTACCTGAAAGTACTCATTGACCATAATTTTATCTTGTGTGTCCTTTTTGAAAGGTAATTCTCGGACCACTTTATTTGGCCGAACCCCGGCAGTCCAAATCGTTACATCATTCACGTAACAGACACCATTATTACAGACCCCATCTTTTTCTACATATTCTACATTCGAATGATGCAATACCTCCACATCATTTTTATTAAACCAATCGGCAACATAGCCTTGAATTCTCGGATCAAATGCTTTAAGAACCGATCCTCCCCGGTCTAATAAGCGAACATTTAAATCTGCCCGGCTTTCACGAATTTCTGAAGCTACTTCAATCCCACTTAACCCAGCCCCAACGATGGTTACCTTTCCACCGGCTTTTAAATTACCGACTGCCAAACCTGTTTTGCGAGCGTTTGCAAAAGTTTGTACACTTTCTGTGTATACGTCTGCCCCTTCAATACCATGGTAATTGTCTTCACACCCTAACGCTACAACAAGGTAGTCATAAGGAATAATTTGGCTTAAATCGCGTAAAATGATTTGTTGATTTTCCACGTCTACTTTGTCTACTTCAGCAAACACATAATTAATTGGTACATTCTTTGGGAAATCAACTCGTACTTCACGGTCTGCAACTGTACCAGCTGCAATGGTATAAAACTCTGTTTTTAGTGATTGGTATGGATTTCGATCAACAATTGTTAAGTTAATGTCCTCAGACAAGCCCTTATCAACCAAGCCTAGAGCAACCTTAATCCCTCCATAGCCACCACCTAGAATTACTAAATTTCTCATCTATTTTACCCCCATCCCCTGGTAGAAATCTAGAATGCTAGTCATTTGGGATACTAAATCCGTAAACGCTTTCCACCTTTAAGAGTATCAAAGAAACTTAAGTAAGACTAGTAAAAAATGAAGATTGTGTTACAGATTTCTTTTTCCATTATAAAAGTTCAATTGTATTGGATTGAAAATTATTGTAATTCGGTCAAACGTTTAGGTTTAAGGGACAAAAATAGTAAACAATTAATTCATGTATTTTCATTTTTTGGTAATAGTAAGTAATGATTTTATAGATAAAAGCCAAACAGGAAAGGAAGAAAAAGAATGAAAGCAAAGTTTTTTATCGTATTAACAGCAGCATTAATAGCAAGCTCATGGCAGATTTCTACTGTGTTAGGAGAAACAAACACCGATGATGCCTGGTTTGACTTCTTTAAGAAGGACAAAGAGGAAGAAAAATCAAAAGAGCATGGAAAGAAAGATGTACATAAGCATGAAACATGGATCAAGTTTAAAGCTAGTGAACTAGGGATTGAAACAGAAGGGAAAGACCTTGGTACGTTAGCAAAAGAGGTAAAAGAAGCAAGCGTTTTGCAAAAGGCAAAGGAACTTGGTATTGAAGCGGAAGGAAAAGAATTAAAAGAACTAGCAATAGAGATTCATCAGGCGGAAGTAATGAAAGAAGCGAAAGAGCTTGGTATTGAAGTTGAGGGCAAAGATACGGATGATTTAGCAGAGGAAGTATTGGATGCTAAATTCAAAGCGAAAGCAGATGAATTAGGAATAGAAACAGAAGGAAAAGAAGTAGGTGATCTTTTAGATGAAGTAAGAAAGGCAATCCTTGAGAAAGAGGCAGAATCCTATGGTGTCGAGACAGAGGGTAGAAAGCATCATGAAATCGTGATGGATATTCACGAGGCGAAGATTTATGATTCAGCGGAAAAACTAGGGATTGAAACAGAGGGAAAAAAACCGAAAGATATATTGAATGAAATATTTGAAAGCCATGCAGCGGAAGCTAAGGAGCTAGGGGTATTTCCGTTTGAAGATAATGATGATAAGTTTTATATGGAGCACCATATGAAGAATCACGATTAACAAAAACAGGCTGTCTTAAAGGGTTAAATTTCAGACTTTAAAGACAGCCCCCTCTCTTTTAAAAGATTATTTTTCAGACCGATAAGCTTCAGACGGCGGGGACATGAAGGAAATATTTTCTTCTACGTGTATAACCAACAAGTGGGATTATCAGAATTACATTAATAATCCTACTCAGGCTAAATAGATTAATAGGGTTTATACTGCCCCATTAATTTACTTTTATATTTTTCCAGTCTTTTAATTTTCTTGAATGTAAGTACAGAGCAAATTGCAATAATTATAAGTAACGATTCGTGTGCTTCTCTATCAAGTGATTTTTCTTTATCCATTTAAAAGACCCCGCAAAAAAATGATTACTTACATGTTACCATACTTTAATTTAATTTATTCAAAATATTGCTGATATTTATATAGAAAGTGAATTTTTCTCGTTCTAATATTGAAAATTAGCTTCAACTAGTGCGGTTATTTTAAACTGACCAGCCTCAATTGGTGTAGTAGTTACCTTTTCAGTAGAAACACCTAACACAAATGGTCTTGGTTGTTCAGGTGATGTGCTAGTTATTTCTTTTAAATCACTAGGAATTTCATTTATAGAAACACCTAATGTATCTGCAATTAATAATGCTTTTTCCTGTGCATTTTTGATTGCCTTCACAAGTGCTTGTTGGTAGAAACGCTCCTGATTTGAAACGGTCATATCAATATTGCGTACGGTATTGGCTCCATTATCCACAGCAATGTCCACAATTTCCCCGACGTTTGCAAACTGATCAATGGTGATGGTAAGTAAATTAGTTATCCGATATCCCCGAAACACTTGTTGACCATCTTGATAGTCATAATCGATATCGATTCGGAATTCAGATGTCTGGATATTCTCCCTAGGAATACCACTTCCAAGAATAGCATTGATAACATTTGTGGTTTCGGTAGCATTTATTTGTTGTGCTTGCTGGAGGTTCTTGTTCTCCGTAATCACGCCTAGGGTTACGGTTGCTTGATCTGGCTGTACAGAAACGGAACCTTCCCCGTAAACCTTTACTTTATTTTTATTCTGCCTAGTTGGAACTGGACTACGAAAATATGGATTAACCTGGTAGTACATAGATTCACCTCTTTAAAGGATTATATATGGTAAATATATGTATCTATAGGCAAATAGTGTATAGAAAAAAGAAAAGGAGTGCTCCAAATTGGAACACTCCTACAGGTTATGCTAGACGCTTGATACGCTCATCCAAATCTGGGTGTGTAGAGAAAATGGATGATTTACGCTTGTTATTGATTTTTAACGTAGCGATAGATGTATCCTCGCCACCTTTAATACGACTCGTGTATGCTTTTAAACTCTCCAGTGCATGACGCATTTTATCTTTACCAGCTAAATCCGCACCACCACGGTCTGCATGGTACTCACGATGTCTGGAGTATGCGTAAACAACGATACTTCCTAAAATGGAGAATACGATTTGGAACACAATAATAGCAATGAAATGCACAATCGGTGCAAGTTCTTCTTTTACAAATCGAGAAGCAACAAACGCAACGATTCGAGATAGGAAAACAACAAATGTGTTTACGATACCTTGTAGTATTGTCATCGTAACCATATCACCATTAGCGATGTGAGCTACTTCATGTGCAATAACACCCTCAATCGCATCGTCATCCATCTCCTGTAGTAGACCAGTTGAAACAGCAACTAGAGAGCGTTTCTTAGAAGGACCAGTTGCAAATGCGTTTACTTCTGGAGAGTTGTAAATTCCCACCTCAGGCATATGCATTAATCCTGCCGCTCTAGATAGACGGTGAACTTTTTCCACCACAGCTTTTTCGTATTCATTCATCGGGCCGTTTGGATCGATAACTTGTACACCCATCATTTTCTTAGCCATCCAACGGGACATGGCTAGCGAGATGAAGGAACCTGTGAAACCGATAATTGCACTGAAGATTAGTAATGGACCAAATTGAATGGTACCATTCGAGATGTAATCAACCGGTAAAATGGTAAAAATAATACTAATTGTTAAAAGTACTAAAACGTTTGTTAATAGGAAGTAAAAAATTCTTTTTCCCATACTCTCACCTTTCTATTTTTAATTTTTAAAATTGTATTCACAAAACAGTTATGTTTATTATAATGGTAAAAGCTCTTGTTGTCATCTGGAATATATATATGAACAGATGGTACAAGTTATTCAGGGAAAAGGAGTGGGAGAAATGGTGGAAAAAGTGATACATGCTATCCAAGACGATTATGCAGATGATTATTCATGGTGCTATGGTTGTGGTAGGTTAAATGAGAATGGGCTTCACTTAAGAACGGGTTGGGACGGAGAAAAAACAGTAACGATTTATACACCAAGGGAAGAGCAAACAGCAATACCTGGTTTTGTATATGGAGGAGTGATCGCATCCCTTGTTGATTGTCATGGAACGGGTTCTGCTGCACTTGCATTACACAGGAAAAACGGCCATGAGCCGGGTGATGAAGAGGAGCCACCAAGATTCGTTACGGGTTCTTTGAAGGTGGATTTTCTAAAACCGACCCCATATGGTGTGCCACTAAAAGCAATTGGTACGGTAGAAGAAATTCATCCTAAGAAGTGGAAAGTGCTGACAGAAGTTTATGCAGGAGATGTGTGTGTAGTCAAAGGCGAAGTAATCGCTGTCATTATGCCCAAGACATTTGTCCAGAAATAAATAGAGGTGAAAGCAAGTGAGTAGAATATGGTTAAATGAACTAATGTTAGAAGTTGAAAGCTTAAATGATGCAGTTGTTGAAAAGGACGAAGAAAAGCTCCTACAGCTTGAACTGGAATTTAAGGTAACCCACGAAACGTATCATGATGTAACTACTGAATTATATAAAAATGATTTTTTTGTTAGCGTTCCTGAAATTGATTTGAAATTTCAAGCAGAAATTCAAAACTACTCCACCTCTGTAACCAATTTGTATGAGAAGGATACGGTCGGTGATTTTAAACTAGTACTTATACAAAAAAGGTAACGCACAGGACTTTTGGGGTCAACTCCAAGGTCCTTTTCACATGAAAGCGTGTTAAAATACAACTAGTATTCGACAAAGTTTGGAGTGCCAGGCACCACAAAGCTTTCGGGCAAAGGAGTATCGATTGTATGGAAATTTTGGATATTGTTGGAGAGCTATTTTCGGATGAAATTTCGATTGCAGTTTCACGTGGGAATAGGTATGTGTATTACAGACCGAGTAAGCGGATTGATTTGAAGATACGGCCTGGGGATCCGGTAAAGGAAGGAACGATTGCCTATAAAGCTTGGCAAACGGAACAGAAGGTTTCTGAGTTTATAGACCGGAATATTTTTGGTGTTCCATACCACGGGATGGCAGTGCCTTTTAAAGAAGACGGTAAGATCGCAGGTTGTGTACTAGCTATTTATCCAGCTTTTACAGAGGGTAAATCGGTCATTACGTTAAAGTCCCAGGATGGTTGGAAGCCAATTCCATTCCAAGATGTTTACTATATAGAGGTAAAAGACAGGAAAACCCATGTGTACGGTAAAAGTTTTTCGGGAACACATAAAAATACATTACAAGAGTTTGAATATAGTCTTCCTAGAGAAATATTTATTCGTTGCCACCGGTCTTTTATCGTAAATGTGCGTCATATAAAGGAAATTTATCCAGATACCCATTCAACATTTCTATTAGAAATGGCTAATGGGCAAACTGTACAAGTAAGTCAATCGTATTCAAGCTATTTTCGCAAATTACTAGGATTTTAAAAAAATATTCTATTTTAAACATTCATTTTCATGGTTTAAGCAATTATTTCCTTATCCCGTCTTGTTTTCGCAATTGTCGCAATTAATGCGTTAAACTAAATGAAAACGCTTAACAGGGGATGGGAATATGGAAAACGTAACAGATCGTATTAAAGATCCTCGTATACAAGATAGAGTAGTTTCAGCTGATGAGGCAGCATCTTGGATTCAGGATGGTATGACATTGGGGTTAAGTGGATTTACTCGAGCCGGTGATGTGAAAGCAGTACCGATGGCATTAGTAAAACGTGCCGAAGCAGGGGAAAAGTTCAAAGTGAACGTCTTTACTGGGGCATCCTTAGGTTCAGATGTGGATAAGTTGTTTGCTGAGGTTGGCATTATTAATAAACGCCTTCCGTTCCAAGCAGATCCTATGATGAGAAAGAAGATAAATGCTGGGGAACATTTGTTTGTTGACCATCACTTGTCGCATACCGCGGAATTACTTCGTGCGAATGTTATCGAACAAGTAGATTATGCAATTTTGGAGGCGATTTCCATAACGGAAGATGGCATGATCATTCCAACAACTTCTATCGGCAACTCGATGGCTTTTGCAGAAAACGCAAAAAATATTATCGTGGAAATTAACTTAGCGCAATCAGAATTGTTAGAGGGATTACACGACTTATATAGTCCGGGCAGACAAGGTGAGCGTGACCCAATTCCATTAACAAAACCAAATGATAGAATTGGTACCATTGGGATTCCTGTAAATGATGACAAAATTAAAGGAATCGTGTTTACCAATCAAGTAGACTCTGCATCAACGATTGTACCGCCAGATGAGGAAACACAAATCATGGCCAATCATCTACTAGACTTCTTACGTAAAGAAATCGAGGTTGGTAGATTATCAGAGCGATTAGCACCATTACAATCTGGTATTGGCTCTGTTGCAAATGCGGTCTTACACGGCATGGTTGAATCCGAGTTCAAGAATCTAGAGGTTTACTCTGAAGTACTTCAAGATGCAGTATTTGATCTTATTGATGCAGGAAAGGTAGACTTCGCATCCTGTTGTTCTATTACACTATCAGAAGAGAAAATGAATGAGGTATACTCTAACTTTGAAAATTACCGTGATAAATTAATCATGCGTCCACAAGAGATGTCCAATCATCCAGAAATTATAAGACGTCTTGGATTAATTTCAATTAATACCGCACTAGAGTTTGATATTTATGGTAATGTGAACTCTACCCATGTGTCCGGAACGAAAATGATGAATGGTATCGGTGGATCCGGTGACTTTGCACGGAATGCTAGACTAGCAATCTTTGTTACCAAATCCGTTGCCAAGGGCGGAGATATCTCAAGTATCGTACCATTCGTATCTCATGTTGATCATACCGAGCATGATGTAGACGTTGTGGTGACAGAGCAAGGGTATGCCGATTTACGAGGACTTGCTCCTCGCGAAAGAGTTCCGTTGATTATCGAAAACTGTGTACATCCAACCTATCGTGCACAGCTCTGGAAGTACTACGAAGAAGCACTTGAACGAGGCGGGCAGACTCCACATGTGCTGGAAAAGGCATTTTCATGGCATGAAAATTATGCTAAGCATAGGACAATGCTTCATAAGGAACTTGTTAATAATTAGATTTCTAGTAGAAAAAGGGAAAATGGCAATACTTTTGTAAGTGAGAATTGCAACGGAATCTGCAATCTTAAGGCAGCTTGACTTTAGAATGAAAATTTCATAGATTTTAGGGGTTTGTTTATTATATAGAACGTATATAACCGATTTTCTTTCTGGGGGGAAGGGAAATCGGTTATACTTTTATTGAAACCAATTATGGGAATTTTTCGTATAGTACGTAACGAAATATAAAGGGGATTCACACATGGGATATCGATTTGCAGATACAAGTGATTGGAATAAACAAGCATTTGGATCATTTATAGCGGCATTTATAGCTGTTGTTACAACCACTATGACAGTGCAACGGTCCCCCGACATGGGTCTGGTATTTTTCTTCCTCGGTTTAATTCCGGTGTTGGTGGGTATTATTCGTGGAATTCACTATATGAATCGCTCAAGTCAGGATTATGTTTATTTATCTCCGAATGAGCTTGAGATTAACAAGGGGCCATTATTTTCAACAAAAAGGGCAAATTACTATGACATTGAATATTGTGTTGAATTTCATGATTATGACCGTAGATTAATAACAATCAATCTAATCGACGGAAAAGAGATTACTTTCCACGGAGAATGGCTGACAGAAGATGACTTTATAGAACTAAAAAATGAATTAGTTAAAAGAACCAAGAATGATAGACTGTTTCGTTTTAGGTCGAATAATAAAGTGCTATAAAAAGGTAAATCCAATTATTAAGACGCGGTATATATCGTGTCTTTTTTCTATTAATAGGGAACCTGATTAATTCACTTTTCGTCTAACAGAATGAAAGGAGGGAAGATATGCACGATAAACTAGGCCCAGAGAAAAATCAATCAAACCGTGAAGTTTTAGTGGATTTAATGCAAAGGTACGGAGATATGGTACTTCGAGTTGCATTTACATATGTGAAGGAAAGACAATTAGCTGAGGATATTTCACAAGAGGTATTTATTCGATGCTATCAGTCCCTAGATACATTTAAACATCAATCTTCCTATCAGACCTGGTTGTACAGCATTACAGTCAATTATTGTAAGGACTATGTTAGAAGTTGGTCTTATCGTAATCTGATCCCCCAAGCACTGATTAAGGAAGAAGAAAGAAAAGTGGATTCGGTAGATTCTCAAGTTGTCAGAAAAGAAGAGAGTGATTTCATTTTTCATGAAGTATTAAATTTATCGGTGAAACTACGTGAAGTACTTATACTTTATTATTATGAAGATCTTACCATTGAAGAAGTAGCCAATATTTTAAGTGTAAAACAAAACACAGTTAAAACTAGATTACATCGCGCTCGAAAAAACTTGAAACTTCATATAGAAGGAGGAATGGTTTTTGAAAAATAGAAGGGATTATCCAGAAAGGGTGAACCAAATGCGCTTTTCAGAGGAAAACCAGCAAAAGGTGCTGCGTGCAATTGATAAACCTTCCCCAAAAAATAAGTCTGCAAGACGTATCAACAGGAGATTAACAGTTGCTGCGATGGGGATATTGTTGTTCACAATCATTCTCTTTCTACCATCAATGGAACATGTTATTGCAAAGATTCCTTTCATTAGCCATTTCGTGAAAGAAGAAGAACAACGTATGGAAGAAATGGATAGTATTTTTAAGGAGATTCAATTGGTTTTGGATGAACAAGGAATGGAAATCGGGGCCGCTGGGATGGAAGGAAAAGAAATAAAAGTCCATATAATGGGTTTAACCGAAGATAGTAAAGACATTGCAGACCAGATACACAATAGACTAGAAGAAGTCGGACTTGCAGACTATGAAGTGAAAGTGACTGCTTATGAGGAAGGAGAAATGGATTTCGAACGACACCACAATAATAAAGATATTCAAGATAGTATTGCACTTCAAGAAGCTTTAACAAATCGCTTACAGCAAGAAGGCTATGAGCTTATGTTTCCTGTTCAGGTTCGAATAAATGATGTGGAAGGAATCTACATGAATGCGATTGTTCCTGACACCGAAAGTCGTTTAGAACAATTAGAAGAAATAATGAAGGATGAAGCAAAGGTTTATGGAGAAGAGTATAAACTAAGTATTAGACAAGTGGAAAAAGTTGCACGTGAACAAGAACTACGTTGGGAAAAGACAGGTGCACTCCGTCACATTTCAAGTGCGTTAATGGAAGCTGAAAAATATCCTGTAACTGGATTTGCACACTCGTTCCACCCATATCCACTTCAAATCAAAGTTAAAACATCTTTGGAAGTTAATGATCCTCAAACTTCAGAGATAGCTATGGAAATTCTAAACGAAATTGAGTTGTATATTCAAACGGATGAAGGAACGAAGTCGATTCGTGATGACCTTTATGAAGTGAAAGTATTAAGTAAAGATAAGAAAGAAATAAAAGTGAAGTAGGAAGTAACCATGACAATTCATCGCAAAGTGTAAAAGTTAACCAAGGCACCAGATGGATTGTCTTGTTTTTTTTATAAAGGGATGAATAATCCAATTTAGATACTAGGAAACTAAATTGAGGTGAAAATCATGAAAAAAATAATAACAATGATTATAGTAGGACTGTTTTTGGCAGTATTAAACATACCTATTGAAGCCAAAACCATAAATGATGCAGATACAGAATTATGTAAAACATTAAAATATGCTCTTATCGGTAGCCTAAGAGAACCTGTAGATAAAGCAATTGTTGAAATTTATAAAAGAGATAAAAATGCACATAAATATCTGAATTGGGCAACATATGATGCAGAAATACTTAAAATAAAGCAGGTGTATGGGGTTGGCGGATTGTATGAGCTAACACTGAAGGTATTCCCTTATTATGAAGCTCATAATAGCTATGGTATGGATGAAGTTGTTGTTAATACAGAAGGTGAACTGCTAGGGTATAAGCATCTGAAAACATATCCATAAAATATGTTAAGTGATTTCTAATAATTGTGGTTTTGTATACTCAAAGAATGGGGAAAATGATGATAGTAAACAACTCTTCACAAAAGTAAATGGACATATTTCACCGTACTATGTATAATAACAGTAGAAAAGCAATACTAATAAAATAACCGAGAATGCTGCTAACATTCTCGGTTTAGCATGATACTGTTGTTCCGGTGGGCTTCCCTCCTGAACACATGGTCAAGGAAAAGAACCTCACCCTACGTTGATTGTGGAATCAAGGGTGAGGTTCACTTTTTATTAATCAAATCATTGATTAATTGTCTAATGAAATTTAGCAGTGTAACTAAAAAAGCCCCCGCTGCAAAAAGTACCATCAAAATTGATAATACAATCTCCATAGACATCCCCTCCTTTCCACCACTTGAATGGTGTCCAGAAGGGAAGGAAGGTCCTCACCCGTCTAATATCATACTTGTCTATATTTTATCCTATCAAAAGTAATAAGCAAGTTATATTATTAGTATTTTCATTTATGGAAATTGGGCAGGTTATACTTTGTGTTTTTATATCTCCTATTCTTATTTTTAGTTAGGCTTGCTTTTTATTTAATAGTAATAAATTCAATTAACATGATAGAATGATTCCATATGTTGAAAACGTAAAAAGAGGTAACCAAATGTCAAAAAATAATGCACTACCATTTCAAGTATCTAAATCAGAAAACTACTACGATAAACTAGGTGATTATGTCGGGGATGTTTTTTATGATATTTTACCAGAGCAAGGATATGAAACTCGCGATGAACAAATTTTCATGGCCTTTCAACTAGAAAAGGCATTTAAAGAGAAGCGCACTATTTTTGCTGAGGCTGGGGTTGGAACAGGGAAGACTTTTGCCTATTTGTTGTATGCAATCTGTTATGCCAGGTATATCGGAAAACCAGCTATTATTTCCTGTGCAGATGAAACCTTAATCGAACAGCTAGTTAAAAAAGGTGGAGACATAGAAAAGCTTGAGAAAGCACTTGGTCTCGAGGTAGATGTAAGACTAGCTAAAGCAAGGGAAAATTATGTTTGCGCCAGAAAGCTGGACCAACTAATTGGAGAAACAAATAATCAAGATATTGTCAGAGTATATGATGAAGTTCCCGATTTCGTCTTTGATACGAGTTCTGTTAAAAAGACGTTTGAACGATATGGAGACCGAAAAGAATATCCATGGGTATCTGATGAAACATGGGAGAAAATTGCCTGGGATCCACTACAGCAATGTGCAACCTGTCAACTCAGACATCGAAGTGGACAAACACTAAATCGTGAGTACTATCGTCATGCGAAAGATCTTATCATTTGCTCGCATGATTTCTATATGGAACACGTATGGACAAAGGAATCAAGAAAACGGGAAGGGCAAATTCCATTGTTGCCGGAAGCAAGTACTGTAATTTTTGATGAAGGACATTTGCTGGAATTTTCTGCCCAAAAAGGGCTTACGTATCGCTTCCACTCTGAAACACTTAACCAAGTGCTTACAGGGTATATGGGACAAGATGTACGTGAAGAATCCCTTTATTTGATTGAAGATATTTTAGCGTTACATGATGACTGGTTTGATATGCTTAGTGAATCAGCCAGTGAGGTAGCGGGTTCTAACCGTAAAGAAGTAGAAGCCACCAAAGCTATGATTGAATTGGTGTCAACTTTAGATGGAAAAGTAGAAAAGCTACTTGACCAGCTAGTCTTTGATTCGGAAATGTTTACTATTGATGGTTATCATCTCAAAATAATTGAAGAGTATTTGGAGTTTTACCATTACGGTCTTTCTATTTTCCTAAAGGAAGATGAAGGAATCTTTTGGATTGAAGATAATAAAGATACGACTACCCTTGTACTGATGCCAAGACTTGTAGAAGATGTATTAAAGAAAGAGGTATTTTCAAAAAATATCCCATTTGTCTTCTCTTCTGCAACTCTTTCACAAGACGGAGACTTTTCATACTTGGCGAATAGTCTAGGTATTGAAGCGTATGATTCTTTTTCTGTGGAATCACCATTTAATTATGAGGAACAGATGCAGTTGTTTGGGCATTTGGATCAAAATAAGGATAAGAAGTGGAATCAAATAGGGAAGCAAATTGAAGAAAATAATGGTAGTACGCTAGTTTTATTTTCTAATATAGAGGAAATGAATGCTTTCCGTAGCTGGGCTGAAGGGGAGGACTGGTCATTTAATCTTCTATACGAAGGGGATCAGGAGATTAGTGAAATAGTAAATCACTTCCAAACTCAAAAGGACTCTGTCTTATGTGCCTATCACTTATGGGAAGGACTCGATGTTCCTGGTGAATCCTTAAGCCAGGTCATTATTTCATCTCTCCCATTCCCGCCGCATGACCCAGTTTTCAAAGCAAAACGAAAACATGTAGCAAATCCTGAAAAAGAAGTAGATGCTCCATATATGTTATTACGTCTTCGTCAGGGAATTGGTCGGTTAATTCGAACAAGTGAAGATCATGGGGTAATTCATTTATGGTTGAATGATGAAGAATGGGAAATGTATAAGGAAGAAATAGAGAGCGTTATGCCAGTAGGAATAAAATGGAATTGATATGGAAGTGGCTAGGATGGCGTGACATCCTAGCTGCTTTTTTATTTGGGGATGTTGATGTGGTTATGAGTTACTCTAATTCATCATTTCAGCACCGGCCTCAGTTTGAAATGATGTGTAAAAGCCTCTCATTCATCATTTCAGCACCGACCTCAGTTCGAAATGATGTGCAAGAGCCTCTCATTCATCATTTCAGCACCGGCCACAGTTTGAAATGATGTGCAAGAGCCTCTCATTCATCATTACGTCGCTGATCTCCTAGTGAAAGGATGTATAGAACACTCCCTTTCGTCATTTCTAAATAAATACAAATTTTCCCTACTTGCACTTTACGTTAAGGTAAAGTGTATTATTATAATTATATGAATATTTGTTCAAAGGTGGATGTGTGTGGATAACGTTGAAAACTATACAATAGGTGAACTGGCAGAAGAATTTGGAATTACAACAAGGGCAATACGATACTATGAAGAAGTTGGTCTGTTGACACCTGACCGCACGCAAGGGAATCGCCGTATATTCACAAAAAAAGAACGCATTCGCCTTCTACTCATTTTCCGCGGGAAAAAATATGGGTTCCAACTAGAAGAAATACGAGAAATGATTCAGTTATTTGACCGCGACCGCACCGGGAAAAAGCAACTTCAGCGAACAATGGAGTATGGGCAAGAAAAAATCGAGGAGGTGACAAAACGTATTGATGAATTAATCCAAATTCGAAATGAGATGGAAGAGTTGCTTAGTCAGTTTCAATCAAAATTAAAAGAATTGGAGCGTGGAAAAGAGTGAATATACCTAATCTACTTGCAGTGATGTCGAGAAAATACCCAAATCAAGAAGGGATTTTAACGCCAACAGAGAGAATTACATATGCAGAGTGGAATGAGGCGGTTAACCAACTGGCAGATAGTCTATCAAAGCTAGGTGTCAAAAAGGGTGATAAAGTAGTTTTGCATATGCCAAATACAAAGGAATTTATGTATGCCTACATAGCTATTCAACGTATTGGTGCTCTTGTTGTTCCAATCAATGCAAAGCTAGTTGGGCAAGAAATCTTGTACATTTTAAATCATAGTGATGCAAGTGTGTTCATGACCTATGAATTATTGTTTGAGCAAGTGAAAAGTTTGCCAGATACTGTTAAGGAAATGGTTTATATTAAAACTGGATCACAAGCAGATGGGTGGCTAGCTTTTGATACGCTTCTAGAAGAAGGTTCCCCGGAAGAAATACCATGTAATTGGACCGAAGATGATGAAGCATCCATTCTTTATACCTCTGGGACAACTGGTGATCCTAAAGGAGTGTTATTCACCTATCGAAGCATTTTAACAGTTGCTATGACTATTTGTGTAGAAATGGAACTAAAGCCGGAAAGTAGAGTACTCCACATGATGCCGCTTAGTCATTCTGCACCACTGCATTTATTTATGATAGCAGGCTTGTATGTTGGTTCAACGCATGTAGTTGTTCCAACATTCACCCCAGACTTACTACTAGAAACAGTCTCCCGAGAAAAAACTACCCACCTATTTGGCGCACCAATCGCATACTTAGTAACCTCAAAGCATCCTAGAATAAGAGAGTATGATTTGTCTTCGATGAAGTATTGGGTCTATGGTGGAGCCCCTTTGGCAAAAGAAGAAGTTATGTTTGTGAAAAGTCAATTTAATACGGATAAAATAATTTGTGTGTATGGTCTTACAGAAGCGGGGCCAAATGGAACGTTATTAGGTTTTGATGATCACGAACAAAAAGCTGGTAGCATCGGAAATCGAGCAGCCCTAAATTGCGAAATCCGTCTAGTTGATGAAAAAGGAAATAATGTTAAACAAGGAGAAATTGGCGAAATTATCCTTCAAGGAGAAGGAAACATGAAGGCTTATTATAAGAATGATGAAAAAACAAAAGAAGTATTAAAGGATGGTTGGCTATATACAGGAGATATGGCTAAACAAGACGAGGATGGATTCTTTTGGGTGGTTGACCGCAAGAAGGACATTATTATTTCTGGTGGTGTTAATATTTATCCAAAGGAAATTGAGAATCTGCTAATCACGCATCCTATGATTTCGGATGTTGCTGTTGTCGGTGTTCCAAACCCAGATTGGGGTGAAACCGTCAAAGCATTTCTAGTTGTTGATGGTGAAATAGAGGACGCAGCATCAGCGTGTAAGGAGTTCCTTCAAGGAAAAATAGCAGATTATAAGATTCCTAGGTTTTATGGGGTGTTGGATGCACTCCCAAGAAATACTACTGGTAAACTACTAAAACACCAGTTACGTGAGCGGGTTGGAAACTAGTAAGAGGATTTTGGAACTGGTTTAAATAATTCATCTTTGGAGGTTTGAACATGGCAATAGAGCTAAAGGAAAATCAAGAAGCACGTAACTTTTATAAAGATGATTCCAATTTGCATCGTTTATTAAAAGATTACTTACCAGAGGATTTCTTTCATTGGGCAGATAAGGAATTAGAACGTTACGGTACATTATGTGCAGGAGCCATTGAAAAACGGGCTATTCACACCGACCGAGAAGGAGAGCCTAAACTAATTCGCTACGACAAAATGGGCAATGAGGTTTCTGAAGTTTGGCTCAATGAAGGATATAAGCAATCGGTAGAGGATACGTATAACACGGGAATAGTGGGTTATGTCCATAAAAAGATTCCCGAGCTGGGTATGAAGGGAAACTATGTGTATGCTTATGCGCTGACCTATTTACTTTCGCATACTGAACCCGGATTAGCATGTCCCGTGACGCTAACAAAAGCAACGGCATATTTAATCGACCATTATGCGTCGGAAGAACTGAAAGAAAAATATTTACCTCATGTTGCTTCAACTGGTGATGTCGAGCTTTATGAAGGTGCTACGTTTTTAACGGAGCGCCAAGGTGGTTCTGATGTTGGTGCCAATGAGGTAACCGCGATCAAAGACGGATCCCTTTATAAAATTTCTGGTGAAAAGTACTTTGCCAGCAACGCGGGAGCCTGTGAAGTGGCAATGGTATTAGCTCGTTTAGAAGGAGCATCCAAAGGAACAAAAGGGTTAAGTTTATTTCTAGTACCTTGGGAAGAGAACCGGAGACAAGGACATTTAAGAATTCGTCGCTTGAAAGATAAACTCGGTGTTCGTGCGGTGCCATCTGCTGAAGTAGAATTTCAAGGTGCTAAAGGTTATTTAGTTGGAGAAGAAAATAAAGGATTTTATTACATGATTGAAGCACTGAACTTATCACGAGTGTCAAATGCAATAGCTTCTCTAGGCATTATGAGACGTGCCTATCTAGAGGCAAAAAGCTACGCAAATAACCGTGCTGCTTTTGGTAATAAACTAACCAATTATCCAATGGTCCAAGCGACATTAAGTAAACTAGTTGCAAAACAGGAAGTGGAAATGAACGCAATGTTTGAAGTGGTCCAGATGATGGATGAAGTTATGGGACTTGAAACAAAGCATACCGCACCGGAAAAAGAACAAGCACTATTCCGTTTGTATGTCGCTATTATGAAAAAGGAAACAGCTGAACAAGCCGTGCATTTTTCTCATGAAGCGATTGAAATGCATGGCGGGAATGGTTATATTGAGGATTTTGTGACACCACGACTACTTCGGGATGCTCAAGTTTTAACTGTATGGGAAGGTACAGCGAATATACTTGGGCTAGAGGTACTTCGGTTAATCGATAAATATAGTGTTGACCAAGTCTTTGCGGAGGAAATGCTGAATCGACTGAATAAAATAAGTGTAGGTAAAAGTGAAATTTGTGGATGGATTGATCGGGTTGAGGAAGAAGTTATTAAAATGACAAACAAAATAAATGAAATTAAAACATTTCCGGCAGATTTGCAAACGTATTACTGTAAGGACCTTGCCAGGTGGATGGTGGATATATTGGAAAGTGTTGTTGCAATTGAACATGCCGTTAAAGCAGGCGGTCGCCAGGAAACAATTGCTAAAGTTTATTTGGAAATGGTATGGGAAAAGGAAAATATTAAAACTAAACCGTCAGATTTGGCTATGTTTAGTGAGATAGTTGAGAATTAAATAGATTGTTAATAAATCAGTCGCAGCCCGATTCGTGGCTGCGGCTGATATTCCTCAAACCTGGCTGATATTCCTCAAACCTGGCTGATATTCCTCAAACCTGGCTGATATTCC
>NZ_KI519435.1:204330-248775 GCF_000482485.1 Paucisalibacillus globulus DSM 18846 | reverse complement strand
GGCTGATATTCCTCAAACCTGGCTGATATTCCTCAAACCTGGCTGATATTCCTCAAACCTGGCTGATATTCCCAAAACCTAACAAAAAAACATCGGTCAACCCGATGTTTTCTTCTCAACTCTTTATCAACTTTAAAAAGTGTGTCAATATCTTTGCCGTTAATCCCCATATAACCCGGTCCTCGTATCGGTAAAACAACTCATTAACATGGCGAATTTGCCAATTGTAATCTTCCCCGCCAACAATTAAATCAAACGGAAAATTTTCCTCAGGTATTACTTTGAAATTTACTTTATAGGATTCCGGTGTGGTATTCAGAAAATAAGATAAAGGTACTGTGAAAAATTCTCCAACTTCTGATTCGTTTGGGGTGATTTCATCGATATCTCGAAGTTTCCCAACATAAGGATAGATGATCCTACCCATATCAGACACCACATAGTCAATCGGAGTCACATCTAGAATGCTCTCCTCACTAATCCCAAGTTCTTCTGTTGTTTCACGAATAGCACAATATCTTGAAGTTGGATCAGTAGAATCTATTCTCCCTCCAGGAAAACAAATATCACCAGGTTGACTACGTAGCTTCATGGAGCGAACTTCGAATAGTATATGGGTATCTCCATTCACTTCAACTAGTGGAATCAGTATTGCAGACTGTTTAAAATCTTCCATTCCCATAATTCCAGGCTCTTTTCTAGCCAACTGATCTAGGATTTTATTTATTTCCATCCATCCCCCTCCTATCTATTACCTTATTCTCATTATACCTATTAAATAGGACTTAAAAAAACAATCGGTTTATGAAAAGGAAATAGGTAAAAAAAGTAAACTAATAACTGTTTAAAAATCCTGGGAATAGACAATCTAAGGATATGCATGGATAGAAAGGTGGCACAGAATATGAATATGATTAGGAGGTTGAAAATGGGAATTTTAAGTGGAAATCCTACTGATGAACCGATGCATTACGGGGAGGTGTATAGTGTTTGGACGGCGGTGTTTACTGGAAAGGCAATGGTTGCAGCCTACCAGACATTATTAAATCATACTGGAGACGATGACTTAAAAAAGTTAATTCAAGAAGCGATTGAACAAGGGAAACAGGACTTAACAGAAATAGAAGCATTACTAAAGGCTAATGGTGTTGGATTGCCCCCAACCCCTCCGGAACGTCCGGCAGCAGATTTAGAATCCATCCCTACTGGTGCCCGTTTCATGGATAATGAAATTGCAGGAAAAATGTCAGCCGATGTTGCTGCTGGGTTAGTAGCAGCTAGTACAGTGATGGGTCAGTGTATACGAGAAGATATTGCAACATTATTTGGGAAGATACATACCCAAAAAGCTGCATTTGGTACAAAGCTTCTTCGATTAAATAAGGAAAAAGGATGGCTTGTACCTCCACCGCTTCATCAAGGTGAAGCTTAGGGTTATAAAAGAAGAATATTTCATGTCAGGGTGGTGATGAAAATCATCACCTTTTTGTGTAGTAATTTAGGAAAGGTTGATGGATTTGTAAAACCCCGACTGAAGGAGGTTTCACTTGATTAGATATGACATTTGTCATATCTAACTCCTTACGAATATGACTTATAAATTTTCTACTATCCACCTAATATATAACTAATAACAAGTACGATTAGGGGGAATAAAGTGAGTAAACAAAAACAAGCACAATTAAGAAAAAGTGTATTACCATTTGCGCAATCGGATACAAGGGCAAGTGTCTTTCAAATAATCAATACGATTATCCCATTTTTCCTACTTTGGTTTCTGGCATATCAGAGTCTAGCCATATCTATTTGGTTAACCATTCCATTAACCATTCTAGCGGCAGGATTTGTAGTACGAACCTTCATTATTTTCCATGACTGTACTCATATGTCCTTTTTCAAAAATAAGAAGGCAAATCGTGTAGTCGGGACCATTACCGGTATCATCACCCATTTTGCATTTGAAAAATGGAAATGGAGTCATTCGATTCATCATGCCACCAGTAGTAATTTAGATAAACGTGGAACAGGTGACGTGTGGGTCATGACGGTGGACGAGTATGTAGCAGCTTCATTTTGGGGCAGACTGGCTTATCGACTTTACCGAAATCCAATCGTCATGTTTGGATTAGGACCGCTTTATCTCTTCTTAATTTCTAATCGATTCAATCGTAAAGGTGCAAAACGAAAAGAACGGTTAAACACCTACTTAATTAATGTTTCTATTGTAGTGATTTATGCGCTTTTAATGTGGGCAATTGGCTGGCAGGCCTTTTTAATCATACAACTGCCTATTTTGTTTATTGCAGGTGCTGCAGGTATTTGGTTGTTTTATGTACAACATCAGTTCGAGGATTCCTATTTTGAAAATGAAGAGGAATGGGATTATGTAAAAGCAGCGGTAGATGGAAGTTCGTATTATAAATTACCTAAAATTATCGAATGGTTAACTGGTAGTATCGGTTATCATCACGTGCACCATTTGAGCCCAAGAGTTCCAAATTACAATTTAGAAAAAGCCCATGAATCAACACCACCATTGCAAAAGGCAACGACAATTACACTTTTGACTAGTCTACAGTCCATACGATTTCGTTTGTATGATGAGGCGAGCAAAACATTTGTAAGCTTTAAGGAAATTAAGGAACGCTTGAAGGAACAAAAAACCAACTTACCACTCACTACAAGAAATACTAGTGTTCAAGAAAAGTAACCCAAAAAAACCCCTACATTGCATGTGTTGGGGTTCTTGTATTACTCTTTATCTGCTATACTCTAGGAAACAAGAATTAGGAGGAAGAAAATGCAAAAGTGGTATCATATTTTCTCGAAGAATACAGGACTAAGCATTTATATTTGGATTGTTTTCTGTATTCTTCCCTTCTATTTCGTCATTCGGTTCTCTACCCCAATAGAAGTTATTGTTGGGATAGTTATGATTGTTCTATTTTTTACAACCTTTCGTTTATCGTACATAAAAAAAGGTTGGACAGTCTATTTGTCTGTCGGTATTGAGATGGCGATTAGCATTGGGATGACACTGTATTTTGGCTATGTCTATTTCTCGTTGTTTCTTGCTTTCTATATTGGAAATATCCAGAACAAAGCAGGTTTTATTACCCTTTATGTGGTCCATCTAGTAACAACCATTTCGGCCACAACAATTGGCTTTTTCACACAAAGTCAGATTTTCTTTACCCAACTTCCATTTATCATTATTAGTGTTATTGGTGTCATATTATTGCCATTTAATATGTATAATCGAATCAAACGGGAACTGCTTGAACATCAATTAGAAGATGCCAATCAACGTATCTCCCAATTAATGGTGATGGAAGAGCGGCAGCGTATTGCCCGTGATCTACATGATACATTAGGGCAAAAACTATCGCTCATTGGACTGAAAAGTGATTTGGCTGGGAAACTATTACATAAACACCCCGAAAAGGTGCAAAAGGAAATTCAAGATATACATCAAACGGCTAGAACCGCACTAAAGGAAGTACGGGAAATGGTTTCTGATATGCGAAGTATTAGATTAGAGGATGAGATTAAACATGTGCAGCAAGTCATATTGGCAGCTGAAATGAATTTTCACTTGGAGGGTAATCCGGTATTAGAACATACACCCTTATTAGTAGAAAATGTACTAGGCATGTGCTTGAAAGAGGCTGTGACAAATATTGTTAAACATAGTAGAGCTCGCGTCTGTTTAATTAAAATTAAGCAATTACCAAGTGAGATTTCTCTTATCATTCAGGATGACGGAATTGGTATTGGAAATATAGATACGACAAAAGGTAATGGACTACGCGGAATGAGAGAACGACTGGATTTTGTCAATGGAAGCTTAGAGATTGAAGAAAGTAATGGTACGGTTCTAAAGGTAAAGATTCCAAATGTAATTAAACAACAATCAGAGGAGAGATTGTCATGATTCGGATTGTAATTGCTGAAGACCAAAGGCTACTGCTCGGAGCGTTAGGTTCATTGCTTGATTTAGAGGATGACATGGAAGTAGTCGGTAAAGCGAAAGATGGGCAAGAGGCGTTAGATTTGATCCATCAACATCAACCTGATATTTGTATTATGGATATTGAGATGCCTGTAAAGAGCGGATTGGATGTAGCGGAGGAAATAAAGAATCATGATTGTAAAGTAATTATTTTAACTACCTTTGCAAGAGCAGGATATTTTGAACGCGCACGTAATGCAAATGTAAGTGGCTATCTATTAAAGGATAGTCCGAGTGAAGAATTAGCTAATTCAATTCGTGTCATTATGGGTGGCAGAAAGATTTATGCGCCAGAATTAGTTGATATAGCTTTCAATAAACAGGAGAACCCGTTATCGGAAAGGGAAGAGCAGGTAATTCAATTAATTGCAGAGGGAAAGAATACTAAAGAAATTGCCAGCCAACTCTACCTTACAACAGGAACTGTACGGAATTACGTATCAGTTATTTTGGATAAGTTAGATGTAAGTAATCGGATTGAGGCCATTTCGCGGTTTCGGGAAAAAGGTTGGTTTAAATGAGTGAGGCTATCTGCATAAATGTGGATAGTCTTTTTGTTTAGTAATTAAAAAGTATTTAAATACTGACTTAGCAACCTGCGCAGACACTGACAACATTATGATAGCGTAGTTAATTATGCTATCAGGTATTGCTAATTCTTCTGGTATTGGTTTTTTGATAACTGGCTTCACCATTTGAAGTACGATTCCAGTATGAAATGAAAAATGGGGCCCCTAAACCTTATAATCCATATTCAAATGAAATAAAAAATCTATACAATTAATACTCCATCTGTCCGATTTCGGTGTAAAAACGATAAACATTATAAAACTTTGCAAAACTATAAATGATTTCTGATTTTCCCCTTGACCTTCAAGTTGCTTTAAGGTTTATCTTAAGAATAGGAGGTGTAAACATGTTATCCATTCAAGCATTTTCCAAAAAGACAGGAATACCTAAAAGTACGCTCCGCTTTTATGAGGAGAAAGGGTTATTAATACCGGATAGGAACAAAGAAAATGGCTATCGATTATATCGGCAAGAACAAATTGATTTAGCTCGAACCATTTCGAGTCTTCGATTAGCAAATATACCTTTAAAGGATATTCAACGATACATGTCAGCTAGTGTTAGTGATCAATGCCAAATGAAGCAGACGTGGACAAGAGCTTTAAAAGCACAAAAGGAATTATTAGATGTACAAATCAAGTATTTGGAAAGTGCTCAAGAAGAGAAGGATATCTTTTTATTCGAAAGGCCTGCTGAACGAATTATATGGATGTATGCGGAGCGGAATCAGGGTGGATTTGGTGAGCTTTTTACAAAGGGACAAAAGGAACTCAAGAAACAACAAATTGTAGTTACCAATTATTATTTGAAGTATGAATCGGGAAGGGAAACAGTGAAAGCGTGGATCGGGTTTGGAATTCCTGAGAATAGTCACGTTAGGAATGGGGACCTTTTTGAAAAAGAGGAAAGAATAAGTAAGTCTTTATGTGTTGCTACACATTTTCAAGGGAACTTCTTCAAAATAGTGCAGGCATATCTAAAACTAGTAAAATACGTTAGTGATCATCATTATATTCCGACAGGGTCGTTAATGGAGATGTACCATGGAAATGACTTGAAGCTGGTCACTATTTTAATGCCAGTAATGAAAATGGGAGGGGAAGAAAGTGAGACAAAAATTATTCGTTAATTTAGTTGAATTGGTGGGTTCAAATTATCAAATTGGGATGGAGCAAAGCAATCATATAAAATTTGATGAAAAATATGATATGTTTCAAAAACTAACGTCAACTGTGGATTCCACAAAGGCGCAATCTATTCTAATGGAATACTCTGATGGAATTATAGAGGAAATTAGGGGGATTGCAGATGGACTAAAAATAGACTTTCAAACAGCGTTACGGATGTACAGCGGTTATGATTTAACATTTCCAACGATGGGCTGTACAGCATTTTCTAAAGAAAACTATTATATTCGGAATTATGATTTTAGTCCTGAATTATATGATGGTCGTCTAGCCTTCTATAATCCAGAATATGGCTATGCAAGTATAGGGTTTAGCCAGCAGATTATAGGTAGATTAGATGGAATGAATGAACATGGCCTTGTGATTGGATTGCATCTTGTGAATGAAGCGAAATGGAGCCCGGGTCTAATGGGGACGACGATAGTAAGGCTTGTTTTAGATACGTGTAAAGATGTAGGAGAAGCGGTAAATATAATCACGAAATTACCACATGGTTATTGCTATAATTACTCATTGATGGATCAAGACGGCAATACATGTATGGTGGAGGCATCACCAGAGGAACAAGTTGTTACCCATCATACACCATTAATTTGTACCAATCATTTTGAAACAGAAACATTAAGTAATAAAAATAGAACGTATATAGAAGGCTCGTTACGCAGAAAGAACTATCTTCAAGAACTCGCACTAGAAACCTACTCCCCGGAAGAAGCATACCAACTATTTAATAACGAGAATTCCCCTTTGTTTTTTAAGGAATACCGTCAGTTTTTTGGTACACTACACACAGTCATTTATATTCCCAAGACACTCGAGGTAATAGTCGGCATAGGTGGAAATGCAACACCGACAAGGTATTCATTAGCAAAATGGCTACAAGGGGACCAACATGTGAAAGGGGAATTAGTTGGTGAAATAGATTATTAGAGTTCAAACGTATCACATCGTATAAAACACGGTACTAAAGTGAAAAACTTCAGTACCGTGTTTTGAGTTAGTTCATCCTTTTCTCTTAACGTGATGACAGAATGAACACTTAAAAGTAAAATGGTAAAGGGAGGGGGATAAAATACATATGAATCAATTTAGGGAAGTATGTGCTAGAATTTCAAGGAATCCCATTTTCATTAATACAGTTATTGTATTAATTATATTTAATGCTATTTTAGTAGGATTAGAGACTTATATTAGTGTTGATTCACAGTTGTATCAATGGATTTACTTTGGAGATAGGTTAATACTTTGGCTCTTTACACTAGAAATAGCCATACGCATTGTGGGAAGCTTCTCCGTAAAAGACTTTCTGAAGGATCCTTGGAATGCTTTTGACTTTGCTATTGTTGCACTTGGACATATTTTAGTTGGTAGCCATTACGTGATAATTCTTCGTGTTATTAGGGTCCTAAGGGTACTAAGAGCAGTGTCCATTATCCCGTCACTACGAAAAATGGTAAATGCACTTATTTTGACTATCCCCTCAATGGGAACGATTTTATTATTATTAGGGATTTTCTTTTATATTTATGCGGTCGTTGGAACGATGCTGTATAGCGATATGGCACCTGAATATTTTGGGACCTTACATAATTCTTTACTAACGCTTTTCCAACTGTTAACGCTCGATTCTTGGGCAAGTGGTGTCATGGCACCAGTAATCGAACAAGAACCAACCTCATGGTGGTATTTCATTTCATTTATCATCATAGGTGCGTTTGTCATTATTAATTTATTTGTCGGGGTAATTGTTAATAATGTGGAAGAGGCATCGAGAGAGGAGACACCTTCTCCTACAGATATAAAACTGGCTGAGGTTCAAAAAGAACTAGCTGAAATTAAAGCATTACTTAAAAGTAAAACGTAAGCATTCACATCATTGATAAAGGAGAGAAAGTAATGGGAATTAAATTTAAAATCAATCTACCAAAAATACCTGCAGATCTACCTATCCATACATTTCAACCAGAGGAACGAGGTTACTATGATTATCGTATATATAAGGATTGTGTGATAACAAACGATGTTATGGATCGTATAGCATTTGACCAAGTGGTTTTTGACCATGTTACGTTCGAAGGGGACTTTGCAACGATTGAGTTAACCGATTGCGTATTTAATCACTGTGATCTTTCCAATGCTGATTTCTCAAAAGGAAGTATCCATCGTGTGGAATTTAAGCATTCTAGAATGATTGGAATAGTATTATCAGAATCTACGTTAGCAAACGTTCTATTTGATAATTGCCAGCTTAATCTAAGCACATTCGGTTACTCTAAATTAAAGCAAGTGAGATTTTCTGAATGTACCGTAAAAAACAGCGACTTCTATGAGTGCACTATTCAAAAGCTAGACTTTCAAAACTGTGAAATAGACGAGGCAAACTTCTCCAATACCAAACTAAAAGGAGTAGATTTAACAACATGTAGGTTTGACAGTTTACAAGTTTCCCTTGAAAGCATGCAAGGCTGTATCGTGTCAACTGTACAGGCTTTAGGCTTTGCTAGGTTATTGGGGCTGGAGATAAAAGAATAAAGCTAGACTATCAACACGTTAATTATGGGTAATAACATATGCAAAAAAACATTTGTTTAGAAACAAAAGCAGGATAAAGTTCTTCTAATTTGTATTAGGTACAATTGGGGGAACGAACGATGAAAAAGTTTAGTTTAGTATTAGCTCTATTTTTTAGTGATAAGTTTATTCTTTAGCCAAGGGAACAATTAAGCAAATTATTTCAGATGCTAATTTAAAATAAATGGATATTTACCACAAAAAAGCACAGCCCATAGGCTGTGCTTTTTCATTACTTCATCATCTCCGCTACAATCTCATACGAACGTAGACGATCTTCTTGATGGAAAATTTGTGAACCGATAATTAGTTCATCAGCTTGTGTTTCCTCTATAAAGCTTTCTAAACCTCTTCGTACAGTTTCAGGGTCCCCAACGATGGTTGTTTTGGGATCCAATGTTTCCATAACTGCTGCAAGTTCCATTGGAGAATACATTTCTTCCAAATTATCAACTGGTGGTTGTAGCTTTCCTGGAGTTCCTCTGCGTAAACTTAAGAACTGCTGCTTTTGGGATGTTGCGATGTAGTTTGCTTTTTCATTTGTATCAGCAGCAATAACATTTATTCCAAGCATGACGTATGGTTTCTGTAATACATCAGATGGCTTGAAGTTATCACGGTATAATTTCAGTGCTTGGTGAAGAAAAGCTGGTGCGAAGTGACTAGCAAACGAGAATGGTAATCCTTTATGAGCAGCTAGTTGGGCACTGAAACCACTTGAACCTAATAACCAAAGAGGAACTTTTGCACCTTGTCCAGGTACTGCCTTCACCCGTGATACCGGTTCATCAGAAAAGTAATCTTGTAGTTCATTTACCTGCATAGGGAAATCTTCTACACTCATATTTAATGTTCTGCGCAGTGCATAAGCAGTTGCTTGGTCACTTCCTGGTGCTCTACCTAATCCAAGATCGATTCGCCCTGGATACATCGCTTCTAATGTTCCAAACTGTTCAGCAATAACAAGTGTTGCATGGTTTGGAAGCATGACTCCACCAGCTCCAACACGAATGCTTTCCGTTGCTCCAGCTATATGGCCAATAACAACAGAGGTTGCGGAGCTTGCGATTCCAGTCATATTATGATGCTCGGCTAGCCAGTAGCGGTTAAAACCCCATTTTTCAACGAAACGTGCTAATTCCACACTGTTCTTAAAAGACTCACTAGCATTACTGCCTTCCGTAATCGGTGCGAGATCAAGAACCGATAATGGTATATGATTAAATGTCTTTGCAGATATAGACTTTTTCAAAATAAAATCTCCCTTCAAAGGTATCCTTAATAAGGAATGATAAGTATTTTGACGGAAAGAGTCCAACTTTTAGCCTCAAATAATAATAAATCCATTTTAATTTCCATCAAAATAGGTTTGCCATTATACACGGATTCAAGGTATGATAGTAAAGTAATTTTGGCAAAGATAATATGGTAAAGCACTAATATATATAATGTTGGAGATGAGAATTAACAATGACTAAAAAATCCATTTACGGATTAACGATGGAACAATTGACGAATTGGTTAATCGAAAACGGACAAAAACGCTTCCGTGCTGAACAAGTTTGGGATTGGTTATATAAGAAACGTATTCATAATTTCACAGATATGAAAAACGTCAACAATGAAACAATCTCTTTATTAGAAGAGAACTTTGTTGTTGAAACATTAGACGAGGAAATAAAACAGGTTTCGAAAGATGGTACGGTTAAATTTCTATTTAAACTTTCTGATGGTAACCTAATTGAAACTGTGTTAATGCGATTTAATTATGGTTTATCTGTATGTGTCACTACTCAGGTTGGTTGTAATATCGGTTGTACATTCTGTGCGAGTGGATTACTAAGAAAAAGTAGAGACCTAGATAGTGGTGAAATTGTTGGACAGATTATGAAAGTCCAAAAGCACTTAGATGAACAAGGGAATGATGAACGTGTCAGTCACATCGTTGTGATGGGTATTGGGGAACCGTTTGACAACTTCACCAACCTAATCGATTTTATCAACATTGTAAATGATGAAAAAGGACTTAAAATTGGTCAACGTCATATCACTGTATCTACTAGTGGCTTGGCTCATAAAATTTATGAATTTGCTGATACTGGATTACAGGTGAATTTAGCAATCTCCCTACACGCACCAAACAATGACCTTAGAACACGTATTATGAAAATTAATAAGGCATTTCCTATTGAAAAGCTGATGAAAGCAGTAGACTATTATCTAGAGAATTCAAATCGTCGTATTACCTATGAATACATCATGTTAAAAGATGTTAACGACCATAAGGAAGAGGCATTACAACTGGCAAAGTTACTACGAAGTAAGCGTCACTTATCCTATGTAAACCTAATTCCATACAATTCTGTTGAAGAACATGGTCAGTACCAACGTAGTGAAACAAATGTGATTCAAGCATTCCACGAAACCCTTAAACAGCAAGGTATTAACAGTGGTGTTCGTTGGGAAAATGGAGCAGATATAGATGCTGCATGTGGACAGTTAAGAAGTAAACAAATTAAGAAGCAGAAAGTTGTATAAAGATTAACCGAAAGACTGACTCATGAAATTTTGAGTCAGTCTTTTTCTTTTTGAATAGAATAATGTAAAAAATACGTCTACTATGTTAAAAGGGGAAATTTAGGATGTATGGTTTAATTGGATTTCAGATAATGGGACATCAACTAGCTGATGAACAAAAAAATGATAAGCAGGAGTGCTTTGAATATAGAACTTCGACTAGTGTGAATACCTATCAGGATTCTTTTTTACAATTAGATTTTAGTAGTGAATTAATGGAACAGTATTTGGTTTTTAATGGACGTTTCCTAGTTGTTCTGGATGGCAAGATTTACAACTATAAACAACTGCGTTCTGGACTTCAGAAGAAAGGATATATCTTTGATTTAGGTTCAGAAATAGAAGTTATTGCTACTCTGTTTGTAGAAAACGGTGTGGAAGCTTTCCGTGAATTGAGAGGGATGTTTGCCATCGTCATTTGGGATAACCAAGAAAAGACGTTATATGCTGCAAGAGATCCATTTGGTATTAAACCGTTTTACTATATGGACTCCGAAGAACTGTTCCATTTTTCTTATCATAAAAGTCATATTACTGAGTCAAATTCAAATTTAACTTTTCATGAACAAGCATTACAGCATTATCTTTCCTTTCAATATGTGCCCGTGCCTTTGACATTAACAAAGGAAATAGTAAGCCTCCAGCCAGGTTACTTCTTAATCAAATCTCACAAAAGACCTCTTCAAAAACAACGCTACTTTCATGCAACATTCCAACCAGTAGATGGGAATGAAAATCAAATCATCAATCGTATACAAGAAGTAATGGTTGATTCTGTTAAAGCGCATATTCAAGATGAGGATTCTGTTGGGGCATTTTTATCGGGTGGGATTGACTCAAGCCTTATTGTAGGAATTGCTAAACATATTCATCCCACACTTAAAACATTTTCAGTTGGATTTGAAGAAGATGGATTTTCGGAAATACCAATCGCACAAAAAACGGCGTCAGAACTTAATGTAGAAAATATCTCCTATACGATTAGTCCACAAGAATACGTTGGCAGTTTGCCTACTATCTTACGCTATCTAGATGATCCATTAGCAGACCCTTCCTGTGTGCCACTATACTTTGTAGCTAAGCAGGCAAGTACCCACGCGAAAATAGTCCTTTCAGGAGAAGGTGCTGATGAACTTTTTGGCGGTTACAATATTTATAGAGAGTTTGAGTCCCTAAAATTATTTAACCACCTTCCTTCCAGCATGCTTAAATGGCTCCATAAATTATCTAGGGTCATTCCAGAAGGTGTGCCGGGGAGGAGTTTTATTGAACGTGGAACGACACCACTTAAGGAAAGATATATTGGAAACGCAAAGATTTTCGAGGAAAAAGAAAAGCAACAATTTCTTAAGTCTTATAACGAAGCTAATGATTATCGATTTATAACGGATGAATTATTTCAGTATATGAAAGAAGAACATCCTTCCCACCAAATGCAATATATCGATATCCATACATGGTTGCCAGGAGATATATTATTAAAGGCAGATCGAATGACAAGGATTCACTCTCTATCGTTACGATCACCATTCTTAGATAAAGAGGTCTTTCAGGTAGCTCAGAAGATTCCAGTTAAGTATAAAATATCGGAAAAACAAACAAAGCAGATACTACGTAAGGCAGCAAAAGACTTTGTTCCGAATCATGTAGTAGAAAGAAGAAAGCTAGGATTTCCTGTGCCAATTAGGAAATGGCTACAAAATGAATTATTTGACTGGGCTCAAACCGTAATATTAATAAGTGAAACAGATAACTATGTAGATAAATCATATTGCCTTAAATTATTGACTGACCATGCAGCTGGTAAACGTGACAACTCTCGAAAACTATGGACGATACTTGTATTTATGATATGGTATCAAGTGAATATAGCGAATAAAGAATAGTCCCTTGTTAATTACAGAAACTAACTATAAAAGTGCCTGAGAGGGAGATTCGATGGAACTCGATTGGATATGGAAAGCGGTTGTAATTGTTGTAGCCGGAACAATTTTGCTAAGGTTTGCAGGAAGAAAATCTATTTCACAGATGACATTACCACAAACGGTAATCATGATTGGCATTGGATCGTTACTGATTCAACCTGTTGCCGATAAAAATATCTGGTTAACTATGGGTGTAGGTGTGATGTTGGTCATTACATTAATTCTGATGGAATATGCAGAGTTAAAAGGAGCAACATTTGAAAAGATTGTTACAGGACAGTCCAAAATAATTGTTGAAAATGGAGTCGTTAATGAAATGAATCTTAGAAAAGTAAGATTAACGGTGGATCAGTTGGAGGCAAATCTACGACAAAAAAATGTAACTAAGCTATCCGATGTTGAGTTTGCTACACTAGAGCCTAATGGACAACTAGGCTTTGTGTTAAAACAAGAAGCACAACCCGTAACCAAAAAGGAATTTCAGCAACTAATCGATATGATTCAACAATCCATTCATACAAATCAGCATGTAACGGAATTAAACGTTCCATTGGAAAAGGTAAATCAGGAACTTAAAAAAGTAAGAACAAAAGATGAACTGTTTACGGAAGTAGCTAATCATGGTCATGACAAACAAGTACCAAAGCATCTTCAATAAAATAGGGGAGGATACGAGAATCTCCCTCCTCCATTATTCAAACCTCGCTGATAACGGAATATCAACCAATCCATTTTTTGCGGAAATGCAATTTTTTCCTTTATCCTTTGCAAATAGTAGTAACTGGTCTGCATAGACATACGCCTTCTTAATTTCGATCGCTTCATTTGTTCTGTAATAATATAGTCCAAATGAGGCAGTCATTGGAATATGGATGGTTTTATTTTCATATTCAGCCATTGCGGGGGTGTCTTTAATTCCTTTCCGTACTTTTTCCACTAAAGAAAGGCATTCTTCATAGCTCCTGTTCTTAAGGAAAATCGTAAACTCTTCTCCACCACTACGGAATAAATAATCCTCCTCAGATAGATAGCTTCGTAAAGTAGATGCAAAGTGTTGAATGGCACGATCACCAACAGCATGGTTGTAATTATCATTAATTAGCTTGAAGGAATCAATATCTGTAACGATAATCCCTAGTCGCTCTTTTGAGTTATTTAATTCAGCCATCTTCTTATCCATAAAAGCCCTGTTATAGATTTCTGTAAGAAAGTCAGTATAGGCCATTTGTTCAAACTTGTCCCGTTCCGACTTATGTTGAATGGATTGATTAATCGCGATATTGGAGCGGCTTACAAGATAGTTCAATAGAAACAAACCGGTAACCATTTCCCATTGTTTGTTGACAAGAAAGAAAAATAATAATCCATTGGAGAAGGCAATTTTGCCCATATCTAAAATACTTCTACTTTTAATAAAGGTGATGGCATCCTTTAAATTATTCATTTCGCCCATTGCTAAAAAGACAATCGATAAGTAAACATGAGATAAGAAACTCATAACCATAGTAATTGCAATAATTAGTATCCAAAATCCAAAAGGTATCCGATCTAAAAATGGATATAACGCATGAAAAAGGTAATATGCAATCGAACCATTTAGGGCAAAAGATCCAATATTATAAAATGTATGTAATAATTCTTCATCATCCGCTATTTTATTCTTTTTTCGAATGAAATAAACTGTTGTCATATAGAGTGATTCATAGATTAATACACCAAGAGGTCCCCCGTATAGTGCAATTGCAAGACTATATGGGATGGTGTAATCGACTTTCGTATTACCGTGCTTAACAGCAACTCTCAAGTGATAATATAGAGTGGAAAATACATAAAAAAGAGAAAGGCCAATAAGATAACTTGGTAAATTTGTTTTTATTCCACCAGAGCTTATTGCAACTATAACGGAAGTGACAAATAGCAATATTATGAAAATTTTATCCGCGCGCATCGACTACACCACCTCATCTTATAGCAAATCTTTCTATTATAGTAAAATGGGTAAAAATTCCTATATATTCACTATATCATATACGAATTGGTATTTATATATATTGTTAAAATGCAAATGAAAGCCCTCCCTTATTGACTTTTTTGAAGTATACTCTGTACTTACGTATAATTAGGAGTATATAATGAGTAATGTATATATATAAACATTTAATACTAAAAAATTATGGTTTTTAATAATATATCAATAAACGTTCGTGATTTTATTAGAAAACTAATAGGAGTAATGGTTTATGAAAAATAAAGCAGTTATTTTAGGGAATAATTATTATATAGGATTAAGTGCAATTAGAGGACTTGGTAAAGAAGGAATTCACACGGTAGCAGTGGACTATTCTGAAGAAGAAAGATATGGTGCCGCTTCTAAATACTGTTCAGAAAAAATTATAGTGCCTCATTATAAAGATGAGACAGAAGGATTTATTCAAGGATTAATTGACTTTGCTAAGAAGCAGGATGAAAAACCTGTGCTTATACCGTGTCATGATACTTATTTGGAAGTAATTGATGCCTATTTAGATAGAATCAAGGAGTATTACTTAATTCCACAATCAGAACAGGGCCTAGCGACTGAGGTGATGAATAAAGACACACTTCACGCGCTTGCAATTGAACATGGGGTGCGTGTACCTGAGATTGTACGAATTAATGAGCCGAACCTGGAAGAACGAGTGGAGCAGGATATTAAGTTCCCATGCTTAGTTAAGCCATTTGATTCACCGACCTTTGTGCATACGTTTAGAAGGAAGTTATTTAAGGTTCATAATATGCAGGAATTACATGAAGCTCTAGAAAAAGCAAAGCAAAAAGAATTAGAAGTTTTTATACAACGTATCATTCCTGGTTTTGATGATCATATGTATACGTTTGATGCTTATTTAAACCAAAATTCAAAGGTCACACACTGGACAACATGTCAGAAATTACGTCAATATCCGATAAATTTCGGGGCCTCTGTATATACAATTCAAAAACACACCCCCGAATTATTCGAAATCGGTTCGAAGTTTTTAGAAGGCATTAATTATAAGGGCTTTGCTGAAATTGAATTTAAAAAGGATGAAGAAACAGGAGAATTCTATTTAATCGAGATCAATGCAAGGATAACTAACTTTAATCAAATGCTTTATAAGGTTGGCTTGAACTTTCCGTATATTACATACAGAGAAATGATTGGAAGCCCGTTAGAGCCTAAAGCAGTAACAGAAAATACAAATCGTGCATTTTGGTACGGGTATGAGGATTTATTAGCTGTAAGAGACTATATAAAAACGAAGCAGCTAAAAGTATCCGATGTTCTAAAAACATTTAGAAGACCTAAGGCATATGCGATTTGGAGTTGGAGTGATCCTAAACCGGCATTTGTTTTTGGTGGGATAATAATCAAGAAAGTATTCAGAAAAGTATTTAGAAGAAAATGACTAAATTTATATTCGAGGTGTAAAAATGTTATTGTCCTCATTATTAAAAAACATGGAGTTTTCATTAGTAAAGGGAAATTTGGATGTAGAAATAGCGAATGTAACATCAGACTCTAGAGAAGTAGCAAACAATGGTTTGTTTGTTGCGATTCCTGGATTTGTTGTTGATGGACATTCATTTATTAATAAAGCAATTGATAAAGGGGCAACAGCAGTCATTGTCGATAGAGATATTACGATTTCTAACGATATAACAGTTATTCGTGTTAATAATTGTCGCCTTGCGTTAGCTAGTGTATCTGCTCAATTTTATGGTGAACCTACTAAAAATCTACATCTAGTAGGAATAACCGGAACAAATGGAAAAACGTCCACTTCATACTTTTTAAAATCAATCTTTGAGGAAGCAAATAAAGCTATCGGAGTTATAGGGACAATGGGAACGATCATGGGGGACAAAGTTCTCCAAAATAAAAATACTACTCCTGAGTCTTCTGAAGTCCAAAAGTTAATGAAGTCCATGATCGATGAAGGAATCGATCAATGTGTTATGGAAGTTTCATCCCATGCATTAGAACTGAATCGAGTTGCAGAATGCAATTTTAATATCGGGATTTTTACTAATTTAACACCTGATCATTTAGAATTGCATAAATCAATGGAAGAATACTTTCTTGCTAAAGCAAAACTGTTTGATTTAACAAATGATTACAACATAATAAACATGGATGATGAATATGGTGCTAAACTCATTAAAATGGTTGAAGGTCAAACAACGAAATTAATTACATTTGGGCTAAGTGAACAAGCTGATTTTTACCCATCTGACATTCAATATGAATTTGACCATACACGATTTATTCTAAATACTCCTGAAGGAAAAAAACATATTAAAGTTAATCTTCCTGGTGAAATATATGTCTATAATAGCTTAGCGGCTATTGCTTCTGCTTATTGTAGTGGTATAGATCTAGAAACAATCAGGAAAGGGATAGACAAAGTTGATGGGATAAAAGGGCGAATGGAAGTTATTTATAAAAGAGGCGATTACAGTGTGATAGTTGACTTTTCTCACACGGAAGATGCACTGGAAAAAGCCCTTACTACTATTAGACCTTACGTAAAAGGAAAGTTAATACTTGTATTTGGGGTTTATGCGGATGCAAGCCCTAATGGAAAGAAGAAAAGGGAAGGGATGGCAAAAGTAGCGTCACAATTCGCTGACTTCTCCATTGTGACGTCGGACAATCCTAAAAATTACGACCCTTATCTAATCATTAGAGAAATTTCCGAAGCAATGGTAAGAAATAATGGAAATTACAAAGCTATTTTAAATAGAGAAGAAGCAATTCAATATGCGGTAGAAGTAAGTGAAGAAAATGATATAATTTTAATTGCTGGAAAAGGACATGAGACATCTCAAATAATTGGTGGTAAAGAAATACCATTTAATGAAACTGAAATTGTCATGGAAGCTCTGAAAAGCAGGATGAAAGTTGCGGGAGCATTTCGTTAGTAGGAGTCTAATTATATAGGTGGTTATTTTTATGGTGAAACAAAAAAAGCTCGGTGTGTTAGGTGGAATGGGACCTGCTGCAACATCGTTATTTTTTGAAAAGGTTATAGAAAATACAGAGGCAAGTAAAGACCAGGAACATATTGACATGGTTATTCTTAACCATGCTACGATTCCAGATCGGACAAGAGCCATTATAGAAGATAATAAAGAACCGTTTTTAGAAGCGGTTAAAAAGGATTTTGAGATATTTGAGGTAGCTGGTGTTGATCATATTGCTATTCCGTGTAACACTTCTCATTACTTTTATGAAGAGATGCAAGCGATGACAGATATCTATATTATTAATATGATTGAAGAAACGGCATCCTATATTCGTGAAAATTTTGGAGAAGCTGCAAAAGTAGGTATTTTAGCAACAGACGGTACGATAAATACTGGTATATATCAGCATGTTTGTCATAAATATAATATGAAGGCTCAAGTTCCTAATGTGCAGGACCAGGAAAAAGTAATGCGAACTATTTATGATTTTAAAGCAGATAAACCCGTTGATGTACAGGAGTTTGAACGCATCGTTGAGAGAATGGTCCACCAAGAGAAATGTGATTGCGTAATTCTAGGGTGTACTGAGCTTTCTTGTCTTGAACTTGCAACACATGTAAGACCTTATTGTGTAGATGCCATGCAAGTATTAGTGAACCGATCAATCATTCTTTCTGAAAAAGAACTAAAAAAGGAAGTAGTAGTTGCACATCTGGAGTAAGGGGGGAGATTCATGATTAACAAAGATGAATTTGAAGAATTCTTACTCGAATCTTTCAAAGATGGTAGAAGCATTCGTGAACTTAGGCTATCAGAGGAAGAAGCAAACTTTATAAAAATCAACGTACCAAAAGCGAGATTCAAGAAGATACAAGTGCCTTTGAACCAATCATCAAAAGAATGGTATGAAGTAGACACTAGACGTACTAAATGAGTAAAGAGGATGTTTCAAGAAGGGTGTTATCCCGATATGAAACATCCTCATTTTTTTAATTTGGAGTAGCAAATAAATGCGTACTATGTACACTAAGCTTAGCTTTAGGATTCAGGTATGACTTTGCATGGTTAACAGCAATCGTTGCTTCCCCAAAACCAGTTGCAATTAGCCTAGGTTTTCCTTCATAGGCACAAATATCCCCAGCGGCATAAACTCCTGGAATAGTTGTTTCCATTTTACCATTGACGACAATGGCATTTTTGGTAGTTTCAAGACCCCAGGATTTAATTGGACCAATATTGGTGATAAAGCCGTAATTAACAATGATCTCGTCGATTTGTAATACGCTATGATTGTCTCCTTTTACCTCCTGAATAACCACTTGGTCCACTTTTCCACCATTCCCAATAATGTCGGTTAGCTCAAATGGTGTGTGAACAGTAACAGATGATCCCTGTAGTTGTGTAAGGCTATGCTCATGTGCCCTGAATTCTGGCCTGCGATGAATAAGTGTAACGTTACTTGCGACCTCTTCAAGGGCTAGAGCCCAGTCTACTGCAGAATCACCACCGCCACATAGGAGTACCTGCTTCCCTGCGAAGCTATCTAATTGTTTTACAAAATAATGAAGTGTTTTGCCTTCAAATTCTGATGCATGGTCAAGCTTTAATCTTCTAGGTTCAAAAGCACCTGCACCTGCTGTGATGATAATCGTTCTGGAAAGATGGACCCCTTTTGAAGTATAGATTTTGAACGTACCGTCTTCCTTTGAAGTGATTTCCTGTACTTGTTCATTTAAACATATGGATGGAGAAAAGGTTTGCGCCTGTTTATGTAGTTGAATGACTAAGTCTTTTGCTTTAATACCGGGAAAGCCTGCAACATCATAAATATATTTATCTGGATATAGGGCCGTTAATTGGCCGCCAACTTCGGGTAAGCTATCTATTATTTTTACAGTGGCCTCCCGCATACCCGCATAAAACGCCGTAAACAATCCTACCGGTCCAGCCCCAATTATTGTAATATCAACCATCCCATGATTTTCCATCTGTAGGTCTCCTTTTTCTTTTAAATAAAAATATGCATATCGTAATAATTATATAACGTTATTATAACGGTTAAATAAAATATGTTATATAAATAATAGAAATATTATTTAAAAAAGTCAATGTTAATTATAAAATTTAAAAATCAAGGTCTCTTCTCCTACATTTTATTGGAATAATTCATGATAATCTTTAAAATGTGGATTATTTATCCATATATACTAATTTAAAATAAATTAAATAAATTTAGACTCTATTGACAATGATTATTATAAAACATAGTATTTTAGTAACGTTTTAATAACGACTGTTAAATAAAATAACTGTATTAGGAGTGGAAAACGTGAAATATACAATTACTGATCTACAACAAGTCGTATCACATGGATTAACTCCACCACCTTGTGATACAACCATGCAAGTGAAGGTAAGCTATGCAGAAGATGGAATTGCAAAAGGGATTTGGGAAGTGGATAAAAAATACATAAATGGTTTAGGAGTAGTCATGGGAGGTTTTTTGTCAGCTGCCGCAGATATTTTGATGGCATATGCAATTGCTTCCAAGCTAACAGAAAGTCAAGGGTTTGTCTCGATTGATTTAGATACAACGTTCCATCGTCCAGCGTTTGAAGGGGAAATTGAAGTAATAGCTCGGGTGGAAAAAATGGGAAGAACATTAGCCTATGTTGTTGCCGATTTAGTTCAGAATGAGAAGAAGGTGGCGACTTGTGTGTCTTCTTTGTTGATTCAGCAAAAATAGGTATGTCAAATTGGAGTTCGGGACGAGATGTGTTCAAACTATCAAGGTTGTATTGTTTATACTCTTCTTTTTAAACAGGTGCTATTATTAATCAAGATAATCAGTGATTTGTAACCTTTTTATCGCAGGTTAACTGGCTGTAAGACCCTTAACGAGAAGAATTCGCGGGAAATTCAAGAATTATAAGTGGGGATCAACAGCAAGTCAAAAGCTAAGGTTCGTTCAACTAACAATCAGTGGGGGATAAGGGAACGGAGACGAAGACCGTCACGTCCTTATGTCTTCGTCTGCATGGCCTACATCCTGTAGGCCTAAAACCCCCTCTGATTGAAGTTTCACTGATATAAAAACAATATTAGGGGAATATATATGTTGGTATTGTAGTGTAGATATTTTAACACACTTTACTACATATAAAAATAATAGTATAATTATATCAACAAAATGATATATGGGGTGTGGAATTATGATAATTAAACCATCGGCAGCATTAAGAAATGATTACACTACAATATCAAATCTTGCAAAAGAAACCAAAGAACCTATATATATAACAAAAAATGGTGAGGGGGACATGGTTCTCATGAGTATTGATGCCTTTGAAAAAAGGGAGCAAATTTTACAGCTTCGTGCAAGAGTTCTGCAGGCAGAACAAGAAAGAATTAGTGGAGCAGAAACGCTCAGTATTTCAGAAGCAAAACGAAGATTAAGTGAGCGAGCAGATGAAGTATAAAATTGAAATTTTGCCTTCTGCTTGGGAGGATTTAAAAAAGCTCCAGGACTATTATCTGATACAGTTTGATTTGCGAACGGCAACAAAGGTCAGTAATCATATATTGAATACGATTGAGCGGCTAGAAGATTTCCCGGATTCCGGTTCGATGACACCAGATACATGGCTGAATGAACAAGGTTACCGTATGGTGATTTCTAAGAAGCATGTAGCAATCTATCGTAGGATCAAGGATTCGATTTATATTTATCATATAGCTGATACACAGACAGAATACACAAAGTTATTTTATTAATAATAGGTAGATTAAGTTTCTGTTAAACAGACTTTCGAATGTAACCTGGTGTAGTCCGTCAATCAAGACAGTGATTATCTTGGTTGACGGTTTTTGCTTTTGTTAGAGAACGAATAAATATTTGGTGAAGAATAGAGTGCTTCAAAATGGAGAATTGTATATTTTGTGGAATTTTAAGAGAAGAAATATCCTCATTCACAATATTTAAAGATGAGACAGCTACAGTCATCCTTGAAAAAAAGAAAGTAAAACTATAGATCGGTTCAAATTAGAACGGGTTTTTTTGTATATAAAAGCACCGCATTTGCGATGCTATTATATTAATAAATTGGTTAGTAAAATAGAGTTTTACAATTGGAAACAGATACCGTTAATCGAAATACGCTACTTTCTTAGACTTTCCTGTAATTTATCTACTTCACCTTGCTCATACACTTCCTTAAAGAAACGTCTAGCTGGTTCAATGAGCATTTGATAATAATCGTTAAATAGTGATGCTGCTGAATCGCCTAACCATTTCTTTGGCAATAATTCTTGTGGTAAGTTTGGATCAATAAATAAGAATTTACGATACTGATGAACTAATAGGGCAGACTTAACGAAACAGCTTCCATCCGTTAATTCACCTTTCTCCATTTTATTTTTATCAATTACATACTTTTGGCTATAATCTTGAATAAAGGATTGATACTTTTCATTTACTTCATCAAGATTCCAACACTTTTGGACTAACTCTTCAGGGCTGTTCTTGCCAATGTAGGAGGCATGAAAGAAGGAAACGTAGTCACTGATATTATATTTATCTATTAATACGTTTACCTGTTCTTCTAACGGATTAGGTGATATCCAGCAACTGTTGGATAATAGCCCAAAGCCACTCCAAACTAATTCTTTTCTCAGCTCATCACGAAGATGACGTTTCGTTTCTGGAATGGTGTAAACAAGAATGCGCCAATTTTCATCCCAAGAAGGGTGCTCCGTTTTATAAATACGCTTGGATGCTTCTTCCATCCGAGCTTTTCCACGTTCTGTTAAGGAATAATAGCTTTTATTACCAATCTTCTCGGACTTCACCCAACCTTGCTTACTCATCCTTGATATAGCAGCCCGAACGGATTGCTCGTTATGGCCAAACTCCTCCAGTAGCCTTATTAAACTACCAATCCATATAACATTATCATCATGTCTTATATAATCCCCAAATAAGGTAAATATCATTGATCTCGTATTAAATTGCTTTTCCACCAAAAACTCCCTTTCCAATTTGTACGTCCACGTAATTTTCGTCATTCGTTCAAATTCTAACAAAAAAACCAAGAAAAGAATAGGTGCTAAGTTATTTTTGCGTATTTACTTCAATTGTTTCTATGTGTAACGATGGTGTACTAATGTTTTAAGAGTAGGAAGCCTCGTAGGATTATAGAGTTGTCTATGAAAATCATCACATATTATTGGGAAAATTTAAAATAATATTGTCATATGTATGACACTTTGCTATCATAACGTTAAAGAAACGTTATGAAAGGGTGGTACAATGTACAACTATGTGGAGGACGGAGATTCCAAAACAACTGCATATGTCGAGCATGACCAAGCGAAATATGATGCATTTATGGCCCGAATTGAAGCCGGAGACAAAATTGAAGCAGATGACTGGATGCCTGAGGATTATCGTCAAGCATTAATAAAATTAATTTCTATGCATGGAATCAGTGAAATAATGGGAGCGTTACCTGAAAAGGAGTGGGTACCGAAAGCACCAACATTAAGAAGAAAGCTAGGAATAATGGCAAAGGTTCAAGATGAAATGGGTCATGGCCAGCTTTTATTACGTGTTGCTGAAGATCTAATGAAGCCATATGGAAAAACAAGAGAAAATTTAATGGAAGATTTATTAAACAAGGATTTAAAATTCCATAATGTCTTTCATATGCCAACGAAAACATGGGCAGATGCTGGAATGGTAGGTTGGCTAGTTGATGGTGCAGCAATCATTTCACAAACCAATATGCTTGACGCCTCTTATGGTCCATACCAAAGGGCATTACAACGTATTTGTCAGGAGGAAGTTTTCCATGCGCAACATGGAGAATCTATTATTATGGCACTTGCGGAGGGGAATGACTACCAACGCGATATTTTACAAGAATCATTGAATCGTTGGTGGCCATCGCTGCTTATGTTCTTTGGCCCAGCATCAGCGGAAACAACCGGATCGTCTAAGCAAGATATCATGATTAAATACAAGATTCGAAAGAGCACAAATGAGGAGTTGCGCCAGGCATTTTTATCGAAATATATGCCACGAGTATTTTCGCTTGGATTAACCGTACCGGATGAAACCATCCATTATGATGAGAACGAGGAAAAGTGGATATACAAGCAACCGGACTGGGAAGAGTTCAAGCAAATTATACGAGGTAATGGCCCTCGTTCAAAAGAGCGACTACGTATAAGAGAAATTGCTTATGAAAACAACCGTTGGGTTCGACAAGCATTGGCTACTGAACCGGTGGGTGTTTAAAGGAAGGGGGAACAAAACTTGGCTAAGGAATCTGATTTTTATCAAGTATATGAAGTGTTTAGCAGAAGAGGAAGTAAAGCCCCGATGCAGCATCAATTCAGTCTGCTTGCACCGAATAGAGAAATGGCTATGATGATGGCACAGGAAAATTTTATGCGCCGTGAAGAGGTCATCGATGTATGGGTAGTGAAGCAAAATGATATCCGTAAAATGACGAGTGAAGAAAGACAGAGCATGACCAATCGCTTGGATAATAAACAATATCGCACGACAAAGGGATATGGTTACCTACGCCAAAAGTGGAAGGAGAAAGAACAAGGCATGCTTGATGAGAAAGAAATCATGTCTTGGAAAGAGGTGAAGAAGAAATGAGTAAACTCATTGAAACAGCTGAACTAGCAAAGCAGGATGCCACCTATTTGCAAGCACTAAAAGAATTACTTTTCCAATTAGCGGACGATGATTTATTAATTGCCTTTCGTGGGTCGGAATGGTTAGGGTTGGCACCACATGTGGAAGAAGATGTAGCTTATTCTTCCATCACGCAAAATACGATGGGGCATGCCGCTATGTATTATAACTTATTAGAAGAACTTGGAGCAGGGGAAGCGGATATACTTGCACATGGCCGCAAACCAGAGGAACGCAGGAATGGTATTTATCTAGAGAAGCGAAACGGAGAAGGAACTTATCTGGATGAACCTTATTATGACTGGGCATTAGCTGTGGTCAGAAATTACTTCTATGAAACCTTTAAAAAGATTAAATTGGAAGCGATTGCAACAAGTTCCTATAAGCCGTTAGCGAATGTTGCAAGGAAAGTACTGATGGAACATCCATATCATTTGGCTCATTGGAAGCTATGGATGAAACAGCTCGGGTCTTCATCAGAAGAGGCGAAAAAGCGAATTCAGGATCGTATTAATGAAGCATGGGCTGAGTTTGCGGATGTTCTTGAGTTAGGTTCACTAGCTAATGATATGAGAAGCCTGAACCTAGTCATGATTGGTGAAGAGGAAATGAAGGATAAGTGGTTAGAAGAAATTCAGTCGGTTTTAGTGGAAATTCCAGTGGGTCCATTAGGGAAAAAGTATGGCAGTGGAAGAAATGGTGAACATACTATGGACCTTGAGCAAGCATTAAATACCCTGGCAGAAGTTTATAACAGCGATAAAACTGCGGCCTGGTAAAGTCATGTATCTACCGAAAAGTGAATAAAAATATGAGGAGAGGAGGACATAAACAAAATGAATAAACATGATGAGGTTTATGCAGTTTTAAAAACGGTTGATGATCCGGAACTCCCTTCGGTCAGTGTGTATGACTTAGGCATGGTGCATGACGTTGTTTTGAATGAACAGGAAGTAAATATCAAGATGGTTCCGACATTTGCTGGGTGTCCTGCTTTGGAATTTATTGAAATCAAAGTAAAAAAGGCGGTAGAGGAACTGTCCTGGGTTGGTAGTTGTCATGTTCAATTTACGATGGAACATCAGTGGTCAACAGATGCCATTACGAATAAAGGGAAAATAGAATTAAAAAAACATGGTATTGCACCTCCACCTGAAAACTACCATCCAGGGGATAAGTGGATGGTAAACTGCCCGTACTGCAACTCGGATTACACATCCATGGAGAATGTATTTGGACCAACCGCATGTAGAAGTATTTTATACTGCAGTGCATGTAAGAATCCATTTGAAGCAATGAAACCAGTGGTTCAACCACTTAATTTAAATCACTAGGGGGAAATGAAATGGTAAAGCTAATCGCATTATATAAGCAACCAGCAGATAAGGAAAAATTCGATGAGCATTATTTCAATACGCATGCTCCAATTACGAGTAAGATTCCTGGATTAAGAAAAATGGAAGTTACTAGAGTAGTAGGATCTCCAATGGGAGGAAGTGAGTTTTATCTTCTATGTGAAATGTATTATGACGACCATGATTCCTTACAAAAGGCGATGAAAACGGATGAAGGGAAGGCGTCAGGAAGAGATGTTATGAAATTTGCTGGCGATATCGTCACCCTTATGATTGGTGAAGAGGTAGATGGGTAAGCATATTCATGCACACTCAGAAGATGGCGTTGGTGTTATTCAATTGAATCGTCCTCAAGTACTCAATGCGTTGAATCGCGATATGGTTCATGAGATTGTCACCCAACTAGAATCTTTTGACAGAAATGAGTCGATTAAGGTTATTGTCCTGAAAGGAAGCGAAAAAGCCTTTGCTGCGGGGGCAGACATCGAGGAGATGATGGATGCCACCCCGTTAACGTTAGAATTATTAAATCCATTTGCTGAATGGGACAAAATCAGTTTGATTAAGAAGCCAATACTTGCAGCCGTGAATGGCTTTGCTTTAGGTGGGGGCTTTGAATTAGCTCTACACTGTGACTTAATAATTGCTGCAGAGGATGCCAAGTTTGGCTTTCCAGAAGTAAAGCTTGGCGTTCTTCCAGGTGCGGGTGGCACGCAATTTTTAACGAAAGCAATGGGTGTACGAAAGGCACTAGAATGGCTTTGGTTAGGTGAGTCAATGACGGCAAGAACAGCCTATGAAAATGGCGTCATTAACCGAGTGGTTGCCAAAGAATTAGTGGTAGAGGAAACCATGAGCTTAGCTCACAAACTAGCAAAACAACCGCCGATTTCATTACGACTAATCAAGGAAGCAGTTCATGCTGCGCAAGATTTACCGTTGCAAGATGGAAAGAACTTAGAACGGAAAAACTTTTACTTAGCTTTTGCTTCAGAGGATCAGAAAGAAGGTATGCGGGCATTTTCAGAAAAACGTCCAGCCTCGTTTAAGGGGGGATGAGTGATTTGAGTTATGAAACGATTTTATATGAAAAAGACGAAAAGATAGCAACCATTGTACTTAATCGACCGACCGCTTACAATGCGTTTACAGAACAGATGAACCGGGAGATAGTAAAGGCATTGAAGACAGCGACTAAAGATGAAGAGATAAAATGCATTGTCATTACAGGGAGCGGGAAGGCATTTTGTTCGGGACAGGATTTGGCGGGGGTGGATGAAAACACCAATCATGCGGAATTCTTAAGAGAACGATATCATCCCATGCTAAGAGCTTTAAAGAAAATACCTAAACCAGTTATTGCTGCTATTAACGGGACGGCAGCAGGTGCAGGAATGGGTCTAGCATTTGCATGTGATTTTCGTTTAATGAAAAGTAATGCAAAGCTAGTTAGTGCCTTTATGAATATAGGGCTAGTCCCTGATTCTGGTTTTCTTTATATGCTTCCTAGATTAGTAGGGTATGCCAAGGCTCTAGAAATTGCTACCCTTGGAAAACCGATAGTTGCGGAGGAAGCGGGAAATTGGGGATTAGTAACGGAGGTTATTGCTGAGGAGGAGTGGGCTGTAGAGATTGGAGCATTTGCCGAGCGGATTGCAAGTCTACCAACAAAGTCCTTCTCCCTAATTAAGCGTTATATGCTCGATAGCATGCATACCGATTATGAGACATTCCTGGAACAAGAAGCTTTTGCTCAACGAATTGCAGGTCTCTCTGAAGACCATAAGGAAGGGCTAAGAGCATTTGTAGAAAAACGCACACCCAATTTTATTGGTAAATAGAGTCTTTTTCTGCCAAGAGTCTAAAGGAATAAGGAGGAATAGTAATGGAACAAATAGTAGCTGAAAAAATTACTACAGTTGGAGAAATGAAACGTAAACACTATGCCATGATTATTAATGGTGAACGTGTCGAGAGTGTATCTGGTGAAGTATTTGAAACCTTTGATCCTGCAAAAGGTGAAGTGATTGCGACCATTGCAATGGCCACCACAGAGGATGCAGAAAAAGCAGTGCAAGCTGCTAGGAATTCTTTCGATAATGGAAAGTGGCGTAAATACCCAGTAGGAAGACGTGCACGTGTATTAAATAAAATTGCTGAGATTATGCGTAGCCGTTTCAAAGAATTATGTGAGCTTGAAGTGCTAAATAGCGGAAAATCCATTGGTGCAGCACAGGTGCAAATTAACCAAGCAATTGAGGATTTTGAGTTTTACGCAGGTGCAATTGTCGGCCACCGTGGCACCGTTAATAATATGCCAAATGGATTTTTTAACTATACCCATAAAGAGCCGGTAGGGGTATGTGCGCAAATTATTCCATGGAATTATCCAATGATGATGGCTGCTTGGAAAATTGCACCGGCTATCGCGGCAGGATGTTCTGTTGTTGTGAAGCCTGCAAGTCTTACACCGATTACTGCTATCGTTCTAAACGAGATTTGTCATGAGGCTGGTGTACCAGAAGGAGTAGTAAATACTGTTCCTGGTGCTGGTCAAGTAGTTGGTGATTACTTAGTTACACATAAGGATGTGAATAAGGTTGCTTTCACCGGTTCCACACCAACTGGTCGAGACATTATGGAGAAAGCTTCCAGTACTTTAAAACGTTTAACACTCGAACTAGGTGGAAAGTCACCAAGTATTATTTTTGAAGATGCAGATTTAGAAGCGGCAGTTGCTGGTTCTCTTTTCGGTATATTCTTTAACACTGGGCAGTCCTGTGAAGCAAGGTCTCGTCTATTTGTTCATGAGGCTATATATGATGATTTCATGGAACAATTTGTTTCTAGAACACAGAAGTTGAAACTTGGTGATCCATTTGATAAAGGGACACATATGGGCGCTATTATAAACCGTGGCCAATTAGAAAAAATAGATGGATATGTTCAATCTGCACAGATGGATGGTGCAACCATTCTAACTGGTGGAAAAGAAATGAAAATAGAAGGCTTTGAAAATGGATATTGGTATGAACCAACCATTATTGCTGACGTTACTCCAGATATGAAAGTCGTTCAGGAAGAAATCTTTGGACCTGTTGTGGTTGTAGAAAAATTCACCGATGAGCGTGAAGTTATCAAACGTGCGAATGATACAGAATATGGCCTAGGCTCTGCTATTTGGACAACAAACCAAGCTAGAGCAACGCGTGTGGCACACCAAATTCAAGCAGGAATTGTCATGATCAACAGTCCATTTTCTGCTTTCCCAGGAACACCATTCGGGGGCTATAAACAATCTGGATTCGGTCGTGAACTAACCGTAGAAACGCTAGACCTTTACATGGAAGACAAAAGCGTTTTATCATACTATGGTCCAAAGCCGATTAACCCGTTTGGGGTTTAGGTGGGATTCTGTTATTAAAGTTAGACCTGTATTCGGGTAGTGGTTCCACATAAATTGAACAGACTGGGAGGTCGCAAGTTTAGCGGAACTGGTCGGATGGTTTAGTCAAGGGGGCACACGCTTCGGAATTTGGTCACATGCCTAATAATTACAGGCCCATAGTCCGAAGAGTATTCAAAGTAATAGAAAGGATGACCACCAATGACAATAAATAAAATAACCGTCGTTGGAGCCGGTGTAATGGGCCGAGGCATCGCCTATGTCTCAGCCCTCTCTGGTTTTCAAACGACACTTGTCGATGTATCAGGAGAGCAACTAAAAAATGCCCTACAAGAAATGAGAATACTAGCCGACAAAGCCATCGCTAGAAATAAAATTACTGAATCCGAGGCTGGTCATCTATTTACTAATTTACATACCTCATTAGACCTTGCTTCCACTGTAAAAGATACCGATTATGTCATTGAAGCCGTGCCAGAAAAACGTGATTTGAAAAAGAATGTACTCGAAACAATCGACGCCCATGCACCAAAGCACATAGTCATTGCTTCTAACACGTCAACCATTAGCCCAACTGAACTAGGTTCCTATACCAAAAGACCAGAGCAAGTTGCAGCAATGCACTTCTTTAACCCAGTTCATCGCATGCAGCTTGTAGAAATTGTAAAAGGGCTAGAAACAAATGCAGAAGCAGTAGGCATTATTCGTGAAGTAGCAGAACGAATGGGTAAGGAGACGGTTGAAGTAAATGAATTCCCAGGTTTTGTGACAAGTAGAATCAGTGCCATGGTCGGTAATGAAGCTTTTTACATGCTTCAAGAAGGAGTTGCCTCTGCGGAAGATATTGATAAAGCTATTAAACTAGGGTTGAACTATCCAATGGGGCCTCTTGAACTTGGTGATCTTGTTGGATTGGATACACGGTTAAATAACCTAAAGTATTTACATGAAACACTAGGGGAAAAATTCCGTCCCGCGCCTTTGCTCGAGCAATATGTAAAGGCTGGAAGGCTCGGCCGGAAAACTGGTCGTGGAGTATATGACTATACAAATGTTGATGAGAGGATAAAGAAATGAAAGAGGTTGTCATCGTTGATGCGGTTAGAACGCCAATTGGTAGGTATAATGGGGCACTTAAGGATATTCGACCAGATGATTTGGGTGCCATTGTAATAAAAGCATTGGTAGAACGAAATCCAAAATTGTCTCCAGATGAGATTGAAGAAGTTGTTTTAGGTAATGCCAATCAAGCTGGTGAAGATAATAGAAATGTTGCGAGGATGGCTGCTCTTCTAGCTGGGTTACCAGTTGAGGTCGGTGGAACTACAATTAACCGTCTTTGTGGTTCCGGCCTTGATGCGGTCATGTATGCAGCACGAGCCATTGCAGTTGGTGAAGGTGATATTTATATAGCTGGTGGTACGGAAAGTATGACCCGAGCCCCCTTTGTGATGGCGAAACCAAGTAAAGAGTTTCCTAGAGGAAATATGGAGCTATTTGATACAACGATAGGCTGGAGGTTTGTGAACCCAGCTCTTGAACACATGTACGGGACAGATTCCATGCCACAGACGGCAGAAAATGTAGCGAAACGTTATAATATTAGCCGCCAGGAGCAGGATAGGTTTGCCTACGAGAGCCAAATGCGTGCGAAAAAGGCAGTAGAAACCAATCGATTTTCAGATGAGCTTGTTCCAGTAATCTATCAAGATAGAAAAGGAAATGAAATTCGCGTGGATCAAGACGAACATCCACGTCCAGAAACATCTCTAGAGATACTAGGTAAATTAAGACCAATAATTGAAAATGGCACCATAACTGCCGGGAATGCTTCTGGAGTAAATGACGGTGCATCTGCACTGCTACTAATGAGTGCTGACAGAGCGAAGGAGTTAGGGGTGAAGCCATTAGCCCATTATGTAACCAGTGCAACAGCTGGATTGGAACCATCTGTAATGGGATTAGGGCCAATATATTCTTCTAGAAAGGCGTTGAAGCGTGCCGGGTTAGCAGCATCAGATATTGGATTAGTAGAGTTAAATGAAGCTTTTGCCTCGCAATCTCTTGAATGTATTAGGCAGCTGGAACTAGATGCAGAGATTGTGAATGTAAATGGTGGTGCGATTGCCTTTGGTCATCCTTTAGGCGCTAGTGGTGCACGGATATTAACAACACTAATCCATGAAATGAAGAAGCAAGAAACACAATATGGCTTAGCAACGATGTGTGTTGGTGTTGGGCAGGGGATATCGGTGATTGTGGAAGGGGTGTAATAATTTATAGCTCTTGCATATCAGCCAAAACAAAGGATTATCGGCCGAAAACCGAAAACATCAGCCAAAATAAAGGATTATCGGCCGAATTCCAGAAACATCAGCCAAAATAAAAGACTATCAGCCGTATTCCGAAAACATCAGCCAAAATAAAAGATAATCAGCCGAATTCCGAAAACATCAGCCAAAATAAAGGATTATCGGCCGAAAACCAGAAATATCAGCCAAAATAAAAGATAATCAGCCGTATTCCGAAAACATCAGCCAAAATAAAGGATAATCGGCCGAATTCCAGAAACATCAGCCAAAATAAAAGACTATCAGCCGAATTCCGAAAACATCAGCCAAAAAAAAGGATATCCGCCGAATACCAGAAATATCAGCCAAAATAAAAGGCTATCAGCCGTATTCCGAAAACATCAGCCAAAATCGCCCAATCACTGTTCTACTACTAAACGTAAAAACAACTCAACAGGAAAGGAGCAAGTTAATGCAAACAATCCTGTTTCAAAAACAAAATAATATTGCCCACATCACATTAAATAGGGAAGAAGCACTAAACGCATTTAATTACCAAATGCTTAAGGAACTACAAGAAATAGTACAACAAATCCATCTAGATAAGGAAATTAGAGCAGTCATTATTACTGGTGCCGGAAAAAGGTCCTTTAGTTCTGGTGCAGACTTGAAAGAGCGAAAGACATTGACAGAGCCACAAGTACGACGAAATGTTAAGGCAATTCGAGACTGCTTTGATGCGATTGCCAATCTGCCCCAGCCAACCATTGCTGCAGTGAATGGGTATTGTTTTGGTGGTGGATTCGAGCTGATGATTGCCTGTGACTTTGTTATAGCTGTTAAGGGTGCAAAAATGGGCCTAACAGAAACGAGTTGGGCAATCATACCAGGTGCAGGTGGTACACAGCGCTTACCAAGATTGATTGGTGAGATGAAGGCGAAGGAACTGATTCTAACAGCGAAAAAAATTACTGCCGAGGAGGCCTATGAGCTCGGGGCAGTGCTTAGAGTCGTAGAGGAAAATTCACTTCTTGAAGAATCTGTAGCGTTAGCTAATCATATCCTTAAGAATGGTCCAGTGGCAGTAACCCAAGCTAAGTACGCTATTACACTTGGAATGAACACCGATTTAAATACGGGATTGGATATAGAAGCAAAAGCCTATGAGCTTACTATTCCAACAGAAGATAGATTAGAAGCATTACAAGCCTTTAGTGAAAAGAGACCGCCTACGTTTAAAGGGAGATAGGAGGAAAATATATGAATCGAATAACGAGTATATTAAACATTAATTATCCTATCATTCAAGGCGGTATGGGGAATATTTCAAATGCGAAGCTTGCAGCTGCTGTGTCTGAAGCTGGTGGACTAGGTACGATTGGCTGTGGCACGATGTCTGTTGAACAAGTGGAAGGAATCATTACAGAGACAAAGAGACTGACTAAAAAGCCATTTGCTTTGAACATCGCGATTAATGTATCTCCCCATGTCGATGAGCTAATTGAGCTAACTATTAAGCACAACATACCGGTTATTTCACTGTCTGCTGGGAATCCTACACCTTTTATACCTAAACTCCATGAATATGGAAAGGTGGTTCTTGCAATCGTGGCTTCTGTAAAACATGCAATCAAAGCTGAAGAAGCTGGTGCGGATATATTGGTAACGGAAGGCTACGAAGCGGCTGGAATAAATTCTACTTTAGAACTAACCACGTTTACATTAGTACCTCAAGTTGTTCAAAGGGTAAGCGTTCCAATAATAGCTGCTGGAGGAGTTGGTGACGGAAAAGGATTAGCTGCAGCACTTATGCTTGGGGCAGAGGGTGTCCAGATTGGCACACGTTTCATCGCAACTAAGGAAGCCCCTTTTCACGCAAACTATAAAGAAAAACTTATAGGGGCAAGTGGCACAGATGCAATTATTATTGGTAGAAGTGTTGGAAGAATTAGAAGGGTCTTGAATACAAACTATGTCCAACATTTATTAGAACAAGAAAAAGGCGGAATAAGTTTACAAGACTTTGGACAATCCACCACAGAAAAGTATCATGTGCTTGGAGCGATAAATGGGGATTTAAATAAGGGATTTCTAAATAGTGGTCAAGTCGCAGGCTTAATCGAAGACATACCCAGTGTAAACGATTTAATTAATGACATGATAAAGATAGCAAAAAAGCAGATGAAATCAGGTTTAACATTACTAGAATAAAGCTATCAAGACCTATCATAAAATTTACATTTTTCAAAATATTTAATTGACCATGCTATATCGTAGTGATAAAATAACGTTAATATTACGCCATGAAGGAAATGAATGCGTTTACGGTAATGGTTAACTAGACGGAGTATTGGAGGTTTTTTTGGTGGTAGAGTCTTATCCAATAAAACAAGTAATTGATGATCAGGGAAATGTGGTTGATGCTAGTAATAAGGATTTAATTAATGAAGAACTAGTGCTAAGGGCATATTTCCATATGTATCGTATTCGTACATTTGATAAGAAGGCTAAAAGCTTACAACGACAGGGAAGAATTGGAACCTATCCGCCTTTTGAAGGGCAAGAGGCAGCACAAGTTGGTAGTGCGCTTGCTTTAGGTGAGGACGATTGGTTATTTCCTACATATCGAGACCACGGGGCAATGCTAACTTTCGGAGCTGATATGACCCGAACGTTTCTTTATTGGAATGGTAGATTAGAAGGTTGTGTACCACCAGAAGGGAAACATATTTTTCCGGCTGCGGTACCAATCGCAACACAAATCCTTCACGCAACGGGTGCCTCATGGGCAGAAAAGCGAAAGGGTACAAAGAATATAGCCATTGCTTACTTCGGTGATGGAGCAACCTCAGAAGGAGACTTCCATGAGGGATTAAACTTTGCCAGTGTATTCCAAACACCAACCATATTTTTCAACCAAAATAATGGTTATGCTATTTCGGTTCCCTTTGAAAGACAAATGAACTCAAAGACAATCGCACAAAAAGGGGTAGCCTACGAGATGCCAAGTGTTCGAGTAGATGGGAACGACTTTTTTGCTGTTTTTTTTGAAATGCAAAAGGCAGTGGAACGAGCACGTTCTGGAGGAGGGCCAACATTAATTGAAGCAGTAACATGGCGCACTGGTGCTCATACCACTGCAGATGACCCAACGAAATATCGAGCAGAAGGCCTTGGTCAGGATGTTGTGGACCCAATCATTCGGTTAGAGCGTTTTATGAAAAATGCTGGTTTTTGGAATGAAGATGTTGTTACGAAAGCCCACCTAGAAATAGAAGAAGAGATTGAAGCGGCTGTAAAAGCAATGGAGTCCTATCCGAAGGCAAATGTGGAAGATTTATTTAATCATGTGTTTGCGGAACTTCCGGATCAATTGCAGGAACAAAAAGACGCTTATCTTCACTTGTTAGGGGGAAAGTAGGATGACAACTAAAATGACTGATACAAAAATTGCCACGAAAAATATTACCCTGATTCAAGCGATTAACGATGGAATGAAAATTGTACTAGAACGAGATGAAACTACGTTAATTCTTGGCGAAGATGTCGGGAAAAACGGTGGTGTTTTCCGGGCTACGGATGGGCTTCAAGAAGTATTTGGTGAAGACCGAGTTATTGATACGCCTTTATCAGAATCGGGGATTATCGGGACTTCAATAGGTCTTGCTGTAAATGGATTTAAACCAATTGCTGAGATTCAATTTATGGGCTTTATTTATCCAGCCTATGATCAAATTATGACACATGCCTCTCGTATTCGGATGCGCACAATGGGTCGTTATTCCGTACCGATGGTAATACGTGCTCCGTATGGTGCTGGCGTTAGGGCCCCGGAGATTCACTCGGATAGTGCAGAAGCGCTATTTACTCATATGCCAGGAATTAAAGTAGTTTGTCCAGCTACACCTTATGATGCTAAAGGGTTATTGATAGCAGCGGTAGAAGATCCAGATCCAGTTCTTTTTATGGAACCAATGCATAATTACCGTTCGTTCCGAGAAGAGGTTCCAATAGATTATTATACAGTTGAAATTGGCAAAGGAAAAAAACGAATGGAAGGTGAAGATGTAACGTTAATCACATGGGGAGCAATGGTTCCTGTGGTTGAGAAGGCAGCTAATCAAATGAAACAACATGGGATTAGCTGTGAAGTGATCGATCTTAGAACATTGTATCCAGTTGATGAGAGAATAATTGCTGAATCCGTTCAAAAAACGGGGAGAGCAGTTGTTATACATGAAGCAGCGAAAACTGGTGGACTTGGAAATGATATTGTATCAATCATTAATGACACATCATTCTTGTATCTAAAAGCTCCAGTTGAAAGGGTTACAGGATTTGATGTTCCAGTTCCATTTTCCAGTTTAGAGAATCATTATCTACCAACAGTTGAAAGAATAGTAAAGGGAATTGAAAAAGTAACTAATTTTTAGAAAAGAGGGATGGCAAAGAAAATTAATTTTATTTTGAAAAGCACGTGAAGGACTTAAGGGTAAGCGTTTACAAAAAGATAGAATTATCAAAAAACAAACTTGACTAGTATTTTCAGTATGTTATAATTTCTCAAATTATAGTTTCAATTCCGTAGTTTGGAAAGTAATAAAACTTTCCTAACGTGTAGAAAAACTATCACATGAAAGTGCTCGTCTTGCTTGAGACTTTTCGAAAAGGGAATGCTACAAGACGTAATTTTACACGTTGCAATACAAGTAGTTTCCGCTAAGAGACAAGCGAATAAGAGTTTTTCTAAGATGAGAATAAGGGGGAGTATAGGATGAAAAGAGGGCTTTTAGTTTTAGTCATAGGAATGATTAGTTTACTAGTGTTAGCAGCATGTGGTGGGGGCTCAGATGGGAATAGTTCAGATGGTGACAGTGCAGACAGTGAAAGTGGAAAGAAGTATGTGATTGGAGCTTCACAAATAGTAGAACATCCATCTCTAGATAAAGCATATGAAGGCTTCCAAGCTGCTTTAGAAGAAGCCGGCCTTGATGTTGAATTTAAATACGAAAGCGCACAAGGTGATCAAAACAATCTTAAGCCCATCTCAGATGGATTTGTTGCAGATAATGTGGATCTGATTTTTGCGAACTCTACACCTGCAGCCCTATCTGCACTTGAAGCTACAAAGGATGCAAGAGATATTCCTGTGTTATTCACCTCTGTTACAGATGCCGTTGAATCAGATATCGTGGAAGCAATGGATAAACCTGGTGAAAATATTACTGGCGTTGTAGACCTTCATCCGGATGCTATCAAAGAAACCGTAAACTTTATTGATAAGTATTTCCCTGATGCAGCAGTCGGCTTAATTTATAATGCTGGTGAGTCTAACTCAGTAACGCAAATTGAGGCAGTAAAAGCTGCTGGTGAAGGTACTTCATTAAGTTTTGAAGAACGTACGGTAGGAAACTCTTCAGAAGTTCAACAAGCAGCACAATCATTAGTTAGTGAAGTTGATTTATTCTATATTGTTACGGATAACATGGTAGTTTCAGCTCTTGAAAGTGTTGTATCCGTTGCGAATGAACAAGATATTCCATTAGTTGTTGGTGAGCCTGACTCATTAGCTAAGGGTGGATTTGTAACGTTTGGTATTGACTATTTTACTATCGGTAAGCGTACAGGTGAGATGGCTGTTGAAATTTTAAGGGATGGAAAATCTCCACAAGATATTAATGTAGAGTATCCACCGGAAATTCAATTGTTCATCAATAAAGGCGCTGCTGAAGAACAAGGTATTGAATGGAATGCAGATTGGGATGGAGATGCTCAATTTGTAGAGACAGTTGAAGTGGAGTAAGTAAGAAACGAATGTACCCTATAAGTCCAAATTTGAAGCAGGCTCAGGTGCCTGCTTCTCTATTCTAAAGAGTTTATTTCCACATTTGCTTGTTTAGGATGTGGAAAAGGAGGTAAATATAAATTGGCTTTAGCATTATTCGGTGCTGTTGAATCTGGAATTATTTATGCAATTATGGCTTTAGGGGTATATCTAACCTTCCGAGTATTGGATTTTCCTGATTTAACGGTAGATGGTAGCTTTGTTACCGGTGCTGGTGTAGCGGCGATTTCTATTGTTAACGGCGTGTCTCCTATCGTTGCGACATTGATGGCAATCGGCGCAGGATTTATTGCAGGTTGTATAACTGGTCTCCTTCATACAAAAGGAAAAATAAATGCGTTATTATCTGGGATTTTAATGATGATTGCATTATATTCCATTAATCTACGAATTATGGATTCACCGACAGTATCCTTACACAATCAACCGACTATTTTTTCACAGCTTCGTGACATGTGGCCAGCTGGATTAGATAGCTTTCTTAACGGTATTTTTACTGCGATTGGATCGGAACGTGCTCCAGCAACATGGGTGATTGTATTTTTCATGATTGTCGTGGTATTAGTTATTAAATACTTAACGGATTATTTCTTAAAAACAGAAGTAGGATTGGCATTACGTGCAACAGGTGATAATAAACGGATGATTCGTAGTTTATCAGCAAATACAGATAATCTGATTATATTAGGTGTTGGTATTTCTAACGCTATGGTTGCCTTAAGTGGCGCTTTAATTGCCCAAATCGGTGGATTTGCTGATGTTTCCATGGGAATAGGTATGATTGTTATTGGTCTAGCATCCGTTATTATCGGGGAAGCACTAATCGGAAAAAGAACCATTGCCATTGCAACTATCGCTGTAATTGGTGGTGCGATTGTTTATCGTATGGTCGTTACCTTGGCGCTTCGTGTTGATTTCTTGGAAACTGGTGACATGAAGCTGATAACCGCATTTATTGTAATGGTTGCACTTATTGCACCGAGAATCCTTCAAGCTCGAAAAGATAAAAAACGCCGGCTTCAAAAGCGAGCTGCACTTGGTCAAGTAAGGGAGGGTGCCTAATATGCTACATGTTAAAGATGTTGCCATTACTTTTAACGAAGGTACTCCTGATGAAAAGAAAGCATTACAGGGAATTAATTTAGAACTTCATGAAGGGGAATTTGTAACGGTTATTGGGAGTAACGGTGCAGGTAAATCAACCCTAATGAATACCATTTCTGGTAATCTAGTGCCGGATGTAGGAGAAGTAATTATCTCTGATAAAGATGTAACGATGCTTCCTGAATTTAAGCGTTCTGCTTATATTGGACGGGTCTTCCAGGATCCTATGGCTGGAACGGCTCCATCGATGACGATTGAAGAAAATCTTGCCATGGCCTATTCCCGAATCAGGAAAAGAAAGCTTAAGCCAGGGGTTACTAAACAACGTAAAGTTCAATTTAGAGAGCATTTAAAAACATTAAATTTAGGATTAGAGGATCGGTTGAATGCTAAAGTAGGATTATTATCAGGTGGAGAGCGACAGGCCCTATCATTATTAATGGCAACCTTCACTAATCCGAATATATTACTCCTTGATGAACATACTGCGGCACTTGATCCAGCACGAGCTGAATTAATTACAAATTTAACCAAAAAAGTTGTAGAAGACCATGGGTTAACAACGCTAATGGTCACCCATAATATGCAACAGGCTTTGGACTTAGGAAATCGTTTAATTATGATGGATAAAGGACAAATTATATTGGATATTAAGGGTGAAAAGAAACAGAACCTAACAATTGAAGATTTATTGAAAGAATTCCAACGTATTCGTGGAGAGCAATTTGAAAGTGACCGAGCTGTGTTGGGATGAATAAGGGAAAACAGGGATATTTCATCCCTGTTTTTTCGTATTTAGAGCCCTCATCATCTTTTAAAACGGAACGCAACAAAAAACTATTACGTAAGTTTTCCAAGAATCTTAACAAAAGTTGATGAATGCCTTATTTCCAACTTAACAAAACCTTAGAAAGATAGGTGGTGATTAATTTCAATTAAAAACTCTCTTATACTCTGATCTCGAACAATATAATCCGCATAGTGATCCATCGGTGTAGCCTCGCGATTAATAATAACAAGCTTAGCCCCGCGCTCTTTGGCAATCATCGGAAACATATTTGCAGGTGTAACAGTAAGTGAGGAACCCAAAACGATAAACAAATCAGCCTTAGCTGTTTCTATTTCGGCCTTATGAAATACATCCTCTGGAAGCATTTCCCCGAAAAGAACAATTCCTGGACGAACTGGACCATCACAGTACTCACACTGATCACGACCATTCAGGTAATCTTCTCGGTCATGTTCTCTTTTACATTGATTACAGAAAAACTTGCGAAAAGTCCCGTGTAACTCCATTACGTTACCGCTTCCGGCATCGTGATGAAAACCATCAACATTCTGTGTGATAATTCCTTTGACTAACCCTTTCTTTTCCCATATACCAAGGATTAAATGACCTTCATGGGGCTGGTATTTATCAATTTCCCTTAGTCTGTACTGGTAAAATTCTGTAAACTCTTTAAAGTTATGATTTAAAGCATGTGCATTGGCTAATTCATCTGGATTGAATTTTGTCCAAAGCCCTCTATTCTTTGATCGAAAATCTGGTAGTCCACTTTCCGTAGACATCCCAGCACCGGTAAAGAATAAGGTATAAGTAGATGAGCGAATCAATTCAACAATTTCTTGCACAACTATCTACCTCCAAATCAATAATTTAATTGTACCTAATCCAAAATCATTTTCCTAATCTAGCAAATTAAGATTGCAAAGTTTATCTATCTATGATAGTCTATTAATACAATATATTGTGATTTGAAAGAAAACTAAATACTATATATAGTACCGTAAGTAATGGTGACAAATATTGTCTGAAAAGGGAATTCAGTTATAATCTGAAGCTGTCCCCGCAACTGTAAGTGTCGACGAACGAGCAATCCACTGTATCAATGATATGGGAAGGACTTTAGTAGAGTGAAACACAAGCCAGGAGACCTGCCATCACTTAAAGTTTCATTTTTCTTCGGGTTGAAAGAGCATGAAACGATGGAGTTATACATATTGGATAATTTCTGTCGTTTTTATGTGCCGTTCATCCCTTGGGTGAGCGGCTTTTAATATTTTAGGAGGTTTATTTAGATGGTAACAGAAACAACGACGAGAATAAGTATTAACGAACGAATTAGATTGGCCATGGATGGCTTACAAGTCAGTGCAACAGAATGGAATGTGATAATACCTGATGGATTTACAATCGAAAAAGCAACAGATTTGCTTGCCAAGAAAGCGTTGGAAAACATGGATGAGGCTAATCCTAATTGGACGTTTGTAGCCAGTAGATTATTATTACAGAGCCTGTACCACCAAGCAGCAACTAATCGTGGCTATGATGAAAAAATAATGTATGGTGATTTCTATCATCTATTAGACATATTAACACAAAAAGGTATTTATACCCCAAATCTATTAGAAAAATACAGTAAAGAAGACATAGATTTTCTTGCTGAAAAAATAAATCCAGACCATGATCTTACGTTTACATACTTAGGACTATACACTTTAGCAAACAGATACTTAGCAACGGACCATAATAAACGTATTTATGAACTACCCCAAGAACGATGGATGGTAATTGCTATGCATCTCATGCAAGATGAAAACCCCACAAAACGACTAGAGTTAGTGGTAGAGGCTTATTGGGCATTAAGTAATTTATACATGACAGTAGCAACACCTACACTTGCAAATGCGGGGAAAACGCATGGTCAGTTATCTAGCTGTTTTATAGATACGGTAGATGATAGCTTGCAATCCATCTATGATAGCAATACCGATATCGCGAAGCTTTCCAAAAATGGTGGCGGAATTGGTGTCTACATGGGGAAAATCCGTGCAAGAGGAAGCTCTATTAAAGGATTTAAAGGAATGTCCAGTGGTGTAGTTCCTTGGATTAAGCAGTTGAATAATACTGCGGTAAGTGTCGACCAACTTGGAACGCGTAAAGGGGCTATTGCTGTCTATTTAGATGTTTGGCATAAAGATATTGAATCATTCTTGGATTTAAAGTTAAATAATGGCGATGACCGGATGCGTGCCCACGATATTTTTACTGGTGTGTGTTTGCCTGATTTATTCATGGAACAGGTGGAAGCGCGAGGTGATTGGTATTTATTTGATCCACATGAAGTTCGTGAAGTGATGGGATTTTCACTGGAGGACTATTACGATGAAGAAAAGGGAAGTGGTTCTTTTCGGGAGAAATATGCCGAATGTGTTAAGAATGACCAGCTATCCAAGAGAAAAGTCCCTGCAATTGATATTATGAAGCGAATCATGAAGTCCCAACTGGAATCCGGTACCCCGTTTATGTTCTACCGAGATGAAGTAAATAGACAAAATAGTAATAACCATAATGGGATAATATATTGTTCCAATCTGTGTACAGAAATCACACAAAATCAATCTCCAACAGAGTTTTTGGAGGAACATACGAATGAATTTGGCTATCTGATAAAAAAGTACAAGCCAGGTGACTTTGTCGTTTGCAACTTGAGCTCCATTAACTTAGGGAAGGCCGTTACGGACGATGTGTTAGAACGGCTAATCAAAATACAAGTACGAATGCTTGATAATGTGATTGATATTAATACCTTGCCGATAATGCAAACACAAATGACTAATCAAAAATACCGCGCGATTGGCCTTGGAACATTTGGTTGGCATCATTTGCTCGCAAAGAAGAACATTTCATGGGAATCTGGGGAGGCAGTTGACTTTGCAGATAAACTTTATGAAAAAATCGCCTTTTTAACGATTAAAAGTAGCATGGAGTTATGTGCAGAAAAAGGAAGTTATCCTGTCTTTTCTGGTAGTAAATGGAGTACAGGTGCATATTTTGATGAAAAAGGATATACCAGTGAGGAATGGAAGGAACTGAAGACGCAGGTCATGGAAAATGGAATGCGAAACGGATACTTAATGGCAGTTGCGCCAAATTCGACTACTGCAATGATTGCCGGGTCAACAGCGAGTATCGATCCAGTGTTTAAGCCTTTTTATCATGAAGAGAAAAAAGACTTTAAGATTCCAACAACTGCACCGGAATTAGATCATCACACGTACAACATTTATCGGCGCTCTGCTTATATTGTTGATCAACGTTGGTCAGTGAAACAGAATGCTGCTCGTCAAAAACATATTGATCAAAGTATTTCTTTTAATTTTTATGTTCCTAACACCATCCGAGCTTCCGTCTTACTCGATTTACATCTACAAGCATGGAAAGAAGGATTAAAAACAACTTATTATGTAAGATCAACCTCAAATGATGTAGAAGAATGTGAGTGGTGTCAAAGTTGAGAGTAGCAATTGCTTATTTATCATACAGTGGAAATACGGAAGAAACAGCGGAGTTAATGGAGAAAAAACTTTTATCTCGAGGCGTAACTGTGGATATGCACCGGATTGGTATTGATCCACCTATCCATCCATCAAACTATGACGTTTTACTACTTGGAACATTTACCTGGGCTAATGGAACAACACCCGACGAAATAAAGGATTTTGTGTTAGAAATTGGTTATAAGCCAGCTAATATTGCAGTATTTGGTACAGGAGATACACAATTTGGTTTCTTTTGTGGAGCGGTTGACAAGTTAGTTACATTTTATGGTTCTAAATGGCCAGGGTTGAAAATTGAGCAATCACCAAGAGGTTCTCAGGAAATTTTAATCGATACATGGTTGAAAGGAGTCGTACAACATGACAAGCGTATTGCTTAATAAGGCGAAAACAATGGAACCCCGATTTCCAAATAAATCAACGCGAGTTTTTGGCGGAGAGTCTAGTGGAATATTGAATTGGAATGATATTAAATATCCGCATTGGTATAAAATGTACAAGCGATTAGTGGGGAATTATTGGCAAGCAGATGAAATAAATATGTCTTCCGATGTAAAGCAATTTCCTATGCTTACAGAAGCGGAACAAGATGCTTACTTAAAAATTATAGGCTTGCTATCGACTTTGGATGCACCACAAACAAGAACGGCATTATTACTTTCATTACATGCAACAGATCCTTCTGTTCAATCAATTATGGCTGTTATCGCACAACAGGAAGCGGTACATAATGAAAGCTATTCCTATGTCCTTTCATCCGTTGTATCATTAATGGAACAAAATGAAGCATTCCAGCTCGGTAGGAAAGACCCTATTTTATTGAAAAGAAATGAGAGACTAATCGAAGGATATAATCTTTTTGTTGAAGAGCCTACTGTTGAAAACATCTTGAAGACACTTGTTTATACTGCTCTTTTAGAGGGATTATTCTTCTACTCTGGGTTTGCTTTTTTCTACAACCTAGCAAGGGATAATAAAATGGTAGGTACCTCTACAATGATTAGTTACATTAATCGGGATGAACTGGAACATGGGAGGTTTATTTCAGAACTATTCCGTGCAACACTTGCAGAATATCCGGAACGTAATAATGAGGATTTTATTAATTGGGTTTATCAGGAGTTCAGAATTGCAGTGGATTTAGAAATAGAATGGTCCATGTATGTACTATCTGGGATTGATGGAATAGATTTAGAGCAAATGCAAGGCTATATCAAATACCGAGCGAATAAAATGCTTCGATTACTTGGCTTAAGTGAAATCTATCCTGAAAACGTAGAAAACCCGATGAGATGGATCCGTGCATATGTTGATAATATTGATGGAACAAAAACAGACTTCTTTGAACAAAAATCTAGACAGTATACGAAAACAAGTGATTTAAATGGGTTTGATGACTTATAGAGATTGATAAGTCCAATCAAATGCGTATAGTGTATAGACTGTGCGGTAAGGGTTAAGAAATATTGAGATGCGCATCGCTTCTAATGCAAATCTAGGTTGAAATGATGTATAAGAGCATCATTCACATCATTTTGAAGGAGAACCTAGTTCGAAATGATG
>NZ_KI519435.1:135714-203740 GCF_000482485.1 Paucisalibacillus globulus DSM 18846 | reverse complement strand
CACATCATTTTGAAGGAGAACCTAGTACGAAATGATGTATAAGAGCATCTTTCACATCATTTTGAACCGAAGCCAGTTAGGTTCACAACTTAAATTATTAATAAAGTTACCGCATAGTCTCCATCTAAGGTAATAACCAAAAGAAAAATCCGAACTAATTCAAATTCTATTGTAGGAATTTGAAATTACGTTCGGATTTATTAATTCATAATACGACTTCTAGTCTCTATGTGAAAGATAATCCACCATAGACCCTACTTTATTCCTTATTACCCTTTTTACCTGACATAAACCAACCGATTACAGCGATTCCCAGTAAGACTACCCAGAATGTAACTGTCCATAAGGTACCATGTGGGAAGTCATGTGGTAAAACTCCTACCTTATCATGACTTAATGTAATAACAGCTAGCTTTACCCCAACCCATGCAACAATTAAATAAGCAGTTGTTTCCAGGCCTGGACGTTTATCTAATAGTGTAACGAACCAACTTGCGGCAAATTTAATTAAGATTAATCCAGCAATACCAGCTATAACAACGATGAGGAATTGTCCTGCATCCATTCCTCCAAAGTGACCTAAACCTGTTTCTGGTAATACGATTGCAAGTGCTACTGCAGCTAAAATAGAATCAACTGCAAAAGCAAGATCAGCTAATCCAATTTTAGCAACTGTTGGCCAAAATCCTTTTCCTTTTGCTTCAGCGGCTTCTTCTTCCTTATGGTCTTCAGGACCCTGAATAACATGTTTTACTCCTAAATAAATTAAATATGCCGCTCCGATTGCTTGAACCTGCCATACATTTGCAATAAATGAGATGGCAAATAGTGCAGCAAACCGGAAAACAAATGCCATTATAATCCCATAATTAATTGCTTTCTTTTTCTGATCATCTGGTAAATGTTTTGCAATTACTGCTAAAACAAGTGCGTTGTCAGCGGATAAAATACCTTCTAACCCTATCAAAATTAATAGAGTCCAGGCATACTCTAACCAAATTCCTTCCATCTAACTTTCTCCCTTCAAAAATAAAAAATAGAGGCTTATACCATTGAACGTGGTAAAGGCCTCTAAAAAAGAATAGACCTTTACCACATTGGCAAAGGTCTTGCTAACAACACCGTAGGGTTGCCAGGTATGCCGAGAGTATAATATGTACTCTGAAATGACGACATAGCTGTTAAAGCTACTCCCCTTTGAAATTATAATAATATTATAATCATAAAAGTGGATTTGTGTCAATAGTTTGTCTGAACATGGGGTGAGTGCCCTTACCTAATTCTAGTTTGATTAATTAATAATCTTTTATGCAAAGATGTCGTTGGGCCTCTACATGCAATTTATGGGTTACAAGTCATTAATAGCAATTATTTCTCCTGTTACGCCATTAATAACGACATCACAATCAATTCTCCCGCATAAACGGTAACAGTTAGATGATTCATCTTTTACGTAAACAGGTGTAACATCAATATACTTCTTGATCTTTTCAAACGCATCATCTTTGTTAATCTGTGCCTCTTCAGATTCCTCGAAGGATTGAAACATATCAAGAATTAATTTGTTATCCCAATAATTAACTACTTTATAGCTTTCCCGACGTATAATTACTTTTAATTTCCGCCTGAAAGCTTTAAAAAAGTCACTACTTAGTTCAACAAAGATATACTCTTTTTCCGGATACATCCCAGTTACCGTCCATTTTCCTGAATCATTAGAGTAAATATTCCTTAGAAATTCTTTTGTTTCATTCAGACAATGTTGAACGTCTTCCTCTGATAAAGGTGAAACGGTCACTCTTTTCATCGCATCTTCATAAGAAATCTCTGTGGAAAGACTGATTTTCTCAGGTGTAAACGCATGATTATTGGCGGACTCCCACGTTAAATTGACATCCAATACTCTAAAGTTATTCATGTTATAAATCGTCTCAGGTAAAATGACTTCCGACTTATCATTCCTTATGAAGATTTGGTTAAATTGCCAGATTGTCAACCATTTTTCCTGCTCTTCTAGTGGTATGTCTACTAGGGTAAGCTGCCCTTTTATCTCATCTAAAACATCCTCTTTTGTAAGAGAGAATGGCTCCCATTCTACCTCATCTTCTGTTGGGAAAATACCATCAATCGAAAATAGTGTCAGTTGATTATCCGCATTAAAGGCAAGTTCAATATTCCCTGTTGGTGCAACATCGATATTATCAACCGTTGCATGAAAAGAAAACTTTTTTTCTGTTTCATTCGTAAGTTTAAATTGTCTGCCAAACATCATCCCCGTTATTTCCTCTACCCATTCAATAACATGTTCAATATCTGGGTTAGGAAAAGTTCCTTCCTGGGCATGGGAGATGCCATTGACAAAAATAATTTGCTTTAATTTTCCTGTGTGCAGATCAATATCAACCACAGCGGAACCATCAGGATTAAAGTCCTCATTTTCTTCTTCTGCTTGTTCAACTGGAAACCATTCTAATGTAAGGATATAGCTTGTCTCACTTTCAAAACTGTTTTCCGAAAAAAAGGTATTCCGTTTTAATATATAATTATCTAAACCGAATTCTTTTTGTAAGTTATCAGCAATACTGCGAATGTGCTCATTCATCGTTATCCCTCACTTTGTCGCTTTCGTAAATAATTATAACAAATAATATTAAATTCTTCAGAAAGTACTTTACCTTCCCCTAAGGGTAACGTTTATAGTGGAATTAGAGAGGAGTCGGAAAGATGAAAATAAATGAAGCAGCTAAATTCTTAAATACAACAGCAAAGACATTACGATTCTACGAAAGTAAAGGTTTGATTACACCTGAAAAGGATGAAACCAATCAGTATCGTCACTACACGGAAAATGATTTATACCGAATTAGCACGATCTTAGCATTACGGGAAATTGGTGTTTCTCTTGGAGATATAAAGACCTTATTAGATCAACCGAATTTGAGTATGAATCACTATTTAGATATTCAACGATCAGCACTGTTCGAACAATGGATTGAAATAAGGGATATGATTGGAACCATTGATCGAATGATAGAAGCAGACAATAACTCGGTTGATAATATTCACGAACTAGCTAGTCACTTAAAAAACTTAAAAGATATTCGAAGCAAATGGCAGGATCGCTGGAACTTTGATGGGCAAGCGATTGATTATGATGAAAACATTAAAAAAGAGGGGCATGCTTTTAATGTACATGAGGGTTATGATGAAGGATTGGCAACAGTAGAAGAATTGGTGAACCCGCAGTCAGATGATGTGGTATTAGATATTGGAATAGGAACAGGAAACCTTGGCTCGAGATTTTTAAAAAATGGAGCACATGTGATTGGGGTTGATCAATCGGAGAAAATGCTAGAAATTTGTCATCAAAAGCACCCTGCTATTGAAACACGAAAAGGTCACTTTCTTGCGTTACCGCTAATGGATTATTCGGTAGATATCATTGTATCTAGTTATGCTTTACACCACTTGCCTGATGATGAAAAACTACTGGCATTGGGTGAAATGAATAGGGTATTAAAAGAAAGCGGCCAACTATGTATTGCTGATCTAATGTTTGAAAACAAACGCCATCGCAACCAAGTAATAGAAAACTATCATAATACAGGGAATCAAGTAGCAGTGGAAGTGATAGACGATGAATATTTTGCAGATAAATCCTTATTGGTTACCTATCTTATTGAAAATGGATTTGTAGTTGAAACGATGCAGTTCAATGATATTCTTGGATTGATTTTCGCAAAAAAATAGTAACTATCTTTGTAACAAATAGATAAAGAATGCCTCGTAGCTTACAGGACGCTATGAGGCATTCTCCTTACTATTTCATTCCCAAAAGTATTCAATCAAACCATTCGCAATTGCTCGAGCGACCTTGTCCTGATAACTATCCGACTGTATGGTTGTAAGTTCTGTTTTATTAGTAATAAAACCTAGCTCAATTAATATGGCTGGAGAATTATTGTCACGGAGAACCCGGTAATTACTTTGGATTACACCCCTGTTTCGTAATGGAACCTCTTGAGATAATGCATGTTGGATGTTGTGAGCAAGGCCTTTGCCACTTTGGTAATAATATGTATTGATTCCACCAACATAATCTTCAGGGAAAGCATTAAAGTGAATACTAATAAAGACATCTGAATCAGCTTGGTTACTAATTAATACACGGTCATTTAAAGAAACAAAGGAATCGTCTACTCGCGTTAAAATAACAGTGGCGCCCGTTTCCACTAATTGCTCTGCAATCTTTAGTGATGTTATAAGAATGAGGTCCTTTTCTAATACGTCGTTATGACCAATTGCGCCAGGGTCCTTTCCACCATGCCCGGGATCAATTACAATTGTGTAACCTGATAATAAGCCATCTGTTAAGAATACTTCCTTTTCATCATCAGGTACTAAATATTTAGAAGCTACCCATGCTTTCCCTCCATGGTAATACGTTTGAAGCCAACCTGAATTTTCCCCAAATGCCATCACTTTATTTCCCTTTTTTAGTTTACCTATAATTTCTGCATGAACAGATGGGCTACTACGAATATGTAACCACTCAGCATCTACTTCATATGTTTGCCCGGACTTTGCGTGAGTCGTTAATGTTGTGGTAAATAAAAAAAGTAAAAAAATAAATAAACTAGTAAGTCGTTTTATATAGTCCATGCGAAACTCCTTAAAGAAAAAGTACTCCAATGTAAGATTTTCCTAAAATCCTAACTTTTAAACAACAAATTTTGTAATGGCTTTTGGCAGGAAAAGAAAAAGTACTGTCGAAATGGTAAATACACGAAGGAAACAAAATAGAAATGTAGGAGGGATAAGATGGTTAAAAGTAAAGTGGTATTCATTACAGGAGCAGCAAGTGGTATCGGATATGCAATTGGGAAGGAATTTGCAGAACTTGGTGCGAAGGTCATGCTGACAGACATGAATCAGGATAAATTAATGGATGCGGTAACTGGTTTAAGAGAACTGGGATGTACAACATCTGGTCAACCATGTGATGTCACAAGGGAGGATGATATTAAACATGCAATTAACGAGACCGTAAATGAATTTGGTAGGATTGATGTTCTTATTAATAATGCTGGAATGCAGCATGTTTCTCCAATCGAGGATTTTCCAACTGCTACTTTTGAAAAGATGATAAAAATTATGCTGGTTGGGCCATTCATAGCAACAAAGTATGCTATTCCGTTTATGAAACAGCAAGGTAGCGGGAGAATCATTAATATGGCATCGATAAACGGTTTAGTAGGATTCGCGGGAAAAGCAGCTTATAACAGTGCCAAACATGGTTTAATAGGGTTAACAAAGGTTACAGCTTTAGAAGCGGCAGAGTATGGTATTACTGTTAATGCAATCTGTCCAGGCTATGTGGATACACCGCTCGTTCGAAATCAGTTACAGGATTTAGCGACAACGAGAAATGTAGCCCTAGACCAGGTTCTAGAGGAAGTTATTTATCCATTAGTTCCACAAAAGAGGCTTTTAGACGTAGAAGAAATCGCAAATTATGCAATGTTTTTAGCAAGTGATAAAGCAAAGGGTGTTACTGGACAAGCCGTAGTATTAGACGGAGGATATACGGCACAATAAACAAATGTCCCATTAGCGGTTAATCCCCCAATGGGACATTTGTTATTTAGGTAGTATAAAAAAATGCTGTATAAGATACCATTCGAAAGAAGACGGGCGAGTTTTTCTAAACAATAATTTATTACCGAATCATTTAGGAATAATGGTAGAATAGAAAGTAATTATTAAAATATTTTTTAAAATTAAAATAGGGGGATTTAAATGGAAGATCACTTTTCAAGACCGAAAAGTATCGGTGCATTATTAGACCAAACTTTTCGCATGAGTAAAAATAACTTTTCAACCTTTTTTATGATTATGTTAATTGTAATCGGACCGATTGTTGTAATGAATGCATTTATCTCATTTTTAACGGGTTCTAGTTTTTTTCGTGATGTAGCTGGTGGAAGCTCATTTTTAGAACAACTATCAAATACAATTGATGAGTCTACTTATGGAACAACAACCCTTGCCCAAGATTTAGGAACATTATTGGTTGGGCTTGTCACCATTGTACTATACCCAATTGCATATGTGGCTGTTATCTATACGATTGAAGCGATAAAGAATCAAGAGGAATATACAGTAGGCTCTGTCATTAAAAAAGCATTCTCACGGTTTTGGCCTATTTTTGGTAGTTCACTACTGGTTAGTGTCATTGTTTTTGGAATGGTTTTTGTACCTGTATTAGTTATTTCGATGGTAACAGCAGTAGGAGCACTTATCCATCCAATCATAGGAATCGGAATGTTCCTTGTTTTATTTTTAGCTGTAGGTGCTGTAGTAGCATACTTTCTAACAAGATGGGGTCTATTTCTTCCGGCCGTTGCATTTGAACCATGTGCACCGGGGTTAGGTAGAAGCTGGAATTTAACACGTAAAAATTTTTGGAGAACATTTGGTATATTTGTTGTTATAGGCGCGATTACCTTCGTTATTAGTGGGATATTTGATTTCCTATTTACTGCACTACTTGGAAATAGTGTTCTGTACTCCATCCTAATTAATATGATATCCATTGTCACGACAATACTTTTATCTGTAGGCTATGCATTAATATATTTTGACTTAAAACTTCGAAATGATGGCGACGATTTAATGGTAATGATAGAAAACTATGAATCTCCCAATGAATAATCCCTAATTAAGGTGATGAATATGACAGATTTGGATCAAGCAAGAGATAAAATAGAAGAGATATTAAATACGGAGGAATATCAGGTATATTATGAAGATACCCGAAACGTTATCCAGAAGTGGTGGGATTCTGTTGTGGAATGGTTCCAGGGACTATTGTCGAACATTTTTTCTTCACTAGAACCATCTAATGGATTTGCCACTGGTCTCGTGGTTATTTTAGGTGTGATTACTTTTGTTTTAGTGATACTAGCGGTTTTCCTTCTAGTTAGATATTACAAAAGAAAGTACCGTTTTCGGGATCCAACACATCTTTACCATAAACATGAGAGAGATTGGACGTATAATGACCACTTGAAAAAGGTAAGTGAGCTGGAGGCAAATGGGAATCTTCAAGCTGCAACACGCCATTTATTTTTAGCTTTACTATTGAATTTTCATGAAAATGGTTATGTAAAGGCGAGAATTTGGAAGACAAACTGGGAGTACTATGAGGAATTGAAGCGGTTAGGGAAAAAGCGGGCAGAGAGTTTTTATCAATTGGCACAGAACTTTGATGGGGTTGTTTATGGGGAAAGAACGGTTGAAGAGGAATCGTATGTAACCTATAAGGAAGCAATTTTACATTGGATTCAGGAGCCGCCCGAAAGTGGAATAGTTGAAGGTTAAGGAGGCGATAACTATTGCAAAAATCAATGAAAAAGTCTTGGATTTGGCTCTTTGTATTGTTAATCATCTTCGTCTCCATTAGTGTACTTTTCAAATCTAATCAGCCAAAGGAATACCCACCGTATGTATCAACATCACCGTCACCTTCAGGGGTAAAAGGATTTTATACTTATTTAGAAGAGGATGCAGACTCTATTAAACGCTCAGAACTTGCGCCTTCTCTTTTAAATAAAATAGAAAATCAACTTCTACTTATGGTGGAACCTTCACTAATAACAGAGCAAGAAGTCATGAATGATTATCTTGAATTTGTAGAAGCAGGAAATACGTTACTTATTTTTAAACGTAATTTAGAGGGTATGTTCAACATTAGTACGGGTTTTGGCATGATAGAAAGTGAAACAGTTACGTTAGAGAGTAGTGTTGGGGAACGGTATAAATCATCGATGTTTTCACAGGTACGTATCTTGCCAAAGGAAAATGATCAAGTGTTGCTACAGGATGAACTAGGAGCTATAGCGATAAAGCGTGAAATCGGAAATGGAAATATTATCGCAGTTAATTCGCCCGATTGGTTAACCAATCAATACATATTGGAGGAAGATAACCTAGAGCTAGTTCTTTCCTTGTTGGAGGAGGAGAGCTGGAATAGTATTCTGATTGATGAATTTACCCATCAATCGGCTAAAGGGAACGACTTTATAACTGTTTATCCAATGTGGCTACTAGTTGCAGGATTACAATTGATTCTATTTACCTTATTATGGTTGCTTTATAAAGGTAAACGATTCGGACCTGTCCGAACTCCAAGGGAGGATTATGTTCGTTTCAGTGATGAACGTTTAATTGCTCTAGCGACTTGGTATCAGAAAGGAAAGGCTTACCAGGACTCACTTATAAACCAAGCAGACTATGTACGTTTCATCCTTCGAGAAAAGTGGGGAATTTCTTATCAAAAGGAATGGATAGATTTGAAAAATCAGCTCACACCAAAGCTGAAGACGATAAAGGAAGAGGAAATAGGTTCATTTTTACATGATATTGAATCATTGCTACAAAAGAAGAATATTACCAAGCAAGAATACTTACAATGGTCTAAGAGAATAGATCGTTTGCGGAAAGAGGTGGAGGAAGGATGAGAACTGAATTAACATCCTTAATCGAAAGCTATGAAAAACGAATTTTAGGACAATCTACAAATCTACGTCTATTATTATCTGCTATTTTATCAGGTGGGCATGTACTCTTAGAAGGTGTTCCGGGTACTGGTAAAACACAGATGGTAAAAACACTAGCAAATCTACTGGGTGGAGATTTTAACAGGATTCAATTTACACCAGACTTGCTACCGAGTGATATTACTGGTAGTACCATTTACAATATGAAAGATAGTACATTTCAAACGTTAAAAGGACCAATATTTGCAAATGTATTATTAGCAGATGAAATAAACCGCACACCGGCAAAAACACAAGCAGCATTACTGGAAGCAATGGAAGAAAGGCAAGTTACCATACAAGGAGAGACCTATCAACTTCCAGAGGTGTTTTTTGTTGTAGCTACACAAAACCCTATAGAATTCGAAGGAACATATCCTTTACCAGAAGCACAGCAAGATCGTTTCCTATTTAAACTACATATTAATTTTCCATCTGTGGAAGAGGAGACGGACGTGTTAAAGAGTGTACTGGAGAATAGGCATTTTATAGAAGATATCCAATCAGTAATGGATATGGATACGTTCTTAGCAATACGTAAAGAGATTGAAGCAGTAACGTTAAGTGATGAGGTGCTAGCATATATTATGCAAATCGTACGTCGTACACGGGAAACAGAAAGTATTCGTTTCGGTGCTAGTACAAGGGCAGCGATTTCGATTGGCAGGGCAGCTCGTTCTTGGGGTTATTTACAAGAGCGTGACTATGTCACACCTGATGATGTGAAAATGGTAGCAAAACCAGCACTTCGCCATCGTATTCAGCTATCTCCGCATATGGAATTGGAGGGAGTTGCACTTGACCAAGTTATTGAAGAGCTTGTGGGCTCGGTTCCTGTTCCTAGATAGGGGGATTGTACCAACGAAGAAGTTTTTAGTTTTCTACTTCATCAGTTCAGTAGCAATTACTTTGTTAACGTTAGTTGGTTTTTCATGGGTGTCTATTTTTATATTTAATGGAATGCTTTTGCTTGTTAGTTTAATAGACTTATTCTTCTCACCTAAAAGAAGCCAACTTGTATTCAAGCGTAGTATTCCTAACCAATTGGAAAGAGGTATTTCCTATTCAGTTGGAATTGAAGTCCAGAATTTATCGGAATTGGATTGTAATATGGAGTTAGTAGATGGAACTCCCCAGGTCTTTACGGTAGATTTTCCATTAGAAGGGCATTTGCCAAAGAGGGAGAAAGTAACACTATCTTATAACTTTATTGCTACAGTTCGTGGCAAATACCAGATAAAAAAGCTCTATGTTCGATATTCCAGTAGCTTAGGGTTGTGGAAAAAGCAAGCCGCACTAGAAATCGTTGATGAGGTTCATGTTATTCCAGACTTAACAGAAACAAAAAAGTACCTAGAGGATGCACAAAGGTATCTCATGCATGAAGGAATGAAGGTTCGGAAGCGGAAGACCGGGGTAGGTGAATTCTCACAAATTCGTAACTATGTTGTCGGTGACGACCCAAGAAGAATAAACTGGCGTCAAACTGCAAAGCTACAAGATGTCATGACAAATGAATTTGAACCTGAACATGGAAAACATGTCATGATTCTTATTGATTGTGGAAGGATGATGGGGGCGGAATTACGTCACGTCAATAGGCTGGAAAAGGCATTGGAGGCAGCAATCACAATAGCGGCTGCAGCACTTGGAAACGGGGATTATGTAGGTGTTATTGCCTTTTCAAAACATGTTTCTGTATTTGTTCCTCCTGCTAAAGGAATGGCACAATTACAAAGAATATTGGAATCGGTCTTTCATCTGGAAGTTGATCCATCAGAATCGAACTATCTGCAAGCATTACATTATTTACAAGCGGTTCAAAAGAAGCGTAGTTTAATACTATTATTTAGTGATATCCAAACATTTCTTCAAGAGGATAGAACGCTTGCCTACTTTGAAGGGATTAAGAAGCGGCATTTATTTCTTCTCGTAACAGTAGAAGATGAATTGATGGTGAAAAGAGCAAAGACGGATCCAACTGGTGTGAATCAAGCAATGATTAAAGGGGTTGCGCAACAACAAATTGTACACAAGAAAAGGCAAAAGGCAAAATGGGAAAGACAAGGTTTCTTACTAGTGGAAACAAAGGAAGAACGACTCGCAACGGAAGCCGTCTCCCAATACATCCACATTATGAATCAAGGCTTACTCTAGGTTGCTTTTGGTATGGTTATTCTAAAAGATGTGGCAATAAAAAAAGGAATATAAGATAGGCTTATCCTCTGAGTAGCCCGTATACACGGAGACTCCTTGAAAAAGAAAACCACTTTTTCTGCGTGCGATGTCTTTCTAAGAAGCTTTCCTTGTCCTATGGGAGGATAGGCATCGGTGAGACCCCGCAGCTCCGAACGAGCGAGGAGGCTCACCAGCCGCCCATGGAAAGTGGAGTGTATACGGGCTACGGACCCGGATTAACAATGAAGTTTACGAAGACAGCTTTTGATTTAAAAAAACTTTTCCGAGTGAAATATAGGCGATCATACCAATTACAGTAATCCCTGCGACAGCATATTTTGCTTCCAGTGAAATGGATGCTGGGGTAATGAAGCCTTCAATAACCCCAGCAATAACAAATAACGGAATAGTTCCAAGAAATAGTTGCACAGCTCGTTTTCCGTGATATTTTAGCTGATAAGCTCGTGAATACTTTCCTGGGGCGAATAACTTATATCCCATTAATAAACCGGCTCCACCCGCAATAAAGATGGCTGTTAACTCGACCATGCCGTGTGGAACAATATAAGCCCAGAATTCATAGGTCATATTAGAATGCCAGAAGAGCCCAGCTAGTGCGCCAACTAATAGACCATTATACACCATTAAATATATGGTCAAAATTCCAAACGTAATACCGCTTGCGAATGCTAGAATCGCAACCTGAATATTGTTCGTCATAATTTCAGCGGACATAAGGGAGGAGTCAATAGCATCATGTCCTTCTCCTAATCGTTCTGGGTCAACATTTTGGGAAACATCTGCAGGTAGAACAGAATAAATATGTAGCGGATCATCAACAATGGCAAGAAACCCTGCTAGACCACCTGCAAAGAATAAGAGCATGGCAACTACAATGAACTTCCATTGCTCAAATAACAAACCAACAAATTTTTTTGTGAAAAAATCACGAATTTGCTTACCACTTGTAACTTGGTCTTTGTATAGTAGATTATGAGATTTTGCCACTAAATCATTAATATAATGAGTAACATCTTCATCCGGAAAATACGTTTGACTATAGGATAAATGTTGGGCTACTTTCTGATACAGACGGTCAAATTCAGAAATGGTCTCATGGGAGATGGTTTTTCTCCCTTTACTTAATAGGCTTATTGACTGTTCAAGCTGCTTCCATTCCTTACGATTAAGCTTAATAAATTGTTTAATATCCAAATTACAAACCTTCTTTCCGAACTTAGTTATTAACTATTATTATAATTTAAAAAATACTGAAACACCAATAGGGGGGGATATGACTGTTTAACTAATTTTTCTTTTTCTGTTCAAAAGGTATTACTTTAGGAAGGTTTTATTCGATGTCATAGCGAATATAAAACTATACAACTTAAACAGGAAACGAGGTGAATAAGCATGTTATATAATCGGAAAATCAAACTTCAAACTACAAAAGAACAACAACTACAGCTAGATGGTCAATCAAAAATATGTAATTGGTTATACAATCAACTCTTTCAAATGGCTGAAGAGGATTATCAAAATGGAAAACCGAAGAAACTGTTAAGTGGTAGAAATTTGCGAAATGAAGTTCCAAAAATAAAACAAAATCATCCATTTTTGTATAAGGTTCATTCCTCCCCACTTAAGAATACCGCATTACGTTTAAAGGAAGCCTATAATCGGTTTTTTGATCCAAAATTAGATAATCAAAAACCAAAATTCAGATCCTGGAAAAAGAAATGGTTCTCTCTCTATTACGATGAACCAAATAAAGGATTTAAACTGTTGAATGAACAAGAATTATCCCTCACCTTTGGAAGGCTGACCGGTGAAGAATACGAAGAATTAAATAAAAAAGATAGAAAAGCAAAAAAGCAAATTACTATTAAGATTACGCTATTAGAATCATTGGTTTTAAATGAAAACGAGTGTATCAAAACAATGCGTATTACCAAAGACTTGAGTGGTTACTATGCAGTTTTTACGATTGAAAGTTTACAGAAAAAAGACATGGTGACAGAAGAAAGTTATATAGTATTCGATCCAAATCACAAGAATCTAGCTGTTGGTATTGATAACGAAGGACGATCTTACGAGTTAAAAGCACTATCTTCTACACTAAAATATTGGGACAAACGAATTGACCAATTAAAATCGAAACGAGATAAGTGTGTAAGAAAATCGAAGTTAGTTCAAACACCATATTCGGAGTATTGGAAACCAAGCAGACGTTGGGAATATTTAAATCGTGCATTAGAGCGAGCTCATCTCACTAGGCGAGAACAAATAAAGCAAGTGTTGTATAGCTATGCTCACTATTTTAATAAGAAATACGATCACATTTTAATAGGAGATTATGTACCAACTCCTGATGTTGCAAAATATGGTTCCATGAAACGAGCGATGTTAAACCAAACACCAATAGGACAGTTTCGTTCAATACTAGAATGGGTTCAAGAGAAGAATAACAAGTACTACACCAAGGTAGATGAAACCAACACGACAAAGGAATGTTGTGTTTGTGGACACAAAGAAAAGAAGGAGCCCCATGTCCGTATGTTTACTTGCAAAAACTGTCAGACAACTCTATATCGTGATATGAATAGTGTGGTTAATATCGGTAAAAAAGAAGGAAAGTTATTGCCTCGCTCGGGCTATGTAGGGGTGGAAAACCCTATGTATACAGTTTGGTGGGATTGGAAACGACAAAACATTGTTCGTGGAAGGTTTCGCAGACTGGCTGGTGTATGTGAATCACCAGGGGAAATAAAAGAGAACTCTTCGGTTGAAGAAGAGTCCCTCTTAAATACTGTTTAATGCTATTCAATTTTGAGTAGGATTGAATAACTTAAGGAGAGCGGGTCAGATATGAATCAGGGACAGGTAGAAATAAAAACACCGGAATTTGTTTCTTTGCAATATCAGATTGCAGGACTCGGTAGTCGAGGGGCTGCCATGATTATTGATCAATTATTGATACTAATTGCCAATATTGTAATCTACCTCATCTTTCTGATGGCAAATGTAGCAAATATATTTTATTTATCGGATTCTTGGATACCAATTGCAATTGCCATTCTTATCGTGTTTATCATCAACTGGGGCTATTTTTTTATTGCAGAGTATTTTTTTGGTGGGAAAACGCTTGGTAAGAAGTTAATTGGGATTCGTGTTATCCAAGAAAATGGGCATAGTGTCACATTACTGTCTAGTTTAATTAGAAATCTATTACGTATAATAGATATGCTACCGACTCTTTACTTCTTAGGAATGATATTTGTCTTCCTTCACTCCAAACATAAGAGATTAGGGGACATGGTTGCAGGCACTATTGTGGTACATGAACGTGGTGCTAAAAAAGAAGGCACATCTAAAATTGATAAAGAAATCTTGCGACGCGGCTTAACCAAAGACAGCTTATCGCTTGATGCTTATGCACTTCGCTCATTAGGAAAAAAGGAGTGGGAATTACTACGCATATACAGTAGTAAATTGCTGAATGTGAGAATGGTTGAAAGGATGCAACTTACAAGACAACTCTCCCAAAAACTTCTACCGAAAATCGGAATAGATGCAAGCGGTAGAGAAATTGCTGAGCTAGAAAATATTCTTTTAACACTTTATCTGATTACGAAAGATGAATGGGAGTATGAATTATAATTGGAGCTAGATTTGCTGATGCTGTAGGACAATTAACAGTTACTTGGTTAATAAACATTAAAGAGGCTGAGACAATACTTTGACTCAGCCTCTTTTTCAAATTTGCATTTTAAAATATTGAAAACTAATTATATAGTAAACCTTTTGACTATCCTTTAGGAGCGAATCCATTTCCAAATCTCACCAGGAGTAGCATTTTTACCATACATTAAAATACCAACCTTAAATATCTTACCAGCTAACTTCATAAATAATACGATACTAATAATTAGAACGACTAACGCAATAATGATTTCTACCCATGGCCATTCATCTAAGGCGGTTAATCGCATAATCAGGACACCAGGCGATGTGAAGGGAATATAGGATGCAACTTTAGCAACCATGCCACTTGGGTCGCTTAACACTGGTCCTATTAATGCGAATGATAGGAATGGTAACATCATTACTAACCCTTGGAAGTTCCCGCTAGTCGACATATCCGCCATCGTAGCCCCAATTCCCACGAAAATTGCTGCAAATAATAAATAGCCAAGTATGGCAATAAATACTAATAATAATGTTTCCGGAACAAGAAGGTACTCTATAATTGGTTCATCGATTTGAGTTGCTGCAAATGGTACGACAAAAATGAGAAGTACAACTACTTGAATAATACCAAGGACGAAATAACCAATAATTTTACCATTCATTAATTCACCAGGCGTTACAGAGGATAAGATAATTTCTGCAATTTTATCTTTCTTCTCCTGTGATGCACTCTGGAAGATCATCATACCAGTTACGACAATCGCAAACAGAATAATACCTGCGAAAATTCCCGGTACCAACTTCTCAAGAGGATTTTCTGAAGAAACGGACTCCTCCCCAGGTAGAGTATAATCTTCAGCTGAGGTTTCTTCAAAAACAATATTACTTGAGATAATCGCTAGTTCCTCTTCCGTTAAATTTAATTGTGCGATTCTAATTTGTTGTAATGGACCAGCAAGTAGTTGGACACTCGTACTGAATCCAGAATCAATGTCGTCTGTTGTATATACCGGGATAACACCACTTTCTAAAGCCTCGACCGTTAAGTAAATGTATGCGATATCTTCACCATTTTCAAGCTCATCTTGAATGGCATCTTCTGACAAATCGGTTCGGTTTACTATCCAATTTAAATCATATTCGTCAACGGTCTCAGCTAACATATCAAAAATTTCGATCTGATCATTTACAAAGACCGTTGTTTCGGTTGGCTCATCATCTGAACCAAATAAAGTACCTAGAAATCCAAATCCAAGAATGAGAAGTGGTGTTAGGAATAGCCCAATAACAAAGGATTTGTTTTTCAAATTTCGCTTTATTTCCCATTTAGCAACTTTCATTGAATTACGCATCTAGTTCACCTCATCCTGGATTAAGTTCTTATTTGTAGCAATATCAATAAAGATTTCATGTAGCGAAATTCGGTTCATTTTTAGCTCATGAACAACTACCTCACTAGGTAAACTTCTTAGCCAATTAGTCGGCTCAACATCTTGTTCAAGATATAGTACAGCCATTTCATCCTTTTGTTCAACTCGTCCAACCTGTGGGATGCTTTCCAATACTTGTAGGTTATTTTTGCCATGGATTGTACATTTAAAGTTCGCATATTTAGTTTTTACTTCATCCAATGTGCCATAAATAACTTTCTGCCCATTTTGAATCATGAATAAGCGATCACACATTTCTTCTACTAAATTCATTTGGTGTGAAGAGAGTAGAATAGCAGTACCATTATCGGCTAACCCACGAATTTCTTCTTTAAATAATTCTTGGCTGACAGGATCCAGTCCGGAAAATGGTTCATCCAGAATTAATAGCTCAGGTTCATGAAGAATGGAGCCAATAAATTGCACCTTCTGTCCCATTCCTTTTGATAACTCATCTACTGCGATCTTTTCCTTTCCTTCCAAATCAAATTTCTTTAAGTACATTAAAATACGTTCTTTTGCCTTATCCAGTGGATAATCTTTTAAGTCAGCAAGATATAGTAAAATATCCATGACCCTTACGTTTTTGTATAGGCCACGTTCTTCCGGTAAATAACCAATTTTATGTCTTGGGATTTCTTTTCCTTGATGATTATGGAAGGTGATCGATCCTTCATCTGGATACATGATCCCCATAATATTCCGGATAGTGGTCGATTTACCAGCACCATTTGGCCCCAGAATGGCCATAATTTCGCCTTTTCTTACTTCAAAAGAAATGCCTTTTAATGCCTGTTTGTTTTTAAAGGACTTTTTCAATCCATCAACCGTTAGCATGACTTCCATATTTGTATTCCTCCTATTGCCCTTTATTTTTAGTTAATAAAAGCGTAATAATATCTTCCATTTCCAATGAACTACGATTCGTCCATTTGGTGTTCATCTGCTCGAAATAGCTTTCTGTCTCCTTAGGATTATTGGAAATAAGGACGTGTTCCTCCCGTGATACAACACCAGGAATAGACTCCTCAGACACGGAATCACTAAGCCAATAACGGGCATAGTTCTCCATTAACGCTTCTTTCTCAAAATGTCCTAAAACTTCCCCATTATGTAGTACGAATAAGTAGTCGGAAAGTTTCTTAATATCGTCAATTTGATGGCTTGCAATAATAATGGATCGGTCACCTGGTTCCATCCAATCTACTAGTAAGTCGATTAATAGTTTCTTAGATGGAATATCCATGAACGATGTTGGTTCATCCAAAATTAATAAAGGTGCGTTTCTAGGTAACGTTAGGGTCAGATTCAGCTTTTGCTGTACACCTTGAGAGAGTTTGCTAAACTTCTTGTTTAATGGAATTTCAAATAACTCTACCATTCTAAGAAATAGACTCTCATCCCAGTTAGGATAAAGTGGAGCAATAAGATCTTTTAGCATTTCTCCCGTAAATGGATCCCATCCAATAATAGTCTGTGGTTGATATGCGACATATGGTTTCCAATTTTCATTGTCACTATGTACGAGTATATTGTTTACTTTGATATTGCCCATTCCTGGCTGCACTAAATTCATAATCATTTTCAGTAGTGTACTTTTTCCAGAACCATTATTTCCTATAAGGGCGGTAATGGTTCCGGGTTCAATCGTCAAATCCAATGGGCCAAGATGAAACTCATCAATCCTTTTTTCGAGATCTCTGATAGATAGTAAAGCATCCATATTACTTATCCCCTTTCTCTTTATCCTGTAATATGTTGAGAAAAATCTCTTTAACCTGTGAAAGATTATAATCATAGCTAAGCGCAGTTTCCACAGCATTTTCTAATATATTATGGACAGAAGTGACTTTTACTTCCTGCTTTAAGGATTCTGCAATATCTGCAACAAATGTCCCTTTTCCTTGAAGTGTTCGTATAAAGCCTTGTACCTCCAAATCCTGATAGGCCCTTCGCGTTGTTATAATGCTTATTTCCAAGTCCTTGGATAAGGCTCTAATAGAAGGGAGTGGTGTTCCAGCAGAAAGGTGACCACCAGCAATTAATGCTTTAAATTGATTCACGATTTGATGGTAGATTGGCTCTCTTGAATCCTTAGAAATCCTGATAGGAAGTTCCATGTTTATACTCCTTTCTATTAGAGGTAATCGATCTGTTTCAATTGTTTCATTAATTTTTTCTTCCAGTAGAAAAATCCTACTGTTGCAGCACTAATGGATAAAAGCGTAGAGATATAGGGCCACTTTTTAGCGATAATAATGGTCCATTCGACTACTCCATAGGTAAAGAAGTATGGAAATGACAGGATTAGTAACAGGATAGCTACAAATAATAACGAGGATAACACGATTGTTAAATTGTTATTATTTGAACTGGAACCTACATCTATTGTCAGTACACTAAAACCAATATAAATACCAAAGGAAAGCCAAATTATAGCAAAGGAAATATAAGTATCTAGTTCCATCGTATTCCTCACATCAGGGCTAATCAGATATAGCATAATTAACATATATAATTGAAATGGAAAGGAATGGATAACGTATTGAACAATTGATTTAAGCACAATAACCTGTTTCTTAATTGGTAAGTGGAGCCCCATAATTGTTGAAGGAGAGGCAAATATTTTCCCATTAATCTTTTGAAGTTGAAGTCCTTTTGGTTTAAACCAAGCCGGTCCAAAAATGAATAGCATCAAGAAAAATAGGTCTAAGCCTACAAATCTAGTTTCCTGAGCATGAAATCCCGTTGTAAATAGAACGGTAAATAAGGAATAATATAGAAATAGACCAATAAAGCTCCCCCATGATAGTTTTAATTCTTGTTTCATTAGTTGCATTGTAACCTTCAAATCGTCTTTCACTTTGCTTCCTCCTTAACCATACATTAACCTTCCTAACGATTTTCGCATGCTGTTTCTCCAGAAATGATAACCAAGGAACGCTAGTAAAATAGAAATCCCACCTGTTGCTAGTGGATAATCCCTTGCAAACAGGATCGACCAGTAAACAATACCATGATCAAAAACAACGTGAACTAGTGTTAGACCGAATAATAATATGATTATTAAAAGGAGAAATATTACACTAAAAATTGTGTTGTTTCCCCAAAACATTCGAACACCTATGTTTAAGCTAGGAACCATATACCCCACATATATGGAGAAGGATAACCAAATGAGTCCAAACGATATAAATGATCCAATGGATAGGATATTATGTAATGATGTCGTACTATAAAGTATTAATAGAGCTACCAATTGCATGGGAAATGTATATAAGGTATGCATAATTAATCTGCTTCTAATAATGACATTATTTTTAATTGCTAAGTGTTTTTGTAATACAACCATCGGTGAAACAAATAATTTACTCTGAATTTGCTGAACCTCAAATGCCTTTGGCTTTGGAAGTAAGGGTGCTGCACCAAACATAAATAGGAATACTAAATCAAAAAAAACTAATCCACTTTCTAAGTACAAAGGAAATTCTCGGGCTAAATAGAGTGAAAAAACAAGCATGACAAGGTAGCTCAGCATGATATTAAATATAGATTTTTTTAGTTCCCATTTGTTTATTTGGTAGGCTATTTTCCAGTTGTTCATACCTAATCCTCTCCTAGTCAAGTGTTATACTGTATATATCTATATACACAGTATAACTTTGGTGATTAGGAATGTCAATGGAGGAAAGAAGGTTCTGCTAATTGCTTGAATACGTGGACTATTCATGGCGTTCACAAACTCGTCAAAAAGATTGTGAAATAATGAGCAAAAAGATATTTACACATTAATATATTCATGATATTATCAAAGTGTAATAAGGAAACACATTTACAATATATTGTGAAATAGTGAGCAAAAGGAATTATAAAATATTATTAATCTGAAGGAGTTGTTTGTATTATGTTAAACTTCATTCGTGAAAATAAAGTAGTTGCAGGTATTCTAACATTTATCCGTATTTACATTGGTTATGCTTGGTTAACAGCAGGTATTGGAAAATTAACTGGTGGTGGATTTGATGCAAGTGGTTTTATCCAAGGTGCCGTTGCAAGTGCTGGTGGAGATCACCCAGCAGTCCAAGGCTGGTGGGCAGCATTCTTAGAAGCAGTAGCACTACCGAATGCGGAACTTTTTAGCTTCATGGTTATGTGGGGAGAAATCCTAGTTGGTGCAGCACTAATTCTTGGAATCTTTACTAACTTTGCAGCGCTAATGGGTGTGACAATGAACTTCGCATTCCTATTTAGTGGCACAGTAAGCACGAACGCTCAAATGGTATTATTAACAGTATTCTTAGTCGTTGCAGGTTTCAACGCTGGAAGATATGGTCTAGACAGATGGGTTATTCCTTTCCTAAAAGACCACACTCCAATTCGCAAATTAACTAAAAAAGTAGCAGTTGCTTAAGTCTAGTAATAAAAGCTGGTCTTCAATTGAAGGCCAGCTTTTTAAATATCTTCTTAGCAAACATAACTTGAAAGCACACTTTGTACTTTATAGATATTTAATTGTTTATTAAAATTCTTTTGTATCGGTGTGCCACTGCCTGATAACCATATTTTAAGTTCAGCTTCTAAGTCAAAGGTTCCTGCAGTTTCAATGGAAAAATGAGTAATGCTTTTGTATGGAATTGAATGATACTCTATCTTTTTTCCAGTAACGCCTTGCTTATCCACAAGAATTAATCTTCTGTCCGTAAAGATAATCAAGTCCCGTATTAATTTGTAGGCATGCTCAACATGCTCCGATTCAGATAATAATTCCTTAAGCTCCTTTTCAGCCTCGTGGTTCTTGATTTCTGACGCGTTTCCCATCATTCCATCAAATAGTCCCATAAGAATATCCCTCCAATAATAATTAATTATCATTAATGCAAGCTGTTATCATAATGTTTGATGCTTATTATTTTCGCAGTTGAAGGAAACTGCGCGGTAACTTTAGAGTTTTTTTGACCCATACATCATTTAGAATCGTCAACATGGTTGAAATGAACTAGAAGAGCGGTTCATTTTGATGACATCGAGATGTTGAAATGACCCACAAGTGCTGGTTGCAGTTCATTTTGATGCCGAGATGTTGGAATGATGAATGGAAAGTGGGCTATACATCATTTTAAAGTGGATCTATGGCCGGAATTGATCAGATGCCCATCCTTCCATCATTAGTCACCGCACACTCTATACAAATTGTGTAACTAACAACAATCTATTAGAAAACAGCTTTAATTTATGTTTAATGATACCTATACATGTAAATAATGTAAACGATTACCAAACATCTGGAGGGATAAACATGAAGAAAGTAAGTTGGTTAGCTTTTTTGGCTGCTTTTGTTGCTATATACATCATTGCCTATGGAGCAACATCGGCAGGTGACGACAAGATTAGTAATGAGGAAGAGAACCCTAGCATAGAAACATCCGGCATGCTTAAGGAATCTGGTAAACCAATATTAGTTACCATGGTTAATACAAATGGCGAAACAATTGGTGAGGCAAGACTTGAGCAAAAACCAGATGGGGTGAGTATAAACCTTGATGCATCGAAATTGCCACAAGGAACACATGGATTCCATATTCATGAAAATGGATCATGTGAGGCACCAACCTTCGAATCAGCTGGTGCACACTTTAACCCAACTAATGCAGAACATGGATTTGATAATCCAAAAGGTCCACATGCAGGAGATTTGCCAAATATAAACGTGAATAATTATGGATTTGTTTCCACGACCGTTCTAGCTAATATGGTGACATTGGAAAAAGGGAAGAAGAATTCGTTATTAAAAGAAGGTGGCACATCCTTAATTATTCATTCCAAAGCAGATGATTATAAATCACAGCCAGCTGGTAACGCTGGGGAACGTATTGCTTGTGGTGTAATTGCAAAATAATTTGAAGAAAAAGGGACACTGAGTGATTACATTCAGTGTTTCTTTTTTTGTTTAGGTAGGTTAGGAAAAAACTTTCCGTACTTAACGAAAAAGCACGGCTGTAGGCTATAATTCTTACCTATGCTTTCTTAATGAATGAAAAAAAGTAACATTAATCATTGACAAATTTGTGATAAAGTAACATAATTATGTTAGTTATTAACATTAGTGCTGTTAGAAAATAACAATTAAGGGATTGATGTTATGCAACCATCAGAACGTAGAAAATGGTTATTAAAAAAAATTCAGGTCAATGGCAAGGTAGAAATTGATCAACTTTCCGAGGAATTAGATGTATCCGCTATGACTATTCGAAGAGATTTGGACCAACTAGAAGAAGAGGGAAAGGTCATTCGAGTTCATGGTGGAGCGGTAGGAGCAAATTCGTTAACAAAAGAGACTCCATTCCTTACAAAAGAAGGACGCAATATTGAACAAAAAAGAATGATTGCCCAAAAAGCGTTGTCACTTATTCAAGATGGACAAACCATTCTTTTAGACTCTGGAACAACGACAATAGAGCTTGCAAGATTATTAAAAACTAAAAATCATCTTACCGTTATTACTAATGATATAAAAATTGCTGCTGAATTAGTTGATAGTAAATTAAAGGTAATTGTTACTGGTGGCGAGCTACAAAACGATGTAGGGGCATTGTTCGGTCCTCAAGCACATCATTTTTTAAATCAAATTCATGTTGATTTATTCTTCTTAGGAGCACACGCAATTGATTTAGAGGCTGGAATAACATCTCCAACCTTTGAAAAATCGCTAATTAAGCAGTTAATGATTAAAGCTGCTGCCCGTACATGGTTACTAGCTGATTCTAGTAAGCTTAATCAAAAGGCCTTTTCAAAAGTATGTGATTTAAATGAATTAAAAGGCTTTATTACAGATGATGGTATGTCAGAGCAGATAAGATTAATTCTTTCTGAAAGACTTGAGATTTTATAGATAAGGGGTTGATATATCATGAAAGTTGGGGTTGTTGCTGACGATTTAACCGGTGCAAATGCCACGGGCGTTCGACTAAGTAAACAAGGATTCACTTCTGCGACTGTAGTATTTAATGATACTATTCCAGATTTGGTGGGATTAAATGCGGTTTGTATTGATACGGATTCCCGTTATGCTTCAGACCAGATTGTTGAAAATAGAGTGAAGAATGCAACACAAAAGTTCCTCGAATGGGGTGCTAAGGTTATTTGTAAACGAATTGATAGTACGGTTCGTGGGAAAATCGGACTTGAAATTGATACCGTTTTAGAAGCTGTCGGCGGAAATAGTGTTGCTGTAGTTGTTGCCTCATTTCCTGATTCAGGTAGGGTCTGCTCTGGAGGATATTTACTGGTAGATGGTGTCCCCGTACAAGAAACAGATGTAGCAAAGGATCCCGTCATGCCAATAACAAAGTCTTACGTTCCATTAATTATTTCTGAACAAAGTAAATATGAAGTTGGACATATTGGACTCGATATCGTCTTATCCAATACAAGCGACATTAAAGTTGAATTGGAAAGACAGATAAAAGAAGGAAAACGGATTGTCGTGGTTGATGCTGTAACCGATGAGGATATTGAAGAGATTGCTGAGGCAATGACACAGATTAAACATGTTAACCTTATTCCTACTGATCCGGGCCCACTTACTGCTGCATATTCAAAAGCGTATACCCATCAGCATTCTGAAACTAATAAGGTAATTGTGACAGTAGGAAGTGTAACAAGTAAGTCTGGTCAACAGCTTCGGTACTTAATTGATAAAACAAATTCTACTCCTGTTTACGTTTCCGCAGAAAAGCTAGCTACAATGGGGCAAAGCTGGGATAAGGAAGTAGAAGGAGCGATTCAAATAGCATTGGAACGCATTAAAGAAGATGATGTATTAATCATTACTACTTACAAAGAAGGCAGCGAATTAGTAAACTTTAAAGCCATTGCAGCCAAAGAAAATACAACACAAGATGCTTTGGCAAAACGTATTACCGATGGTTTAGCTAAAATAACAAGACGAGTAATGGAAAAAACAAATTATCCAATCCAAGGTTGCTTTACAAGTGGAGGAGATGTAACTGCCTCTCTATGTGCATTAAGTATGGCGTCTGGGATTAAGTTGGAGGATGAAGTATTACCGTTAGCTGCATACGGAACTTTTATCGGGGGGCATTTCCCTGGCTTACCAATTGTAACAAAAGGCGGTATGGTAGGGGATAAAAAGGCTATTTACGCAAGTGTTAAATATTTGAAAACAAAAAGGAGTGCTGAGAAATGACACAGGTAAGAGAAATTATTGCAATTCCAATGGGTGACCCTGCAGGGATTGGTCCGGAAATCACTGCAAAAGCATTAGCAAATAAAGAAATTTATGATATGTGTAAACCGGTTGTAGTTGGGGATGCCAATGTATTTACGAAAGCAATTGAAATTGTTGAAAAGGACTTGAAAGTTAATATTATTTCATCTCCTGAAGAGGGACTATATGAGTATGGCACAGTCGATTTTATTGACCTTCATAACATTGATATGAACGAATTAGAGTATGGTGTCGTACAAGCGCAATGTGGTAAAGCTGCTTTTGAGTATATTGAAACGTCTGTAGGTCTTGCAAAAGAAGGCAAAGTGAAAGCGTTAGCTACAACACCAATTAATAAAGAATCGTTAAAAGCAGCAGGAGTTCCTTATATAGGGCATACAGAAATGCTTGAGACATTAACGAATACAAAAGATCCATTAACCATGTTTGAAGTTCGCAATATGCGTATCTTCTTCCTTACTCGTCACCTGTCATTAAAAGATGCCATTGCAGAAATGACTAAAGAACGTGTGCGTGATTATTTGAATCGTGTGGATAAAGCGATGCAACGACTTGGTCTTGAAAATCGTAAAATTGCGGTAGCAGGTCTTAATCCACATAGTGGAGAAGGCGGATTATTTGGAATGGAAGAAGTAGAAGAAATTCGTCCTGGTATTGAAGCTGCGATTGAGGATGGAATTGATGCCGTAGGACCAGTTCCTGCAGACTCTGTATTCCACCATGCGCTAAATGGGAAATTTGATGCAGTATTATCTCTTTACCATGACCAAGGGCATATTGCTGCTAAAATGACAGATTTCCATAGAACGATTTCTATCACGAATGGACTTCCTTTCTTAAGAACATCTGTTGACCACGGTACTGCTTTTGATATCGCTGGTAAAAATATTGCAGCAAGTCTAAGTATGGAAGAATGCATTAAACTAGCTGCGCAATATGCACCTAAGTTTACTGCTGAAACAATGGAATAAAAATAAAAAACAGAAAATTATACGCTGGCTGAGGATATTGAGTTATTCTCAGTCAGCTAAGGGCTCAAATGAAAGCCGTTACAATTGGGAGGGAGAAAGTAACATGGAAGTTTCAGGAACTCAAATGATCATAGGACTTGTATTGGCTGTAGCTGTCTTAATCTTATTAGTTTTAAAAACAAAGATTCATGCTTTCCTTGCATTGATTATTGCTGCATCTATTGCAGGTATCGTTGGTGGGATGAAGCCTACAGATGTAATTAGCACGATATCAAGTGGATTTGGAAGTACACTAGCCTCCATCGGTATTATTATTGGACTTGGGGTTATGATGGGAAGAATATTAGAAGTATCCGGTGCAGCGGAAAAGCTTGCCTATACATTAATTAAAACTTTAGGGAAGAAAAAAGAAGAATGGGCAATGGCCGTTGCTGGTTATATTGTTGCGATTCCGATCTTTGTTGACTCAGCATTCGTAATCTTACAACCATTAGTGAAAGCTTTATCGAGGAAAACAGGAAAGTCCGTTATTGCTCTAGGTGTAGCACTTGCAGTTGGGTTAGCTGCAACACACCATGCAGTACCACCTACTCCTGGACCATTAGGTGTAGCGGGAATATTTGGGGCAGATGTCGGTTTAATGATTATTGCAGGTCTTTTATTTTCTATTCCAATTATCATTGTTGGTGTGTTTTACGCGAAGTGGGTTGGTAAGAAGATTTACCAAGTTCCAGAAGAAGAAGGAGAAGGATTTGTACGTTTAGAAAGCGATAAACAAGTATACAAAGAATTCTTAGATGCAGTGGATGAAAGGGATAAAGAACTACCATCATTCATGAAATCGATTTTACCAATTTTAGTACCAATCTTTCTAATTTTCTTAAATACAACATTAGGTGCACTAGATAGCTCAGGGGCTTTGGCAATAAATGATACACTTCTATCCTACATTCAATATCTAGGTAATCCAATCATTGCTGTTGCATTAGGTTTAATTATTGGTATTTATACGTTGGCAAATCATTTGCGACGTGACGAAGCGCTTAACCGTATGGAAGAAGGTATTCAAACAGCAGGTATTATCTTATTAGTATCTGGTGCTGGTGGTGCATTTGGTGAAGTGTTACGTGTAAGTGGTACAGGGGATTACATTGCAGAGCAAATTGCAACATGGCCAATACCAGCAATATTAGTACCATTCTTCATTGCGACATTTGTACGTTTGGTTCAAGGTAGTGGTACGGTAGCCATGATTACCGCAGCATCTATTTCGGCGCCAATTGTTGCTACATTAGATGTTAACTTAGTATTAGCTGCTCAGGCGGCTGCATTAGGTGCGATGATCTTCTCGTACTTTAATGATAGCTTATTCTGGGTAGTAAATAGAATGCTAGGAATAAAGGAAGTAAAAGAGCAAATCTTAGTATGGTCAATTCCAACAACGATTGCTTGGGGAGTATCATTAGTAATGCTAGTTATTGCTGACTTTGTTATCGGTATGTTTTAATAGAAAAAAGGACTTTGAGGCGTAAATCTCAAAGTCCTTTTATATGTAGTTGGAAAAGTTCTTTGTGCTTTGACTTAGATAGAATCTATGTCCAGTTCTAAGTGCAACTTCGAGACTGATATGTAGGGATAACAAAGGAAAGAAAAATTAACTTTGTCAAAATACGAATACATGTTCGTGTTTTTGGTAAAACTATGCTATAATCGAGGACAAGATAATGTTCTGATGGGGTTATACATTAATTGTGTGGAGGTGATGCTACTGGGGATGTATGAAGTAATGATTATTCTTGGAAACTTTGGCACGTTGCTGATTACATTAATTGCGTTGATTGTAACAATGATCAACAAGAATTAAAAATAGATCCACTAAATTAGAGGACCTATTTTGTGCTTATATACAGTACCCCGGAGAGAACCGCTTATCAAAGAGTTCAGTTGCAGCTGGACTCTTTTCATATACATTCCACAGTATAACATTATTTAGTATAACAGTGTAAGGACACTTTCTAAAATACTATTACATATAGAATGAAAACTTCTTCCTTGTCCCCCATTCCAATTCTAATAAGACTCCTGTATAATATATTTCGAGTATCGAAAGAAGGGAGAAAACTATGGGGGCACATGCTGAAGTACAACACCAAGAAGTAATACAAGAAAAAATTTGGACGCGAGACTTTGTATTAATATGTCTGGCTAATTTTTTTATCTTTTTTGGGTTTCAAATGACCTTACCAACACTGCCATTATTTGTGAAGGAACTTGGTGGCAGTGATCAGTTAATTGGCGTTATTGTAGGAATTTTTACTTTTTCAGCCCTTGTTTTACGTCCATATGCAGGGCATGCGTTAGAGTCAAAAGGACGTAAATTTGTATATATGACTGGACTCGCGATATTTGTTATTTCTGTTGGTGCATTTGCTTTTATCACGAGTATTGCATTTTTATTAATTGTCCGGGTTCTACAAGGTGTTGGTTGGGGACTATCGACAACAGCAACTGGTACAATCGCAACAGATATCGTTCCCGCAAAGCGACGTGGAGAGGGACTCGGGTATTTCGGTTTATCGGGTAATATTGCCCTAGCTATCGGACCAGGCTTAGGACTTGCATTGGTAGGCAAAATTTCCTTTATGTCCTTGTTTTTAATTTGTGCAGCTTTTGGTTTAGTAGCTCTCCTTCTTTCGTCAAAAGTTCGGTATAAAAAGGTGGAGGAGATACCAGATAGGGCGGTTACTCCAAGATTTGATATTTTTGAGAAGACAGCGATTCAACCATCCATTCTAGTTTTATTTATCACCTTTACATTTGGGGGAATTGCAACATTCTTGCCACTACACGCTATTGAGCAAAACGTCGCGGGAATTGAAGCGTACTTTCTTGTATATGCTGTATTTCTATTAATCTCACGAACCTTTGCTGGCAGAATATATGATAAAAAAGGTCATTTATACGTATTCTTACCGGGGACCGTCATGATTTTTATTGCGATGATCCTCTTGGCATGGTTACCAAGTACTTTTATTTTACTGCTAGCTGCAGGACTGTATGGATTAGGTTTCGGAAGTGTTCAGCCAGCCCTACAAGCATGGGCGGTTGATAAAGCTGCAGGGAATAGAAAAGGAATGGCCAATGCAACATTTTTCTCTTTCTTTGATTTAGGAATAGGATTTGGTGCATTAACATTCGGGCAAATTGCGTTTCTTTTCAACTATAGTACGATATATGCAACAGGGGCGGGCTCTATATTAGTATCTATGTTAATCTATATTCTTTTAGTGATAAGAGCAAAAAAACAATCAGTAAGTCATTAAATAAAACGAAGCAATTTGGGAAATTGCTTCGTTTTTTGCACCTAAGAGGTATATTCTAGCTCTGCTTTTCCTATCCTATAAGAATAGAAACGAATCCATTTAAATTTATCCCAATCTCTTATACAATGAGAGTATAAAAGCGTTTTAAAAGGCAGGTTAATAGATTTTGAAAAAACTAAGTGAGATCAATATCCAAAAGCTATTTCCATCATTAATCTATAAACGTGGATTAGAATATTATAATAAAGGGCATGTTTCTGATTTATCCTATGATATCAATTACAATGTATGGACAGCAACAGTACAAGGAACCGAAGATTATTTTGTGGAAATTAATATGAAGGATTTTGAAAAAGGGTCGGTTGATACATATTGTGACTGCCCAGCTTTCCATTCTTATGGGTCTTGTAAGCATATTGCTGCTACATTAATTGGAATTGCCAACAAGGAAACACCACAAGAGATGGCTTACTCAAATTATGACTATGAAATTACTAATCGTTTTATCCGAGCGTTAAGTAATGTTGGTCAGCCTTCTGAGATGACAGAGATTTTGCCAGAAAAAGCCGCCCTTCATGTAGAATATATATTGAAATGGTCCTATGATAGAAATCTATTAATTGAACTAAAAGCAGGAGTTACCCGTGATTATGTAGTGAAAGATGTCCATGAATTTCTCCAAGATGTTTTAAGTGGTAATGAGCATTTCTTCACGAAAATGTTTGCCTATGCGCCAAGTCAGCATTTTTTATTGCCAGAAGACCAGGAGATATTTGAACTTCTTGGCTCTATCCAAAAGAATGAAAAAATCTATGATGGGTATCATGTCTATCATTATCGGGGTAACGTGAGTGATAAACGATCGATTACGATTCCGCCTTTAATTGCTGAGAATTTACTTGAGAAGCTTCTTCACCGTGATTTCGTGGTGGAAGCAAATAGTCGTACATTTTCCAATCTTGCTATGGAAAAGGGGAAACTTCCATTCCACTTTGACTTAAACAAAAATGAACGGGATGATTTACTCTTAACGATGCATGAGGTAGACGGCAGTGTGTATTTCAATAATTACGAAATGCTATTTTATAACGGAATCTTCTATTTCCCATTGAAAGAACAAATACCGATACTAGAGCTAGTCAGTCAGTTTGGGAAAGTTGAACAACAGCTACCTATTTCAAAAAAACAAGCGGATACCTTTTTATCGGAAGTACTTCCTTCCTTAAAGAAAGTTGGGGAAGTTGAAATTTCTGAGAAGGTTTCATCAGAAATTATTCAGGTCCCACTTAGAGCAAAGCTTTATTTAGAAGCAAAGGAAGAATGGATTACTGGTAGATTAGAATACCATTATGGGAATCATATGATTGATCCGTTTGGTGGTCGTGAGAATCATGAAGTGATTATTATCCGGGATGTGGATAAAGAGAAGCAAATTATGCAGTTAATTGAATATGCTAACTTCCATTATAATGGTAGAGAATTATTTATTGATGCCGATGAGGAAGAATTGTACGACTTTCTGTATAAGGTTTTGCCGGTTCTAGATGAATATGTTGAATTATTTCTAACGTCTGAGGTTCGTGGTTTTATTATCGAGAATGAACCAATTCCAAGAACAAGTGTAAGAATGGAATCCTCTAATAATTTACTGGAAATTGGTTTTGATATGGATGGCATGGATGATTCGGAAATAAATAAAATTCTAGATGCTGTTATTGAGAAGAAACGATACTATCGCTTACAAAGTGGTGAAATGCTTTCCCTAGAAGGGGAAGAATTTATCTCTATCCAGAACTTCTTTCGGGATATGGATATCCATAAAAGTGATGTTCAAGATGGAAAAATCCAAATGCCAGTATACCGTGGTACGCAGATTGATGAGCTAATTGATACAAAGAAAAACTATGATCCAGCTTTTAGAAACCTACTCCATCAATTAAAAGAACCAGAGGAACAGCATTATGAGCTTCCGAGTATATTAGATGCTTCTTTGAGATCGTACCAAATGACTGGTTACCAATGGTTTAAATCACTAAGTCAATATCACTTAGGTGGTATATTGGCAGATGATATGGGTCTCGGAAAAACATTACAGAGCATTGCGTATTTAGCATCGGAGCTTGGCGATCACCCACATCTAATTGTGGTACCGTCATCGGTTGTTTATAACTGGAAAAATGAGTTTGAAAAGTTCACGCCTACCTTAAATGTGCGGGTGATGACCGGTACTCCACAAGAACGTCAAGAAAAGATAAAGCTCTATAAGGATGCTGACGTTTGGATTACTTCCTACGCAACATTGCGACAAGATATTGAAGAGTACCGTGAATTAACATTTCAAACTGTAATCTTAGATGAAGCACAATTTATTAAGAACTATGCAACCAAAACATCAAAAGCAATTCGGGAAATAAAGGCAGGCCGTCGATTTGCATTAAGTGGAACACCAATTGAAAATTCGATTGATGAGCTATGGGCGATTTTTCAGGTGGTATTACCGGGGCTTATGCCAAATCAAAAAGCCTTCAAACAACTATCGCATGAAAAAATTGCATCTATTTCTAAACCATTTATATTACGTCGTTTGAAAAAGGATGTTTTAAAAGAACTTCCTGATAAGATTGAATCGGTTAGTGTATCTGAGCTAACAAATGAACAAAAAGAGTTATATGTTGGCTATTTAAGACAAGTACAACAGGAAGCAGCACAATCTATAAAAGAGAGTGGATTCCAACATAATCGGATGAAGATACTAGCTGGATTAACCCGGTTGCGACAAATATGCTGTCATCCATCTCTGTTCATAGAGAATTATGCAGGCAAGTCTGGAAAGCTTGATTTATTAATGGAAACAGTCGAAACAGCTATTGCCAATGGGAAGCGGATGTTGATTTTCTCTCAGTTTACCAGTATGCATGAGATTATCATCGGAAAGTTAAAAGAAGCGGGAATCGATTACTTCTACTTAAGTGGAAAGACCCCATCTAGTGAACGTGTAGAGATGAGTGATCGATTTAATGAAGGAGAGAAAAGTGTATTTCTAATTTCTCTAAAAGCTGGTGGTACAGGTCTGAATTTAACCGGCGCAGATACCGTTATTCTATATGATTTGTGGTGGAACCCTGCAGTTGAGGATCAGGCAACAGGTCGTGCACATCGCTTTGGGCAAAAGAATGTCGTCCAAGTAATTCGTCTCATTACAGAAGGAACAATTGAAGAAAAGATTTATGAATTACAACAAAAGAAACGCGAACTAATAGATAAAGTCATCCAACCAGGAGAGACCATGTTGTCATCCTTAAGTGAGGATGACGTGAGAGAGTTGCTAAGTATATAAAATAGAAAAAGCGCCGCAGATTTGTGGTGCTTTTTTTGTAGTAGGAAAGTATAAAGAGTTTCCGCCAACATAAGAAATCCCTACAAAACCATATAAATTCCATTTTAGAATATCTTTATAAGCAAATCACAATTCTATACATCATTTCGATAGGAAATCCGGTTTGAAATGACAAATAGAGCGCTTCTATACATCATTTCAAACTCAAATCCGGTTTGAAATGACAAATAGAGCGCTTCTATACATCATTTCAAACTCAAATCCATTTTGAAATGACAAATAGAGCGCTTCTATACATCATTTCAATCTCAAATCCATTTTGAAATGACGAATAGAGCCCTTCTATACATCTTTTCAAACTCAAATCCATTTTGAAATGACAAATAGAGCCCTTCTATACATCATTTCAATCTCAAATCCGGTTTGAAATGACAAATAGAGCGCTTCTATACATCATTTCGAAGTCAAATCCATTTTGAAATGACAAATAGGGCGCTTCTATACATCATTTCGATAGGAAATCCATTTTGAAATGACAAATAGAGCCCTTCTATACATCATTACAAACAAAATACCAGTTCGAAATGAAGTGCAGTCTCCTTCGTCACAAGAATATTTGTTAGATACTTGTAGATATTAAACAATAATATTTCTTATGGGAGTTTTGTTATGGCATCTTATCGAAAAGAAAAGACAATCTTAGCTGCCTCTATTATCACAAGTGTTGTATTAGTACTTAAATTTGTGCCAAGAAATAAAGTTCGACCAGCAATATTATCTTTTCTCTTCAAGCAGGTGATAACTTGGCTTTTTGGCTTACTTGTTGTTGAAAAGAATCTGATCAAGTATCCATATCGGGTATTTTTCAAAAAAACATATAAGGCAAGCTTTAGTTTTGAATTCATTGCTTACCCTGCATTTTGTATTCTATTCAACTTGTATTATCCCGAGAAGAAGAATATATGGATAAAGGTAACATACTATTTCATCCACACATCAATTCTCACAGGATTAGAAGTATTGATGGTTAAGTACACGAAGTTAATTCGATATGTAAAGTGGAAGTGGTATTTTAGTTTTATTACAATGTGGCTTTCTAATTATCTTTCACATATATTTTATAGGTGGTTCTTTAAAATTAAAAAACATCCAATCCTTCCAAGAAAAGAATTGGATACTCCTTAAAAGACGGATACTAAAGAGGATAATCACGTATGTAATTGAATCATACATACATGATTATCCTTTAATCAATAAGTCACATATTTATTTGAAATAATTTTCTTGGTCTACCTTTGACATATGGCTTTTCTTCCCCAACTACCTTAATTACATTCCCGGTCAGTAGCTTATTCACCGTTCTTTCGGCACTTCGCTTTGTTACGCGATAATAATTAGCAATGTCATTTGATGAAAATGGCTCATTATTTCGTAGTTGAACAAAGTCGATAAAATTATATGAAAGCTCGTTATTTAGCTTTGCCTTATGAATAAGAGCTTGATAGAGTCTTGAAGTGTCAAAGTGCTTTTTTACACCGAGTGGTCCAATGGTTTCCCCGCGGTCATTCACGATATAACAGCTACTATTACTATCTTGAACACATGCACCCAGTGCAAGTTTTGCATGATCTTCAGCTTGTTTTGCAGTTAAACCGAGTCCGAAACCAATTTCTACTGATGCATCTAGTGCATTTTCAATTTCCTTAATAAGGGGAAAGTCACGATAATGATTCGTAATATGATCTAAAATACCTCTTGTACCAAAGATGACATATTGATTTTCATTATTAGTAAGTACGGAGGCAAATGTTTTATGCCCGAATTTAAGTAGAATTTGATAAAGCTTAAACTGGAGATCCTTTAGGTATAAATCTCCTTTTTCTTCTGTAACTTTTACGATATCTTTTATTCGAATATAGCCGGCTACGATTTGTGCACTTTTACTCATATTTAAAGTAGCGATTGATTTGCATTCCTCCATAGCACGGTCCATATTGCGTTTTGGAATAACCATTTGGTAAGTTGGAATACCATGTTCTTTAAGACTTTTTTCTACTTCATGTAACGAGGTAAGCACATAATCAATTTTACCTTCTTCAAAGAGCTGTTTATGATAATTTACAATTTGACTAGTATTTACTTCTTCATCTTGTTTGTAACTATATGTATAAATGTCATCGCCAGCTAAATTTAATTCGGAAAGCACTTCCGAAACATGTATTTCATCTAGAACATCAATGGATAAACGATGTAATTGTTGATGGTATTTATTTTTTAAATGGTAAAATGATGTTAGAATCATATACTCATCAAAGGCGACTTGGATAGCGGGTAATCGTTTTTTCTTAATTTTACTTTGTGCGTGTAGATATGGAAAACATTCTAGAAATAAATAAACATCGCACATAAAGGCCTTTTCAATTAGATCGGCAGCTTCACTTGCTTTTCTATAAATAAAAGGTATAACTTCGATATCATGTTGGTCTGTTACATAATCTTGGAACCGGTCGACTAATTCACTTCTTCCGAATAAAGCAACCTTTATTTTCACCATTCTTCCCTCCTGAATGTAATGATGGGGTCTAATCGATTGTTCAATGATGTTACCTATTAAAGGAACATTTGTTATATTTTATGGAAAATTCAGTTAATTAATAGTAAAAGATTAACGCCTATTTAGTGAACTAATAAGCGACAAGTTTGCCAATTTATCTTAGTCTAAGGAATTTTCGCAATATTGTCAAGTAGTTAAAATATTAGAATGCAGATAGTATTTAATAGAGGAGCCTCATAGACTCCTCTAATTATATCTTTACTCTTGTGGGCTATACCTTGATTTTACTTGTTCACGAAGTTCTCTCTTTAGGAATTTGCCTACTGATGATTTAGGGATTTCTTCAAAGAATAGTACATCATCTGGTAACCACCATTTTGGAAATTGTGGTTTTAGAAACGCTAGAATATCTTCTTTAGTTGTTTTATCTTCATAGCCTTCATGTAAAACAACACAAGCAATTGGTCGCTCTTGCCATTTTTCGTCTGGAATGGCAACAACACTCGCTTCAAAAACAGGACCGAATGCCATGATAGCGTTCTCAATTTCGACTGAGGAAATCCATTCGCCACCGCTTTTAATTAAATCCTTTGTACGATCAACGATTTTAATCGTTCCTTCTTCATCAACTGTTACAACATCACCGGTATAGAACCATCCATCTTTAAAGGCATCCTGGCTACGGCTATCCTTGTAATACTCAGCTGCAATCCATGGACCTTTTAATAATAATTCGCCCATGTCTTTTCCATTCCATTCCACATCACCATGATCACTAATAACCTTCATTTGAAGACCAGGGACCAGTATACCTTGTCTGGCACGTTCCTGAAATTTATCTTCTTGTGTTATAACTGATTGATAGCTCTTTAACCGAGATATTGTTGCAAGTGGAGTAGTTTCTGTTGCGCCATATGCATGATAAAATGGTATGTTATGTTTTTCTTCAAATGCCTTAATTAATCCAAGTGGAGCGGCCGAACCGCCACATAATACTGCTCTTAGACTAGAAGTATCATAGTTACCTGTTTCTAACTCTCGTAGCAGGCCCAACCAAATAGTTGGTACTCCTGCCGTAATCGTTACGTTGAAGCGATCAATGAATTCCGCTAAACGTTTTGGTGTAAAACGAGGACCGGGTAATACTTGTGTAGAACCGAACCATGTACAGGCAAATGGTGTACCCCATGCATTTACATGAAACTGTGGTACAACGGGCATGGAGATATCAGATTCTGATATTGCTGCTGTGTCAGCCAGTCCTAAAGCAAAGCTATGAAGTACAATTGCTCTATGGGTATATACAACTCCTTTTGGTTTACCAGTTGTTGCTGATGTATAACACATACCAGCAGGTTGATTTTCATCAATATCTTTTACAAATTCATAGGATGGATCACCAGTTGAGAGTAGCTCTTCATAAGAGTAGAGTGGTTGAATAGTAGATTCTGGAAGTTCAGCTTTATCCGTCATGACTACAAAAGCTTCTACAGTAGTTAAGTGCGTGTGTATGTGTTCAATAAGAGGCAAAATATCTTCGTCGATAAATAGTATTTTATCTTCTGCATGATTAATAATGTAGATAATATCCTCAGGGGAAAGACGAATGTTAATCGTATGTAGTACAGCGCCCATACCTGGTGCAGCAAAGTAAATTTCTAAATGGCGATGATGATTCCAGGCTAAAGTGCCTACCCGATCTCCTTTATTGATACCAAGCTCATTCAAAATACTCATTAACCGCCTTGTTCGCTGACCAATTTCCCCATAATTTAACCGGTGTAGATTATCATGTGTCTGGGATATAACTTCTTTCTTCGGGAAAAAACGTTCAGCGTGTTCCATCATTGATCCAACCGACAGTGGGACTTGCATCATACTAACTATCATCTCCTTTAATAATTTGGCCCTTTTAAGTAGATTATTGGGTTTGCTAGAAATCTTAGCAGTAGAAGTGTGAGAATTATTTCAAAGGACTGCAATATACATTTATATACTTAACTATATAATATCACATTATTTTGATTGTTTGTAATAAAATTAATATTTATCGTAGTTGTGTTAAAATTTAACAATAGATAATGTTATAAAACTAAAAAGGGTTATCTTTTTTTTCTCTTTTTCGACAGATAAGAAAGGTATAAAGTTTTGGCTTTGTTAAGTTCTTGTGCAGGAACAGCCACGTCTCACTCCGCGCCCAGGGACTAGCGAGACTTCCCTCGCCTCCGTACGATAAGTCAACATCGACTCCCTACGGTCGTCGTGTTTCCTTTATCTCCTACGGCTCAGTCCAGTCCGTAGTCCCTAACCGGGCGCTTGCGCTTTTGTTCTGTTAGAATAAGTACTGAATGAAGTATGAAAGGTTGTTTTATTGTGAAAAAGCAACATGATTTTACACAAGGTAATATTTGGAGACAATTAATGGTCTTTTCGGGACCGATAATGCTAGCAAATTTGCTCCAGACCTCTTATCAATTAATCGATAGTTTATGGGTAGGGAATTTGCTTGGCGCCGATGCCTTGGGTGCAGTAGCTATATCTGGAACTATTATTTTCACCGTATTATCCTTTATCATTGGATTAAACAATGCGGCATTAACGATTCTTTCTCAACAAAAAGGACAAAAGAACTCAGATGGTCTGAAGCGATATTTAAATGCTTTTGTTGTGTTATTATCCATCATGTCTATTTCCCTAGGAATAGTGGGGTTTATATTTGCGGAAAATCTTCTGCTTTTATTAGGGACACCAGCTGAAATTCTAAGTCTAGCCACATCCTATTTACAGATAAATTTTCTTGGGATGTTATTTTTATTTGGCTATAACTTTATAAGTACCGTACTACGTGCATTAGGGGATAGTAAAACTCCGTTGCGATTTGTATTTATAGCGGTGCTATTAAACCTTGTTCTAGATCCTATATTTATTTCTGTGTTTAAATTAGGGGTAGAAGGTGCAGCATATGCCACCATTATTTCACAAGGATTTGCTTTTCTTTACGGAGTTTTCCATGTGCTAAGGAAAAGACTTGCTCCATTTACTGTACCGAGCCTTCCAAGTTTTCAGGAGATTAAGCTTATCCTAAATTTAGGAATTCCATCAGGATTACAAATGTCCGTTATATCTGCAGGTTCCGCGGCAATAATGAGTGTTGTAACTTCTTTCGGTTCCTCAGTAGTTGGCGGATTTGGTGCTGCACAACGTTTGGATAGTATCATTATGCTTCCAGCGCATGCACTGGGAACTGCAGTTGGTAGTATGGCAGGGCAGAATATCGGAGTAAGGAATTGGGAACGTGTTCATAAAATCGCAAAGTATGGTGTCCTGTATAACTTTACGGTAATGATCGCTATTGGGCTATTCGTTGTTCTATTTGCAGAGCCTGCTGTTCGTCTGTTTATTCACGAGGAAGAGGCTGTTAAATTTGGTGCAACTTACTTGAAAATTATTGCACTCTGTTATCCATTTTTAGGAATTAACTTTATTTTAAATGGTGTTGTTCGTGCGGCGGGAGCAATGTACCCGGTGTTGATTCTCAATATTATTTCGTTCTGGATACTAAGATATCCACTAACTTTTCTATTCTCAGAATTATATGGTGAGAATGGGATCGCAATGGGGATGGGAGTAAGCTTTATTATTAGTAGTGTATTTGCATATATGTACTTTAGATATGGGAAATGGCGAGATAAAGTTCTGTTTAAAGAAAGAAAAAGATGAATAGTTATACACAATTTGTGGATAGCATGAGGATAACCTCTATATTTTGTAGTGGGTTTCGACAAAGGATACGAAATATTGACAAGTTCCATATGTTTTCTGTGGATAACTTTTTATTTGATTGTAGAGTGATGGGGAATGAAGAAACAAACGAAGAAAGCTATAAAGCAAACAGCATTCTTGGCTATAGGGATTGTGTTGGTTATGGTATGTATATCACTTATCGTTGATAAAGGGCAATGGAGTGACCCAGCTATTAACAGTGAGGTTCTAAAACATAAACCACTTGTTGAAAAGTATGCGGAAGAATATCAGATTGCAAGCTATGTGGATATATTACTTGCTATGATGATGCAGGAATCGGGTGGAAGAGGGACTGACCCCATGCAATCATCTGAAAGTTATTGTGGAAAAATAGGATGTATTGATAATCCAGAGCTTTCCATAAAACAAGGAGTTTTTTACTTTTCTGAAACACTGAAAGATGCTGGTTATGATTTGGAGCTCGCTATTCAGTCCTATAATTTTGGAAGAGGATTTATAAATTATGTGCAAGAAACAAGTGGACAATATTCACAGGAAGTAGCAATTGCATTTTCGAAAGAGATGTATGAAAATGCCCCAGATAAGTCTATATATAGCTGTTTGAGAGAGGAAGCAAAACAGTATGATGCCTGTTACGGAGATATCTATTATGTGAAATCTGTGATGGGGTATGTAGATCGTATTAGGGAACAGTAATAGTTGTAAAAAACAAATGATAAGAGCTATGATTTAACCAAATCAAACTAAAGGAGGAAAAAAGATGGGAAAAGAAATTTTTACTGAGAAAGCTCCAGCAGCAATTGGACCTTACTCACAAGCTGTTGACATGGGGAATGTACTATTTGTATCTGGACAAATTGGTATTAATCCAGAAACAGGAGAGGTTGTACCAGGTATTGAGGCTCAAACAAAACAAGTGATGGAAAATCTGAAGGCAATTCTGCATGTTGCAGATGCTGACTTTTCAAAGGTTGGTAAGTTCACCATTTACTTGTCTTCGATGGATGACTTCGCTACGGTGAATGAAATTTATGGTAGCTATTTAGAAAAGCCCTATCCAGCACGCGCAACAGTAGAAGTAAGTAGATTACCAAAAGATGTACTAGTAGAGATTGATGCAATCGTAGTAAAAGATTAAGGAGGAACAGATTTGGATAACTTTACATACTACAACCCAACAAAACTTATTTTCGGTAAAGGGCAGTTAGATACTCTGCCTGCTCAAGTAAAACAATATGGTAAAAAGGTGCTTCTTATATATGGTGGTGGCAGTATTAAACGTAACGGTATTTATGATAATGTCATGGATAAACTTGCGCAGATTAATGCAGAAGTTTACGAATTACCAGGCGTTGAGCCGAATCCAAGAATATCGACTGTTCGTAAAGGTGTAGATATTTGTAAGAAGGAAGGTATTGAATTCCTGCTTGCAGTTGGAGGCGGTAGCACGATTGACTGTACAAAGGCAATCGCAGTTGGTGCGAAAACAGAAATTGATATGTGGGATATTGTTACAAAGAAAAAACAAGCAAATGATGCACTACCATTTGGTACAGTATTAACCATCTCAGCAACCGGATCAGAAATGAATAGTGGTTCTGTCATTACAAATTGGGAAGAGAATGAAAAACATGGCTGGGGTGCTGCTCCATACACATATCCGAAGTTCTCTATTTTAGATCCAGCCCATACTTTTTCAGTACCTAAAAATCAAACCATCTATGGCATTGTAGATATGATGTCACATGTGTTAGAACATTACTTTCATCAAGCTGAAAATACGAAAGTACAGGATCGTTTTTGTGAGTCAATCTTAATCACGGTTATGGAAACGGCACCTAAGCTATTAAAAGACCCGGAGAATTACGAGTTACGTGAAACAATCATGCTTTCTGGAACATTGGCATTAAACAATATGCTTAACATGGGATTCCGAGGGGACTGGGCAACCCATAACCTAGAACATGCGGTTAGCGCCGTTCATGACATCCCACATGGTGGAGGATTAGCAATACTGTTCCCATACTGGATGAAACATGTACTAGACGAAGAGAATGTATCAAGATTTAAACAACTAGCCGTACGAGTCTTTAATGTAGAGGTAGATGGGAAACCGGATAAAGAAGTAGCTCTCGAAGGAATCGAAAAACTAAGCCAATTCTGGGAAAGTATCGGAGCCCCGACCAAACTTTCCGACTACGGAATAGACCCAACTACGCTTGAACAAATGGCAGATAAAACCGTAGTAGCCGCAACGGAGTATGGTAATTTTAAGAAATTGACAAGGGAAGATTCTTTGGAGATATTTAAGGCAAGTTTGTAAGTGAAATTTGACGTTGAATAGTTCTATTTATTTGTTTTGGGAGAACTACTGAAGAGGGCAATATTTGATATTTACACGGAGTGTATTCGGGCCACGGACTTGGCCATATAAACAAATAATTAGACAAAATATTTCCCCGGCAATAAAAACTGTCGAATAAAAAGAACTAGCCATTTATCACTGATAAATAGCTAGTTCTTCCTTAATAACTTCCCTAATTTTATCCAAACATTCCTCTGGGGTCTTCCCGAAAATCCTCCGGTTATTAACAATCGCATATGGCTTTACTCGACATAATCCACAAAACGATAAACAATCACTAGTTAAAACCGCAACCTCAGGAAACTCCTCTTCTAAAATTTCTTCTATATTTAAAGTTGTAATAGCATTACCATCACATACTTCAACAACAACAATACCCATAAGCCATCACTTTCTTTCATGAATTACATGGAATGACTGAATAATAGCATTATCAACATTTCATTTCAATTATCTTGCTTCCCCTGTAACTTCATCTTTATCTTTTTGGACAAAACTCATATTTACCCAATTACGTTGTTTCCAACGACGAAGCATTAATACCCCACGTAACCATTCATCAGCAATGAAAGCAATCCATATCCCAATTAAACCAAGTTCAAGATAAATGCCAAAGAACCAGCTAAAGGTAACACTAACTCCCCACATAACTACGATTCCAATATAAACAGGAAACTTTACATCACCTGCTGCTCTTAAGGAACTAATCATAACCAAGTTAAATGCACGGCCAGGCTCTAGTGCAATGGTTAAAAGTAATAGAAATGTCCCTGCTTCAATGATCGATGCATTATCCGTAAAGATTCCAAGAAATGGTTTGGCGATAAGATAAACAATCCCTGCCATTGTTAACGAAATAAAGATAGAAAGGCGTAAACTCTTAAGCGCTCGTTCATAGGCATCTTCAATTTTTCCGGCACCAATCATATGTCCTATCAATATTTGTGTACCCTGGCCAATAGCAACGGAAAATAAAAAGATAAACATCATAATATTTTGCGTATATACTTTTGTTGTAATTGCAATAGTTCCAAGCTGTGCTACAAAATACGTAATAACCATTTGACTAGCATTATAGGATAATTGTTCACCTGCAGAAGGTATTCCTATCTTTAATAAGCTCTTCACATGCATTTTTTCATAGCGGAAAAAGTACTTAAAATTAATTTCCTCACCCGTACGTTTCACAAGAAGTAAAATAAGGGCAATGAATCCTATTAATCTACTGATTGCTGTAGAATAAGCTACCCCTTCCACACCAAGAACAGGAAAACCAAAAGGGCCAAAAATTGCAAAATAATTTCCTATAACATTAAGGATGTTCATCCCAATGGTTACAATCATCGTGTCTTTCGTATGACCATAGCTTCTTAAAATAGCACCTGTCGTCATGATCAATGCTTGAATAAATATGAAGCCACCTACAATTTTCATATAGGATAGTCCTTCACCCATCAACTCTGGAGGTAAATCCATCATCGTTAATATTGGCTTACCCCAAATGAATAAGCAGATGCTCAAGAGAATAGAAAACAGTAAATTCATACTTAATGCATTAAGAGCAATTTGTCCAGCTGCTTTTGGTTTGTCTGCACCGATATTTTGAGCAATTAAAACTGCTGCCCCCTGTGCAACAAATCCGAACATAACAATAACTACGGAAAGTATCTGATTAGAAACTCCAACTGCAGCAACCGATTCATCCGAATACTGGCTTAGCATGAGCGTATCTGCATTACCCATTAACATATGTAGTAAAATCTCAATAAAAATTGGCCAAGTAATAGAAAACAATGTTAAATTTTTTGTGGTTTTAGAACTCAAGATGTACCCTTCCTTCTATCAAACAATAGGAATAGTTTACAATGAATTGAAAGAAATAAAAAGAGTATATTATTAGATTTGCGAAAAAAGTGGAAATATCATATGGAAAATGAATTACTAATAGCTGTTGGTTCATTTCATCATTACACCTTCCTTAAAATGAACCGCAACAGGATCTTGTGATTCATTTCATCTATTAATCTGCTACTAAATTTCGCGTCGCAATATCCTTTATAGTAAAAGAAAAATCCGAACTAATACAAACATCCAATAGGAGAATATTGTATACTAGTTCGGATCACATATTAAAACATATTAATCTCAAAGTAAATTTAGAATCATCGTGAAGATAAGGAATGACTTTTACTAGTTGCATATTCATATTTATACCAAGCAACTAGTAGGAACACACCACTTAAAATAAGTACGCCACTTGTAAAGAAAAATACAGATGAAATACCATAGAATCCTGCAATAAGTCCACCAAGAGCAGGACCGATAATATTACCTAAGAATCTTAAACTAGTGTTGTAGCCTAGTACCTCACCTTGCATGGATAATGGTGCTTCTTGACGGATATAAGCAATCCTTAACGGAATAATTCCACCAATTGATACCCCTAACAAGAAGCGGACAAGCACAAGTTGCCAAATGGATGTAACAAATGCACCTGATAAATAGACAATGCCAGCCATGAAAAGTAACACGATTAAAAACTTAATATATCCGTGTTGGTCTCCAAGTTTACCCCATTTTCTAGTCATGATTAAATTACCAACTCCAGCTGCTGAGAATGCAATTCCGGAGAAAAGGGCTATATTTAGTGGTCCGTGAATTTCTTCCACATATAACGAGAGGATGGGCTGCACACTGAAATGTGCAATTTGTACTAGTGCGGAGATAATCATCACAACAAGTAAAACAGGATGCTTTACAATATGCAGAATAACTTCCTTACTAGAGTATGCCTTATGTTCTTTATCAGAGGAAAATTCTAATCGCTTTTCCTTTATCCCAAAAAGAACGATAAGGGCAGAAAGTAAAATGGAAAATGCTACCCATTTAAATGTAGAAGAAAATCCAAATGTATCTGCAAGTGCTCCTCCAAGTAGTGGCCCCATTAGCGACCCAGTAATACTACCAGTTTGGAGTGTTCCTAGAACTTTTCCAGCAACATTCTTAGGAGTTTGTGTTGCAATAAGTGCTTGGGACATCGGTATAAATCCGGTGAAAATCCCCATGATAAGTCTTAAAATGAATAATTGCCAAACGTTGGTTGCAAATCCCATTAAAAATATGGATACTCCCATACCGGTTGCGAAAAAGACAAGTAATTTCTTTCTTCCATACTTATCCCCAAACCGTCCCCAAATTGGAGAAAAGATAAAAGCAGCAATAAATGTAACTAAAAACACCCAGCCTGCCCAATTCTGAACATAGACATCAGAAAAGTCACCAAAGGAATCGATATAAAGTGACAGGAATGGAATAACCATGGTCATGCTTCCTGCTACGAAGAAATTAGCAAACCACATAATAACTAAATTACGTTTTACAAGGAAGTTTTCGGTATTAATGGATCGTTGCCTTCTTTCTATAAAATATTTCGTTACCCTAAATATACCGGAATACGAAATAAATTGAAAGAATAATAGCCTCTAGATAAAAGGTGTTATTTTTTTGAAAATGGGTATAATCGAAGTAGTCATCTAATATTTTGTTAGACAAGTAGTGTGAAAGAAATTTAGAGGAAAAGGAGCTATAAACGATGAAACGATATGTAAAATTAACAGCTCTGTTTACATTAATTATCACTTTGGTAGCGTCTTTTGCCATGCCGGTAAGTGCGGATGAAGTTATTAATGAAAAACTTGGTGTGCCTATTGTAGTCTATGGTGGCAGCTTAACGGAAGAACAAAAAGCAGAGACACAGAAGATACTGGAAGTAACAGACTCAGAGATGGTTGACGAGTATACGGTAACTGGTGAAGACTTAGTAAACTATATTGGTGGAAACTCAAAAGCTAGAATGTTCTCTTCTGCAAAAATTACCATGGAGGAGGAAGGAAAAGGTTTAAGTGTTACCATTATTACTCCTGATAACATAACAGAAGTAACTAGTGAAATGTATACGAATGCTTTACTTACTGCTGGGGTAGAACATGCTACTGTTATTGTAGCTTCGCCTGTAAAAGTAACTGGGCATTCTGCCTTAACAGGGATATACAAAGCCTACGACGCTGAAGGTGTAGAGCTTGATAAAGAAAGAATGGAGCTCGCAAATGAAGAACTTAATGTTGCTACAGGCTTAGTATCTGATGCTGGGCTTAGTAAGGAACAAGTAAGTGAATTAATTACAGAAATTAAACAAGCTATTGCCGAACAAAATCCTGCAACAATAGATGATGTTGAAAGAATTGTTCAAGAACAATTGGACAAACTAGAAATTTCTTTAAGTGAAAAAGATAGACAACTTCTAATCGACTTATTTGAGAAGATGCGTGACTTAAATATTGATTTTGATAAAGTGAAAAATCAATTGAGTGATATAGCAACAAAAGTTCAAGATCAAATTGATGATTTACTAGCTGATGAAGGATTCTGGGATAGTGTAGGGAACTTTTTCAAACAATTATTTGATGCGATTGCAGAGTTTTTTACTAATCTATTTAAATAGTATCATGAAGAATAGTTAGAGCGTCGAGGGACAGACACCTAGCAACGAGATGAGCATAATTAGCTGATTTTGTTGAAAAGGGTCTGTCTCTCTTTTTGTAATTAAAAAAATAAGGCATTCTTCCTAATTGAATTTAACTAATAATTCCATTTTTAATGACTATTTGCCCATGTTTGAATTAGCTAATTTGTAATAATAAATTAAATTTTATAAAAAAGTTGATGAAAATTTTTAGAATAGGTTGTATAATGGAAAACAAGTTCAGGATTTAGACTATCCCGAATTGTAAGAATATAAAAATAGGAGGGTCTACACATATGTGGAAAAAGTGGTCATTACTATTAGTTCTTTTATTTGCACTCGGCCTAGTTCTTGCTGCATGTAATGGTGGCGATGATGAGGCTAACGGCGAGAGTGGGGATAAGGAAACGGAAGAAAAGAGTGAGGAATCAGGCGATTCTGCTACAAAAGATGAAGGTGAAGATACTGGAGATGTTGAACAAGTATTAAACGTGAACATTAAATCAGAACCACCTTCATTACACCCTGGTCTTGCAACAGATACAACTTCTGGTGCGGTTCTTGACCAAGTATTCGAGGGGTTAATGCGTATTAACCAAGAAGGCGTTGTGGAGCCAGCGATGGCAGCCGCCGAGCCTGAGATTTCAGAAGATTTGTTAACGTATACATTTACAATTCGCGATGATGCAAATTGGTCAAACGGTGATCCAGTTACTGCGCACGACTTTGAATTTGCATGGAAATGGGTACTAGACCCTGCTAATGCTGATACGGATTATGCTTATCAGTTATATGTAATCAAGGGAGCACAAGCTGCTAAAGAAGATGGTGGCTCTCTAGATGAAGTTGGTGTTAAAGCTCTAGATGACAAAACACTAGAGGTTACTTTGGCACAGCCAACACCATATTTCTTAGATTTAACTGCTTTCTATACTTATTACCCTGTTAACAAAGCTGTTGCAGAGGCTAATCCTGATTGGGCACTTGAAGCTGGTGATAACTACGTATCAAACGGTCCATTCGTACTTGATACATGGGAGCACAAAAACAAGGTCGTAATCAAGAAAAACACTGGGTACTGGGATGCAGACACAGTAAAACTTGAAACAATTAACATGTTAATGGTAGATAATGAAGATACGGCACTTCAAATGTATGAATCTGGTGACCTTGATTGGGTTGGATCTCCAACTGACTCGGTTCCATTAGCTGCTATTCCTTCACTTAAAGAAGATGGATCTTTAAACATTACTGCACTTGCTGGTGTATACTACTATGCATTTAATACAGAAGCAGAACCATTCAATAATGAAAATATTCGTAAGGCATTTGCTTTAGCAATTAACCGTCAAGGTATTGTTGAAAACATCACAAAAGGTGAACAACAACCAGCGATGGCATTAGTACCACCTTCTATTTGGGAAGAAAGCAATGAAGGATACTTTGCTGATAATGATGTGGAAACAGCCAAGGAATACTTAGAAGCTGGTTTAGAAGAGCTTGGACTAGAAGAGTTGCCGCCACTTAAGTTATCTTATAACACAAGTGAAGCACATGGTGTAATTGCTCAGGCAGTTCAAGATATGTGGAGCAAGAACCTTGGTGTTGAAGTTGAACTTGGAAATGAAGAGTGGAACGTTTACCTAGATTCTATGGGTTCTGGTAACTTCCAAGTTGGACGTATGGGATGGCTTGCAGACTTTAACGATGCAATTAACTTCCTTGAGATCTTCAATACCGTTGGTGGAAACAACTACACGAACTGGGAAGATGCTGAGTACCAAGAATTACTTGCACAATCTAGAACAGAAACAGACCCTGCTGCTCGTAAAGAAGTCCTAAGAGAAGCAGAAGCAATCTTCATGGATGCTCTGCCAATCGCACCAATCTACTTCTACACAAACGTATGGACTGCTAAAGACTACGTGAAGAATGTTGAAGTATCAGGTCTTGGTGGGGTTCAATACAAGTGGGGCTATATCGAAAAATAATAGTTCGCTAGAAAAAATATGAAGTAATACCAAGATAGGAAGCATGAAGTATGTTTCCTTATCTTGGTTGCTTCTATATTAATTGGAAATCCTTTTGTAACTTGTGTGAACAAGGCTTTTCAAGAGATTTAGAGAATAACAATTTAATATCTAGAAGACATGCAAAAAGAAACCGTTGACGCCTTCTTAGAAATACAGGACAAGAGTATTTCTTTCGCATAAACATAGGATGATTATTCTTTTTTCTTGAAAAGGAAAAGGGAATAGGAGGGGTGGATTGTTTCACCTCTTTTTTTCGTTTCGAAAGTATTAGTTGTACAAGTTAATTGGAGGTGTATATATTGGTAAATTATATTTTGAAAAGAATTGGGTATATTGCTCTCTCTCTTTTCTTAATCATCAGCGCAACATTCTTTTTAATGCAAGCAGCACCAGGAAGTCCATTTGCGTCTGAACGTAAAATGACACCAGCCATAGAAGAACAAATGATTGAAGCATATGGGTTGAATGACCCTATTCATGAACAATATATTACGTATGTGGTAAATTCACTAACGTTTGATTTTGGTCCTTCCTTTAAATTTGTTGGACAAGAGGTAATGGATATTATCCTACGTAGTTTCCCATATTCCCTTGTTTTAGGGCTGGAAGCCGTATTTATAGCGATAGGATTTGGTGTCTTATTAGGTGTTTTTGCAGCACTGAAACATAATCGATTTGGAGATTATACGGCAATGATCATCGCTGTAATGGGTATATCCGTACCGAGCTTTATCATGGCGACTATTCTACAATACATATTCGCCTTTAAACTAGAAATGTTTTCGGTTGCAAGGATGGAATCCTTCTCTGATACGATTCTACCTGCAATAGCGCTAGCGACTACACCACTTGCATTTATTGCACGTTTAATGCGCTCCAGCATGCTGGATGTGTTAAGTTCAGATTACATTAAAACGGCAAAGTCAAAAGGAATGAGTCAGCGAATTGTAACTTATAAACATGGACTTAGGAATGCTTTGTTACCAGTAATCTCCTATATGGGGCCGTTAGTAGCAGGGATATTAACAGGAAGTTTTATTATTGAACAGATTTTTGGTATCCCTGGTCTAGGTAGTGAATTCGTTACTAGTATAACAAATCGAGACTATACAGTTATAATGGGAACAACAGTATTTTATAGTGTTATTCTTTTAGTTAGTATATTAATAGTAGATTTAATTTATGGAATAGTTGATCCAAGAATTAAGCTCGTAGCAAAGGGCGGTGGAAAGTAATGGCACAGTCGCAGCTTTCAAATGCAGATTTTGAACGACTTAATATTGATTATGGAGAATCAGAGAAAATCGTCGGACAAAGTACTTCCTATTGGAAAGATGCTTGGAGAAGGTTTAGAAAGAACAAATTAGCGTTAATGGGAATCATCGTTCTACTTTTATTAGGATTCATGGCAGTTTTTGGTGCTGAAATATCCGGGAAGAACTATAAAGATACAGATTTAATGTCAACGAATTTAACTCCATCCGCAGAGCACTGGTTTGGGACAGATAATATCGGACGAGATATTTTTGCAAGAACATGGGATGGTGCTAGAATTTCCTTGTTTATTGGACTAACAGCAGCATTTCTGGACCTTATTATTGGAATAATTTGGGGAGCCTTTGCTGGATACTTTGGTGGGAAAGTAGATGAATATATGATGCGAATAGCGGATATTCTGTCAGGACTCCCATATCTGTTAGTTGTTATTTTGCTGATGGTAGTAATGGACCAAGGTATATGGACGATGATTATTGCCATGGTTATCACAGGGTGGATTAATATGGCCAGAATTGTTCGTGGACAAGTTATGCAGCTCCGTTCTGAAGAATATGTGTTAGCATCACGTTCTCTTGGGGCAAGTAGTTCGCGATTACTATTCAAGCATTTGATTCCCAACACACTTGGGCCGATCCTTGTTACGTTGACACTAACAGTGCCAAGTGCGATTTTTACGGAAGCATTTCTAAGCTTCTTAGGACTAGGTGTGCCGATGCCGCACTCAAGCTGGGGTGTAATGACAAGTGATGCACTTGGTGCATTGCGGTATTCCCCATATCAGCTTTTCTTCCCAGCGTTCTTTATTTGTTTAACGATGCTGGCATTTAACGTAATTGGTGACGGTCTAAGAGATGCATTAGATCCGAAAGAACGTAAATAGGAAGGGGAGATACAAATGAAGAAAATACTAAGTGTAAAAGACCTTTCTGTCAATTTTGAAACATATAAAGCAGAAGTACAAGCAGTTCGTAAAGTTTCCTTTGATTTACATGAAGAGGAAACACTTGCAATAGTAGGGGAATCTGGCTCAGGGAAAAGTGTAACAGCTCAATCAATTATGCGGCTTATTCCGATGCCTCCAGGAAAATTTGTTAGTGGATCCATTGAATTTAATGGCGAAGACCTAATTGAAAAGTCTGAGAAGCAAATGGAGAGTATTCGCGGTAAAGAGATCGGTATGATTTTCCAAGACCCGATGACTTCATTAAACCCAACAATGACAATAGGAAAACAAATTGCAGAAGGACTAATTAAGCATCAAAATATGTCTAAAAAAGAAGCCCATTTACGTGGGGTTGAATTATTAAAATTAGTTGGTATACCTAACCCGGAGAAGAGAATAAAGCAATATCCGCATGAATTCTCTGGTGGTATGCGTCAGCGTGCAATGATTGCAATCGCGTTAGCATGTAATCCAAAAATTCTAATCGCAGATGAACCGACCACTGCACTAGATGTAACCATTCAAGCACAGATATTAGATTTAATGAAGGGATTACAAAAGGAAACGGGAACAGCAATTATTCTTATTACACATGACCTTGGAGTAGTTGCGAATGCAGCACATCGTGTCGCGGTCATGTATGGTGGAAAAATAGTAGAAACGGGTTCTGTTGATGAGATTTTCTATAATCCAAGACATCCCTATACATGGGGTTTACTAGGTTCTATGCCAAAACTAGATAATCATGATGAGGAACTAAAAGCCATTCCTGGTTCCCCACCAGATTTATCTGACCCACCACAAGGGTGTCCATTTGCTGCTCGTTGTCCATATGCAATGAAAGCATGTTCAACCCAAATGCCGGAGTACTTTGAACTATCCGAAACACAAAAAACTGCATGCTGGCTGTTAGATGAGCGTGCACCAAAAGTCGAACCACCAGAATTTGTGAATGTAGGAGGTTTGAAGGTAAATGGCTAAACCAAAAGAAAAAATTCTTGAAATTAAAGAACTAAAAAGACATTTCAAAGTAGATCGTAAAAATGTGTTAAAAGCAGTTGATGGTCTTACGTTTGACATATATAAAGGGGAAACATTTGGCCTTGTAGGTGAGTCTGGATGTGGGAAGTCAACAGCCGGCCGTACGATTATGGGGCTTTATCAAGCAACGGATGGAGAAGTTGCCTTTAAGGGGGCAAGCGTTCATGCTAAGAAATCAAAGAAACAATTAAAAGAATTAACTCGCAGTATGCAAATGATATTTCAAGATCCATATGCTTCGTTAAACCCGAGAATGACCGTGAAGGATATTATTGCTGAAGGTATCGATATTCATGGCCTTGCAAAAACAAAAAAAGAACGGGAAGACCGTGTGATTGAATTATTAGAGACAGTTGGATTAAATGCTGAACACGCCAACCGCTATCCACATGAATTTAGTGGTGGGCAAAGACAAAGAATTGGAATAGCTAGAGCACTAGCAGTCGATCCGGATTTCATCGTGGCGGATGAACCTATCTCAGCGCTGGATGTATCAATTCAGGCCCAGGTGGTTAACTTACTTAAAAAGCTGCAGAAGGAAAGAGGATTAACATACTTATTTATTGCGCATGACCTATCCATGGTTAAGCATATTAGTGATAGAGTCGGTGTTATGTATCTAGGGAACATGGTGGAAATTTCAACAAGTGAAGAATTATATGAAGAGCCACTACACCCGTACACCCAAGCATTATTAAGTGCTATCCCAATGGCGGACCCACAGGTGGAACGAACAAGAGAAAGAATTATTCTTGAAGGTGACGTACCAAGTCCTATTAATCCACCAAGCGGCTGTCCGTTCCGAACAAGATGCCCTATGGCAATGGAAATCTGTTCAAAAGCAGTACCACAATTCATTGAACATAAAAAAGACCATTGGGTTGCTTGTCATTTATATGGTGATAAAAAATAAATCGTATAGAAAAGAAGTTTAAAAAAGATTAGTGTGATAGATGATTATTATTACACTAATCTTTTTTTGTGTTTTTATATACTTCGCTTTGCTCCGGGTTCTAGAAGAAATGCCTCCATTACAACGAGACCATTCATCCTTAACCCCATATTCCGTGAATCAAACCTTCTACCCTCCTAATCATATTACAAAATCGTATAAATCATTAAAATAGTATGAAAAAATAAATTATTTAGCGACGCGAAATATTATGAAAATTTTAATTAAAATCAAATAATAAAAATTCAGTAAAAAAATCTAGTGATATTAAACTATTATAAAAGCACCAACAAAACCAGTACCATCAAGTGTTTTGGGGAATTGAAGGATATGAATATTGAAATTTTATAAAATTTTTTAAACATAGGGGGTGACATTTTTGGGAGAATAGTAGTATAATTACTTTCATCAAGTAATTCCAATAACACTAAATTATCAGAAAAATTTATACAATTACATGATTAATATGTCTCATAAATACTATAAAAATGTAAACCCTAAAAGGGCATGATGTCTTGGGCCGATTACAATTAATAGGGGGAAATAAAATGGCAGATAAACTTTTAGAAATTAAAGACTTAACAACATCGTTTCGTATAAAAGATGATTATCATGCTGCTGTAGATAATCTTTCCTTAACCGTAAATAAAAATGAAGTGCTTGCAATTGTAGGAGAATCAGGTTGCGGGAAAAGTGCATTAGCATTTTCTATCATGGGTCTTCATACACGTGCAAAAATTGAAGGTGACATTCTTTTTAAGGATAAGAACATTGCAAAGATGTCTTCATCAGAATTAAATAAAGTACGTGGTAAAGATATCGGTATGATATTCCAAGATCCACTAACTTCATTAAACCCACTAATGCAAATTGAAGAACAAATCGGAGAAACTCTACTACTTCATAATAAAGACATGTCTAAAACTGCTCGCCAAGAAAGAGTATTAGACTTATTAAAAAAAGTTGGAATCCCACGTGCGGAATATGTTATGAACCAATTTCCGCATGAATTATCTGGGGGAATGCGTCAGCGCGTTATTATTGCGATGGCAATTGCAAATAAGCCAGAATTGTTAATTGCAGATGAACCTACAACTGCGCTAGATGTTACGATTCAATCTCAGATTCTAGATTTGATTAATAAGCTGAAAGATGAAATGGATTCTGGTATTGTCCTAATCACTCATGATCTAGGTGTTGTGGCTGAAATGGCAGATCGTGTGGCTGTTATGTATGCAGGTCAAATTGTTGAGGTTGCAGATGTGAAAACACTATTTGCGAAACCATTACATCCATATACTAGATCATTATTAAATTCTGTTCCAAACTCTGATAAGGAACAAGATAAATTACACGTAATTCAAGGTATTGTTCCTTCGTTGCAAAATCTACCAAGAGAAGGTTGCCGATTTAGTGCGAGAATACCGTGGGTGGATGAATCCGCACATGAAAAGCACCCTGAATTACGAGAAGTAGATCCAGGGCACTTAGTGCGTTGTACATGCTATAAGCACTTCAGTTTCCCTGATGAAACGAAGGAGGAGCAACATGTCTTATCTTGAGGTTAAAGATTTAAAAGTTCACTTCCCAATTAAGGGTGGTATCTTTGGGGGAACAGTTGACCACATTAAAGCAGTTGATGGGGTTTCAATCTCCTTAGAAAAAGGTAAAACGTACGGATTAGTAGGAGAATCGGGTTCGGGGAAATCTACTACTGGTAGAGCAATAATTGGACTGAATAAAATCACTTCTGGAAAGGTTATCTTTGATGGAGTAGATATAACGAATATTAAACGTACAAAGTCTGAAGCAACAAAAAATATTCAAATGATATTCCAAGATCCATATTCCTCTTTAAATCCTAAAAAGCGAGTAGTGGATATTGTTTCTGAACCACTTCGTAATTTTGAAAACTTATCGCGTAAAGAGGAACGCAAAAGAGTACAGGAATTATTGGAACTAGTTGGTTTAAGTCCAGAGAGCATTTTAAAATATCCACACGAATTCTCTGGTGGGCAACGACAACGTATCGGCATTGCTAGAGCAATTGCTTTAAAACCAAAATTAATTATTGCGGATGAGCCTGTATCGGCACTTGATGTATCCGTTCAAGCACAGGTTCTAAACTTTATGAAAGAAATTCAAAAGGAACTGGATTTAACCTATCTCTTTATCAGTCATGATCTAGGAGTAATCAAACATATGTGTGATGACATCGGTATTATGTACAAGGGTCGCTATGTGGAAGAAGGAACCGCAGATGACATTTTTAGTAATCCACAGCACATCTATACAAAGCGATTAGTTGCAGCTATTCCAGATATCGATCCAAATAAGCGAGATGAAAAACGTAAATTCCGTGAAGAAGTGAAAACGGAATATGATCAGTCTTACAATGATTACTTTGATGCAGAAGGTTTAGCTTATAAATTACAGCCGGTTTCTGACACGCATTTAGTAGCTTTACCGGAGAAAGGTTGATAATATGTGGAAATTTTCAGTACGTCGTACGTTGATTATGATTCCTCAATTAATTGTCCTTAGTATATTAATATTTGTTCTAGCACAATTAATGCCAGGGGATGCGTTATCTGGACAAGTTGGACCAGATGTCGACCCGAAACGACTTGACGAAATCCGTGAACAAATGGGTTGGAATGACCCATGGTATGAACAGTATGCAAGCTGGATGGGTGGAGTTCTTCAGGGGGATTTGGGACAATCATTTAGATTTAAAATACCTGTGACAGAATTGATTGGTCAACGCATTTATAACTCTTTTTGGTTATCTGTAGCAACATTAATTTTAACTTATTTAATCGCTATTCCTTTAGGGATTACAAGTGGTCGTTTTAATGATACATGGCGTGACCAACTGATTACAGGTTACACCTATGTTGGATTTGCTACACCATTATTTATTTTTGCATTAGTAATGTTATGGATATTCGGTTTCGCATTAGGATGGTTCCCGACCAGTGGAAGTGTATCACCAGGTCTTGTACCAGGTACATTTGAGTACTTTATGAGCAAACTATATCATTTATTACTACCGGCAATTTCTATGGCACTTATTACAACATATAGTACGATTCAATATTTGCGAAATGAAATCGTAGATACGAAACAAAAAGATTTTATTTTAACGGCACGAGCAAAAGGTGCTTCGGAAACTAGAGTATACAATCGACATATTTTACGAAACTCACTATTACCAATTGCAGCATTTTTTGGATTTGAAATTACGGGATTAATTGGAGGATCTATTTTTATAGAGAACATTTTTGGTTACCCAGGAATGGGACAACTATTAGTAGAATCCATTACTTTACGTGATTACACAACATTAATAGCTACAACACTTATATTTGGTGTTGCTTCAATACTAGGTGCTCTTTTATCCGATATCACCTTAAGTATTGTCGATCCAAGAATTCGTATAAAATAAATAAGGTAAAGAGTGAGGTGAAATAAATGGAAAACAAAGCAGTAGAAGTGAAGTCAAATCAACCAATAAAAAGCCCTTCAGGTTTTAATATAATATGGCGCGAAATAGTTCGAGATAAACTTGCGTTAATATCATTAATTTTTCTTGTTTTAATCATTGCATTTGTATACGGAATAGCACTTTTCTTAGACCAAGATGAAATTGTTAGAGTAGACTTGTTCTCCATCTATCAACCACCTGGCGAAGGATTTATATTAGGAACCGACTACGGTGGTCGTGATATCTTTGGACAATTAATTATTGGAACAAGAAACTCTCTGTCGATTGCAATATTAGTAACATTAATGACTGGTGTCATAGGAATTGCATATGGATTGATTTCAGGTTACTTCGGTGGGCATATTGATAATATCATGATGCGTATCTTAGATTTCTTCTTAATCTTACCATTCACAATGATTGTTATCGCTTTTGTAGCAATTGTGCCGAAGTATACGGTAGTGACATTCTCGCTTATCATGACTGCATTTCTATGGATGGGGATAGCCCGTTTAATAAGGTCTAAGGCGTTACAGGAGAAAGAACTTGACTATATACAAGCTTCTAAAACGCTTGGAAGCTCTAACTTTAAGATAATCTTTACACAATTATTACCTAACTGTAGCTCGCTAATCATTGTTACGATGACACTTAACTTAGCGGCGAATATTGGACTTGAATCTGGACTTTCTTTCTTGGGATTTGGTTTCCCAGAAAGTACACCAAGCTTAGGTACACTATTAAGTTATGCAACCAACCCGCAAACGCTTGAATATAGATGGTGGATCTGGGTTCCTGCATCAATCATGATTCTGCTTCTTATGCTATCCGTAAATAATGTTGGACAAGCATTAAAACGTGCAACAGATGCAAGACAAAGAAGAGGATAATTTTAGTAGTTAGGAAAGTATAAAAAACTTTCCGCACGTATAGTAAAGCTAACACATTCGCAAAAGGACGAGCGAATGCGAGTTTTTCTAATCATATAAGAACGGGGAGTCCTACTCCCCTACGTTAAAAAATCAGATTATTGCTACTAAACATTAATTTAATATTCAAATGTATATAGCTTGGTCGCGTATAAAAAGGAATGACCAAGAAAAAGAATAACAAAAATAGGGAGGCAACAAAGATGAAAAAGACAAGCAAATGGCTTTTAGCTCTTATGCTGGTTTTACTTCTTGCACTAGCTGCTTGTGGTGGCGATAGTGATTCAGATTCTTCTGATAAGGGTACAGAGGATAAGAAAAGTGAAAAAACTGCTGAAGGAAATAAAGATGGCATCTTCAGTATTGAAGATTTCAGTATGACTAAGACAAATGAAGGAGAAGCAATTGAAGGCGGAGAACTTACTTATGGTGTAGTTGCTAGCTCAGCATTTGCTGGTACGTTAAACTACAACTTCTATTCAGACGCTTATGACTATGAGTTCATTGCTTGGTTTGATGAGCCGTTATTTGATTCAGATATAAACTATACGTATACAAATGATGGTGCTGCAGAATACGAGGTGTCTGAAGACGGATTAACATTCACTTTAACGATTAAAGATGGTGTTAATTGGCACGATGGAGAGCCTGTAACTGCTGAAGACTGGGCATTTGCATATGAAGTAATCGGTCACCCAGACTATGTAGGTATTCGTTATGGTTCCGACTTTGAAAATGTTGTGGGTATGGCAGAATACCACGCAGGAGAAGCAGATACAATCTCTGGTATTGAAATTGTAGACGAAAAAACATTGAAAATTACGCATAAAACAACAGGTCCATCGATGCTAGCTGGTGGTATCTGGCCATATGCATTACCAAAACACTTACTTGGAGAAACTCCAGTAGCAGAAATGCCTGAATCTAAATGGGTTCGTGAAACGCCAATCGGTATGGGACCTTATAAAGTAGAAAGCATCGTTCCAGGTGAGTCTGTAACTTATGTTAAGAATGAAGACTACTGGCGTGGAGAACCACAATTAGATAAAGTTACTGCAAAAATTATTAGCCCAAGTACAGTAATTAATGCACTTGAAACTGGTGAAGTAGATATGGTTGATAGCTTCCCAACTGACCAATTCGTTGATGCTGCGGACATGTCTAATGTTGAATGGTTAGGTATGATTGATAATGCTTATACGTACATTGGATTTAAATTAGGTAAATGGGATGCAGATAAAGGCGAAAACGTATTAGATCCAGATGCTAAAATGGCTGATGTAAACCTACGTAAAGCTATGTGGCACGCGGTTGACAACGATGCAATCGGTGAGCGATTCTATAATGGATTCCGTTGGAGTGGAACAACCTTAATTATTCCATTCTTCTCTGAGTTCCATGATTCATCTATCGAAACACCAACATATGATCCAGAAGAAGCAAAACGTATTTTAGATGAAGCTGGTTATGAAGATAAAGATGGTGATGGATTCCGTGAGACTCCAGAAGGTGAAGAGTTAGTAATTAACTTTGCTTCTATGGAAGGTGGAGACACTGCTGAACCATTAGCAAATTACTACATCCAAGCTTGGGGAGATGTAGGACTTAAAGTGGAACTTGTAGATGGTCGTCTACTTGAATTTAACTCATTCTATGACCGTTTAGAAGCGGATGATTCTGCATTTGATATTTACCAAGGAGCATGGGGTACTGGAACAGATGTAAACCCTGAAGGAATTCATGGACTTAACTCATTTGCAAACTATACTCGTTATACAAATGAAGAATTAGATCAGTTACACTTAGATGGTAACTCTAATGAAGCATTTGATTTAGATTATCGTAAACAAGTTTACAGTGACTGGCAACAACATATGGCTGACAACATTCCATTGTTCCCAACACTATACCGTTCTGTATTAGTTGGAGTTAACAATCGTGTAATTAACTACTCAATGGATCCAGCGTCTGATTTACGTCGCTATGACATTGGTGTAACTCAAGAAGCACCGGTTGTCGCTGAATAAATTATTTGAAAAGGAAGCCGACTGGCTTCCTTTTTTTTTTGATATTAATCATTATCTTCTTACAAACTTACTCATTTACTGTTTTAATAATAAATACTTCTACTAACATACAAGATTCGACATAATTCCACTGTGTTTTTTACAAATTATTTATCCGGTATAACTCTATTAAATAAGCAATGGTGATATTCTTTGTAATTCGCCATTAAATGAATTGTCAAAACAGTTATAATAAATTGTAAAAAAAGCTTGTTAAAACTCTGAAAATATTATATACTTTAAAAAAATCAAATTTATATTACAATTACATTACGGAATATGGAAAAAACATAAAAATAGTAATATAGTTTCAAAGGAAAATTAATAGAAAATTTAAATAAAATGAGAAGGGTAGACGTATTAATAACATAAAATCTAGTAGTTTGGTACGAGAATATACCTTTTATTACTAGAAATTGCATTTTTTTACATAGAATTTTCGAAATTTTTAGTTAGGGGGATTAATTTGGCAGAAAAGTTATTGGAAATCAAAAACCTGAAAACATCTTTCCGTATAAAGGATGATTACTTTGCGGCGGTTGATGATGTTTCTCTTACTGTAAACAAAAATGAGGTTTTAGCCATAGTTGGAGAATCTGGATGTGGTAAAAGTGCGTTAGCTTTCTCTATTATGGGACTTCATACTCGAGCAAAAATGGAGGGGAACATCTCTTTCAAAGGGGAAAATATTGTAGGTATTTCGCCTTCTAAGTTGAATAAACTACGTGGGAAAAATATGGGGATGATATTTCAAGATCCATTAACTGCACTTAATCCACTAATGGAAATTGGTGATCAGATAGGTGAAGCGTTGCTACTTCACAACAAAGAACTTTCCAAAACACAGCGAAAAGAGAAAGTGATTAAATTATTAAATAAGGTAGGAATTCCTCGTCCAGAGTATGTTTATGAGCAATTCCCACATGAATTATCTGGTGGTATGCGACAGAGGGTTGTTATTGCAACAGCTATTGCTAATGAACCAGAATTATTAATTGCTGATGAACCAACAACTGCATTGGACGTAACCATTCAGTCTCAAATCTTAGATTTGATTAAGGATTTAAAAGAAGATATGGACTCAGGTATTGTACTAATTACCCATGATTTAGGTGTTGTGGCTGAGATGGCCGATAGGGTAGCGGTAATGTATGCAGGCCAAATTGTTGAAATTGCAGATGTAACTACTTTATTTGAAGAACCGTTACACCCATATACTAGATCATTATTTAATTCAGTACCAAATGCTAAAGAGGCACAAGATAGGCTGCATGTTATTCAAGGAATTGTTCCTTCACTGCAAAATCTACCACGTATAGGATGCAGATTTGCTCCAAGAATGCCATGGATTGATGGGGAAGCTCACGAGGAACATCCAGAAATGCATGAGGTAAAACCGGGGCATTATGTTCGCTGTTCTTGTTATAAGCATTTTCATTTCCCGGAAGAAAGCAAGGAGGAAGAGCATCATGGGGTTTCTTAAAGTAGAAGATTTAAAAGTTCACTTTCCAATTAAGGGAGGTATCTTTGGAAGAACAGTAGATCATGTTAAAGCAGTTGACGGTGTTTCTTTCTCATTAGAAAAAGGAAAGACATATGGGCTAGTTGGTGAATCGGGTTCTGGTAAATCTACTACTGGTAGAGCAATCATTGGATTAAATCATATTACAGGCGGAAACGTATTTTTTGAAGATAAGGAAATTACGGGAGTAAGAAAAGCAAAATCAGATATTCGTAAAGATATTCAAATGATTTTCCAAGACCCTTACTCATCATTAAATCCCAAAAAACGGGTACTGGATATTGTTGCCGAACCTTTAAGGAATTTCGAAAACCTATCAAGAAAAGAAGAACGTGTAAGGGTACAAGAATTGTTAGAATTGGTTGGGCTAAGTCCGGAAAGTATTCTTAAGTATCCACATGAATTCTCTGGGGGACAACGTCAACGTATTGGTGTTGCAAGAGCAGTTGCATTGAAACCCAAACTGATTATTGCAGATGAACCAGTTTCGGCTTTGGATGTGTCCGTCCAAGCACAAGTATTGAACTTTATGAATGAAATTCAAAAGGAATTAGATTTAACCTACATGTTCATTAGTCACGATTTAGGTGTTATTAAACATATGTGTGACCAGATTGGAATCATGTACAAAGGAAGATTTGTTGAAGAAGGAACCGCAACGGAAATTTTTGAAAATCCACAACATATCTATACAAAGCGACTAGTTGCAGCAATTCCTGATATTGATCCAAGAAAACGTGAAGAAATGAAAAAATTCCGAGCTGAAGTCAATACAGAGTACGAACAAGCTTATAATGATTACTTTAATGAGGAAGGTTTGGCTTATAGTCTAAAACCGATATCTGAAACTCATCTAGTGGCTTTACCGGAGAAAGGTTGATATTATGTGGAAATTTAGTTTGCGTCGTATTTTAATAATGATTCCGCAACTTTTTGTTCTAAGTGTTTTATTATTTGTTCTTGCAAAAATGATGCCAGGGGATGCATTATCGGGGATGATTGATCCTAACGTGGATCCGGAGCGAATTGAAGAACTTCGTAATCAATTGGGATTTTATGATCCGTGGCATGTGCAATATGCTAGCTGGGTTGGTGATTTATTAAAAGGGGATTTGGGAACTTCCTTCCGATTTAAGATGCCGGTAACAGAATTAATGGGACAAAGAATTGTAAACTCATTTTGGCTATCACTCGCTACATTGATTCTTACCTATTTGATTGCTATTCCACTCGGAATTACAAGCGGAAGATTCAATGATACGTTAAGAGATCAGCTAATTACCGGATATTCCTATGTTGGATTTGCAACGCCGTTATTTATCTTTGCACTAGTCATGCTGTGGTTATTTGGTTTCCATCTTCAATGGTTCCCGACTAGTGGAAGTGTTGCACCTGGATCGGTACCTGGTACGTTTGAGTACGTAATGAGTAAACTTTATCATTTGTTATTACCGGCCTTATCAATGGCCCTTATCTCTACCTATAGTACAATTCAATATTTAAGAAATGAAATTGTTGATACGAAGCAAAAAGACTTTATTCTTATGGCCCGTTCAAAAGGTGCATCTGAATCAAGAGTTTATAACCGACATATATTTAGAAACTCACTTTTACCAATTGCAGCATTTTTTGGATACGAAATTACATTGCTAATCGGGGGATCCATCTTTATAGAAAATATCTTTGGATATCCAGGGATGGGGCAATTACTATTAGAATCAATTAGTCAACGGGATTATAGTGTTGTAGTTGGGACTACGCTACTATTTGGTATTGCTTCCATATTAGGTGCATTACTATCGGATATCATTTTAAGTATAATTGACCCACGAATTCGCATTAAATAATTGGTATATAGTGAGGTGAACGAAATGGAAGCAAACTCAGCGAATGTAGAATTGCAGTCAAAAACAGTAACAAAGACTCCATCAGGATTTAGTGTAGTGTGGAGGGAAATAGTTCGAGACAAATTAGCATTACTTTCTCTCATATTCTTAGTGGGAATATCGGCTTTTGTATATGGAACAGCGATAGTACTTGATCAAGAAGAAATTGTAAAGGTCGATTTATTCGCTATATACGAAGCCCCTGGGGAGGAATATATATTAGGTACCGATTATGGTGGCCGTGATATCTTTGGGCAGCTAATTATAGGTACTAGAAACTCTTTATCTATCGCAATATTAGTAACCGTAATGACTGGTTTTATTGGTGTTGTATTTGGATTAGTGGCAGGATTCTTTGGTGGACATATTGACAATATCATGATGCGTGTTCTTGATTTCTTTAATGTCTTGCCATTTATGATGATTGTAATTGTTTTTGTTGCCATTGTACCAAAGTACAGTGTATGGACATTTTCACTCATCATGACAGCCTTCCTCTGGATGGGGATTGCAAGGCTAATTAGATCTAGAGCATTACAAGAGAAAGAGTTAGATTATATCCACGCGGCGAAAACGCTTGGAACATCAAATATAAAAATTATTTTTAAACATGTCTTACCAAATATTAGTTCACTTGTCATTGTAACAATGACACTAAACTTAGCTGCTAATATTGGATTAGAATCTGGTCTTTCTTTCTTAGGATTCGGATTTCCAGAAAGCACACCAAGTTTAGGAACACTTCTAAGTTACGCGACAAACCCACAAACACTTGAATATAGATGGTGGATTTGGGTACCTGCATCAGTCATGATTCTGTTATTAATGTTAGCTGTTAATAATGTTGGTACAGCACTTAGAAGAGCTACAGATGCAAGACAGAGAAGAGGTTAAGATTGAAAGCCAAAAGGCCTTCTATATGTAATAGCTAAGTGAATTCTTGCTCTTCGGGGAGGTGAGGCTTGAAGAAACGGATGAATTAGTTACCTACATTAATACTACATTGGTATTAATGTTGAGTATAAATAGTCGAATTAATCGACAAAACACATGGGTTTTAAAAAAAGGGAGGGTATTTAGATGAGCAAGAAATTTAAATGGCTATTTGCACTAATGCTGGCAATGCTTCTAGTATTAGCTGCATGTAACAACGAATCTGCTGATAAGCCTAAGGATGAGCCTTCAGAAAATACTGAAGATCCAGCAGAAAAAGATGATGAAAAAGAAGATGAGGAAGAGCCTGCAAATGAAGATGGCCTATTCTCAATCGAAGACTTTGTTATGACAAAGACTAATGAAGGAGAAGCAATTGAAGGCGGAGAACTTACTTATGGTGTAGTTGCTAGCTCAGCATTTGCTGGTACATTAAACTACAACTTCTATTCAGATGCTTATGATTATGAGTTCATTGCTTGGTTTGATGAGCCGTTATTTGATTCTGATGTGAACTATGCGTATACAAATGATGGTGCTGCAGAATACGAAGTATCTGAAGACGGATTAACATTCACTTTAACGATTAAAGATGGTGTTAACTGGCATGATGGAGAACCTGTAACTGCTGCGGACTGGGCATTTGCATATGAAGTAATTGGTCATCCTGATTATGTAGGTATTCGGTACGGTTCTGATTTTGAAAATGTTGTAGGTATGAAAGAATACCATGCAGGAGAAGCAGATACAATCTCTGGTATTGAAATTGTAGACGAAAAAACTTTGAAAATTACGCATGAAACTACTGGTCCATCGATGCTAGCTGGTGGAATCTGGCCATATGCATTACCGAAACATTTACTAGGAGAAACTCCAGTAGCAGAAATGCCTGAATCAAAATGGGTTCGTGAAACACCAATCGGTATGGGACCATATAAAGTAGAAAGCATTGTGCCTGGTGAGTCTGTAACATATGTTAAGAATGAAGACTACTGGCGTGGAGAACCAAAATTAGATAAAGTAACAGCTAAAATTATTGGCCCAAGTACAGTAATTAATGCACTTGAAACTGGTGAAGTAGATATGGTTGATAGCTTCCCAACTGACCAATTTGTTGATGCTGCGGACATGTCCAATGTTGAATGGTTAGGTATGGTTGATGCTGCGTATACTTATATCGGATTTAAATTAGGTAAATGGGATGCAGATAAAGGCGAAAACGTATTGGATCCAGATGCTAAAATGGCTGATGTAAACCTACGTAAAGCTATGTGGCATGCGGTAGACAATGACGCTGTTGGTGAGCGATTCTATAATGGCTTCCGTTGGAGTGGAACAACATTACTTATTCCGTTCTTTGAAAACTTCCATGACTCTACTATCGAAACACCAACATATGATCCAGAAGAAGCAAAACGTATTTTAGATGAAGCTGGTTATGAAGATAAAGATGGTGATGGATTCCGTGAGACTCCAGAAGGTGAAGAGTTAGTAATTAACTTTGCTTCTATGGAAGGCGGAGACACTGCTGAACCATTAGCAAACTACTACATCCAAGCATGGGGAGAAGTAGGAATTAAAGTTCAGCTTTTAGATGGTCGTCTACAAGAATTTAACACTTTCTATGATCGTGTTGAAGGTGACGATCCAGACATCGATATTTACCAAGGAGCTTGGGGAACTGGTACAGATGTAAACCCTGCAGGTATCCATGGACTTACATCATTTGCTAACTACACTCGTTACGCAAGTGAAGAATTAGAGAAATTGCACATTGATGGTAACTCTGAAGCTGCATTTGATTTAGAATATCGTAAACAAGTTTACAGTGACTGGCAACAACATATGGTTGATAACATTCCAATGTTCCCTACACTATACCGTTCTGTATTAGTAGGTGTTAACAACCGTGTTATTAACTACTCAATGGACCCAGCGTCTGATTTACGTCGCTATGACATTGCGGTAACACAAGAAGAGCCAGTTGTTGAATAATAAGAATTTTAAAAAAGGAAGCCAAGTGCTTCCTTTTTTTGTGCCTACCAAAGAACAAAAAAATAAAATTCACGGAGAGTAAAGGCTTGATACAATAGAAGTATTTATAATACGTTATTCTATGAATCTAATAAATTTCTCCTACTTTTGTATCAAATCTATTAATTATGTAATAAATCATAGTAGTTTTGGCAATCCTTGTAACAGACTTATAAAAGTCTTGTAACGGTATAGCCTATTAAACTATGTTACGATTAGGCTTGTCCGGAATTTAAGGAGGGACTACTATGAAAAAGATGGTAGCTGCAATTGCTACAGGAATTGTACTTCTAGCCCCAACAACAAATGCATCAGCATTAGAACTGGAGCATGAAGTACTAGAAGGTGATACCCTTTGGGGAATTGCAATGGAACATAACACAACCGTAGATTCAATTTCTGAATTAAACGACTTACAGACAAATATAATTTATCCAAAACAAAAACTAGCGGTCTATAAAAAGTATCTAGTAGAAAAAGGAGATACGCTTTATGGTATTTCAAAAAAACATGGTGTAACGATTGATGAAATCAAAGAGTTGAACGAATTGACATCTGATTTAATATTAGTTGGACAAGAACTATTAATTCAAGAAGCAGAAGAACATAAGGTGGTAGCTGCGGCAAAGTCAATTCAACCAACAGAGGTTAAGTCAAGTACCATGACAAAAGAAGTACAACAAGAAAAAGAAGAACAACCTGAAGGGAAGACCCTTACAGTTACTGCTACAGCATATACTGCAGAATGTGATGGGTGTTCTGGAATAACCTATACAGGAATAAATTTAAATGAGGACCGTAATGCAAAAGTAATTGCGGTAGATCCAACTGTCATTCCTCTAGGATCAAAAGTTTATGTTGAAGGCTACGGTTACGCAATCGCAGGTGATATAGGAAGTGCGATAAAAGGAAATAGAATCGATATTCATGTACCAACTAAAGAAGAAGCATTTAATTGGGGCGTAAGAGAAGTGAAAGTAACAATTATAGAATAATATTGTTAAAAAAAGGAAGCATTCTTGATGGATGCTTCCTTTTAAATTTGTTAGATAGCGTACGATTAATATTAAGACTGTATACTAATGGTATTAGAATTAGCGGGCTTAATGACCCCTTCAGGTTCATTTAATTGTTGATTTACTCCTACTACCCCAAAACCTAAGATAATCATTACAAACAATACAATTAAAAGCTTTCTCATAGCTGCCTTCCTCCAAATTGATATGTCCCTAAAAGCTAGTATAATAGATAGTACCTTATCTATTCAATGAGAATCTCAAAAAAATATGAGGTAATATTTGTATTTAGATTACAACAGGAAAAGAGGACCTGTTTGTTAGCCTAAACATTTAAAGTAGATTATGATAAACTTAGTATGGTAAGCAACATGGTAACGCTTACAACGTTATAACTCTATAAATTAGGAGGATTTAATGATGAGTAGTAAAACATTGGATAACTTTTTAAATGAAAATCTTGCCGATTTGAAAGCAAATGGATTATATAATGAGATTGATCCAGTTCAAGGTGCGAATGGGCCAGTTATTAATATTCGTGGAAAAAACGTAATTAACCTTTCCTCTAACAATTACTTAGGACTTGCTACAGACGAGCGTTTGAAAAAAGTTGCAAAAGAAGCTGTTGAATCACACGGGGTTGGTGCAGGTGCAGTACGTACAATCAATGGCACACTTGATTTACATATTGAGCTTGAAAAGAAATTAACTGAATTCAAAGGAACAGAAGCGGTTATTTCGTACCAATCTGGTTTTAACTGTAATATGGCGGCAATTTCAGCTGTTATGGATAAAAATGATGCTATTCTATCGGATGAATTAAATCATGCATCTATTATAGACGGATGTCGTTTATCCAGAGCGAAGATTATCCGATTTGGTCATTCAGATATGGAAGATTTACGTAAGAAGGCGAAAGAAGCAGTTGAATCAGGTCAGTATAATAAAATTATGGTTATCACTGATGGTGTATTTTCTATGGATGGCGATGTAGCTAAACTTCCTGAAATTGTAGAAATCGCAGAGGAATTTGATTTAATCACTTATGTGGATGATGCACACGGTTCGGGTGTACTTGGAAAAGGTGCTGGAACAGTAAAACATTTTGGATTGCAAGATAAAGTAGATTTTCAAATGGGTACACTTTCCAAAGCAATTGGTGTAATCGGTGGCTATGTTGCTGGTAAAGCGAATCTAATTGATTGGCTGAAAGTTCGTTCACGTCCATTCCTTTTCTCAACGGCTGTTTCACCTGCTGACGCAATTGCAAGTAGAAAAGCAGTAGAGATCCTAATGGAAAGCACGGAATTACATGATAAATTATGGGAAAATGGTAAGTACTTAAAAGCCGGGTTAAAGAAATTAGGCTTTAATATTGGTGAGAGTGAAACACCAATTACACCATGTATTATTGGAGAAGAGAAAGCTGCACAAGAATTTAGTAAGCGATTATTTGATGAAGGCGTCTATGCTAAGTCTATCGTATTCCCAACGGTTCCAAAAGGCACTGGCCGTGTGCGTAATATGCCTACAGCAGCTCACACAAAGGAAATGTTAGACCAAGCAATTGCTGCTTATGGTAAAGTCGGTAAGGAAATGGGATTAATTTAGACTGTTTAAATAGAGGGGAAAACCATGAAGAAAATACTTGTTACAGGAGCTCGTGGACAAATTGGTTCCGAGCTAATTACAAAGTTAAGAAGTGTATATGGTAATGATAACATTATTGCAACTGACATTCGTGCAGTAGAAGGTGAAGTAGAAGAAGGACCATTTGAGATATTGGATGTAACCGATGAAAAGCGGATTTTTGAAATTGCAAAGAATTATCAAGTGGATACCATCATGCATTTAGCTGCACTTCTTTCTGCAACCGCGGAAAAAATGCCTAAAACAGCATGGGATATCAATATGGGGGGCCTTGTAAACACATTAGAAGCAGCCCGTGAACTTAATTTGCAGTTCTTTACCCCTAGTTCTATTGGAGCCTTTGGACCATCTACACCAAAAGTCCAAACACCACAGGATACACTGCAACGTCCAACAACCATGTATGGGGTAAATAAAGTAGCTGGTGAATTACTTTGCGATTACTACTATGAACGCTTTGGGGTCGATACACGTGGTGTTCGTTTTCCTGGATTAATCTCGTATGTGGCACCTCCAGGCGGGGGAACAACGGATTATGCAGTGGAAATTTATTATGAAGCAATCAGACAAAAATCCTATACTTCCTATATTGCAGAAGGAACCTATATGGATATGATGTATATGCCAGATGCATTAGAGGCAATTGTTCAATTAATGGAAGCAGATCCATCGAAGCTAGTACATCGTAATGCATTTAACATTTCTGCAATATCAGCAGAACCAATGGATTTTGCAAAAGCAATTCAAAGCTACATCCCAGATTTTGATATTTCATTCGATGTTGACCCAGTAAGGCAAAAAATTGCCGATAGCTGGCCAAACAGTATAGATTCATCTGCTGCAGAAGCAGAATGGGGTTATAAGGCTAAATATGATATCGATAGTATAACAAAGGATATGCTGGAGAAGATTGCTGGGAAACTAAGATAATATGTGACGCTCTCACTTTTTGGGTGGGGGCGTTTTTATTATTGGAGAGGGACTTGTGAGCATGATATATTTATAGAGTTGAGTTAGTGGTATAGAACTATAGAATATTAGCCATGATTTCGGGATATCAGCCGAGATTTCGGAATATCAGCCGAATTTGCGAAATATCAGCCAAACTCCCGGACTATCAGCCGAACTCCTGAAATATCAGCCAAACTCCCAGAATATCGGCCAAACTCCTGGGTTATCAGCCAAACCCCTGAAATATCAGCCAAACTCACAGATTATCAGCCAAACTCCCGTACTATCAGCCAAACCCCCGAAATATCAGCCAAATCCCCGG
>NZ_KI519435.1:79125-135187 GCF_000482485.1 Paucisalibacillus globulus DSM 18846 | reverse complement strand
CCCGAAATATCAGCCAAATCCCCGGAACATCAGCCAAATCCTCGAAACATCAGCCAAACTCTCGGAACATCAGCCAAATCCCCAGAACATCAGCCAAATCCTCAAAAAAGTCAAAGACCCCCTGCACCAGCAGGGGGCCAAGCTATTCAATAATTATCCAGCATACATTTCTTTAACACGCTTTTGTATGTCCTTATCACGAACATATTCGTCATAGCTCATTTCTTTATCAATAATACCATTTGGTGTAATTTCAATTAGTCTATTTGCGATACTATCGATAAATTGATGGTCATGCGATGTGAATAACATAGAACCTTTAAATTTAATTAACCCATTGTTTAGTGCCTGGATAGACTCTAAATCCAAGTGGTTGGTAGGTTCATCAAGTAAAAGCACGTTTGCATTGGAAAGCATCATTTTAGATAGCATACAGCGAACTTTTTCTCCACCGGAAAGAACATTGGCTTTTTTCAATGCCTCTTCACCGGAGAATAGCATTCTTCCTAAGAATCCACGTAAGAATGTTTCCGTTTCATCTTCAGGGGAGAATTGACGCAGCCAGTCAACAAGTGTTAGATCACCATTTTCAAAGAATTCACTATTGTCCTTAGGGAAATAGGATTGAGATGTTGTAATACCCCATCTAAATGTACCAGCATCTGGCTCCATTTCTCCTATTAGGATTTTGAATAGTGTTGTTTTGGCAATATCATCTCTACCAACAAATGCTACTTTATCATCCTTGTTAATAATGAAGCTGACATTATCAAGAACTTTTACTCCATCAATAATTTTAGTTAGACCTTCTACACGAAGAAGATCATTCCCTACCTCACGCTCTGGAGTGAAGGCAATATAAGGATATTTTCTAGATGATGGTTTAATATCGTCAAGTGTAATATTATCAAGCATTTTCTTACGTGAAGTTGCTTGTCTAGATTTAGAAGCATTGGCACTAAATCGTGCAATAAAGGCTTGTAATTCTTTCACTTTTTCTTCTTTTTTCTTATTGGATTCTTGTGCCATTCTAGAAGCTAATTGGCTTGACTCATACCAGAAATCATAGTTTCCAACATAAATTTGTATCTTTCCATAGTCAACATCTGCTATGTGCGTACATACTTTATTTAAAAAGTGACGATCATGCGAAACAACGATAACGGTGTTTTCGAAGTTGATTAGAAATTCTTCAAGCCATTGAATTGCTTGAATATCTAGACCGTTGGTAGGCTCGTCCAATAGTAAAATATCAGGGTTACCGAATATTGCTTGAGCAAGCAATACCTTAACCTTTTCATCTTCAGTCAGCGAAGACATCAATTTATCATGAAGTTCCTCTTTAATACCAAGACCTTTAAGAAGAATAGCAGCATCGGATTCAGCTTCCCAACCGTTCATTTCGGCAAAATCACCTTCAAGCTCTGCAGCTCGGATACCGTCTTCTTCTGTGAATTCAGTCTTCATATAAATTTGGTCTTTTTCTTGTTTTACAGCATATAGTTTTTCATGTCCCATTAAAACAACCTCTAAAACAGGGTGCTCTTCATAAGCAAAGTGGTCCTGTTTCAGAACAGCTAGGCGCTCACCTGGAGACATGGAAACATTTCCGGTTTGAGGGTCAATTTCACCAGATAATATTTTTAAAAAGGTTGATTTCCCAGCGCCATTTGCGCCAATAACACCATAGCAATTACCAGGTGTAAACTTTAAATTAACATCTTCAAATAATTTTTTATCGCCATATCGTAAACTTACATTAGTTACTGTTATCATTGAACTTATTTCCTCCAAAATACATACTTACCGTAAGCTTACGGGATTTAAAGGCTTTAGTCAATGTAAAACAATGGAATAGCAACTATTCCAATGATTCAATAAAATAATTTGCAAAATTGTCTTGTATATTTGTTGTTTTTTCGGTAAAGTTTTGTTATATCCGTTTATAATTCTATCTAAACAAAGAGAAAAGCTCGGTCTGAAGTCCTGAGTGGAGGGGAAAACATGAGAGAAAGGACAATCTACTTTATCTTTACTGATACAGGAACATACCTTTCAAGAATGATAAATCTATATACAAATAAGCCTTTAAATCATGTATCCATTGGTTTTGACCATGAATTAAAAGAGGTTTATAGCTTTGGTAGAATTAATCCTAAAAATCCATTTAGTGGTGGTTTTGTTCGTGAAGATATTCGGGGAGACTTCTTAAGAAACTCCAAAAGTGCTGTTTATGCCTTAAGTATTACGGAACAAGAATATATAAGCATTCGCCATCATATTAAACAATTTGAATCACGTGCTTCTGATTTTAAATATAATTTTATAGGATTAATTGCGATACCACTTAAAGTTGAGATTCATAGAAAGAATGCTTTCTTTTGTTCTCAATTTGTAGCTACGCTTATGGAAGATACAGAGTCTTTTAAACTACCAAAGAAAGCCAATTTTGTAACGCCAGCCGACATCAGAGAAAATTCAGAACTACAATTAATATATCAAGGTAGATTAGGAGATTATCCAAAGCATCAACTTGCAGAGGAAACGTTAGAGATACCAAAGCAATCATTTATTTATTCTATTTCTAAAAAGGTAAAACAATTTGTTGTGAGATAGCGAATCGTTATTACTGGTATAAGTTTGAATGGATTAAAGCTTGAGGGAGATACCTCAAGCTTTTTTTACAAGATAAGTGCAGAAACAGCCACGTCTCACTCCGCGCCCAGAGACTAGCGAGACTTCCCTCACCTCATGACACGATAAGTCAACATCGACTCCTACGGTCGCCGTGTTTCCTTTATCTTCTACGGGGAATGGACTGCTAAAACCGCCACTTTGCGTGGCAACGCAGTCCCACCCTGCATGGCAGGGCGCAGTCCGTACGTCTCTAAACGGGCGCCCTGCGCTTTTGTTCACTAGCATAATCTATCGCTTACAAATATTGTTTGTAATAATGAAAAATACAAATCAATAATTTTATAATATTATATTTTTACAATTCCCTAAAAATTTTATATTATGGAAATAACTTACTTTTTTGGTTTCAACTTGCAATATAAAGCATACAGGAATTAATTAAAATAATAGATAAATGCGGCTATAAAATACTGAATAATCACTCTAATTAAGCTACAAAGAGATTAACTTAACGCATTTTCAATCTCCGGAATATCTTAAATTAAATCAAATCAATTCCAAAAGCAATTTCATAGTTAACTAGACGAGCTGAAATGATTGTTATTGTAAAATTTTAATTGAATTTATAGGGAGGGAACTACACTGCTACGATATATCTGGCAAAATTGGTGGCGCCATAAGGTATTCATTGCCATCGCAATTATCTGGTGGTCAGCAGCAACGTGTTGCCGTTGCACGGGCGCTTGTTCATCATCCAAGTTGGATTCTCGCTGATGAACCAACAGGTAACCTTGATACTGAAAGCGGAAATAACGTATTTGAACTTCTGAAACGATTGAATATAGAAAATAATCTAGGCGTAATCTTCATTACCCATGACCCTAGCCTAGCAAACAGGGCTGATAGAATGGTAGAGATAAAAGATGGTATAATAGTAGAAGATAAATAACAAAGAAAAGCCACCAAATAAAAATGTTGGTGGCTTTCTTCATTGTTCCTTCATTAATAATGTCTCAATTCCTAATGTCTCGTATGGAACTTTCAGCTTAAATGCTAAATTATTCGCTTCTAAATCCATTTGTTCCACACTCACACGGAAATTACTTTTTATTTCCATCTGAGTAACAGCAACATAAATCTCTTCTTCCTCGGGATTAATAGAAACCCATTTTGGAAAGGCCATATACTTATCCAAGTATTCCATGATTTTTTTATTTGGTAATTCCATTAAACCTAGTGAGATAGATTTTTGTTTCAAAATAACGTCCCCATTTTCTTGTACAATAGGATCCAAATGAACTTGAACCGGTACCGTAGTTGAAAATATCGGTAATTCTCCAATTAAGTGAACATCATCCTCTAAGGAAACACGGTATTGATGCTTGGTGTCCTTTAAATACTCATACATATAGGCATTGACTAATTCGTTTAAGTTCTTTTTCGTTGTTCTGATAATGAATTCAGAACTCTCATGGGTTGCTTCGTGTTCTGTAAAGGGTACATTGGATTGGCTAACAGGCCAAAAAATGAGTAATACAATGATAAGTAGTACGGATACGTTTAAAAGCAACAAAGCTATAAAATACCTCTTCCACTTATTCTTTTTCCTTTTATTGTTTTCCAATCTGTTCACCCTCTGCTTCTTCAATCTACAACTAAATAGTCTAAAATCCTCTCAGCAATTAACTGGTATCCATACTCGTTTGGATGAAAGTGATCATCAGCAAATAAATTCAAATCACCATTTATAAATAGATCCTTTGTAGGGATAAATATAGCACCATGTTCCTCTGCAACCTGTTTACCGGTGTAGTTCCAATCGTCAACAATTCTATCAAGTTCTTTAATATGGTCAAAGTATTGTTGAAACGGATTATAAAATCCTATTAAATATATAGAAGCATCAGGATTAAGCTTAGTTATAGTAGAAAATATTTTATGAAGTCGCTCTTTGTAATGTATTCTCTCTTTGGCAAAAATATCATAGGTTATGTCCGTAAAGTTCTCTTTAGCGACCTGCATAATATCATTTGCCCCAATAGTGATTAGAATGATATCCGTATTTTCAAGTGACTTCTCAATATCTGGTTCTTCCATACGTTTTATTAAATGGGTCGTTCGATTTCCGCGTTTTCCTAGGTTCTCGAAGGATGCAATCTTCTTTTCGTGGTTAATCTGGTTATCTAAAATGCCTACATATCCACCTTGGCCAGTACTATCCCCGACACCTTGGGTAAGTGAATCCCCAATCGCAACAATCTGTGTGTTTTTTCCAGAGAAAAATTTGATTGTGTTTTGAATCGCATTGGAAAATTCCTTTGATAGCTCCGCAGCGGGGGTATTCGGCTGTTCGATAGTGGCATTTTCCGTTTCAGATAATTCATCAGGATTTGTTATTTCATTATTGGTTGTATGATTTTCCATATCGGGTACAATTGGAGAACTATCATGTTGATTATATTGCTTTATACCAATTCCTAAGACAACAATGAAAATAAGGATGACGATCATGATGAGTGGCTTTTTCTTCATGTGAACACACCTATACTAGTAGTTTACATCTTTAAATTGCCTTCGTTACTTTAATGTATGTATGGTAAAAACATAAATCTACTGATTTTATTATGTATACCCAATTTTGACGAATTTTAAAAGTGAAATAGTAATTTGTCACATAAAAGAAAAAAACGCCGAATAGGCGCTTTTAGTTAATTGGCTAGTATAGGCGTTGAACGATTAGATTGAACGATAAGGGTTAAATCCTCTAACATGGCACTTGCGGTAGGGAGTGCTCCTGCGCCAGGACCTGAAAGTGTAATCTTACCTACAATGTCACCTTCAATGACAACCGCATTTTCTACCCCTTCAATTGAATATAATGGATGTTCTCTGGTCAAAACGATTGGTTCAACACAGGCTGTAATGTTACCATCTTGAAACTCGATGGAAGCTACGTGTTTAACTCGTCTTTCTTGATGCTTGTATTTCTGGATTTCCTTTACTGTAATATTTTTTATTCCTTCTCGTTTGATGCTATACCAATCTGGTTGCTTGCCAAAAATTAATTGGCTCAAAATCATAAGCTTGTAAAAAGCATCATAACCTTCAATATCATTCGTAGGGTCTACTTCCGCATAACCTAATTCTTGTGCTTGTTTAAGAGCTACTTCAAATGAAACCTCTCGCACCCGCATCTCTGTCAAAATATAATTAGATGTACCATTCAATATTGCTGTAACATTATTAATCGTATTGAATTGGAAAAGCTTTTTTATGGTATTGATGACAGGAATCCCACCAGCCGTTGTAGCTTCAAAACCTATCTGAACACCGTTGTCTTTGGATAGTTCTATAATAGTGGAACCATGATGTGCAAACATTTCTTTATTAGCAGTGATAACATGTTTACCAGCTTCAATACTTTGTTTTACATAAGAAAAAGCAGGTTCTCTCCCGACGATAGCTTCTAGTACAACATCGATATCGGGATTATTTAGAACGGTATGGAAGTCAGTCGTAATTAATGTAGTATCCCCAAAGTCATGATGTTTTTCGGGATGCTTTACAACAATCGCCGCAATTTCAATTGTGAATCCAAGTTCATTTTTCATTCGGTTCTGATGGTTCTTTAGACTTTGGTAAACACCTTTTCCAACAGTACCAAATCCAAGTAATGCAATGGTAACTTTCTTCAGCATCCTCACTCCTATCGAATTATTTTAAAAGGCTGGTAACTTTCTAAAAAATATTTGTATTTTCGTAGCATTGAATCTAACAAATGGTTGATGGAAACTGTGCGGTAACTTTATTAATAATTTAAGTTGTGAACCTAACTGGCTTCGGTTCAAAATGATGTGCAAGACGCTCTTATACATCATTTCGTACTAGGTTCTCCCTCAAAATGATGTGAAAGATGCTCTTATACATCATTTCAACCTAGATTTACATTAGAAGCGATGCGCATCTCAATATTTCTTAACCCTTACCGCACAGTTTATACAAATAGCAATATACAGTACAAAAAGTGTCTTTAGAAATCAGCTATTTAAAAAGTCTTTTACCATCCAATCCCATTTCTCGAATTCTGTTAGAAAACCATCATGCCCAAATTTGGTTTGGACATGATGATAGGTGCAATTTGGAGTATTCTTCGCGAATTCAGTTATTGTTTTTGATTCATAGATCAAATCATGTTCATAACTAATCATTAAAATTGGACAGGCATAAGATTTGCAGGCTTCTTGCCAGCCGCCACGGCCACGACCAATATCATGTGAGTTCATTGCTTGCAATAAATAAAGATAGCTATTCGGTTCAAATCGCTTTAGTAACTTTTCGCCTTGATAGTCTAAATAGGAATGAACAGCAAATCCTTTATCTGAAACCCTACGTCCAAATCGCTCTGAAAAGAGTTCGGAGCTACGGTAGGTTACCATGCCAATCATTCTGGCAATTGCTAATCCCTGTACGTGTTGTGATGATTGGTAGTGGCCATTACGCCATGATGGGTCTTGTTTGATTGCTTGTTCTGCAATATGATTAAAGGCAATCCCATAATCAGACAGGGTGGGAGTGACAGCTAAAAGGATAAGCCTCTCAATGTTTTCTGGATAAAGCAATCCCCATTCTAACGCTTGCATCCCCCCTAACGATCCCCCGATGACCGCATATAGCTTTTGGATGTTTAACTTTTGAAGCGCTAGGAATTGAGCCTGAACCATATCACGAATTGTGATGGTAGGAAAGTCCATCCGGTATAATCTATTAGTCTCCGGATTAATGGACTGAGGACCAGTAGAACCGTGACATCCCCCAAGAACATTGAACGTGATAACTTGGTACGTTATCGTATTAATCGCATGGTGTTCCCCGATAAGACCACTCCACCAACCTGGTTCCTTCTTACTCCCAACAGCTTGGTGATTACCGGTCAAAGCATGACATACTAAAATGACCGGGGAATTCTCAGGGCCAATTCGCTCATATTGCATCTCTACAGACGAAAGTACTTCTCCGTTTTCCAATAGGAGTGGCCCAATTGTAATGGTTGCTGTTTCCTTATATATGTTATTTATCAAAATGACCACTCCTAATTATTTTTACCCGATTGGAACGGGCTGTTTGTTAATTCCTCGTAAGGCTAGTAATTCTTCTATAATATTTTTATCAGCAATAGTAGTGATTCCAGTGGCCTTCAAATTCTGCAAAGCTGGATCATTTGGATTTGGCTTTTCAACCCATAGAACACGAATCTGTTTATTGATAAATTCCTCAATCACAAAAGGAGGAAGTACTTCCTGGTGTGCAAGCACAAGGTCGGGTTCTGTTGCTTTGGCAAATTCTTTAACTTCGTATCCAAACTGTTTTAATCGTTCAATCGTTTGTTTGAACTCTTGGGTATGGTTTTCGCCTAATGTTGCAATTACTTTTTGACACGGAGAACCACTACTTCTGTCAAAAGATGAATGTAGGAACCAATTGATGAAGCTTTCCTTTGAATCCGTTGTAAGGACAGACTTGTTTGTTGCTTTACCAATTGCTTGATCTAAATCCAGAATGATATCTTCAACGGACTCAATACCGATGGATAAGCGTATAAGCTCTTCTGATACACCACTTTTCTTTAAATCGTCAGCACTTAATTGCTGATGTGTGGTGGAAGCGGGATGGATAATTAGTGATTTGGCATCTCCAACATTTGCAACATGAGAAAATAACTTAATGGAATCAATCACGACTCTTCCAGCTTCACGACCACCCGTTATTCCAAAAGTAATGATAGATCCAAAGCTTCCACTTAGGTATTTCTTAGCTAGATCGTGTGATGGATGGCTTTCGAGTCCGGGGTAGTTAACCCATTCGACAGCGGGATGCTTTGCCAAATATTCTGCGACTAATCTAGTATTCTCACAATGACGTTCTATACGTAAATGTAATGTTTCTAATCCTTGGAGTAATAGAAAAGCATTATTTGGACTTAAACAGGCTCCGATATCACGTAGTAATTGAACACGAAGCTTTGTTGCAAAAGCAGCAGGACCAAGATCTACATAACGTATCCCGTGATAGCTTTCATCGGGTTCTATAAATTCAGGGAAACGCTCATTGTCCCAGTCAAAACGCCCGCCATCGACAACAACACCACCAATGGATGTTCCGTGACCACCAATCCATTTTGTAGCAGAATGAACAACAACATCCGCTCCCCATGTCAATGGTTTAGAAAGGACAGGTGTACCAAATGTATTATCGATAATGAGTGGGACATGATGGCTATGGCAAATAGCCGCAACAGCTTCCACATCCAATACATTTAAGCTAGGGTTCGTAATAATTTCCCCAAATACTGCTTTTGTTTTATCTGTGATTGCCTTCTCGAATTCTTCTGGTTTGGTACCATCAACGAACTTTACAGTAATCCCATATTTCGGTAAGGTTTTGGCGAATAAATTATAAGTACCACCATAAAGATTACTATCCGTAATAATTTCATCACCTGCACCTGCAATATTTAATATAGCGAGAGTGATAGCTGCCATTCCTGAGGAAGTAGCTACAGCTGCCACACCGTCTTCTAAAAGTGCAACCCGCTGTTCAAATGCATCAACAGTTGGGTTCATGATTCTTGTATAAATATTTCCTGGTTCCTTTAATCCGAATAAATTTTGGGCATGCTCTGTGTCACGAAAAACATAGGAAGTAGTTTGGTAGATTGGCACAGCTCTAGATCCTGTAGTAGGGTCAGGGGACTGTCCCCCGTGAAGTAATGTTGTTTCTGGTCTTTCTACATGAAAATTGGTCATAATTTATTTCCTCCTTAGTGTAGTTGTTGTCTGGAGGGAGAGGGGAAACAAAAAGCCCTCTTCCTAAGAAGAGGGCGTGTATACGATAACCGTTCCTCCTCTTATCTTCCAGATCAGATGACCTGTAGGATTTAGCACCTTTTAAGGAAAGTCAAACTTTCACCTAAGGTTGCCGGGTTTCATAGGGCCTATTCCCTCCACCACTCTTGATAAGAGATTTAAAATATTCACTTTATTGTGTATTATGTTACCCGAGTTGGAATTGAAAAGTCAACCATAATTTAAAGTTAATGTTCGACATTTTTCATTTTTCGTATCGGGAATCTGTAAACAGAGCCTAAATAGATAAGTAAAGCTAACCAGATAAAACCAAACGAAATGAGATGTTCCATCGAAAAAGTTTCATGGTAAATAAAAACACCAATTTGTAACATTAGCGTTGGAGCTATGTATTGTAAGAAGCCTACCATTGCTAATGGAATTCGCTTCGCACCACTCGCAAACAGGAGAAGCGGAATGGCTGTTACAACACCAGCTCCCATAAGAATAACGTTTTCTGACGTTGTAATGGATGGAAGTGAAAATGTGTTTTCAGGTAAAAAGAATAAATAGATTAAGGCAATTGGTGTGATAATCATCGTTTCAATCGTAAGTCCATACATGGCAGGAATATCAACTACTTTTTTTAGTAGACCGTATAATGCGAAGGTAACAGCTAAAAGAAGCGATACCCATGGGAACACACCATAGCTGAAGGTCAAATAAAGTACACCCATACTTGCTAAAATAACAGATATCGTTTGGCTCTTATTCAATTTTTCCTTCAGTACAATAATAGCAAGAATAATACTAACTAATGGGTTGATATAATAACCAAGGCTAGCCTGAAGAACATGATCACTATTTACCGCCCAAATATAAGTAAGCCAGTTGATACTAATTACAACAGAAGCCATCGTGATACTAAAAAACTTCTTTTTATCCTTCAAAATGGTCTTACATTCACGAATAAACCCTGGCCATTTTCGAACAGCTAAAACAATGACCACCATAAAAATAAATGACCAAATAATCCGATGTGCCAAAATTTCCCCGGCAGGCACATAATCAATAAACTTCCAATAAATTGGCAAGAACCCCCAAATCAAATAGGCCCCCACCGCAAAGACAATCCCCAAACGATCCGTATCCTTCTCCATATTAACCCTTCTTTTTTTATATTAATTTTTATTATTGTGATAGTAGTTGTTATTTAATTATCTATAAGAAGTACTGAACCGATTACACGAAGACACCTCCGGGAGGATAGGTATAGATGAGACCCCACAGTGAGGGGTTCTACTTGAATATGCATCCTAGTTCCCTTGCGCCGAGAAAGTCTGCTTCGAAGCGTTACTAGTAGACGCAGGCGCACTCTTTTTAGTACGAGGAAGCTCACCAGCCGTCCGCGGAAAGCGAAGTGTAATCGGATCACGGATATCATATTGCCACTGATTAAATAAAGCCAATTTTAAAACTACTTCCTCAAAAACGCAACAAAAAGGATTACATAAACAAAAAGAAAACGCTTTCAAAATAACCCAAAATAGCATATGATTATACTAGAAACAAGAAAAAAAGAGGAGGATAAAATAATGGCAAGACATTATAAACACATGGAAACATCCGTAATCCACGAAGGATATAATTCAAAAGAAATGTTGGGAAGCCTTTCCACACCATTGTTTCAAACCTCAACCTACACCTTTGACACCGCTGAACAAGGGGAAAGACGTTTTGCAGGTGAAGAAGATGGATATATTTACTCACGACTCGGTAATCCAACCGTATCCGTATTAGAAGAAAGAATTGCAGCATTAGAAAATGGCGAACGAGGACTTGCTTTTGGTTCAGGAATGGCAGCTGTATCAGCAATACTTTTTGCCCTAATCAAAGCCAATGACCATATTCTTTGTTCACCTGGATTATATGGTTGTACATTTGGTTTATTATCCATGATGAAAGAAAAGTTTAATGTATCCTTTGACTTTTCAAGCATGGAAACGGAGAGTGAAATTCATAAGAAAATCAAACCAGAAACGACATGCATTTATGTGGAAACACCAATTAATCCAACGATGAAACTAATCGATTTGGAGATGGTAGCTAGTGTTGCTAAGGAATACGGAATTCCGGTTGTCGTTGATAACACGTTTGCATCCCCATATCTACAAAACCCGCTAGACCTTGGCTGTGATGTTGTTGTGCATAGTGCAACGAAATATATCTGTGGACATGGGGATGTTATTGCAGGGCTGGCAGTCGGAAAGAAGGAATTTCTAGATCATGTTGCCGTAACAACATTGAAGGATATTGGAGGTGTGATGTCTCCATTTGATGCTTGGCTTTTATTAAGAGGGTTAAAAACGTTACCAGTTCGGGTAGATCGTCACTGTGATAATGCAGAAGAGATATTTAAGCGATTAAAATCCCATCCAATGGTTGCAAATGTCTATTATCCTAATGATGATTCCCACCCTGATCATCACATCATGAAAAAACAAATGAGACGTGGTGGGGGAGTGATCTCATTTGAAATTAAAGGAGAAAAAGCGGATGCACAAAAGTTTCTAAATGATTTATCATTCCTAAAAATTGCTGTTTCACTGGGAGATGCCGAAACATTAATTGAACACCCAGCAACAATGACTCATGCTGTTGTTCCAGAAGAGTCACAAGAATATATGGGTATCACAGACCAATTAATTCGATTATCCGTTGGCTTGGAGGCTTGGCAGGATATTTGGGCAGATTTGGAGCAAGCCTTAAATAAAATTTCTGTTAGCTCAGACGCTTATTCCAAGGCTTAAGTGTCCCGATAACTGTTTCTTTAAAATCTCGTTTAATTACGTTAATGATACCATTAGCAATTTCTTCGTTGGATAGCCAGTTGGAGTTTTCTTTTTTTAGTGAAAACCCTAGGTAAACACGTCTGTATTCACAAGAGTCGGGTACAGTCGTGTTTTCTTTTACGAAGAAAGAAGAACTACCCTGTACATGGATTAACTTCCATGGGTCAATTCTTGGCTGAACTTCCTTTAAAATGATAGGTAAAGCATTTGGTGCAGAGTTATGAATCCAGCTAACAATTAAGTCTGGACAATTTCCTTGTTGTTTAATTGCTTCTTTAACCTTTATTTTCAATGCCTCATCTTCATGGTAGTCAACAGAGACAGAATACATTTTCTCTGGATGTTTCCCTCTCCGTTTCATTGCTTCAAATGTATTAAAATCCCGATGGATGACATACACGTCATATCCTTCATTTGTTAACCAATGACAAACCTCCTCTAACATACCGGTCCCGCCAATAACAAATGCAAATTTGATCACGATTTTATTTCCCTTCTGTTATAGTATAATATAGCAAATGAATCCGAGTATAAACGGATTTCCTAGACGTATGCTATAGTAGAGTGATTATCAAGTCTACCGTTAGTGTCTGTTATTTTTATTTTTCTATAACAAAAGGGGATGCCTATGGAATTTATACCTTATTTACTGATGGCAATAATTATTTTTAACATTGCCTTAGGTCTATCTATAGTATTTCTGGAACGTAAGGATGCATCAGCAGCATGGGCATGGTTAATGGTTTTACTTTTTGTTCCAGTGGCTGGTTTCTTTCTATATCTTATTTTTGGTAGAAGACTTAGTGGAAAACGTATCTTTACTTGGGATGCAAAAGCAAAGCTTGGTGTGAAAACGATTGTTCAATCACAGTTGCGTGCTATTGAAAATAATGAGTTTGTGTTTAATCAACTGGAGGAATATAAGGATTTATACTATTTACATTTACGCAATGATGACGCCATATTTACCCAAGATAATCAGGTGAAGATTTTTGTGGATGGGGTAGATAAGTTCGAAGCCTTACTAGCAGACATGGAAAAAGCAACTGACCACATTCACCTTTTGTACTACATAATCAGGCATGATGAATTGGGGCAGCGTATTGCCGACATGCTGATTAAGAAGGCAAAAGAAGGCGTGGAGGTAAGGGTGCTTTATGATGCCCTAGGAACACGCTATTTAAGGCCAAAGTACTTAAGGAAACTACGGAGGTCAGGGGTAGAATTAGCAGCCTTTTTCCCTTCGTTTATTCCAAAAATTAACTTTAAGGTTAATTATCGCAACCACAGGAAGTTGGCTATCATGGATGGTAATGTTGGTTATATTGGAGGATTTAATATTGGCGATGAGTATCTTGGCAAAAGTAAGAAGTTTGGATACTGGCGTGATACCCATCTTCGAATAAGCGGTACAGCAGTTCAAAGCATGCAGACGAGATTCATATTAGACTGGAATCAAGCATCACGTCATGATATCTTGTATGATGACAGGTACTATTCCTCAACACCTATTGGGACAGCAGGAGTTCAGATAGTATCCAGTGGTCCAGACTCTGATTGGGAACAAATAAAAAACGGTTATATTAAAATGATTTTATCCGCAAAAGAATATGTGTATATTCAAACACCATATTTTATTCCCGATGAAAGTTTGCGAGATGCTATACGAATCGCTGCTTTGTCAGGTGTCGATGTTAAAATAATGGTTCCGAATAAACCTGATCATCCGTTCGTTTACTGGGCAACCCTTTCTTATTGTGGCGATATGCTTGAAGCGGGTGCTGAAGTGTATATTTACCAAAAAGGATTTTTACATTCTAAGACGATTGTTGTGGATGGAAAAATCGCTTCCGTTGGTACGGCAAACATTGATGTTCGAAGCTTCCGTTTAAATTTTGAAGTAAATGCTTTTCTTTATGATAGAGCACTAGCCAAACAGCTAGTTGGGGCGTTTAACAACGACATTCAAGTTTCTACACAAATGACGAAGAAACTTTATAGCAAACGTTCAATAGGTATACGTATTAAAGAATCAATATCTCGATTACTTTCACCAATACTATAAGTATGATCAAATGGAGTGAACACAACATGGAAAAAAGACCCTGCTCAAGTTCATTGGCAGTAAAAACATCACACGTACTTCCACCAGATACAAACTATCATGGAACCCTTTTTGGGGGAATATTGATGGCACATATAGACGATATTGCGGCAATTGCTGCTGTTAGACATTGCCGTAAAGCGGTTGTAACAGCCTCAACGGATTCTGTTGATTTTCTGGAGCCTGTTAAACAAGGAAATTCGATTTGTGTCGAAGCCTTTGTTACTTGGACACATAATACGTCGATGGAGGTATTTGTTAAAGCTGTTGCCGAAGACTTATTAAGTGGTGAACGCAATGTTGCCGCAACGGCATTTTTAACCTTCGTAGCAGTTGACGAAAGTCTACGCCCTACTCCAGTTCCAGAGGTTTACCCTGAATCGGAGTCAGAGAAGTTTTTACATGAAGGGGCATCCTTGAGAGCAGAGCGTAGAAGAGAACGAAGAAATTATTCAAAAGATTTTGCAGAGAGGTTTGGAACAGTATATCCGTGGAATAGATAAGTAACTGTGTAAAAGTACATTACTAGTTCTAGAAAAAAGAAGACAAGTGTATAGAGCTTCTTTCTTTGTTTTTGAGGGAAACTCGTTAAATTGGTTATGCTAAACATAGAAATTTTTATTTGTTGTGACGTGAAAGGAGTAATTTAATGGATTTTTTGGAAGGAATAGTTGGCGCCGCCAATGATGTTTTGTGGTCGTATGTACTTATTATTGTCCTAATTGGTTTAGGTTTGTATTTCACATTCCGAACTGGATTTGTGCAATTTGTTAATTTTCCAGAAATGTTACGTGTTATTTTTGATAAGCGGGCTATCGATGCTTCGGGGAAAAAAGGTACTTCTTCCTTTCAGGCATTCGCAATTAGTGCAGCATCTAGGGTAGGTACAGGAAACCTTGCTGGTGTTGCATCCGCGGTGGCACTTGGTGGACCTGGTGCTATTTTTTGGATGTGGATCATTGCTTTGTTAGGAGCAGCATCTGGATTTGTGGAGAGTACACTTGCGCAAGTGTACAAAGTCCCGGATAAGAATCAATATCACGGTGGCCCTGCCTATTATATGGAAAAGGGTTTAAAGAGCCGAGTGCTAGGGATTGTTTTTGCAATCACAATCACCTTTACGTATGGATTTGTTTTTAACTCGGTACAATCCAATACCATTAGTCTAGCATTTGAAGGTGAATTTGCAATTTCAGAAACAACTATGGCAATTGTATTAACGGTATTAACAGCTGCAGTTATTTTCGGCGGAATAAAAAGCATTGCTAATGTTTCACAAGTAATTGTACCAGTTATGGCGATTATCTATTTATTAATTGCATTTTATGTGGTAATTACTAATCTTGGTGAAATGCCGGAAATATTTTCTTTGATTTTTGCAAATGCGTTTGGATTGAAGGAGGTTGCTGGTGGTAGCTTTGGTGCAGCAATTATGATGGGAATTAAGCGGGGATTATTCTCAAATGAAGCAGGTATGGGAAGCGCACCAAATGCAGCAGCAACAGCAGAGGTGACACATCCAGTTAAACAAGGCTTAATTCAAGCGTTAGGTGTATTTTTTGATACACTACTTATTTGTTCTGCAACAGGATTTATCATTTTAACTGCTGGTGGATATGCAGGTAGTGAGCTTGATGGTATCCAAATCACGCAAAATGCATTTTCACAGCATATTGGAGATTGGGCAGGGATATTTGTGGCGATTGCCATTTTCCTATTTGCATACAGTTCAATCTTGGGGAATTATTATTACGGTGAAAATAATATCAATTATATAAAAAATAGTAGAGGTTGGTTATTCTTATATCGCGTAGCTGTTTTAGCAATGGTGGCATTTGGTGCGTTAGCAAGCTTTGACTTTGTTTGGGCTTTAGCTGATTTAACCATGGCAATTATGGCTTTAATTAACCTCTATGCGATAACTAGGTTGTATAAAATCGTCCACCGGGTTTTGCGGGATTATCGAGAACAACGAAAAGCTGGAAAAGATCCGGTGTTTAATCGGGAAATCTTAGATGATCCATCAGGTGTTGAGTTCTGGGAACCTGGCCAAGTAAAAGGGAATGATTAGATGAAAAGACATCCGCTAAGATTAGTGGATGTCTTTGTTTTATATTTGACATCGTTTGAAAAGAAGAATGGGAGCCTCACATACATCATTTCAACATTAATTTCAGTTCGAAATGAAGAATGAAGTGCCACTATACATTATTTCAACCACAATTCAATCCCAAAATGAAGGATAGAAGTTTCCTATTGAAATTTACAAGGAAAACGCTTACACTATTAATAGTAAGAAAATTAAAAAACGAGGTGCAAGGATGAAATTCATTCACGCGCAAACTAATCGAAATCCAAATAATAACGGAGGCTAAGGTTTAACCTTATGCCTCCTTTTAATTTGCGCGCTTTATCCTATTAAAGTGATGCAACAGAGGAGTGAGGAGAATGGTTTTATTAACAGGAAGTGATTTGACATTGGATGATGTGAAGCGTGTCGTTTTTCATGGTGAACCGGTTGTCCTATGTGATGCTCAGAGGAAAAAGGTTGATGAAAATCGTCGAGCCGTAGAAACTATGGTTCAATCTAAAAAGGTAATGTATGGAATCAATACGGGGTTTGGGAAGTTTAGTGATGTGATTATCAATGATGAGGATTTAGAAGATTTACAGCTGAATTTAATCCATTCCCATGCTTGCGGGGTTGGGGAACCTTTTGATGAAAAGATTAGTTCAGTCATGGTATTGCTTCGGGCTAATGCCTTAGCACAAGGATACTCGGGTGTTCGCTCAGAGCTCGTGGAACAATTAATTAATCTTGTAAATGCTGGGATTAGCCCTGTCATTCCGCAGCAAGGATCCCTTGGGGCTAGTGGCGATTTGGCACCTCTTTCTCATTTGGCGCTAGTTTTGCTTGGGGAGGGTGAGGTTTTTTACCAAGGGAAGCGGATGGTAACAGAAGAGGCTTTCCAAGCAGTAGGATTACACCCCCTTACCTTAAAGGCAAAGGAAGGTTTGGCACTTATTAACGGGACACAAGCCATGACTGCCACAGGTGTTATCACGTATTTAGAAATGGAAAAATTATTGCATCAAAGCGAACTAACTGCCGCCATGACGATGGAAGGACTAAATGGAATCATGGAAGCTTTTGATGCGGATTTACATCATGTAAGAGGTCATCAGGAGCAAATGGAAGTTGCGGAAAGAATGCGAAATACTCTTCATGATAGTGGGCTTACAACTTCCCAGGGGGAAATTCGTGTACAAGATGCTTATTCTTTACGCTGTATTCCACAGGTACTTGGCGCATGCTGGCAAACTTTCCATTATGCAAAAGAAAAACTAACGATAGAAATCAATGCGGTTACGGATAACCCGCTAATTTTTTCCGATGACGATAAAGTGATATCTGGTGGAAACTTCCACGGGCAACCGATAGCTTTTGCGATGGACTTTATAAAACTTGGGATTGCTGAGCTTGCTAATATCGCTGAAAGAAGAATAGAGCGACTGGTTAACCCGCAACTTAATGACTTACCAGCATTTCTTAGCCCTAATCCGGGACTGGAATCGGGCGCAATGATCATGCAATACAGTGCCGCATCACTAGTTTCTGAAAATAAAACACTGGCACATCCGGCGAGTGTTGACTCGATTCCATCATCTGCAAACCAGGAAGACCATGTCAGTATGGGAACCATTGCGGCAAGACATGCACTAGCCATGCTCCAAAATACGAGAAGAGTCATAGCGATTGAATTAATCTGTGCGATGCAAGCGGTGGAGTACCGTGGTATTGAGAAACTATCCTCCATAACAAGAGCATACTACAACAAAGCTAGAAAAGTCGTTCCAAGCATCACAAAGGATCGAATCTTTTCAATCGATATAGAAAATCTAACAAAATGGCTTAAGGAAGAACATGAAAGTGATATTAAAAATGAAATAGAAGAGGTGGGTATATGAATAAAGTGGAGGTACGAGCAAAAAAAGGCTTGGAGTTAGAGTGTAAGGGGTGGGAACAAGAAGCTGCCTTAAGAATGCTGTATAACAATCTAGACCCAGAGGTTGCTGAGAATCCGGAAGAATTAGTGGTATACGGTGGGATTGGAAAAGCAGCCCGCAATTGGGAAGCTTTTCATGCAATTGTAAGGACCTTAAGGAATCTCGAAAATGATGAGACCATGCTTATACAATCAGGGAAACCTGTTGGTGTATTTAAAACGCATAAGCATGCACCAAGAGTGTTACTTTCTAATTCCGTGTTAGTTCCGAAGTGGGCAAATTGGGAGCATTTCCATGAATTAGATCAAAAAGGTCTCATGATGTATGGGCAAATGACAGCGGGAAGTTGGATTTACATTGGTACACAAGGGATTTTACAAGGAACGTATGAAACATTCTCAGCTCTTGCGAAAAAACATTTCGGAGGCTCGTTAAAAGGAACGATTACCTTAACCGCTGGACTTGGTGGAATGGGAGGAGCACAGCCCTTAGCCGTTACCATGAATGAAGGTGTTGTCATTGCTGTGGATGTGGATAAGAGTCGAATTGAAAAGCGCTTAGCTACAAAGTATTGTGATGTGCTAACGGAGAGTATGGATGAGGCAGTTGCACTTGCAAATGAGGCTAAAGCGGAGGGGAGAGCTTTATCTATTGGTTTAGTCGGAAATGCAGCGGAAGTACATGACAAGCTGTTAGAAAAAACGATTAAGATTGATATCGTTACAGACCAAACATCAGCGCATGATCCGTTAAATGGCTATGTTCCAATTGGCTATTCTGTGGAGGAAGCGGAAGTGCTTAGGAAAACTGTTCCAGATAAATATGTGGCTCTGGCTAAGCAAAGTATGGCGAAACATGTAGAAGCAATGTTGACGTATCAAGAACATGGTTCGATTGTATTCGACTACGGTAACAATATCCGACAAGTGGCGAAAGACGAAGGGGTTGAAAATGCATTTGATTTTCCAGGATTTGTTCCAGCATATATTCGCCCTCTATTTTGTGAAGGAAAAGGACCATTCCGTTGGGCAGCACTATCTGGGGACCCAGAGGATATTTATCGTACAGACCAGTTAATTAAAGAGCTTTTTCCTGAAAATGAAGCATTACTTCGATGGATTGATATGGCCCAGGAACGTGTGGCATTTCAAGGATTGCCTTCCCGTATTTGTTGGTTGGGATATGGGGAACGAGTGAAGATGGGGCTTGCGATAAATGAGCTTGTCCGCACGGGGGAATTGAAAGCACCAATCGTCATTGGCCGTGATCATTTAGACTGTGGTTCGGTTGCATCACCAAATCGGGAAACAGAAGGGATGAAGGATGGTAGTGATGCTGTTGGGGACTGGGCTGTGTTAAATGCATTAATAAATACCGCTGCAGGTGGCTCTTGGATTTCCTTCCATCATGGTGGTGGTGTAGGAATGGGTTATTCCTTACATGCTGGAATGGTTGCGGTGGCAGATGGTACGGACTTGGCAAAAGAAAGACTGGAAAGAGTGTTAACGACAGACCCGGGAATGGGAATTATTCGTCACGCTGATGCTGGTTACGAAAGTGCGCAGGAATTTGCAGATGAACATGATATAACGATTCCAATGAGGAGGTAGAGACGTGAAAGTAGATATTCTAATTACAAATATCGGTGAATTATTACCGCTGGATAAAAAAGGACCAGTGAAGGGTGCTGATATGGCAGACCTAACTGTACGGAATAACGCAGCAATTGGGATAAAGGACGATATCGTAGTATGGCTTGGCTCGTCCGAAGAAGCTAGTATTCTAGAAGCTTCGCAAGTTATTGATGCAAATGGTAAGTTGGTTACTCCTGGTTTAGTAGAGCCACATACCCATCTTGTATTTGGTGGTTCCCGCGAAAAGGAAATGGCCTTAAAGCAGCAAGGTGTCCCGTATCTAGAAATATTAAAGCAAGGTGGAGGAATCCTATCTACGGTAAGAGCAACTCAAGCCACAAGTTATGAAGAGCTTTTAGATAAAGCATTATTCCATTTGGACCGAATGGCAACCTATGGAATCACTACAGTGGAAGCTAAAAGTGGCTATGGACTAGACCGCGATACAGAATTAAAGCAACTAAGAGTGGCAAAGGAAGCGAATGAAAAACATCCACTTGATATAGTTTCCACCTTTTTAGGGGCACATGCTATTCCACCGGATTATAAGGAAGACCCGGAAGCATTTTTAAACGAGATGGCGGAGCTTTTTAACGAAATCAAACAAGAGGAACTAGCGGAATTTGTGGATATTTTTACCGAAACAGGTGTATTCTCTGTACCAGAGTCAAGAAGATATCTGATAAAGGCAAAGGAAAAAGGATTGGGTTTAAAAATACATGCGGATGAAATAGATCCATTAGGTGGAACGGAATTAGCTGTTGAGCTTGGAGCTATTAGTGGGGATCATTTAGCAGTGGCATCTGATGAAGGAATCCAAAGATTAGCAAACTCAAATACTATTGGCGTTATATTACCAGGAACAAGCTTTTACTTAGGAAAAGATGATTATGGTAGAGCAAGAGAAATGATAGATGCCGGGGCAGCCATTGCTATTTCGACTGATTTTAATCCAGGAAGTTCGGTGACGGAGAATTTACAGTTGATTATGTCCATCGCAGCTCTAAAGTTAAAACTGTCACCAGAGGAAATTTGGCATGCGGTAACAGTAAATGCTGCCCATGCTATTGGTAGAGGCGATGTCGCTGGAACCATTGCGGTTGGTAGAAAGGCAGATATTGTCCTATGGGATGCACCAAATTATCTTTACATCCCATATCATTATGGCGTAAATCATACCAATACAGTAATTAAGAACGGTAAGGTCATCTATAAAAGGGAGGCAATACGATGAGTGAAATTCGTCATCTTAAGCCTGCTGGTAAAGCGATTTTTACCGACCGTTATACAAAGAAGGCAAAAGAATTGTTAACCAACTGGTCTAAAGACAAAAAAGCTACTTTTGGAATGGTAGGGTTACCTTTGTCAAAACCATCGATCAGTCATTCCGGAGCAGCTCTCGCTCCGGGAACGATTCGAGATGCCTTGCAAAGCTATTCCGTTTATTCTGGTGAACAAATGTTTGATTTAGAAGAAGATATCATTGATTTTGGTGATTTAGAAATGCATCCTACTGATATTGTTGGGAGTCAGAAACGGTTGTATGAAGGGTTATGGGATATCTATCAAACAGAAGCAGCAGATAATTGGTTTTTACTAGGTGGAGATCATTCTGTAAGCTATTCTTCGATTAAAGCCTTCCAGGAACATTATGGTTCAGTGGGAATCATCCAGTTTGATGCACATCATGATTTGCGTAATACAGAGGATGGTGGACCTACAAACGGGACTCCTTTTCGAAGGTTATTAGAAGATAAGATTATTACTGGGGAAAATTTAGTGCAAATTGGTATTCGGGATTTTACGAATGCCAAAGCATATCACGAGTATGCAAAAGAGAATAAGGTAACTGTTTATACCATGGCAGATGTTCGGAAAAATGGAATGGTATCCATTCTAAAAAGTGAGATAGAAAAACTGTCAAAACGTGTTGATTCGATTTATTTATCAGTGGATATGGATGTCCTTGACCAAGCATTTGCACCAGGATGCCCAGCGATTGGTCCAGGAGGGATGGATAGTACCACATTAGTAGAAGGAATTACTGTGGCTGCTCAATATGACATGGTAAAGGCAATGGATATTGTAGAAATTGATCCAACGATTGACTTTCGGAATATGACAAGTAGGGTAGCGGCATATGTATTGTTGGAGTTTATGAAGGGGAAGAGATTAGGGTATTAAAATAGCGCGCATGGATAACTCCGTGCACGCTAATGTTTATTACTTTGAAATTTCTTCTACTTCTTCCTTGGTAATCCAATCGTCTGCCCAACTCTGAATATCTTCAATAACAGGGCGTAATGATTCCCCTTTTTTAGATAGGGTATACTCAATACGAACCGGAAATTCAGAATAGATATTACGATCGACAATACCTTCTTTTTCAAGCATTTTAAGACGATCTGATAGTAACCTTCCACTTACCGGAAGACTTGATTCCATTTCAGAAAAACGCTTTGGTCCGTCGAGTAATTCAAAAAGAATTAATCCAACCCAGCGTTTGCTAATAATTTGCATAGCTTTCTCAAAACGTGGACATAATTCACTCATGATAATCCACCTCACATTTCTATATCGAAGGAATTCATTAACTTACAAAAAGTAACTACAATAATTGTATCATAATATGACTGAATGTGTAAAATACCATTAATTACTAATAGAAATTATCCTATGTTTGTAGTTGGATATTTTTCGAATTTATGAAATAATAACGATATGCGAAATAATTTTTAATTTGGAGGTTTTTGTAAATGGTATCTCAACAAATTCAAGAAAAATATGCAGAATTAGCCCTTCGAACAGGTGTTAATTTGCAAAAAGGGCAAGCATTAATGATAAACTCCTCGCTTGAAGGAGCAGATTTTACAAAAATTGTTGCCAAAAAGGCATATGAATTAGGTGCTAAGGATGTACATATTAACTGGGGAGACGATGATCTAACCCTTTGGAAATATCAATATGCTCCAGATGAAGTGCTTGAAGACTTTCCAGAGTGGAGAGTTAAACTTCATGACATGTATGCGGAAGATGGTGCTGCTGTTCTTTCCATTCGCTCAACTAATCCGGATCTTCTAAAAGATATTGATCCGACAAAAGTAGCCAAAGCAAATAAAGCAGCGGCCCTTGCAATGACAAACTTCCGTAAATATACAATGAACGACAAAATTACTTGGTCGATAATCTCCATTCCAACAGGTGATTGGGCACAAAAAATCTTCCCTGATAAGTCACGTGAGGATGCAATAGCAAGCCTTTGGGAAGCAATTATTAAAATCGTACGTGTGGACCAAGAAAATCCAATTAAAGCATGGGACGAGCATAATGAAACATTGAAGGCTGCTCGTGAAGTGTTAAATGAAAAGAACTATAAGAAATTAGTATTTAAAGCACCAGGTACAGACCTAGAAATGGAACTTCCTGAAGGCCATATTTGGAAAGGTGGTTCCGCAGTATCGGAAAAAGGAATCACATTCAATCCGAATATGCCAACAGAAGAAGTATTCTCTATGCCACATAAATATGGTGTAAATGGTACGGTATCCAGTACGAAGCCATTAAACTATGGCGGTAGCTTGATCGACAACTTTAGCCTAACATTCAAAGATGGTAAAGTAGTTGATTTCAAAGCAGAGCAAGGAGAAGACACACTAAAACATTTACTAGAAACAGATGAAGGTGCAAGTCGTTTAGGTGAAATTGCACTAGTACCACATGAATCACCTGTATCACAATCAGGTTTACTTTTCTATAACACATTATTCGATGAAAATGCATCTTGTCACGTTGCTTTAGGTAAAGCATATCCAACGAATGTTGAGGGTGGCTCTGCGATGAATGATGAAGAGCTTGATAAAGCAGGAGTAAATGATAGTTTAACACATGTCGATTTCATGTTTGGATCAGAAAAACTTGATATTGATGGCGTAAAAGCAGATGGTACAACAGAAGCCGTTTTCCGTAATGGAACATGGGCTTTGGATATGACAAGTAAATAATCGGATTAGATAAGGAAAACCTGCCCGTACGGATTAGTGCAGCAGGTTTTTTCTTCTTTGGTAGATAGGAAAGTATAAAAACTTTCCGCCGACATAAGTGAAACTAACACATTCGCTAAAAGACGAGCGAATGCGAGTTTTTCTAATGAAAGTATGGGACCGGTCTGCTAGCTCATGTACCCAATCTCGGAAACTATGCTCCCACCATGCCAGAGACTCTTAGTTGGAATCCAACCAGACCTTTTGAATGGCTTTGAAGGGATTATGTAACCAGACGAAGAATATATAACTAGAGCTATAGAATTAACTCAAAAGGGTGGATTAAAAAATGGACATAATCAAACAAAATAGCATGGCCTGGGATAAAAAAGTGGAAGATGGAGGAAATTACACGATACCAGTTAGTAAAGAAATCATTGAAAAAAGTAAGAATGGCCATTGGGAAATAGGGGTGACTACTGGAAAAACGGTTCCGAGACATTGGTTTCCAGAATCAATCAAAGGCTTGAAGGTACTTTGTCTGGCATCTGGTGGTGGTCAGCAAGGTCCAGTACTAGCTGCTGTAGGTGCCGATGTTACAGTGGTGGATTTGTCACAAAAGCAATTAGAGCAAGATCAACTTGTGGCAGAGCGTGATGGATTAACCATTACAACCATACAAGGAAGTATGTTAGATCTTCATTTTTTAGAAGATGAATCTTTTGATCTCGTTATACATCCTGTTTCCAATGTGTTTGTGGATAATATTATGCCAGTTTGGAATGAAGCTTCAAGAATCCTGAAAGATAAAGGTGTTCTAATTGCTGGAATTACCAATCCTCTTCTTTATATTTTTGATGAGGAAGAGGAAGATAGGGGGAATTTAGTAGTAAAACATAAAATTCCTTATTCGGACTTGGAGGCTTTATCCCAAGAGAAGCTGGAGGAATACAAAGAGTCAAAGCGTGCATTAGAGTTTGGACATAGCCTAGAGGACCAAATTCAAGGGCAGATAGATGCTGGCTTTGTCATTACAGGCTTTTATGAAGATAATTTTGGCGGCAGCCGGATGCTGGATAACTATATTAATACATTTATTGCAACTAGAGCTGTGAAAATTAAATGATAGAAAAGGTCAATATGCATCCTCTAGACAAAAAGAGAGGGAATGTTTCTAAACACTCCCCCTCAAGATATTTTTAATTAGTTTTTACGGAAATAATCCCAATAAGCTTGGAATATTTCAATGCTTTGATAAGAAATTAACATCACCGCTGATAATGAAAAGAATCCCATCATAATGAATCGAGCCCATATCATCTCTTTTTCCTCCTTCTTCAATGAATTTCTATTAAAGAAATTTAAGAAGAAGTGATCAAATAATTCGATTGGTAGAGAATGGGGCAAAGAATTGTGCGTCGCTTGATGAATTGAATAAAACGATGGAAGGAAAGTGTAACGATTAAAATCAGTGCTACAAATACCTCATGAATAACATGGTGTCCCTTTTGTTTCAAATCCCCGTCAACTGGATGGATATCCGCAAGAATAACAGAACTGATTGTTTCCGTTTCTTGGATGACTAGTGGATTGTCGGCTTTAGAATCAATCATGCCAATGAAATAGGTATGTGTTATGACGGAAAGGAGTATCCATAGGGCAAAGTATTTCTTCAGAATATAGCCCCCCTTTTTGGTGATGGTAACTATTATACACATTTGCTAAAAAAATTAGAAGTGCACTTAAGAAAAATATATATTAACTAAAATGGAGTGCATATAAAGCACTCCATTATCTACATTAGTCCATTCTTTACCAAAACAGCTTTAATCTTGGTATAGTCATAATCCTCGGGTAAGGCTTCTTTAAGTGGCTTTAACTTTGGATCCTCAATTTGTTCCTTGGCTGCTAGTATAATAGCTTCCTCTTGCTCATTAAAAAAGATATCCCATGCTAATGGATAACCATCCTGGAAGGCTTTAAATATATGACTCTCTATTGTCATTGTCTTCATATCACGGATGGCGGATATATCTCTAATGGATTTTCCAGATTGAAAAAGCTTATAGCTCACTAGGTGACTTGGTCCTTCTTCTTCCTCCCTCTTCTTAGGTTTGGGTGGCGTAATAGAACCAGAAATCTTTACTCGTGTTTTCGCTTCTGGATGTTTTTCCCGCCATTTTTTAATAACCTCTAAGAAAACTTCACCATATTGTTCAAACTTTTTCTCACCGATTCCTTTAATTTCAAGCATATCCTCCCTTGAAACGGGGAAATACCTACTAAGCTCTTTTAACGTAACATCAGAAAATAACACATATGGCGGAAGATTAAGTTCGTCCGCTATCTGTTTTCTACGGGCACGTAGTTCTTCAAATAGGTCTTTATAAAAATCATCATCTTCACTAGTTGGGATGGGTGCTGTGTACATTTCAACAGTCCGCTTACCTTTCAACACATCAATGGAATGTTGATTTAATTTTAACGTAGGAAATTTCCCTTCTTCTGTTCCTAAAATCTGCTCAGCAACTAGAAAATGAATCCGTTCGGTAATTTCTTTTTCCGTATAAGCAGACAGCAGCCCATAGGTTGACAAGGTTTGTAGTCTGAATTCTAGTAACTTCTTATCTTTGGAACCCTTTAGTACTTTAGCTGTCATGCTGACACCAAAACGTTCATTCATTCGTTTGACACAGGAGAGGATCATTTGTGCTTCTTCTGTGATATCCGTTTTCTCGACCTTTTCTAAACAATTACTGCATCGTCCACAATTTTTATGGAAAGAAATATCTTTAAAGTAATCTAAAACAAAGCTACTTAAACATCCTTGAGTATGGCAGTAATTCACCATAGCTTGAAGTTTTCGGTATTCATTTTGCTTAGCAGCTTCGTCCATTAGGGATTGCTCAATTAGGAACTTTTGCAACTGAATATCTTGCGGTGAAAATAGCAAAATACAATCACTTGCCTCACCATCTCGACCTGCTCTACCTGCTTCTTGATAATAAGATTCAATATTCATTGGCATGGCGTAATGAATGACATATCTTACGTTGGACTTGTCTATTCCCATACCAAAGGCATTTGTCGCAATCATGACTGGTTTTTCATCATGTATAAAAGCAGCTTGTGCTTGTTTCCGTGCTTGTTCAGACATTCCTGCATGATACTTGCAGGCAGGAACACCACGACTTTCAAGCTGGTCAAATAGTGCATCTGCCTGTTTACGAGTTGCTGTATAAATAATACCGGATTCATCTGTATGTCTCTCTAGAAATGAACGAATATAGCTTGTCCGGTCTTTTCCTTTGACGATATGAAATGCTAGATTGTCCCGTGCAAAACCAGTATTGATAACATTGCTATTATCAATATGTAATAATTCCTGAATATCCGAAATAACTTCTTCTGTAGCTGTGGCTGTAAGTGCCATACAGACAGGAATATTTCCGATTTGTTTTAAGTTTGGAACGATGGACCGGTAACTTGGACGGAAGTCATGTCCCCATTGGGAAATACAATGTGCTTCATCAAAGGCAACTAGAGATATTTGAATCCGTTTGATAACTTGAATAAACCCATAGGACTCAAAGCGCTCTGGCGCAACATAAACGAACTTGAACCTGCCATTTGCAACTCCTGCCATCCGGTCTTCCTGTTCTGCTTGAGATAATGAACTATTGATAAATGTTGCGGGAATTCCTAATGCTAGGAGAGAGTCAACTTGGTCTTTCATAAGTGATATTAATGGGGAAATAATGATAGCTGTTCCGTCTAATGAAAGTCCCGGAACTTGATAACAAATGGATTTACCACCACCAGTTGGCATCACTGCTAATGTATTTGTCGATTGGATTACTCGTTTAATGACCTCCTGTTGACCAGGACGAAAAGACTCATAACCAAAATAAGTATTAAGAATTTTTTCTTGCTCTAAAATCATGACCTTTCACCTCTCACCTGTTTATCCTACCATATATTTTTTAAAGAAACGAGTTGATAAAATAGGAAAATATTACGGAAAACTTCTATAGAAAGTAGAATTTCTAATATAGAAAATGAAATGATTACTTATTTTTTATTTGTATAATTTAATTTTTATAGTTCAGAAGATACTATTCTTATTGGATAGTGGTAAACGATGTTAATCAATTAAATGTTTGTTTAACAAATTTCTTATATCATTCCTATGTTGAACACTAATGTTATGAAAATGTATCCATATTTTTAGAATAAATTAGTTTACTTTTTTTTGTTGGACAATTAGAATGACCATATATTTTAAAAATAGGGGGCATGTAATGGTAACATCTTTATTATTTGAAGTTATGTTAATCTTCTTACTGGGAATAGGATCACAATGGGTGGCATGGCGCTACCGCATGCCGGCAATTGTTGTCATGGCCTTAACAGGTCTAATTGTTGGTCCATTATTAGGGTTTATTAATCCACAAGAAGATTTTGGAAGTTTATATAGTCCGATTATTTCTGTTGCAGTTGCAATTATACTATTTGAAGGTAGTTTAAATTTAAGTTTTAAGGAGCTTCGAGGCTTAGGAAAACCAATTTTTAGAATTTCTACAGTAGGTGCTTTCATAGCATGGATCCTTGGATCATTAACAGCACACTATATTGCTGGGTTATCTTGGCCAGTAGCATTTGTTATCGGTGGATTATTTATCGTAACCGGTCCAACCGTGATTATGCCGCTACTTCGTCAGTCAAAATTAAAACCAAGACCGGCAAAAATATTGAAGTGGGAAGGAATCATTGTTGACCCAATTGGGGCACTTCTTGCAGTATTTGCTTTTGAAATCATTGCTTATTTAACGGCGAGCGATCCAGATGGAACGGCATTAATAATGTTCTTTGCAGCTTCCATTTTTGCAGCAATATTTGGTTGGTTTTGTGGGAAAGGAATTGGCTTTATATTTGAAAGAGGTCATATTCCAGAATTCCTTAAATCTCCTGCAGTATTTACAGTTGTTATCTTCTGTTTCACCGTTGCTGATGAAATCATGCATGAAACTGGATTATTATCCGTAACCGCAATGGGGATTACACTTGCAAACATGGGTATTTCTTCTGTTGCAGATATGCGGCACTTTAAAGAAAATATCTCCATCCTGTTGATTTCGGCAATCTTTATTATGCTAACAGCATCATTACAAATTGAAACGCTTCTAGAAATCTTTAGCCCTAATATTATTGGGTACGTATTATTAATGATGTTTTTGGTTCGTCCGTTATCCATTTTCCTTTCGACCTTTGGAACAGGATTAACGTTTAATGAGAAATTGTTGGTGGGTTGGATTGCTCCAAGAGGTATAGTGGCACTCACCGTGTCAAGTTACTTTGCGACAATTTTATTAGAAGCGGGATATGACGATGCCGAAATCCTTACAACCTTGACATTTGGATTAGTATTCTTCACGGTATTAGCGCACGGTTTCTCTATTGGTTGGCTAGCTAAGAAATTAAATCTGTCGATGGAAGGAAGACCGGGAACGTTAATTGTTGGTAGTAATATTTTTACGGTAGAGTTGGCAAAATCACTAGCCAAGTCCAATGTCCCTGTAATTATTGTGGATGGTTCATGGGAAAGACTGAAGGTTGCAAGGGAGGCTGGAGTTCCTTTTTATCATGAGGAAATGCTTTCTGAACAAACCGAGTACCATTTGGATACGATCCCATATGAATACATGATAGCTGCAACAGACAGTAAATCATATAACTCGCTAGTTTGTACAGCATTTATGCCGGAATATGGCCGTACAAATGTATTTAAAGTAAGTCCTTATGATACAGTCTACAAAACAGGGGAGATTGTTTCCAAAGTGGGCGGAAGAATCTTATTCAAGAAGGAAATTAATTTAGAGGATTTAAAAGAAAAAATTAACAACGGTTTTGTATTCCGTCGTACGACGATTACCGAGCAATATTCGTATCGTCAATATTTAGATGAAAAGGATGAAGAAACGGTATTCCTTTACTTAATAAAGCCATCTGGCCAAATTAAGTATTATTCAGAGGAAATGCGGACGGTACCGAGTACTGGTGATACAATCGTTAGTTTAATGCCAAGAAATAAAGAAAAAGCAAAGATTCAGGCCAGATTAGGTAATAGTGATGTAGAATGAAATAAGAGCGTACGAACCGTAATGGTCGTACGCTCTTATTCTAATGCATCCAGTTTTTTACGAACCTCAGCAATTTCATTTTCTAAACGGATAAGCTGTTCTTCAGCAGAAGAAGCTCTTCCTCGAACATATACTAATTTATCTAGGTCACTTTGAATACGAACATAATCCGATTTCAGTTCATCCAGTTTATTTTCAAGTTCTTTTTTAGTCATGTCACCACTCCTCCTATTAAGTTTACCGGGAACCCCTTTACAAAACAACTGATTGGTGTAAAATTAATTCAATTATTAGTAGAAAGATGAAGTAAACTCAGGAGCTAGACAACATTAATAAAGGGGGCAAAAGTATGAAAATATTTTTGGAAACATCTATTAAACGTTATCTTGACAGGGTAGAGGGTTTATTGCTAAGGCAGGAAGTAAATAACAATTTAATGCTGGGCTTATTGGAAAAAGGGAAAAACAATATTGGTGTTTTTACCGATGGCATTCGTTTAGGGATTGTAGAAGAAAACGGGGAGCCAATTTATGCTTTCATGCAAACGCCTCCCAATAAATGGATTCTGGCTAAAGTGGATAAGCTGGATGAAAGGATTATACCAGGGATTGTACAGTATTTATTTCAAAGCAAATACCCTGTTCCAGGTGTGATTGGGCCAAGTGAGCAAGCAGAATTATTTGTATCACTCTGGCAAGAACGAACTAATAAAATAGCCAATTTACATATGAAACAATTAATCTATCAATTGGATGAAGTCATGGTTCAACCCCAAGAGAATGGTAAACTAATTCATGCAGAGGAAAAACATGAATCTTTAGTGGGGGACTGGCTCTGTAGCTTTGTGGAACAGGCTCATATGCCAATGACGAAAATCCAGGCAGAAAGTATGGCAAAATCATTCATACAAAAACAATCATTGTATTTATGGGAACGTGATGGAGAAATAGTCTCTATGGCTAACAATTCAAGAAAGACAAGAAATGGTGCCTCTGTAAACGCGGTGTTCACACCAGACGAACACAAACGAAAAGGCTATGCAACAAGTGTTGTAGCTGCCCTTTCTCAGAAGCTACTCGATGAAGGTGCTAAATTTTGTAATCTATATACAGACCTTTCCAATCCGACATCAAATAGTATATATAAAAAGATAGGATACTATGTTGTAGGTGATTCAGTGGAATATTTATTTGAGTAATGTAAAAGGACATGTAACACTTTTCGAAGGTGGAACATGTCCTTATTTGTTTTTATGGGGGGGACAGCATGCGCCCTTCAGGCCAGAACATGATCCCAATCCAGAACAACATGCGCCCTTATGGTCAGAGCATGAGCCCAATCCGGAACAACATGCGCCCAATTCAGAACATACCCCCACACCATCAACCATGAACCCGTATTAATCAACAAAAAAAGCGACAGCCTCAAGCTGTCGCCTTCCCTAAATCAGTGCGTCTTCCTTATTCTTTCTTGTATCCTGATAAGTCTCCCAGAAATGCACAATAATAACTTTTACTACGGCATAGAAAGGTACGGCAAACAAAATGCCTACGAATCCAGCGATACTTCCAGCTGCCAAAATTATGGTAATGATGGTTAATGGATGAATCCGTAACACATGCCCCATAATATTTGGTGAGATAAAGTTCCCTTCTATTTGTTGTGCGATAATCATGATAATCGCAATCCAAACAACATTCATTGGGTCCTCAAATACTCCAACAACTACAGCGGGGATAACCGCGATAAACGGTCCGATAAATGGAACGATACACATCATCATTCCAAATAATGCTAGAGATAATGCATAGTCTAATTTGATGATGGAATACCCAATAAATAGCATAATACCTATGCTTAGACTAACTAGTAGTTGGCCCTGGATATAGGAAGAAAGTGTTTGGTCTACTTTTCGTAATAGATTTCGTAAATTACTAGCTTTCTTCGGTTCAAAAATTTGCGTAACAAATGGGATGAATTTATCACTATCCTTAAACATGAAAAATAGAAAGAATGGTACTAATACTAAAGAAAATAAAAAGCCAACTACTTGGGATATAAAACTAAACAAGAAAGTCATAAAACTTTCAAAATAGGTTTGTAGATTGGCCATAATATTATCAAGGGTCTCGTACACTTCTTTTGGAATAATGCTTTGATTATCTTTGATATAATCAATCACATCTTCCGCACCCCTAATCATACTAGGCATGTTTTTTACAAATTTAGTATATTGATCTTGGGCGATTGGAATGATAAAAATGACAAATAAATATCCAACAAGGACAATCAAAATAAAAATAAGGATAATCGCAACAATTTTTGGCACCTTATATTTCATTAGAAACTTCAAAATAGGTTTTGTTAAATAGAACAATAATCCGGCCGCAATAAATGGAAAAGCTACTGCTCCAATGTATTTAAATGCAGGGTCGAAAATAAAACGAGTTATGTAGAGTAGATAGATTAATAGAAAAGCAAGAATTAATCCTACCAATATCTGAAACCAACGCTTATTGAACAAATTCATCACACTTTCTCCTTTATTAAGGTAATCATATATTATCTTGAGATATTTCGCACTTAAAAAATATAACTTTTTTATACTTATTCTTACCTAAAATCGCAAAGATTAAACCGGAATAGTAGTCCATTAGATTCTTGACAGTTTTTATGTTAAAATTTTCCCATAAACACAAGTTGGAGGACTAAACAAATGGCCAATTGGAAGTCGATCTATGAAAAATGGAATACTTTTGAAAAATTAGATCCCGAACTGAAACAAGAATTAGTTGCACTACAATCTGATGAAAAAAAATTAGAGGATGCATTTTATAAAGAATTAACGTTTGGTACTGGTGGAATTCGTGGGGTGCTCGGTGTTGGTACTAATCGCATGAATATCTATACCATTCGAAAAGCAGTTTATGGTCTAGCTACATATCTGTTAAATAATGCTGTTAATGTGAAAGACCGTGGTGTAGTCGTTGCTTATGATTCACGATACATGTCACGGGAGTTTGCAGTTGAAACTGCTAAAACCCTTGGGGCATTTGGAATTAGAGCCTACGTGTTTGAATCACTAAGGCCGACACCGGTTTTATCATTTGCTGTTCGCTTTTTAGGTGCTGCAGGCGGAGCGATGATTACGGCAAGTCATAATCCACCTGAATACAACGGGTTTAAAGTATATAACGAAGACGGCGGGCAAATGGTTCCAACTGAAGCAAATAAAATTATTGAAGCGATTAACAAAATCGAAAACGAGTTAGAAATTCCCGTTCTTGAACAAAAGGAATTAGAGGAAAAACAATTACTTCATTGGGTTGCAGATGAAGTAGATAATGCTTATTTGGAAAAACTAAGCCAAATCTCAAAAATGGATGAAGAAGAGTACAAGCAGGATAAAGATTTACAAATTGTTTTCACGCCGTTACATGGGACAGCACATGATCTTGTGACTAGAGGATTACAACAATTAAACTTTAGCCAAGTATCGGTAGTGAAAGAACAGGCGATTCCAGACCCTGAATTTTCAACGGTTGAATCACCGAACCCTGAGGAACATCAAGCCTTTACCATGGCAATAGAACTTGGTAAAGAAGTCCATGCAGATATTCTACTTGGTACGGATCCGGATGCAGACAGATTAGGTGTTGCGGTAAAAGATGGTGCAGGGGATTACACAGTTTTAACTGGAAATCAGCTGGGTGCTCTTTTAATTGATTATATTTTATCGCACACGAATAAAGTACTATTATCGAATGCCCGTGTATTAAAAACGATTGTGACCTCTGAGCTTGGACAAGCAATTGCGGCTTCCTATGGTGTGGAAACGATTAATACACTAACCGGATTTAAATATATCGGTGAAAAAATTCACGAGTATGATTCTTCTGGTGAAGCATTTGTCTTTGGATATGAGGAAAGCTATGGATACTTAATTAGTAGCTTTGCACGTGATAAAGATGCCGTACAAGCTGCTGTCATGGCAAGTGAAATGGCCTATTACTGGAAGAAACAAGGCAAAACATTACTTGATGCTTTAGATGTGCTATATCAAAGACATGGTTATTACCGGGAAGGAATGTCTTCCTTAACCTTAAAAGGAATGGAAGGTTCCGAAAAAATTGCCCTAATCATGAATACGATCCGTGAAAATCCGTTCGGGGAGATTGCTGGATATAAGGTTGAACTGGTTGAGGATTACGAAACTAGTGTGAGACAGAATAGAATGACCGGTAAAACGGAGATAATTGAGCTACCACAGGAGAATGTGTTGAAATTTGTACTTGAGGACAATAACTGGGTTTGCTTAAGACCTTCCGGAACAGAGCCGAAAATAAAATGCTATTATGGTACTTGTGGAACAAGCTTGTCTGAAAGTGAAGAAACACTTGCCATGTTAAAAGAAAAAATGAACCATGTTATGAATGAGATTATTGCATAAGAAAACATCCTCGTGCCTGAGGATGTTTTTTCATATAGGAGGTTGTAAAGAATGGCAAAAATTCAATGTAAACGAATATATGAAGACTATAATGAAGATGATGGGATTCGTATTTTAGTTGATCGTCTGTGGCCAAGGGGTATTTCTAAAGAAAAAGCTAAATTAGATCACTGGTTTAAAGAAGTTGCGCCCTCCAGTGAATTAAGAAAATGGTACCATCATGACGTGACGAAATTTGAGGAATTTGCGGATCGTTATAAACAAGAACTTAGCCACGGAGAGCAAAAAAGAACATTGGAACAATTAAAGGAAGTTGTTAAGGGTTGTAAGGAAATGGTTACTTTACTTTATGGGGCGAGAGATGAGAAAAACAATCAGGCATTGATTTTAAAAGAGATTCTGGCGGATCAAGAACACTAATGAAACTATGATAAAGTCGAGAAGTGGATTTCTATCAATAGGAATCCACTTCTCGTTTTATCTTGAATCAATATTAATTCCCACTATTTGCACTGGAAGCGGATACTGCAGCAATGGTTGCAATCATTACTGCTTGTTGTGCTTGTAGAACAGCCTCCACTATAGTACTTAGACTTGCTTCGGCTAATTGATTATTCCCCATCTTCTCATTCACGAACATGCTGGCTGACACCATAAAATTCATGTCCTTGTGCCATTTAAATTCCTTTTGCTTATTTAGTTCTTCATATATGGAAACAATGGAATCAACGGAAAATTCTTTTGCTGGGAGTAAAGCAAGCATTCCCATTATTGGATAATACATGGATTTCATTTTTAGTGGCGTATGTTTGAAGGAATCGATAATATCTATCGCACGGTTCATAAGTACCTTATTATCGATACCTTTGCCAAGTGCAAGAATATGACTAAGAAATTGTAAATCGTTCCCTTTCCGAAGTCCATTTCTAGATAATTCCTCGTAAAATACTTCGATTCGACTAATAATATCTGGCTGAGATTCGATTGCTAGCAGTGTGGCTAGTGGATAGTCGCTGCTTGAAGTTAGGAAGGAATGCTCCTTCTTCATGCCATCATAGATAACTTTTGCTTTTTGAATAGTTTCACTTGTTTCATTGCCCCCACTAGTTAATAAAATAGTAGCTGCGATATAAGTAAACGTCCCGCTGCTAAATTTCACTTTACGGAATAATTCATATACATCATTAAGTTCCTGTATTTTTTCTTCTGGATGGTCAAAGTTCACATCAAGCACTGCTGCAGTGGTAAATCTAGAATAAGAGCGTAAAGGAGAAAAAAGGCTTGCTTGCTGTTTGATTTTTTCACTCAGGTTTAATAACCTTTCTATCTGTAACGGCTTTTGATTTAAAACGTAAATCGAAGCAATCATCATTAGTATTTGTTTATCAGTAACCTTCCATTTCATATGGTCTTTAAGTTCTTCATAAGCTAGAACAAATTCTTCAACATTGGTTTTCATTGTTAACACTCCTTCTTATTTTTCGCCAGGTGAAGGAAAGCAGAATCCTCCAATTAATCATTTGTTTCATAGTAGTTTATACGAATTACTGGATAGAAAGTTTCATCCTGTGGCCATGCTAGAAGTTTGGGAGTTACCTCATCAATAATTACTATTGTAAATTTTGTGTAAATTTTAAGTTAATTTCTGCAGAATATGGTATTTTAGTATTTTAGATAAAGCAATTATAATGGAGGCATATATGAAACAAAAAAATTCCTTACTAGAAATATTAGGCACGTCTCTTAAACTCGGACTTACTTCGTTTGGAGGCCCAGTGGCTCATCTTGGTTACTTTAAACATGAATATATTGATAAGCGAAGATGGCTTGATGACAAAACCTATGCTGATATTATTGCCCTATGTCAATTTTTACCCGGGCCAGCTAGTAGTCAGGTAGGTATTGCGATTGGCATGCTACGTGGCGGATTTTTTGGTGGCATTGTTTCTTGGTTTGGGTTTACACTGCCATCCGTGATGGTGTTGATATTATTTGCGATGGCGTTTCAAAGCTTTTCCCTTGACGATGCTACTTGGATTACTAGCTTAAAAATAGTAGCGGTAGCTGTTGTTCTTCATGCAGTACTTGGTATGGGGAAAAAACTAACCCCGGATAAGCCAAGAATTGCAATGGCTGTCGTTGCCATGTTGATTATGCTATTATTTCCATCTGCTATTGTTCAGATTTCTGTAATTGTTGGTGCTGCAATTTTAGGATATGTTTTATTTTCAAAGAATGCCGAATCAAATGTAAAAACTTTTAACGTATCCATTACCAAAACACAAGGGGTTATATCGTTATCCATATTAGTAGTATTACTTATTGGTTTGCCAATAATAGCTCAATTAGTGAACAATTCTTACGTCAGTATTTTTGATACATTTTTCCGAGTGGGTTCCATCGTATTTGGGGGCGGACATGTCGTGCTGCCTTTATTAGAACAAGAAATGGTACCAAATGGACTTCTTACAAGTAGTGAGTTTCTTGCCGGATATGGAATGGCACAAGCGGTTCCTGGTCCTTTATTTACATTTGCCAGTTACTTAGGAACGATGATCAGTGGTATAACCGGAGGAATTATTGCAACAATTGCTATGTTCCTACCATCTTTCTTATTAATAGTCGGTGCGTTACCCTTTTTAAGTGAACTTCGTAAACACAAAAGCTTTCAAGGAATTTTAATAGGGGTAAACGCTAGTGTAGTGGGAATATTACTTGCTGCATTCTATGACCCAGTATTTACAAGCTCCATAACAAATGCAGCAAGCTTTTCATTAGCCGCCATATTATTTGCCCTAATGTATTTCTGGAAAACACCAGCATGGTTGATCGTAATCATTGGCGTTGTCTTAGGTGAGATCATGCATTACTTCATTTAGGATGTTATTTTACAATTGTTGTTAATAACGCAATTTGTATAAAGTGCGCAGTAACAAGGTCTATGTTTTCCTAGTTTGGTCACATGATTTGTTTAAGAGGGTGGATGTCTCCCCAAATCGGGCACAAGTTCTGTATAGTAGGGTCCATGTTTTCCCGAATCGGGCACAAGTTCTGTATAGTAGGGTCCATGTTTTCCCAAATCGGGCACATGCACTGTTTAGGAGAATCCTTGTTGTCCTGATTTGGTTGCATGGTTTTGTGCACCTTTAGGCCTTAACACAGGAAATCTGTAAATTTATACGGAAACCCACGTACCTCGTTTAATAATTGATTTTAAGTTACTGCACATTTTCCATCCATAGTGAAAACAAGCAAATAGAAACCAACCTTCAATAAAAGTTAGTATGCTACAATTAAACCAGAGGTGATATAGAATGGCTGAACATCATTTTCATTTAAAAGCAGATTGGCCAGGTGGCAGGAATAGTGAAGGATATATAGAAGCAGGCAATTTGAAAACAAAGATTTCTATTCCACCTGAAATGGACGGACCTGGAATAGGTACGAATCCCGATGAAATGCTTCTAGGGGCTGCGGCTACATGCTACATCATAACACTTGCAGCGATGATAGAAAGAGCAAACTTACCTTTAAAACAAATGGCTTTAGAATCTGAAGGTATTGTAGATGTTACCAATGGAGTATTTACTTATAAAAAAATCATACATCGTCCAACTGTTGCTTTAACCGATAATGCTAGCGAAAAAGACTATACATTATTAAGGAAACTTGTCCAAAAGGCAGAAAAGAGTTGTATGATTTCCAGAGCTATTCAAGGAAATGTGGAGCTTGAACTAGAGGAAAATATAATATAATCCAATTAAAAGGGCATTCTTATGGAACAAAAGAGTGTCCTTTTAATATTCCTATATAGCAGATAATGAATTGAATTCATTATCTTGACACAACGAATAAACCATTGTATCTTATTAAAGCATACTATTTTTATCGGATTAATATACTTATAGTGACGATATATGGGTAAGATGCATATTTTATTAAAAACAACAGGGGGAAACAAAATGAGCTGGTTGGTCATTCTGAATATTGTTATCTTATTAGCATTAATTGGTTTATTAATTTTCATGCAGCGTAAACATGTTTCGTTTTCAAAACGAGTGTTTACTGGTTTAGGTCTAGGTATTGTACTTGGAGCCGTTCTACAGTGGATCTATGGAAGTGGCTCTGAAACATTAGCCACTACAACAGATTGGTATAATGTTGTTGGTCGAGGTTATATCAATTTCTTAATGATGATTGTTGTACCATTAGTAATGGTTTCTATTATACAAGCGATTACGAACCTTGAAAAGTCAGCACAACTAGGAAAAATGGCTGGCTGGATTATTGGGATTTTAATTGTTACTACAATGGTTGCAGCGATGATCGGAATTGGAGCTGCGGCTCTATTCGACTTAAATGCGGAAGAAATCACAGCTGGTCAAGCGGAACAAGACCGTGCGGCATCACTTGAGGAACGATATTCAACAGAAGTAGAGACTGTTTCTACACCACAACGTATTTTGAACTTTATCCCGTCTAATATCTTCTTTGATATGACTGGTCAACGTTCAACATCTGTAATTGCTGTTGTTATCTTCTCTATTTTCGTAGGGGTTGCTGTTCTAGGAGTAAGAAGAAAGAACCCAGAGCAAGCAGAAATGTTTACGAAAATTGTAAATGCAGTATATGCAGTAGTAATGCGCATTGTAACATTAGTATTGCGTTTAACGCCATATGGTATCTTAGCTTTAATGGCAAACATGATTGCAAGTACAGATTTTGCAGGAATATTACAGCTTGGTAAATTTGTATTAGCCTCTTATGTAGCATTAGGTTTGATGTTCATCCTTCATCTTGTATTAGTTGGTATATTTGGATTAAATCCACTTAACTACTTAAGAAAAGTATTACCAGTATTAAGTTTTGCATTTACTTCACGTTCAAGTGCGGGAACCATTCCATTAAATATCTCAGCACAGAAAAATGCTTTGGGTGTAGACCAAGGTATTGCCAATATGTCAGCATCATTTGGTGCAACAATGGGGCAAAATGGATGTGCAGGAATTTATCCAGCGATGTTAGCATTCATGATTGCACCATCAGTTGGTATTGATCCTTTATCCATGGATTTCTTAGTGCCATTAATTTTAATCATTGGTTTTAGCTCATTTGGTATCGCTGGAGTTGGTGGTGGTGCAACATTTGCAGCACTAATCGTTCTTTCTTCTATGGGCTTACCAGTTGGTTTAGCTGGATTACTAATCTCTATCGAAGCATTTATCGATATGGGCCGTACTGCACTTAACGTAAATGGTTCTATTGTATCTGGTACGTTAACATCCCGTATCTTAGGAAACTTCAATACGAAGATTTTCAATGATAAGACGGCAATTGAAGAAGCAAAATCACTTTAATAGATAGCAAACCGCTCCTAGTCATCATCTGGGAGCGGTTTTTTTAGTGTTCTACTAGTTAATGTTGGAATGTTATATTAATATTGGCAATAAGGATTTGTATGTTCACTTCATTACATAATAGAAATAGTAAGGTTAGTGGGGGAAGGAAGATGGAAAAGCAAGAAATTATTAAACTATGCGATGAGTATGGGATTGTACCGAAACATATAGAAATGTTACGAATGAATGACCGTGTTTTAGCAAAGATTGAATCAGACCAAGTATATTTCTTAAAAGGAGAAAAAGCAGATAAAGCATATTGGGAAACTTGTTGTGTGTATTCAAATTTCTTGTTAGAACATGGAATGAATGTGACACAATATGAAAAATCTAACTATGATACGTATGCTGTAGAAGTTGGAGATAAGGTGTTTTCGTTAGAACGTAGTCTAGCTGGTGAACCAATAGAGGTCTTAACGGATAAGGAAATAATGGAGATTGGTCGTTTATTAGGTATCCAACATTCATTGTCCATTAAATATCCTACGCCATTCTATATAGCTACATCGTGGAGTTTATTTGGAGGTAATCAGACAGATGAGATTGGAGATTATGATGAAAATGAATTAAGCTTTTTAGATTTTATGAAACGTTATGAGGCTCATCCTTTGTTTCTTAAAATCGAGTCGCTATATCGGGAGTATCGCCAAAGTATTTATAAATTATGGGATGTCTTACCTCAAGGGGCAGTTCAAGGAGATTTTTGTTACTACAATATGCTTCAAGAAAAAAACGGAAGTATAGCTATTTATGATTTTAATTTAGCTGGTAATGAGGTCTACTTAAATGAATGCATTGCAGTTGGAATATATCATGCATGGCACGCTCCATATAAAGGGAAATTAAATGAAGAGGAACGATTTCAAGTTTTCATTGATTCATACATAAACGAACGCTCTTTTAATGAAATGGAACAAGCTGTTTTTTTACAATTAAAAGCAATTATTCGAGCATTTCGCTATGATCGAATAGAAGAAGGGATTTCTTTAAAAGATGAGGATGAGCAAAATCAATTTTTACAGGATACGTTGCTCATCCTTGAAGGTGCTAAATCTTAAAACCATAAATTGTGAAGAAAAGTAGGTGAATGGTCTTGTTAATCACCTGCTTTTTTATTCCTTCCTACTTGTAGTTGAAAGAGTGAGTAATAAATCAGAAGTAGCTATTTTATTAAACTAATAACTTTATTGAGAGTTTGTTCTTCTCCATCCTGAAAATAATTGTGAAAAGGACAACCCCAATTTTGTACACGTTGTACCACGTTTTCAATCGTAAACATCTCCGGTCGCAAGTCTTCTGTCACTTCATCCCAATATAGGGGCGTTGCAACCGTTCCATCTGGAGTCTTTCGAGTGGAGTATGGTGCAATCAGTGTTTTATCTTTGCCATGTTGAACATAATCAATATACATTCTCCCATTACGTTTGTTTTTCATCCTCTCTGTTGTAAAAAGATCGGGATGTTGATTTTCAATCGTATAGGCGATAGCTTGTGTGAAAATTCCAGTTTCATCATAAGTCATACTACCTTCTGGGATTGGGACATGAATTTGCAACCCTTTATTTCCTGATGTTTTTACAAACGAAGTCAATTGTAAATCGTCTAATAACTGCTTGATGAGAAGCCCTGCCTGAATGGCCCAATGAAACTTCCCACGGTCTGGTGGGTCAAGATCAAATACAATTTCTTTCGGCTGTTCACTGCTAATAGTTTGAAATGGTACATGAAACTCAAGGGTTCCATGGTTCGCAAACCACATTAAAGCTTCTAGAGAATCACAAATAATTAACTTTTCATCTCCTTTCCCAACTCTTTTTATAAAATCAGGTGCATAGGAGGGGAGATGCTTTTGAAAAAAGGATTCCCCATTAACGCCATCTGGACAGCGGATGGTTGTAAGTGCCCGGTTTGCTAAAAATGGTAACAAATACGGTGAAATTTCACGTATATACGTCAAAAAATTTCCCTTTGTTAAATTTACATCTGGCCAGTAAAGTTTTTCTGTATTGGCAAAGTCAATGGACGTTGGGAGCATTGCTAAATCAAGTTGAAGTTTATCCGTCGTACATTCTTCAGGGGTGATGTCTGGTGCAATCCGGTTAAATTCAGGTTCCCTTAGTTCATCCTGGTAAATGTCCAACGTATGAATCTCCGCACAAACGGCAGGTGGGAGAGTAAATTGGTCCCCTTGTTTGGCCCCATTATCGAGAAATAACTGTTTAACGGTCTGAAATTCCTCGCTATCTAATCCATGCTTACATTTTCCAACGGGATATAGCTTATCACCATCAAATACTTGAACATCAAAATAATCATTTTTACTGTCATATGCTGTCAAAAAACCATGAATTAACCGCCAGTTTTTTATTTTGTACCAATCGTGATGCTTTTTTCCTTCAACATACATACTCTTTTTTCTTTTAGCAATCATGCCTTCCCCTTTATGATTAAAGATAATTTCCCATAATACCTCGGGATTATCAAATGCTTCGACATATCCAATTCGATTCCACATATCACGACGAAATTCGGCTTTGTCAAAAAAAGTAGAAAGTGCCTTTTTCCTGGTTTCAAAAGAGTTCTTGGATAGATCTTTCCCAGAAATCTGCATGATATCAAAGATAAGCAAGTTTGCTGGTCTTTCATCCGCTGCCTTTTGAATGGAATCTACATTTTTTAAACGACCTCTCTTTTGAATTCTTGAGAAATTCGCTTGATAGGGATTATTTAATATAACTAACTCACCATCTAATTGGAGGGGAAGAAGGTCTTTTACTTTTTCTTCTTTTTCCTTACAAAAAGCAACTATTTCTGGAAATTGAGCGGTTAGATCTTTTTTGTTCTTACTAATCAACGTAACAGAACTATTTTTCCCCCAGTGAAGTACACAACGAAAGCCATCATATTTTACCTCATAGGACCAACCTGCATCTGTTGGTATATCGCTAGTTGCTTTAGGTTTCATCACGTCCATATGTAAAACTCCCTTCCCTATTAAGATGGGTTAAAGCATAAGAAAATAATCGGTTATCGAATGAAAAAGGCTCGAGTTCGACAAACTATGGAAAAGGGAGGTTTTCGTGATGCATACGATGTGGAAAGGGACAATTAGCTTTGGATTAGTGAACATCCCTGTGAAAATGCACGCAGCAACGGAGAACAAAGATGTTTCATTGAGACAGCTTCATAAAGAATGTAAATCACCTATAAAATACGAAAAAGTTTGCCCGATATGTGAAAAAGAAGTTGGAGTGGATGACATTGTTAAGGGCTACGAATATGCCAAAAATAAATTCGTTATTCTAGATGAAGAGGATCTTGCTGAATTAAAGAAAGAGCAAGAGGATAAAGCCGTCGAAATTATTGATTTTGTAAAATTAGAGGATATCGACCCGATATACTTCGAAAAGAGCTATTATTTGTCACCGAATGATGGAGGAAGTAAAGCATACGGATTATTACGTGCTGCTTTAGAGGAAACAGGGAAAATCGGTATTGCAAAAATGATGATTCGATCCAAGGAACAACTTGCCGTCATTCGCGTTTACCAAAATACGATTGTCGTAGAAACGATCCATTATCCAGATGAGGTTCGCGATGTCAATGAAGTCCCAAATGTACCGGAAAATGTAGAAACAGCCAAAAAGGAATTGGACACTGCAAAAATGTTGATCGACCAATTAACAACAGAATTTGAACCAGAAAAATACAAAGATGAATACCGTACCGCATTATTAGATTTAATCGAAGAAAAGAAAAATGCAGATCAAACTACGACTGCCAAAGACAAACCAAAGCCGGATAATGTCACCGATTTAATGGGAGCATTACAAGCATCATTAGAAAGAGCCAAAAAGGATAAACCAAAACCATCACAACCTAAGAAACGAAAAGCACCTGCCAAGAAAAAAGTAGCGCAGGGATAGTGGAAACCCTCACGATTGTGGGGGTTTTGATTTGTGGTGAGGGCGTTGACCTGGGGAGGTGATAGTATGATAAGTTTATGACAGAAAAATAAACCGACACCGAATGCCGATTTACTTTCTTGTTTTCTTCTTTTTAATGGTATACCATATTTTTTACTATGGTCTATCGTTTTCTTCGCTAACTTTTGCGCTTCACTCTTAGTCATTTTAATCGCCATAAAATCATCCTCTCCTTAGGATTAGTATGGCCAGAACAACTAAAAGGTAGACTTATAGAATCAATAATAATTAGCAAATAATTAACTACTTTACCGCATTATTAAAGTTATCATTTCAGCTTAATGGTAATCTTTTTTACTCTACTAGCAATTTTCTGCAACTTTCTTTTCAACACTTTCAATAGAGACAGTTCCATCGACCTTTTTCATATCATTATTAAGTTCATTTTGGACTGTTTCTCTACTTTTTTGAATTTGGTCATAAACAAATATACTAGTCGTTAATCCCACTAAAAGCATAGTAGTTTTGCTTGCTATCGCCACACCAAACAGCTCTTCATTTTTAAAAGATGCCATTGCAATAATATATCTAAATAATTCACTTCCTGTTAATGAAATCATGTAAATATAAATCATCAAAATTACACTTATACGGGGGATATTTCTCTTTAGAGGGTGCTGCAATCATCCAACCAATTAATTCCATATTCCCTCACCATGGTATTACAAATAAAATCTCGTAAAAGGTTTTCTATCTAAATAATACACCATAAGCATTCTTCATTTGTTTTATATTCAAAAGACTTCCCCCCTTTCTTTCTACACACATAACCATAATTTAAGGGCTTGTTTATTGAATAAAATCATACCAAATCACATGAGATCATCATTTTTCTGTTTATTATTTTCTAGAAGAAGAAAACTTTCCTCATTTTGTACTTAAAGGGCAAAAAAATAAAAAGTCGTCAAAATAAAAGTTGACTTTTTAATTTTTTATATTTTTTATCAGTTCTTCCCTACTAATCTGCTTTGCCTATGTTTATACGCTAGTGTTTAAATTGTTGAGACGGTCTATTCTCTGTAATTTTTACTATGCTTTATGTACTCTTCTAATAATTCATCTTCTTTCCCAATGACAAATATGTTCTCGTCTATAATCTTTTGAAATCTTGATTTAGTTATACGCTCAGAAAGTTGCCCTGTTTCTTCTGATAGCAATTGGTTATAAATGATTTCAAGATAGTCCTTAAGTAATCTTAAATAAGCTTTTTCCTGTTGATTAAGCTCATGGTCTTCAATAAATGAAGGTATATTATTTCCTTTATATTTAATTCCACGATTAATAACAGCTAACGCATATCCAAAATAATTGGATAACCCGCCCATACCATCAATATAATATGGTACTCTGCCAACCATATAATCTAGTCTACTCAAGTTTTCAGTTAAGGAGGCAAATTCTTTATGTAAATCTAATATTTTTTTATCTTCAATTATCAAGTTAAGTTGTGATATTGTGTCGTCAATCTCATGAAAAAAATCACTCATATAGATAGTGTAATTTTTACTTGTTTCTTGAGTTATTCTATACGACTTATAATTAAAGAGGAGACTAATAAATAGCAAAACTACTAATATCAATACGAATAGTTTAGTATTTTTATTCATCCTAAGTATCATTCCTTTCGCTGTGCTCAAGGCACAAAAGTGTAATGAAGGGTTATACCAAGTAGATGTTAATCCAAAACCAAAACCTACTTATGCACCACAGATCACAGAAGATATGGCAATACGTTATCTAGAAACTTTAGGTTATCAAATACCCGATAAACAAGTGAACGCTTAGCATTAATATCGTTATATTATTCTTAATCTTCATTCTACAGAGTAGGCTTGTTTTGTTATACCCTTTATTATTCATGAAATTTATTTAGGTTCTTTCAAACTAGGACCACCCTTTATTCCGAGAATTAATTTCATTATATTATAAGACGCCTAGGTATAATACCTAGGCGCTCTGTTCACTATAAATTTGTTCCCAAAATCAGATTATAACTCCATGTTAAACTAATACGACCATCTCCAGAATGAATTTCACCTTTTAAAAATGCATTTGCACCTTCTCTAGCTAAATCATAATCATGGAGATTTCCTGATACGATACGATATACATCATCACCATGCATCTCTCTTTGTTCCCAGAAGTCACCACCAATAAATTCCTCTTTAGTACCCAAATTCATCTCCGTTCCTCTTGTGCTGTTGATTACACTCCACACATTAGTTATTTCAGAGCCATAAGGAATTTTACCCGCTACGTATTTTATTAAGCCTCCAAAAGTTCCTCTTTTAGTTAAGTTCTTCCCTTGTAAATCTTGAGATGTGAAGACACTATACTCAGTACTTCCGGAAGGTACATGTTGTGCAAAATGTAACTCTCTTAATGTAATCCCAAAATCATAATACATAACTTTTACTTCCTTGGTGTAATGATCATACTCTACTAACATACCATGGATATAGTCAAAGATATTTCTATAAGAGTTTCTGAGACCATCCTGATCCCAGCCTCCAAATCTTCCATCATGTTGAAATACTGCTATTTGAGATACAGTAAACGACCCTTGATCAGCACGATTAGCATAGTAACCCCATCCTGGACTATTATCTAAGTTAACATCTTTCTTCCAGCCATTCCCCTTAAATAATGCCTCTGGTAGATTATAGTTCGTTAATTTTACAGAACGACTTGTATTATAAGGGTCTTTAAGATCATTGAGTAATCTATTTAACTCGCTAAAGTTAACCTTCAGATCATCTATTTGAGTTGAGATAGGTGCTTTAAAGGTTTTATTTCCTTCTGTATCTGCTGTCCCACTTTGTTCAACCTGAATATTTTTATGCGTTTTTTCACCATGTATAGCCTTACTATCCATATTCAATAAGGAAGCAACTTTTTTTGCTATTTCACGTTCTTCCAGTTCCTCATTCTTGACCAATGAATTAGCTCCTTGGAAAAAACTTTCAAACAACTGTTCATCCACTTCTTGTTTAAAATGCACCCATTCACCTGTTTCTTTATCTTCCAAAACAATTCTCAAGTGTGTAGAGACGGTTTGGTTTTTATCCGTTGAATCATTAGCAGCAGTTTCTAGTCTAAACTGTAGGACATTATAATTCTCAGTAGAATCAATATCACCAATCAATAAGTTGTTTGCATAGTACCCTTCTCCCAAAACAGGATATAGTTCACCTTTCAAAGAGATTGTACTTTTGACTCCATTTTGAGTAATAACTCCGCTACCGTTAATATTTCCTTCTTTATGCTGAATTTTTAGTTCATCTAATGAAAAGCTACTATTTGCTGTTAATTCATTTCCGTCTTGAATTACTTCGCCGTCCACTTCTGCCAATTCAATCGTAATTGTCTTTTGTTCAGCGCTAACATATATTACACTAATGAAACTTGCAACCAATAAAACTGTTAGCATAGTAAAGAACTTCTTCATACGTACCTCTTCCCTTCAAATAGATTTTACAACTTAAGAGAGTCCAACAAGGTTTCTTTCCAATGGAGTAATTAAAACTAAACCTCCCTTCTCTTATTTATTTACTATCCTGTTGTAAACTTTTTAAAAGGTCTTAGTATCAGCGTTATAATAACATCGTTCAAAAAATTGACAATACACGTTAAATTTCATTGGTTATACTCGATTTATACTTGGACCATTTAATAAGAAAATATTCCACCACCTATCTACTTGAGAGTAAAAGATAGTTCAAATCAGTCGTTTTACAAGGAAACTTGAAACTTTAGATATTAATCTATCGAATACTATTCTAAACTTAGTAGTTAATCAGGAAATTCCAATCATATAAAAGGAATGTGAACAGAGATTGTCGTAGAAAAGGAAAATTTTCTTTTAAAGTAATAATATTCCATACTTATCAAGGCTTCTTTAGGAAAACTTGAATATCAGTCGAAAGGGCACAATTTGGGTGGTAATAAATACTCAATATTCCTATAGTTATGGTAAGGGGGTGAACTGTTGAATCATATTGGACAAAAGATAAAATATTATCGTTTAAAGAAAGGACTAACGCAGTATGATTTATCAAATGGTATAATATCGTATTCTTACCTGTCGAAAATCGAAAACGGAAATGCAAAACCTGGTCCAGAAATTGTTGGTTTACTTTGCAAAAAGCTTAATATAAGTCCCCAAGTATTAACTGAATTAGATACTAGTAATGAGACATGTAAAAAATGGTTCAAGAGTCTACTTTTGGGGGATAGAAAAAAGTCTACAGAACTTTATAGAGAAATTAATAGTAATACCAGCATCTTCTCTAATGAATCGCTATTAAATTTAATCGAGCTAAATGAACTACGATATTTCTTATTGACTAAACAAGTTAACAAAACAGCTAGACAATTAAGAGTCTTAGAAAGAAAATCGAGTAAATTTAATAAACTTGAACAATATTACTTTTATAAATTCAGTGGCGAATATTTTTATTCAAAGAATGCTTTTCGAAAAGCATTTGAACGTTTTCAAGTAGCGGAGAGCCTAATAAGCAATGATATGTTTTTTAAGGCTGAAGAAGAAAGTGATTTATTTTATTTAATAGGAATAACCGCTAGTAAAATTAGACAAGTTCACATTGCTATGAATTATGCTTCCAAAGCATTACATTACCATCAAAGTCAGTATAATCTATTCAAATGTGCCCAATGTCATATTTTATTAGGTATATCCTATAGACGCTTTAATGAACATAAAAAATCAATACAGAGCTACGAAATGGCTATAAAGATTGGAGAATCATTAGGTAAGTCTAATTTAGTTTCCCTTTCTTATCAGAATATAGGAGCATTATACACTTCAATAGGAGAAAGTAGTAAAGCGATTAAATATTACAAGAAATGTTTTGAATTACAATTTGGTAATGGCACCACAAAATTATTATCCCCTATCGTCTGTTTAATTAGAGAGTATTACCAAATTGGGGATTACTCAAATTCTTCATACTGGCTACAGCAAGGGTTAACCATCATAGAATCTTTAGAAACGGAAGAAACAATTGATACTTTTGATATTAAAGTTTATGAACAACTACTTACACAACAAAATAGTCCAAATTTAGAAAAGTTAATTCTAACTATAGTAATCCCTTTCTTGGAAAAAAATCAGTTAGAATATCAAAAACACATTTATTATCAAATATTAGCAGAATTTTACTATAGAATGAGACGATATAAGTCTTCTGCTGACTATTATGATTTAGCCAATCAAATACTTAAGTCAATTTATAATGGATAATGGAGGTAATATTTTATGAAAAAAGAAATTAATATACTATTGTTAGCTTTTGCTTTAATATTTGTAACAACTTATGACACTGAAAATCCTTATGAGTTTGCTAACGAATCATACGAAGAAAAAGTTGAACAAGACAATGAAAAAGAGCCAGATCCATATCCAGATACGGACAATAAGGATTTGTAATAGAAAAAACTTGCCATTTAATCCTGATAAGATAGCATAAAGGTAAGCATGGTATAGTTGTATGGGTGGGGCCAATCCAATCAATTCCCTTCTGGAAACCAATTATTAATGGTGAAAGAAGGGGATGTCGATGGAAATTGAATTGGTGTTGTTATTATTAACGGTCCTTTCGCAGCTGGAGCATTTTTGTTAAAGCTGTTAGACTTCATTAGACAGTTAGTAAAAGACTTTACTGATAAACGATGAACCCCACTCTTATTTTGATTGACTAAAATCAAAATAAGGGTGGGGTTCTTTCGGATTTTTAGTCCAGAGGGAAACTCACCTGAACATCTAATATCATGCCAACCGGGAATGTTCCAGCATTCTCGGTTATTTAATTAGTATGGCTTGTCTACTGATAGTATACATACTATTTTTAATTATGCCCATTGACTTTTCTCTTCTAACTGATTACCTATCTAACATACTGGTAAGCCATATGCCTTAATAGGGCACGTGCAGTTTGATAAGGGGGAAGCCATAAGAACGGTATCCCAACTTTCTTTCTATTACTTCAATTGAATTATTATCCTGCAAACACAAAATAACAATTTTGTTACTAATAATCAATCCAAACAAAAGCTTGTTTGAAACCTTTAAGGTCCTTCAAGTGAAAATAAGAACCTTAAATTTTGCTCGATTATGTCCATGGTCGTCATTGTATCCGGTGCATTGTCACGGTATCCAGTATCTAAGTGAATTTTCCGTTGGTCATTCGATTTCCTCGAATTTTAAAAAGCTGTAGAATCACTGGATAACCAATTTTATTCCAAAAGCATTTCATTGGCCCCGCCTAGTGGTTGCGAGCGTCGTCCCAGAAGGCCAGCGCCATGCGCCGGGCCGAGAATAACATCCACCCAAACCAGCCACCTTCCCAATTCCGCCAAATTCATCCATTACATTCCAATATCAATCTTTCAAAACCTTTACATGTCCTTAACAACCACAATAAATCGAACTGGACAATGCGTATTTCTTTAATGAAGCGGGTAGAAAGGTAATACCCCCGAAAGAAATACACAGTAAAGGAATGAGCATCTTGGAGCGTAACCCTTTTTTTGATAATGCAAAGTTACTACTAATTTTTTTAGTGGTATTTGGACATCTAATTCAGCCTTTTATTGAGGCTTCTGTTGGGATGAATGCATTGTATACGTGGATTTACACGTTTCATATGCCAGCATTCATCTTTTTAGCCGGTTTCTTTGCGAAGGGATTTGGTAATAAGGGATATATTTTTAAACTAGCAAGAAAGCTTTTAATACCGTATATCATTTTCCAGTTAATCTATTCTTCCTATTATTATTTCATTGGCAAATCGAATTGGTTAACGGATATTTTCTATCCACATTGGTCTCTTTGGTTTTTAATTAGTTTATTCTGTTGGCATATATTATTAATTTTGTTTAAACGGATACCGATATATGCAAGCTTAACAATAGCCATTACACTTGGAATAGTAGTAGGGTATTTGGCAGGAATAGGGCACTCATTTAGTTTATCTAGGACATTCGTTTTCTTCCCATTTTTCCTAATTGGTTTCTGGCTAAAAGAAGAACATATTATGCTACTAAAGCGAAGAAGTATCAAAGTAACTTCCCTAGTGGTAATGGCAATATTTGCAGCAGCAATCTATTTTGCACCAGAAATTAATACTGGTTGGTTGTTAGCATCAAAATCCTATTATGATCTTGGAATGCAGGAGTTTGGTGGAATTGCCAGATTGCTTGTTTATCTGACGTCAACCGTTATGGCGGCTAGTGTACTGGCATGGGTACCGACCAAACGGTATCATGTTACTGATTTAGGGGGGAGAACATTATATGTTTACCTTCTACATGGATTTATCATCCAATATCTCCGTGCATATGATGTGTTTGAGGTAAATACTGTATGGGATATACTAGGGCTAATTGGAGTTTCCGTCATAATCGTACTGTTACTATCTAGTAGACCCGTTCTTACACTAAGCCAACCACTGATTGAATGCAAGGCAAGTTATTTACGAAAGACTTTAAAAACCTCTCAGTAAATTGAAACTATTTCACATCAAATTGCGTATATATAAGTAGCCCCCCTTTTCTAGAAGAAATAAAGAAAAACCAAACCTTTGCCTAGGTTTGGTTTTTTGCTTGTTGTAGTGAGGAAGTATAAGTAACTTTCCTCACGTATAGAAAAACTAAAATAACATATGTGCAATCAAAACAATAATAGGCAATGTAATTACAGTACGTAGTAAGAAAATGAGAACTAAATCCTTAAAGGATACAGGAATTTTAGAACCAAGTAGTAGTCCACCGACCTCGGACATGTAGATTAATTGTGTTACGGAAAGTGCCGCAATGATAAAACGAGTGATTTCTGCATCAATGGTAGCACCAATAACAGATGGTAAAAACATATCTGCAAAGCCAATTAAAATAGTTTGAGAAGCTTCTTCTGCGTATGGTACTTGCATGAGTTCAAGTAGTGGAATGAATGGTACACCTAACCATTGAAAAAGAGGTGTATATTCCGCGATTATAAGTGCAACTAATCCAAGTGCCATAACAACTGGTGCTACACCCATCCACATATCTAATACATTTTGAATGCCCTCTTTAATAAATTGAAAAAAACTGGATTCCTTTTTTGCTCGTTCTATGGCTTTTTCATAACCATAAGTTAATGAATTATGTCCTTCAGGAACTTTTTCCTCAATCTCGGTAGCTTGCTCATTGACATACGTATCAGCCTTCCTAGAAAGAGGTGGGATTCTTGGCATGATTAAAGCAGCTACTAAACCTGCCACAAGGACCGTTAAATAAAATGGTAGAAACATATGACCGAGACCAACCTGGTCAATAATAACTAAAGAAAATGTGATGGACACAACGGAGAAGGTTGTACCAATTACCGCAGCCTCGCGCTTTGTATAATAGCCATCCTCATATTGTTTACTTGTTAAAAGTACCCCAATCGTTCCATCACCAATCCAAGATGCTAATGCATCGATGGAAGATCTGCCTGGTAACTTAAAGAGCGGTCGCATGAATTTTGTTGAAAGTGTCCCGAACATTTCCATTAATCCAAAGTTCATAAGAAGCGGTAGGAAAATACCCGCGAATAAAAATACAGCAAATAATACATGTAATAAGCTATCTAACAATAGCTGACCAGTATCTTCTCCATGTATTGCTTCTGGTCCAATTTTGAAATAGACCATAATAGCAAAAACAGCTGCAACCACTCTAGCAATTGTCCAAAACCAACTTACGTGGAGTAGGTTTTGAAAAAATGGGGTTTTCTCAAGTCTAGCTCGTCCAATTATACGAGCAAAAATTGTTAAAACCGCAGTAATGATGATAATCATCATCATGATGAATGATAGCTGATCCGCTAACTTGTCTTGCACCCAATTTGCTAATATAGCAATCGGAATCGTAAATCCGCCTTCTGTCTTAATCGGAACAATAAATAATAATATTCCAATTAACGAGGGAATTATAAATTTCAAATTTTCAACTAATGTGTAGGATTTTCTCATGATGAACCACCTTGTAACATCGTCTTTATTAGTATGTTTTGTTCTTTCTGTTTCTATTACTTTTACTAGTATAATCATCGTATATATATTTGTCAAAATGTATTTTTATAAAAAATGCTAGTTTGATAGACAGGGGGTGTTTAGTGGTAAGTTGGACTGTCAATTTAATCAAACATTTGTTTGAGAGCACAAAGTACTGATTACAGCCATTAAATGTAATATATAGTGATTTGTTTAGTTAAAACTAACCAAATATTAAAAACAGTATTGCGTATAAATTCAAACAATTGTATGATATTGGTATTAGTAAAGGTAAGGGGGATTAATAGCGTATGATAAGCTACTTGCAAATGTATAAAGACTTTGAAGTAAAGTTAAAGCGGCAATTAAATAATGAAGAAGTAAGATTTTTGCAATGGGTTTTTAATCGCTATGAAAAAGAGAATGATCAACAACCTGCATAATACTCTCGATGTTATATTCCCCTATAGGATGGAACGGAAAGTCTTGAAATGTTCAAGGCTTTTTAATTTTGCCGTGTGGAATACTTTTCGGTATGATAAAGAAGAATGCTTGGTAGCTAGGAAAGTATAGAAACTTTTCTTCGTATAAGAAAAACAAACAGATTCGCTTGGAACAGAATGTGAGTTTTTCTAAAATAAGATAGGAGTGTCTCAATTGGCGGTAGCAAACAATACAATCTTGCAAAAAATGATGCATGAACTACAACAAGCAAAGCAAAAGCAGGATCAGGCGGACATGCTTAAGCATATTGAAAATATACGATTACTATGTGACTTATTTTTACCAGAGAACAAGATTGAAACGCCTTCAATCGACTCAATGGAAGTAAGTGCAGAGGAGTTAAAAACAATGCTTGGGGAAGAAAAAACACCAAGTTCCAAACCACAGCCAAAATTTAGAAAGTCTATCGAGCTGGATGATGAAGATGGAAATGGTGATTCTTTATTTGACTTTTAGAAGGAGAGTTGAAGTAATATGAAGATATTTTTAATACTTGGAGCGATTAACGGCTTTTTAGCAGTAGCACTAGGTGCATTCGGAGCACACGGCTTAGAAGGGAAAATTTCAGAAAAGGCACTTGGAACATGGGACAAAGCTGTTACATATCAAATGTTCCATACGGTTGCATTATTTGTAACAGGCTTAATCGGAATGAAAATTCAATCAGGTAGTCTCCATATGGCAGGTTGGCTATTTTTGATCGGAATCATCATATTTTCTGGTAGTCTATATATTTATTCAACAACAGGTATCAAAACCTTTGCGATGATTACACCACTTGGTGGGGTTGCATTTTTAGTTGGTTGGATATTACTAGGCTATGCTGTAATGAAGTTTTTATAAAAAAATCAACAAAAAGGTTGCGAATAAAAAGAGAAGAAGAGCTCTTAAGAGTTGCTTCACTCCATGAATTTGGTTTCGCATATTCATACCAATTAATCCATCAAAGGCAAGACTTGCTGCAATGCAGTATAGGCAAAGGATGATAAGTAGAAACAGCCCTTGAATTAATGCAATAAGACCAAAGATTAAAGCTAGCCCAATGGCGACTAGCTCACCACGGATAAATTTTTCATATGGATGTCGCATGGAATATCGCCTCACATTTTTCTATGTAAAAAAGGATGGTACAGCTTGTTTCGTACCATCCTTTTTGTACTTCTTGTTAGTAATGAAGAATATACACCATATTTAACGCGGAGGATAGGTTGCCATTTGTGGATTACCTCCAAATGGGTATTCATAATTCAGTTCTTCATCAAATGTAATATAATCGAGATAAACCATTAACAATAAGTAACGCTTTCCAGTCTGTGGATCGCTAAGTATGATATGGTCTCTACCTGCAGCCTCGATAACTCCTCTGAAAATTTTTGCATTCCAGTCTGGATTATTTTCGAATGTCATATAGACGGTTGCCACCTTGCCTCGATTTAATCGTAAAATATTTTCAATATACGATTGCTCGGCTGGGAGCATGCCTGGAACATTGATAAATGGTGATGTTTGTTGTTGTTGTTGCTGTTGTGGTGGAAATGTGCGTTGATTATATACTGGATAAAAAGCTGGAGATGCTTGTGGAAAATAATAATAAGGCTGCTGCCCGAAATTTGCACTGTGTTGTGACTTTCCTTGGTTGTTGTCAGTCATTAAAAAAACCTCCTAATATATATTTTTCTAAAATACCGTTGGACAATCTGCCTGACTAGGGGAATAAAAACAGTGTGCTTTAAATCTTCCACTATTCCACTGATTATACCATTGTGCAGGACAATTACCCTCAGGTCTAAAAAACCATAAAGAATTAGTTGCAGGGTGGAACCTATCACCATTGATTGTACGCCGGGCCATTCGTTTTTCGGAGTCCCTAGCCCGTTGATAAAAATAACCTTTTTGTGTTGCTTCAAAACCACCGGGACTTTGATAAACCATATCGTTTATGTTTCTAATGTTCTTAAAATCTAAGCAGTCAGCGCGTACACGGTTAACCCCCACGTTACCAACCATAAGCATTCCTAAATCGCCATCACCTTCTGCCTCCGCCCGCATTAAACGTGCGAGTAAATCAATATCACTTTCGTTATGCTTGATTACAGCCATTCGTACACCTCATTTCTTCCAAGGTCTACTATGATTATATGTATGAGTGGGCGGAAAGTGATATGACTATAGAAAAAAATTAGAAATAAATATAGATAGTAGCGGAAACTATCTTTAAATAAAAACCGGGAATAGTAGCCGGGGTTCGGTGGTATCCGCGGGAATCCAGGAACATCCGCCGTAATCCTGGGACATCCGCCAAAACCCGGGAACCTCCGCCAAATTTAGGAAGTATCCGCTGAAATCCTGGAATATCAGCCAAAATCCAGGAATATCAGCCAAATTTAGAGAGTATCAGCCAAAATCCAGGAACATCCGCCGAAGTCTGGTAATATCAGCCAAATTTAGAAAGTATCCGCCGAAATCCAGGAATATCCGCCGAATTCCG
>NZ_KI519435.1:35030-78940 GCF_000482485.1 Paucisalibacillus globulus DSM 18846 | reverse complement strand
AAATTTAGAAAGTATCCGCCGAAATCCAGGAATATCCGCCGAAATCCAGGAACATCCGCCGAATTCCGAAAGGATCAGCCAAAATCCAGGAACATCCGCCAAATTCCAGAAGTATCCGCCGTAACCCAGGAACATCCGCCATACCCCAGTATGAAATACCATTGTATCGGATTCCTTTCTACCCAATAAAAAAAGACTTCCTGTCGAAACAGAAAGTCTTCTAATTATAAGTTATACGGACATCAATGTAGCAATTTCTTCTTTTTTCAAAAGGTTACCTACAAAGAATTCACCGAACTCGCCATAGCGTGAGCTTACTTCATCAAAACGCATTTCGTATACGATTTTTTTGAATTGTAATGGCTCGTGAGCGAATAATGTTACGCCCCATTCCCAGTCGTCAAGACCGATGGAACCAGTGATGATTTGTTTTACTTTTCCTGCATATTTACGGCCAGTTTTACTGTGCTCATAAAGCATTTTTCCACGTATACCTTTTTCTAATGTGTACCAGTTTTCATCTCCAACACGACGGCGGTCCATAGGATAGAAGCATGCATGCTCCCATTTCGGTAGGATTGGTTTTAAGCGAGCTTGTGTTTCTGGTAATGTTTCAGGATCGATACCATCCTTTGCAGGGCGATACTTAGAAAGTTCTACAACAGAAACATAAGAATGTGCAGGTGTTAAGTATTCTGCAAACTTGGATTTATTTAATTCCGTTTCTAATTCAGTTAATTCTTCCATAGTAGGGCGTAGGAACATGAACATTAAATCTGCTTTCTGTCCCACTATTTTATACATGGCATGAGAGCCATTTTTTGCTTCTTCAACGGCTTCCCATTTCTCAACAAGTGCTTCAAAACTTGCAACGGCTTCTTTTTGTTCTTCTGGAGTTGCGTTTTTAAAGAAACTCCAATCTATTGTACGGAAATCATGTAGGCTATACCAACCATCCATTGTTTCGACAGCTTCTACCATATGTATCTCTCCTTAACAAGTTAAATTTTATTAAATCATATGTTTACTATATCACAATTGGAAATCAGAATCATGGAAGAGGTACCTAGTTAATGCCTGGAAAGTATGTAATATATCAATGTTTAACTAGGTTTGTCACGATATTGTCATAACTACGGAAGACCTATTCTTTAACATCGTTCCAAAATTGTACTATTATAAACTCTGGACGAAGTTACATGCAACTTTTATCTTAATTGTTACATATTAAGAATATATGAACCGTGGAGGTAGGAAAATGAGCAATTTATTTGATGAAGTAAAAGCACAAGTTAGCGGAAAAGATATATCGATTGTATTTCCTGAAGGATTAGATGAGCGTGTTTTAACATCAGCTAGTAGACTTGGAAAAGAAGGTATCTTAAAACCAATCATAGTTGGAAATAAAGAAGAAGTTCAGAAAAAAGCAGATGAATTAAATATCGACCTGGGTGGAATTACGGTACTTGAGCCAAGTAGTTATGAGAAATTTGATGAGATGGTACAGCAATTTGTTGAACGTCGAAAAGGAAAAGCAACTGAAGAAGATGCACGAAAAATACTGTTAGATGAAAATTATTTCGGCACCATGCTTGTTTATATGAATGAAGCAGATGGTTTAGTTAGTGGGGCAGCACATTCTACTGCTGATACCGTTCGACCTGCACTACAGATTATTAAAACAAAAGCAGGTGTAAAGAAAACGTCTGGTGTATTTATCATGGTACGAGATTATGAGAAATATGTATTCGCGGACTGTGCAATCAATATTGCTCCAGATAGCGAGACACTTGCAGAAATCGCTGTGGAATCAGGGGTGACAGCAAAACTATTTGGTGTTGATCCAAAGGTTGCCATGCTAAGTTTTTCAACAAAAGGTTCGGCAAAGTCTCCAGAAACAGAAAAAGTTGTTGAAGCATTGCAATTAGCAAAAGAAAAAGATCCTTCTCTTGTAATTGATGGAGAATTCCAATTCGATGCAGCATTTGTCCCAAGTGTCGCAGAGAAAAAAGCTCCAGACGCTGTAATCAAAGGGGATGCGAATGTATTTGTTTTCCCAAGTCTTGAAGCAGGTAACATCGGCTATAAGATTGCACAACGTTTAGGAGGATTTGAAGCGGTTGGACCAATCTTACAAGGATTAAATAAACCAGTGAATGATTTATCACGTGGATGTAGTGCAGAGGATGTTTATAATCTTGCATTGATTACGGCTGCTCAGGCAGTAAAATAATAAAAAATGAAAAGCTTGTGATGGGTGAAAACCTGTTGCAGGCTTTTTGATATAAAAAATTCATTATAAAAATAGATGGAACGCTTGTTCTGTATTTAGGAATCTGCTATAGTTAAAATAGATAATCTACTTAGTTATTTCCTCTGTAAAACTACAAAGGATGTGTTAAAGTGTCAGTACTATCTTTAGTACGCGAAAAAACAAAGCATTACACACACCACGACCAACTCTTCAAAGAATTAATCCACAACTTTTCTGAAGATTTCCTAGAAGTATTTTTCCCCGAAGTATATGAACTTGTGGACTTTCAATCTGTTAAACCCCGGTCAGAAGAAGTATTTACAGATTTGCATAATGGTGAAGTTGGGAGATTGGATATTGTTTTAGAAATGAAGATAAAGAAACAGGACACTTTTGTCATCATTCATATTGAGCCTCAAAGTTCGAAACAGAATAACTTTCATGAAAGAATGTATTTGTATTATAGTCTTCTATAAAATAAATAAATGAAGCCTATAATTCCTATCGCAGTATACACATACGATGAAACTTTAGAACAAAGAGAATATAAAATGGGTTTTCCATTCCTAAATGTATTGACATTTAGTTTTTTAACGTTACATTTGAGAAAAATGAATTGGCGTGAATATATTAAGTCTGATAATCCTGTTGCCGCAGCCTTATTAAGTAAAATGGGCTATAGTGAAAATGAACGTATTGAAGTAAAAAAAGAATTTCTTAGATTGTTAGTCAAAATGGAAATATCACCAGCTAAACAAAGATTAATTTATGGATTTTTTGAGCGGTACTTAAAATTAGATGAAGAGGAGGAAAAACTTCTTATGGAAGAGATTAAACAACTGGAGGATGCCGATAAGATTTTAGAAATTCCAATATCATATGAAGAGAGAGGAATAGAAAAAGGAATAGAAAAGGGAATACGAAAAGTCGCTCTTGAAATGTTAAAAGACGGTATGACTAAAGAAAGAGTTGCTAAACTTACTGGACTGGAGAAACATGAGCTTGAAAAAATGCACAATGATAACTAGCATAGGGGAATTTTAAGAATGGGGAAAAAAACTTTAAAAAAAATACCTACGTTAATTGGAGCGTTGCTACTGATTGTTCTAGTGATTGTATTCATACAAAATATTGGCGAGAGTATCGCTGATACACCAAAACAGAATATAAGTAGCGACTTGGATGAGGCACCAAACTTCACTTCTACAACATTAGCTGGTGGGAAAGTTAATTTACAAGATTATAAGGGAAAAGCAGTCTTAGTAAACTTTTGGGCAAGTTGGTGTTTTCCATGTCGAAATGAAATGCCACTTATTCAAGATGCATACGATACTTATAAGGACCAAGGATTGGAGGTTTTAGCGATAAACTTTCGAGAAAAGGAGGAGGCAATTCAAAAGTATTTAGATGAAAACCCGTCATTTAATTTTCCTATTCTTTTAGACGATGGGGCAATCAATGACTTGTATAAGATACAGTATTTACCAACAACATTTTTCATAAATCCGGATGGAACGATAGAAAATTCCTATATGGGAGAAATGAATGAAGAAACCCTTCATGTATTTATACAGGAAATACTGGAAAAATAACATCTTCAATCTAAAATAATTAATATCATCAGAAGGGGATGGATGTAGGTGGATAAACACTTATTTCTTTTCGGTGGCTGGTTTTTCTGCTGGTGCGTTAATTAGTCCTGACATATGTGTTATTTCAGCACGTGATGCGGGGGCGGAGAGATACAATAAACGAAAAGGTTTAGGACTTCTTCCAGACACGTTACTTGCAGTTCATTTTACCCAATGGAACGAGCAGGAACATTTAGAACGAATAACTAACGATATTCCAACAGCCTATAATTATGGAATTGATGAAAACACGGGTCTCTACTTCATTCATGGTGATCTTGTGGAAATAGAAGGCGAGGGCGTCTACTCCATGAAAAAAGGAAGCTTAATGCAAATCCATTAAGCTTCCTTCTGCCATTCCGCTACTTTTTCATTCCTCTTTACCATCTGTTCATACCGCTTCTCAAATATATCAAGCTCCTTATCGGAAAAAGGTATTTCGACAACATCACTTAATTCCTGCAAAGCAGACAAAACACGTTGTTTCATGTCGTTTACTGTTATCTGCTTTCCGGTCAGATTCGACAGGGAACCCATTACATCGGGATTAACATTAGGATAGTCGAATTTTGTTTCTTCTCCTTTTTTGCTTGTATCGTAAAAGTTTCGAATGAGGGAAGCGCGCTGAAGGCTATCTCCTTCAATATCTAAATAGATTTGTATAGCCGCGCCATCCCGTACTCTGCGCTGGGAAATCCCAGCAAATTTTTTCCCATTAATACTCAGATCATAATCTCCAGGACAGTAGGATTCGACAATTTCATATGCCTCAATTTCCTGTGTCACATCTTGTAGCATGTATTGAACGAAACTTACCATAGCCTCGTAGCATTCATGAATCGACAAATGTTTTACCCCTGGTAGGACAAGGGAAAGATTAAGAACTCCTTCATCAAGAGCAACAGCTAGTCCGCCAGAATTTCGAACAACGACATGGTATCCTTGGTTTGCTAATAGTTTAACTCCCTCATCAATATAAGGAAGACGCGCATCAGGAATCCCAAGCACTATTGTTTTTGGATGCACCCATAATCTTAAAGCTGGTGGTGAATTTTCTGAGCTTACAGAAGTAGCCAAAGCATCATCAATAGCAAATGAAGCTAAAGCTGTATTCGACATATTATGAAAAGTTTTTTCTTCTGTATGATCAATGTACCTAAATGTCGTATGGTGTATGATTTCTTGCCAATTTTTCATGTTGATCTCCTTCATTAGTTCCGAAATATGTCTTTTTTCGTCTGACTTTCTATTATATAATTATAATAACAAAATAGCCTGGTAGAAACGAGTTGAAATAGGATGGCCTATAAAGATGAACAACTGAATGAGGAAAAGGTATTCAAGGACCCTGTTCACCGGTATGTCCATGTACGTGACCGTGTGATATGGGATTTGATCGCAACACCGGAATTCCAACGCCTCCGTAGAATTAAACAACTTGGAACGACAAATATTACATTCCATGGGGCTGAACATAGCAGGTTTAATCACTCCTTAGGGGTTTATGAAATCGTTCGTCGAATTATCAATAATTTTCAAGGTAGACCCCATTGGAATAACGAAGATCGCCTACTCTGCATGTGTGCTGCATTACTCCACGATTTAGGTCATGGTCCATTTTCTCATTCCTTTGAAAAAGTATTTAAGCTTGATCATGAATTTTATACGCAAGCCATTATTATGGGAGATACGGTAGTAAATAAGGTATTAGAACGCGTCAGCCCAGGATTTGCTCAAGAAGTAGCAGATGTTATTGCAAAAACACATTCCAATAAGCTTGTTATCAGTCTAATCTCCAGTCAAATTGATGCGGATCGTATGGATTACTTACAACGAGATGCTTATTTTACAGGGGTAAGCTATGGACATTTTGACATGGAACGGATTTTGCGTGTGATGCGTCCGATTGAGGACCAGGTAGTTATAAAATCCTCTGGTATGCATGCTGTTGAGGATTATATTATGAGCCGTTATCAAATGTACTGGCAAGTATATTTCCACCCTGTAACAAGAAGTGCGGAGGTTATTTTAACGAAAATACTTCACCGTGCAAAGCACTTATATGAATCAGACTATAATTTCAAATTACAACCGACACATTTTCTGTCCTTTTTCTTAGGAAAGGTGTCCTTAAAGGAATACTTAAAATTAGATGAATCCATTGTTCATTATTACTTCCAGCTATGGCAGGAGGAAGAGGATAAGATTTTACGTGACCTATGTGAGCGATTCATGAATCGACGGTTATTTAAGTATGTGGAGTTTAATCCTAATAAACAGATAAGTGACTTGTTAAGACTAATGGAGCTATTTAGAGAAGCTGGGATAGATCCAGAATACTATCTTGTAGTGGATTCCTCATCTGATTTGCCATATGACTTTTACCGTCCGGGTGAGGAAGAAGAGAGACTTCCAATTCACTTATTAATGCCGAATGGGTCATTAAAAGAACTCTCAAGACAATCGGATATTGTAGAATCCATTTCTGGTAAGAAACGAACAGATCATAAATTATATTTCCCTAAAGACTTTTTATATACAATCAAAGACGAAAAAATCATAGAAGAAATCGAGAGAATACTTTATGGCAAGGAGATGCAATCGTAAATGCTTGATAATCATGCAAAGTTAATGCAGTTTTTTTCTGAAGCCAAGCAGGTTACTGGAAGAAAGAAACTGCAAAAGATGGTATACATTTTACAATCATTTGGTATCCCGTTTGAGGAGAAATTTCAATTTCATTTTTATGGACCATACTCCGAGGAATTAACATTACGTATTGAAGAATTGTGTAACCTAGGTTTTATAGCTGAAGAAAAGGAAGTTAAAAGCAATTATTTTCAATATCATTATTCATTAACCAATGATGGAACACAATTTTTAAATCAGTTTTCGGTAAATATGCCAAGCTGCTCAGAATGTATAGAAATCCTACAAGGAAAAAGCTCGCGTTTCTTAGAGCTTGTTTCTACTATGTTATACTTCAAAGAATTACCAAAAGATGAGGTAAAAGCGAAAGTGCATACTGTAAAACCAAAGCAGAAGTATAGTGATGAAGAAATGGTTGAAGCATGGAACTTAATTGATGAATTAGCAGGGATGATACATTAAGGGTTCAAAACGTGAAATTGGAAGGTCTGCTATGCTACAATGATTAGTAATCTGAGTTTGTATAGGAGGTTTACCAATGAGCGAAGGAAAAAAGAATCAATTTACGATTATAAAGGATGACTCCAATGATGGACATGGTGGGTACGGTGTAGGAGCAATCAGCTTAGAAAATATGTCCTCAGTCATTGTCGATCCTAATGAAAATAAAGCCTATGTCGATATGGGTGCCATGCATGCCCGAAGTGATGTAGAACGACGAGTGAAATGGCAAGGCGATAAATCAAAGGTTCCAAATGGCTTACTATATTGGATCGTTTGGGTTAACGTGGCTCGTAATGAAAATGGCCCATACTATTCAGGTGTCACTGGATGTGAAATTCGAGTTGACCGTCCAAATAAAATTGCCTACAAGTCCATGGCCGAGCATGTGAAGCATATGGAAAAATCTCTAAAAGGACATGTTATCGTAGAACAAATGGATGAAAAATCAAGACATTTATTACGTGACTTCTTGAAGGAATTTAAACCAGAATTCTGGGAAAACTCTACTGATGAATTGAAGAGTGGATTAGAATAACTACTAAGGCTAGCAACTAGAAATGGTTTGCTGGTCTTTTTTTCTGGCTAGGAGCATGAACACTAGATTGTAGTCTTTTCTTAAATATAGTAATTTAAAAGGGTTTAATTGTTGCATATGGAAATATATAGTATATTTCACTGGAAGATTAAAATGAAAAACTAATTGAAGTGGGCTCAATTTTAATCCTTTTTAAAGCATTGGAGTGTGAAGGGGGTATATGGTTGAAGAATTTATCAATTGAAATTGAGATAACCGAGGATGTCGTTTATTTTAATGAGAAAACTGTCTGGGGTTGGGTATTATCCAACAACTTTAAAAATCCATTTGAGTTCAGAAAACAAGATGGAATAGTGAGATATAAAGAGAAGGAAGGTATCATCAAAAAAGGAATCAGGGGGAAGATTATCAAAAGATTCGGGTTGAAATGGTTTGCTCCATATCCAGAACAAGAAAACATCGAATTATTTACACCATCGGAAAACCCTTTAATACTTGTTCCTTACAAAGTCATTAAAGACAATTATAATATTGTTTCTTAAACTAAAACCTCACAAGTTGAGGTCTTTTTATGATATTCTTATCCTCTCAATAATATTAGACTACATATTCCTACAAAACACAGCAGATTAAAGGATGGAATGGAATTAAATTCATTCATGAGCAATAAAACAAGTGAAATGATATAAAAGTGAATGAAATGTGTCTGAAAAATGAAACTTTGGCTAAAATGTTGTACTTTACTCAAGAAATTTGTAAACTAATTAGTACATGGGCTTACTCATGTATTACTAGGACAAAAAAGAAGCCGACGACTGCAAGCTGGACACTTGCAGTACGTCGGCTTCTTTTTTTTGTTCAAAACCATCGGATGGAAATCTGGAACATCATCCGAAACGCGAAAACATCAGCCGTAAATCTGGAATATCGGCCGTAAATCTGGAATATCAGCCGTAAATTGGAAATATCGGCCGTAAATCTGGAATATCAGCCGTAAACTGGAAACATCGGCCGTAAATCTGGAACATCGGCCGTAAACTGGAAATATCGGCTGTAAATCTGGAATATCAGCCGAAAATCCGGAATATCGGCCGTAAATCCGAAACATCGCCCCGAAACGCGAAAACATCGCCCCGAAACACGAAAACATCGCCCGGAAACTCGAAACATCAGCCGGAAATCGAAAACATCGCCCCGAGACGCGAAAACATCGCCCACCCCACCAGACCCAGCACAATTATCACTCAAAAAACACCTCAAACCACCGCTGAAATAACCCTTTCTTCTCCTTGTTACCTTCATCTTTGCTATCCAATTCGCCATAAAAGTGCTCCGAACAATGATAATCTGGCTCTGTGCCTTTTTTAAAAAACATGACGGTACTTACAGGACAGTGTGGAGTTGCTCGTAATCCGGTTTCTGGGTCAATTGGAACAGCTACGAGGTCATCTGGTGCATCAAAGTGTTTATTAGGTTGGCCCTTATGTGCACTTTCCATAAAATCTGCCCAAATGTCCTTGGAATAAGAACGTTCTGGCATTTTTGTAATGGTTCGATTGTCGTCATATCCGGTCCAAACCCCTGCGACAAGGGAAGGGCTATAGCCAATCATCCAATTATCGGAATCAGTTGAACCGGTTTTTCCGGCATAGGTTCGGGATAATTGATCAGTTAATGAGATTCCTGTAACCGACATATAGCCATTCAATGATTCATCAAACGTCCCAGTCATGAGCTGGGTTAAGATAAATGTGTTTTGTGCATTTAAATATTGCTTCCTATTATTATCATCCAACTCATAGACAGTTCTACCTTCCCGATCTACAATCTTTTCAATCGTGTGTCCATCAATTTTATAACCACCATTAGCAAGCATCCCGTAACCTGAGACCATCTCCTCCACGGTTACAGTAGCAGTTCCAAGGGCAAGCGAAGGGACTGCAGGTAAGTCGCTTGAAATCCCGAATCGTTTGGCAGAATCAATCAAAGCATCCACACCTAAATACAAATTTGTTTTAACTGCATAAATATTATCCGATAAAGCTAAAGCTTGTGCTAAGGTAATTGGCTCATTAGCATAATACCCATTGTAATTACTTGGTTGATAGACATTTCCATCTTCTATTTCGAATATTGTAGGTTTGCTCATTAACATAGTTGTCGCAGTAAAGCCGTTTTGTAGGGCAGCATAGTATAAAAATGGTTTAAAGGTTGAACCTGGCATTCGTTTTGCTTGGATGGCTCTATTAAATGGACTGGACTGGTAATCACGTCCACCGACTAGTGCACGAATGGCACCATTTTTTGGGTCAATTGCAATAGCTCCAACTTCCATCTCACTTGTGTCTGCAATTGTATTTGCGACACTTGCCTCTAACTCCTTCTGCATTTCAATATCCAATGTCGTATAAATCTGATAGCCACCTGACCGAACTAGTTCTTGATCAATTTCTAATTTTTTTGCAGCCTCCCGTAAAACAGTATCTTGGAAATGTGGACCGATAGTAAGCTGTTTTCTTTCTTTTGGATCTGTAAATACCAGGTTTTCTCGACTAGCTAAAAAATAATCGTCATCAGTAATAAATTTCTCTTCTACCATTAGTGCAAGGATTTGTTTTTGGCGATTTGTTGCTCGTTCCATATCATTTAAAGGTGAATAGTAGGTCGGCCCTTTCGGAACTCCAGCGAGCATCGCAGCTTCTGCGATAGTAAGTTCATTAGATGATTTATTGAAAAAGTGATTGCTCGCAGCTTCGATTCCATAAGCACCGTGGCCATAATACACGGTATTTAAGTAGCCTTCTAAAATTTCTTCTTTTGAGTAATACATCTCAAGTCGAATGGCATAAAAAGCTTCCTTTAATTTTCTAGTCCAAGTTTTTTCGTGAGAAAGATAGAGGTTTCTGGCATACTGCTGTGTAAGCGTACTGGCTCCTTCTTTTAAGGACATCGTTTTTATATCCTTCAGAATAGCACCCATGATTCTTTTCATATCAAAGCCATTATGTTGGAAAAAACGTTGGTCCTCAATCATCAATGTTGCATTAATAATATTGGGGGACATTTGCTCTAAATCAACCCAATATCGATTCTCTACTCCTTGTTCTTCACCAATTACCTTATTGTCTATGCTATAATAAATCGTATTTTGATCATTCATTAAGCTAGGTGGTCCAAGTAATAGGGCAACAAGATATATAAGTAGAATGGCAGAAACCGCTGTTAATGCTACACCGAATAGAGTTTTTAGCATAACGCGGTTTATCTTTTTTCTTAGGAAAGTTTTCTTCATATGTCAGGACTCCATTTGATTTTGTCGTAAACTGTCACTTATTATCATTATGGGTGAATATTTGCGGAAATAAACTTCGAATTATATATATTGAAAAGGGTATTCAGTTGTCGCTATAATAGGTAAATACGAGTAAGTAGTAGGGGCGAGTTATTTGGATAAACAAGTAAGAATACATTTACATACGGTTATAGAGGATAATGGCTTAACAGAAACAAATACAAGTAAGCAGCTAGGAAAATATTATCGAAAAGATAAGATGGATGTTATTACCTTTGAGGAAAAGACAGAGGAAGGGTATACGATAAAAAGCTTGATTACCATCCAGCCTGAAAAGGTAAATATAAAGCGGTTAGGCGTTGTCTCCATGAACCAGCAATTTCTAAAAGCGAAGATAACGGAAAATGTGTACACACATCCACATGGCAACATACATATGGAAACTTTTACTAAATCAATAGATTATCAAGCATTTGAGGATCAAAATGAAGGGTTTCTTAAAATTGACTATACCGTGAAATTGAACGGGCAAGATAAACGTAACCATATGATTATGCTTAAAATAATGAAGGAGGATAAAAAATGAACGTCTTAGCACAAACAGAAACTAATTTAAAAGAACAAATCGGTGCTGCAGTTTTAAAAGCTGGACTAGCTACAGATGCAGAATTACCAGATATAATTTTAGAAAAACCAAAGGATAAGTCACATGGTGATTTCGCAACAAATATCGCAATGCAATTAGCACGTATTGCAAAGAAAGCACCAAGACAAATTGCCGAGGATATCGTAGCTAACCTAGACACATCAAAAGCATCCGTGGAAAAAGTCGATATTGCAGGTCCAGGGTTCATTAACTTTTTCATGAAAAATGACTTTTTAACAGATTTAATCCCGACTATTTTAGAAGCAGGGGATGCATACGGTAGAACAGAATATGGTAAGGGCAGTAAAGTCCAAGTGGAGTTTGTTTCCGTAAATCCAACTGGAAATCTACATCTTGGACATGCACGTGGTGCAGCATTTGGTGATGTATTATGCAGTGTGTTAGATGCAGCTGGATATAAAGTAGAGCGTGAATACTACATTAATGATGCTGGGAATCAAATAGATAATCTTGCATTGTCAGTGAATGCTCGCTATTTACAAGCATTAGGGATTGTTGCAGAAATGCCGGAAGATGGTTACCGTGGCCAAGATATTATGGAAATTGGGAAAGAGTTGGCAGCTGAACATGGTGATGAATGGGCAAATAAGTCTGAAGAAGAACGTTTGGCTTTCTTTAAAGAATATGGCTTAAAACACACACTAGGAAAAATTCAGAAAGACCTAGATGACTTTGGCGTTCATTTTGATAATTGGTTCTCGGAAAGAAGTCTTTATAAGAATGATGAAATAAAAGATGTTCTTAACAAATTAGAAGCAGCAGGCTATGTCTATGAAAAAGATGGGGCAACTTGGTTCCGTTCAACGGACTTCGGTGATGATAAAGATCGTGTGCTAGTTAAAAATGACGGTGCATTTACTTATTTAACACCTGATATTGCATACCATCAAAACAAGCTGAACCGTGGCTTTGATAAATTGATTAATGTTTGGGGTGCTGACCACCATGGTTACATTCCTAGAATGAAAGCTGCCATTCAGGCGCTAGGCTATGAAGCGAAAAAACTAGATGTGGAAATCATTCAGATGGTAAACCTATTTGATGGTGGAGAAAAGCTTCGTATGAGTAAGCGTACTGGTAATGCAGTTTCACTTCGAGAGTTAATGGATGAGGTTGGAATTGATGCAGTTCGATATTTCTTTGTAGCACGTTCGAACGACTCCCAGCTTGATTTTGATGTAGAACTTGCTCGTTCACAGTCAAATGACAACCCAGTTTATTATGTGCAATATGCTCATGCACGTATTTGCACCATGCTAAACCAAGCAGAGGCAAAGGGTATAGAGTTTAAACAAACGTTTGATTCATCTTTATTAACCTCTGAAAAAGAGCTTGATTTACTGAAGAAAATGGGTGAGTTCCCACAAGTAATTGTGGATGCAGCTGACAAACATGCTCCACAAAAGATTACACAGTATGTTTTTGATTTAGCATCGTTATTACACAGTTTCTATAATGCGGAGAAAGTATTGGATACAGATAATCTGGAATTAACAAATGCAAGAATGGCGTTGATGAAGGCTGTACGTACTACGATTGCAAATTCGTTGAAGTTGATTGGTGTGAATGCTCCGGAGAAGATGTAAGCATCTTTTTATAAAATTGTACTAAAGTAGAAAACCTGGGGATTTTCCTGGGTTTTTTTGTGGGAATAACTGGATAATTATGGTGGTCTAAAAAAGAATGGTAATGTTGTGAGGGTGGGGACCCAAGATCCCTTTGGACACTTATTTTGCTTTTTGAAATTGGTGAAAGGAGAGGATTTGTCATGAGCGATGCTGCAGTAATATTCTTGGTACTATTCGCAGGTGGCACTTTTCTCGCAGGTTAACTGGCTGTAAGACCCTCAACAAGAAGAATTTGATAGAAAACAAGACTAGTTAGTGAGGGATCAAACAGCAAGTCAAACCCCCACTGAATGAAGTTTCACTTTATAGTAACTCTTCTAGAGTACATTAGGAAGCTCATCAAAGAAAATGACAAAAGGTAAACCCCACCCTTTGATCGGCTACAATCAACTAGGGTGAGGTTCCTTTTGTCCACATAAGTTTTGTTTGTGTTCAGAGGGATAGCCCGCCTGAACATCAATGCCATGCATGGCCGGGAATACGAAGCAGGTATTCACGGCTATCTTATGCTGTTTCTACCATAATTATACAATGTATTCCCCATTATGTTCAATCCACTTTTAACTTAAAATAAAACAACATTCATATAATAAAATAAAAAAGCATATTCATAAAAAACAGGTTGACTGAATAGTCATTCATAATTTATAGTAGTAGAAGATACATTGTTTTTTATTTTCGGAAAAATGGAATCGCTATCATTTTATTCCATAGAGTAATTCTTTGCAAGAAAAATAATACACTAGGAAAAAGGACTTCGAGGTAGGAGGGGCAGCCAATGGATGTGTTCTTATTAATAAATACAATTTTGTTTTTCACTGTCACACTCTATGCGCTTTACTTGTTTGGTAGAGTAATAGCAACAAGAGTAGCGTATATTAGACTTGGTAAAAAATCTGAGTTTGATGGGGAAATCAAAGAGCGAGTTAACCGGATTATCAAAATTGTCTTTGGGCAATCGAAGTTATTAAAGGATAAAAAATCCGGTATAATCCATGTCATGATGTTCTATGGATTTATTCTGGTTCAATTTGGTGCAATTGATTTTGTCGTCAAAGGGATTTCACCTGGTAATCATTTGCCATTTGGGTTCCTATATCCTGGATTTACATTCTTCCAGGAAATTGTTACGTTAACTATTTTAGTAGCCGTTATTTGGGCGTTCTACCGCCGTTATATTGAAAAGCTAGTCCGCTTAAAGCGTGGCTTAAAAGCAGGATTAGTGTTGATATTTATTGGGACGTTAATGCTTTCTGTTTTACTTGGAAACGGTATGGCACAAATCTGGCATGGGCATTCTGCCACATGGACTGAACCGGTTGCAAGTCTTGTCGCTACGGTCTTTGGATTCTTGTCTCCAACTACAGCAATGGTTATTTTCTTTGTGAGCTGGTGGATCCATAACCTAACGTTATTTACATTTTTAGTATATGTTCCACAGTCAAAACACGCACACTTAATCGCAGCACCAATTAATGTGTTTTTAAGTAAACGTGTTCCTGGTAAATTAGAAAAACTAGATTTCGATATCGATGAAGAAAGTGAAGAAGAAGTATCCTTTGGTGTAGGAAAAGTAGAGGACTTTGAACAAGTACAAATGATAGACTTCTATGCTTGTGTGGAATGTGGTCGTTGTACAGATGTTTGTCCAGCTGCAGGTACAGGAAAGATGCTTTCACCAATGGACTTAATGGTAAAGATTCGAGATCACTTAACTGAAAAGGGTGCAGCAGTCACTGGGAAATCACCTTGGGTTCCTTCTTATGCATTTTCAAATACGCAAGGAAACCAACTAGCAAAAGGTGAAGCAGCAGCAACAATGGAAACAATTAGTTTAATTGGAGATGTTATTACAGAAGAAGAAATCAATGCATGCACAACTTGCCGTAACTGTGAAGATGCATGTCCGGTTATGAACGAACATGTGGATAAAATTATTGATTTAAGACGTTACTTAGTGATGACAGAAGGAAAGATGGATGGGGATGTTCAACGTGCGGTAATGAATATCGAGCGTCAAGGTAACCCTTGGGGATTATCAAAGAAAGACCGTATTAAATGGCGTGAGACAGATGAAACAGCATACATTCCAACTGTGAAAGAATTGAAAAAAGAAGGTAAGGACTTCGAGTACTTATTCTGGGTAAGCTCCATGGGTTCATTTGATGCACGTAGTCAAAAGATTGCCATTGCCTTTGCTAAATTAATGAACCAGGCAGGAATTAGCTTTGCCATCTTAGGAAACAAAGAAATGAACTCTGGTGATACAGCGAGACGTATTGGAAATGAATTTCTATTCCAGGAAATTGCTGAGAAAAACATAAAAGAATTTGAGAAAAATGAAGTGAAGAAGATTGTAACCATTGACCCACACGCATACAATATCTTTAAGAATGAATATCCTGACTTTGGTTACGAGGCTGAGGTTTACCATCATACCCAAATGCTTTATGATTTAGTTATGGGGGGTAAATTAAAACCAGCAAAAGCAATTAATGAACGATTAACCTACCATGATTCCTGTTACTTAGGAAGATATAATGGCGTATATGATCCACCACGTGAAATTTTACGTTCCATTCCTGGACTTGAACTTGTGGAAATGGATCGTAGTCGTGAAAATGCGATGTGCTGTGGTGCTGGCGGTGGCTTAATGTGGACTGAAGAAACAACAGGAAGCCGCATTAACGTAGCGAGAACAGAACAAGCACTAGCAGTTCAGCCGACCATGATTTCAAGTGCATGTCCATACTGCCTAACGATGTTAAGCGATGGTACGAAAGCAAAAGAGGTTGAAGAAGACATTAGCACAATGGATGTTGCAGAAATTCTAGCATTATCTGTTTTAGTGGAAGAAGAAGTGAAAACAGCGTAAAGTATTAAAAGAGGGGTAATTTATATTTGATTACCTCTCTTATTTTCAGAATAGAAACTGAGCGAGCGTTCAATCGTTGAGACATAATGAATGACAACATAGAAAAAATAAGATTAGGAGGAATTTTTAAGATGAAAAAATCTGTCATTGTAGCTGGAGCTAGAACTCCATTTGGAAAATTTGGCGGTGCCTTAATGTCATTGACTGCGTCCCAATTAGGTGGGAAAGCAATTAAAGCTGCTTTAGAAAGAGCAGGGGTAGATGGTGCAGAGGTTGGCGAAGTAATTATGGGAAATGTTTTACAAGGTGGTCAAGGACAGCTCCCTTCTCGTCAAGCATCACGTGAAGCAGGCCTTCCATGGGAAGTGAAAACAGAAACAATCAATAAAGTTTGTGCTTCTGGATTACGAAGCGTCACATTAGCAGATATGTTAATTCGCCTTGGTGAAGAAGAGGTTGTTGTTGCTGGTGGAATGGAAAGTATGAGTAACGCACCATATATCCTACCTGATGCACGCTGGGGTAACCGTATGGGCGATAAGCGTGTTGTTGATATGATGGTACACGATGGATTGACCTGTTCGTTTACCAATGTACACATGGGAACATATGGTAATTCAACAGCAGAGGAGTTCAATTTAACACGTGAAGCTCAAGACGAGTGGGCATACCGTAGTCATATGCGTGCCGTGAAAGCAATAGATGATGGTTTATTTGATGACGAAATTGTTGCTGTAGAGATTCCTCAGCGTAAAGGGGATCCTATTTTAGTAGAAAAAGATGAAGCACCAAGAAAAGATACTAGTTTAGATGTATTAGGAAAACTACGACCAGCATTTGATAAAGATGGAACAATTACAGCTGGTAACGCACCTGGGATTAATGATGGTGCAGCTGCATTTGTGTTAATGTCTGAAGAAAAAGCAGAAAGCCTTGGCAAAAAGCCATTAGCAACTATTTTAGGTCATGCAGAAGTTGCAGTCGAAGCGAAAAACTTCCCTCAAACACCAGGAATCGTTATTAATGCATTACTTGAAAAAACAGGTTATACCAAAGATGATATAGATTTATACGAAATCAACGAAGCATTTGCAGCAGTATCACTAGCAAGTGGAGTCATTGCTAGTCTAGATCCTGAAAAGGTCAATGTAAATGGTGGAGCAGTAGCACTTGGACATCCAATCGGAGCAAGTGGATCTCGTATTATCTTAACACTAATCCACGAATTAAAACGTCGAGGCGGAGGATTAGGTATCGCTGCAATCTGTAGTGGCGGTGGGCAAGGTGATGCAATTTTGATCGAGGTTGCTGGAGAGTAATAGAACGAATTGAATATAGGATGAGGTACAGTTTGAGAGTTTGCTAGATGTAGGGGAATGGAGAGCTGCTTTGTGTGATTGGGCGCATAATTAGTGGTGGTGGCCGCAAGTTTCGCGGGTAAGGTCGCAAGTTCGGCAGGTAAGGCCGCAAGTTTCAAGTTAACTGTCGCAGGCCCCGCACGAGAGATCTCATGCCAGCACTCGGTCCATTTGCAATCCTACCCACTCTCAATACACACCTCATCCCACTAATCCTAATGGAGGTGCACCATATGAAAACAATAATGGTAATTGGCGCAGGACAAATGGGAGCGGGTATTGCTCAAGTCTTTGCGCAATCCGGATTCCATGTTTATTTAAATGATATGAACGAAGCAGCTTTAGAAAAAGGTATGAAAAATATTGAAAAATTATTAACCCGTGCAGTGGACAAAGGACGTATCACGGATACAGAAAAAACAGATACATTAAATAGATTAACTCCTTCAACTAGCCTACAAGATGCAAAGAACTGTGATTTAGTTGTTGAGGCAGTAATTGAAAATATGGATGTTAAAACTAGTGTATTTAAGCAGTTGGATGAAATTGCACCGGCACATACGATTCTTGCATCCAATACATCGTCACTTCCTATTACGGAAATTGCAAGCGCTACCAATAGGCCGGATCAAGTAATCGGAATGCATTTTATGAATCCAGTGCCAGTTATGAAATTAGTAGAAATCATCCGCGGGTTACAAACAAGTGATGAGACATATCAAGCTATTGAGGATATGACACATAAACTAAGTAAAACTCCAGTTGAAGTGAATGATTTTCCAGGCTTTGTATCGAATCGTATACTAATGCCGATGATCAATGAAGCTATCTACACGTTATATGAGGGAGTGGCATCGGTAGAAGATATTGATACGGTTATGAAGCTTGGGATGAATCACCCAATGGGGCCGTTACAATTAGCCGATTTTATTGGTCTAGATACATGTCTTTATATTATGGAAGTGTTACATGAAGGATTTGGAGACAGTAAATACCGTCCATGCCCACTTTTAAGAAAATATGTGAAGGCTGGCTGGTTAGGTAAGAAATCAGGTCGCGGATTTTATCAGTACGATTAGTACTACATATTTTTCACCTTTAGAAAGGGGGGCGAAACCATGCATTTTCATTTCACAGATGAACAACAAATGATGCGAAAAATGGTTCAAGACTTTGCACAAAAAGAAGTTTTCCCAGAGATAGACAGGATGGAAAGGGAAGAAAGATTTCCAATCGAACTTATTCGTAAAATGGGCGAACTTGGGGTAATGGGAATTCCTATCCCTGAAGAATACCAAGGTGCAGGGATGGACTATACATCTTATATTATCGCTATTCATGAGCTGTCTAAAGTCAGCGCAACACTTGGGGTTATTTTATCTGTTCATACATCTGTAGGTACGAACCCGATACTCTTTTTTGGAACAGAAGCGCAAAAACAAAAATACGTATCGAAGCTTGCTACAGGGGAATATCTTGGTGCATTTGCATTAACCGAACCACAGGCAGGCTCTGATGCAAAAAACCTTAAAACAACTGCCAAGCAAGATGGTGACTACTATGTATTGAATGGTTCAAAAGTGTTTATTACCAATGGAGGGGCATCCGATTTATACATCGTATTTGCCAAAACCTCTCCAGAACCGAATGGAATCTCTGCCTTTATCATAGAAAAGGGTACAGAAGGATTTAGTATTGGAAAGCAAGAAAAGAAAATGGGCTTACATGGCTCAAGTACAGTCCAATTAACGTTTGAAGGATGTCGTATTTCGAAAGAACAACTTCTAGGGAATGAAGGGGATGGCTTTAGGATTGCGATGGCAAACTTAAACAAAGGCAGGGTTGGAATTGCAGCTCAAGCACTTGGCATTGCAGAAGCGGCGCTGGAGCATGCGACCAATTATGCGCGTGAGCGGGAGCAGTTTGGTAAGCCAATTACTCACAACCAGGGGATATCTTTCAAACTAGCAGATATGGCAACAGAGGTCGAAGCTGCCAAACTATTAGTCTATCAAGCTGCATCGCTAATTGAGCAGAATATTCCTTGTGCTAAAGAAGCATCCATGGCAAAAATGTATGCTTCGAACACGGCAATGAAAGTGGCGATTGAAGCGGTACAAATTTATGGTGGATATGGCTATACCGAGGAATATCCAGTGGAACGACTATTCCGTGATGCGAAAATAACGCAAATTTACGAAGGAACAAATGAAATACAACACATGGTAATTGCTAATCATTTACTGAGGAATTAGGAGGCTAATGGGATGAACTTTCAACTAACTGAAGAACAAGAAATGCTACGGAAAATGGTACAGGATTTTGCTAGAAAAGAAGTAGAGCCAACAGCTGCGGAACGTGATGAGGAAGAACGTTTTGACCGCGAAATTTTCGATAAAATGGCTGAATTAGGATTAACAGGGATCCCTTGGCCAGAAGAGTATGGTGGTATCGGTGCTGATTACGTAAGCTATGTGATTGCTGTAGAAGAGTTGTCTCGTGTTTGTGCTTCTACAGGGGTAACACTTTCAGCTCACCTATCATTAGCAAGCTGGCCGATTTATAAATACGGTAATGAAGAACAAAAGAAAAACTTCCTAACACGTCTAGCGACTGGAGAAGCTTTAGGTGCTTATGCGTTGTCTGAGCCGGGCGCTGGAAGTGACGTTGCTTCGATGAGAACAACGGCAAAATTAGATGGTGACCATTATGTGCTTAATGGAAGTAAAGTATGGATAACCAATGGTGGCGTAGGAGATATTTACGTCGTATTTGCTAAAACCGATGTAGATGCACGTCATAAAGGAATCAGTGCATTTATTGTAGAAAAAGGAACGGAAGGATTTACATTTGGTAAAAAAGAGAAGAAGTTAGGAATTCGTTCCTCACCTACAACTGAGCTAATCTTTGAAAATTGCCGTGTACCAAAAGAAAATCTACTAGGTGCGGAAGGGCAAGGCTTTACGATTGCTATGACGACTTTAGATGGCGGACGTAATGGGATTGCTGCTCAAGCAGTTGGTATTGCACAAGGAGCATTAGATGCAGCAACTGGCTACGCAAAAGAGCGCGAGCAGTTTGGAAAGCCAATCGCCCATAATCAAGGGATTTCTTTCAAACTAGCAGATATAGCGACAGAAGTAGAAGCAGCTCGTCTATTAACCTATCAAGCAGCTTGGTTAGAATCAGAAGGGCTACCATATGGAAAAGCATCTGCCATGTCGAAACTATTCGCAGGCGATGTTGCCATGAGGTCTACTGTTGAAGCGGTTCAAGTTTTCGGTGGATATGGTTATACAAAAGATTACCCAGTAGAGCGCTATATGCGTGATGCAAAAATTACACAAATTTATGAGGGCACACAAGAAGTTCAACGTCTTGTGATCGGTAGAATGGTTACGAAATGAATACTCCCGCCACTTAATTTGCTAACGAAAATTTGAAGTGGGGGTTTCTAACGTATCAAACATTGCTGAATGCTTAACGTTAGTGGAGTTGACACAGTGGAGTGCTAAAAACACCCAACCCCGCTATCCCATTGGTCTTGCCTTTGGGAATACTTTTTTCAGCTTATTGGGTTTCACATGATTGTGTGCCTCTGCTGACGGGTGGCTTGAACATTTTACGTGACATAGCAACGATTCTTGCCACAACCTCTGATGTTCAGTTGTCAAGGGACACCTTGTAAGTATATTTCACAACACAAACAAATGTTCGTAAATACAAAAGGGCGATTCACCTCCGACCTACTCATTGGGCAAAAGCCCTTCGTATTCCTTGAGGATGGGAGTCCTCTTGCCTAAAACTGATAGAAGGGGAGTCATTAGGATGCACCAGTTAGTGGAGCGGATTGCTAATAAGGATATTCGTGCCTTAGCAAGAGCAATTACGCTTGTAGAAAATGACCATGAAGATAAATTACAAATCATGCAAGATGCTTATTCTATCAAAAAGAATGGCATGATTATCGGGCTAACTGGTTCTCCTGGTGCCGGGAAAAGCTCGCTTGTAAACCGGCTGATTTCTCATATTCGGGCAGAGGGGAAGACGGTTGCAGTCATTGCTGTTGACCCTACCAGTCCATTTAGTGGAGGGGCACTCCTTGGTGACCGTGTTCGAATGAATGAGCATTTTACCGATGACGGTGTTTATATACGCAGTATGGCAACTAGAGGCAGTCTTGGCGGTCTTGCACGAGCAACTAAAGATGCCGTTCGAATTTGTGATGCATTTGGTTTTGACGTCATTATTGTGGAAACGGTCGGGGTTGGTCAATCGGAACTCGATATTATGAAAATCGTTGACACAACAGCGGTTGTACTAACACCTAACAGTGGAGATGTGCTCCAAATTTTTAAAGCTGGAATCATGGAAATTGCTGATTTGTATGTCATTAATAAAGCGGACCTACATGGTGTAGGGAAGCTTAGAGCTATGCTTAGGGAACTTGTTCACATTACCAAAACCGATCAACATGAAACAGCAATCGTTCGGACCATCACAACGGAAAACAAAGGAATCGATGAGCTGTGGGAAAAAATCAAAGTGCATCACCATTACTTATATAGCACATCCGAAGGGAAAAAGCGTCGAGACCAGCAAAGTGAGTTAGAAGTACTTGAATTAATCCGTGAAGAAATCTGGCGTGATGTCCATCAGTTTATTCAAGCGCATCCGAATTCTAATGATGAACAAAGAAACGGTGACCCGTATAAACAAGCCAGTGACTGGTATGAGAAATGGAAAAAAGAAGGGAGATGGACGAGTGTCGGGGAATAAGGTTCTATCTTCTGTTAAAGATGAGGAGTTAATTAAAAAAAGGCGCGACCAAATGATTAAAGGTGCCTTAACGTTATTTAAAGAAAAAGGATTTCATCGCACCACCACAAGAGAAATTGCTAAGGAATCTGGATTTAGTATTGGGACCCTTTATGAATATATCCGTACGAAGGAAGATGTGTTATATCTTGTCTGTGATTCCATCCATGGAGAAGTGAAAAAACGTCTAGAGGCCGTAGTTGAACTAAACCAACCCTCTACAGAGAACTTAGGAAATGTCATTACGTCCTTTTTCCGCTTAATGGATGAAATGCAGGAAGAGATTTTAATTTTATACCAAGAAGTCAAATCACTAAGTAAAGAAACAAGAAGCGCCATTCTCCAAAAAGAAAAGGAAATGGCAACCATGCTCGAAAAAGCAATCACAGCATCCCTACCAAATGCATTACCAAAACAAGACATCACCCTAATCGCCAACAACATCATGATCCAAGGTCACATGTGGGGCTTCCGCAGATGGATGCTACAAAAAGACATCACCCTAGAACAATACATCGAAAAACAACTACAATTCGCCTTCTCAGCAATGGGAATTAACGATTTAAATTAAATGGCAGTTTTTAAAAGTTGTTGATTTGTAAAAGGAAAGTAGATTTAGTTTTATCCTCGGAGCAGCCCGTATACACGGAGACTCCTTGAAAAAGAAGACCGCTTTTTCTGAGTGCGAGGTATCGCTTTCGAAGCCTTCCTTGTCCTATGGGAGGATAGGCATAGGTGAGACCCCGCAGCTCGGAACGAGCGAGGAGGCTCAACAGCCGCCTTAGGATGCGCGGAGTGTATACGAGCTGCGGACTACAGTATGACAACAAAGATTAAGAAACAGCTTAATTAAATTGGAGGTTTTGACAAATGGTACAACAAACAACACCATATAAAACAAAGCATCCAGTACGCTTTGTTACTGCATCAAGCCTTTTCGACGGCCATGATGCATCTATTAACATCATGCGCCGAATTCTACAAGCAAGTGGAGCTGAGGTCATTCATTTGGGCCATAACCGTTCCGTTGAAGAGGTGGTCCATGCAGCAATTCAGGAAGACGCACAAGGAATCGCCATATCTTCGTATCAAGGTGGGCATGTGGAATATTTTAAATACATGATTGATTTATTAAAAGAATTAGATGCAGAACATATCAAAGTATTTGGTGGGGGTGGTGGTGTAATTATCCCACGTGAAATAAAGGAACTGCACCAGTATGGTGTTTCCCGCATTTTCTCTCCTGACGATGGCCGGGAACTTGGCTTGCAAGGGATGATTAACTTCAAATTAGAGCAATGCGACTTTCTACCACCATTTGATTTGGAAAAACAACTGGAGAAATTGCAAACTGGTGACCGCCAAGCGATGGCGAGAATGATTACGTATGTGGAAAATGAAAAAGTTGCGGATTCAGAGAAACAGAAAGTATTAGAAGCTATTGGGAAAATAGTGAATCCAAGGATACCTGTTCTAGGTATTACTGGTACAGGTGGGGCAGGAAAGAGCTCATTAACCGATGAGTTAATTCGCCGTTTCTTGAATGAAATAGAGGATAAAAAAGTGGCCATAATTTCGATTGATCCAACGAAGCGGAAAACGGGTGGGGCACTTCTTGGAGATAGAATCCGTATGAATGCTATTTTTACAAATCGTGTTTATATGCGTTCACTCGCTACAAGGGATTCAAGAAGCGAATTATCTAAGGCAATCGAGGATGTTATCCAAGTTGTTCGTGCATCTGGCTATGATTTTATAGTGGTTGAAACAAGTGGGATTGGGCAAGGAGATGCCGCAATTACGGACATCACAGACCTTTCTATGTATGTGATGACATCAGAATTCGGTGCGCCAACACAGCTCGAAAAAATTGACATGATTGATTATGCTGATTTTATCGTGATAAATAAATTTGAACAAAAGGGCTCAGAGGATGCCTTGAATCAAGTACGAAAGCAATATGAGAGAAGTCATATGCTTTTCCATCACGATAAGAAAACATTCCCTGTATTTGGAACAATTGCAAGTCAATTCAATGACACAGGTACAAATGCTTTATTTGCAGCAATTATTGATAAGTTAAATGATAAATATGGTTGGGAAGAGCAAATAGACTTTGACCGTTTCACTATTTCTGAAAAGCAAAACCTAATCATCACAAATGAACGACGCCACTATTTACGTGAGATAGCTAGCCATGTTCGCAACTATCACAAGACAGCTTTAGAACAAAGTGGAGTTGCTAGAAAGATGTATCAGCTAAATGGTGCACTGGAACTAGTAGAAGATGAATCGGTAAAAAATACATTAAAATCGTCTTACACAACCTATGAAGCAACCCTTCATCCGAATGCGAAAAAATTATTAGAGTCATGGGATACATTGAAAGAGAGCTATACCGGAGACACCATGACGTTTAAGGTCCGTGACAGGGAAATTAAAATGGATTTAACAACAGAATCCTTAGCAGGCTTGAAGATTCCTAAGGTGGCTTTTCCGAAGTATATGGACTGGGGAGAAAGACTTCTTTGGCAACTAAAAGAAAATGTTCCAGGAGCATTTCCTTTTACCGCTGGAGTATTCCCGTTCAAGCGTAAAGGAGAAGATCCAACTCGTCAATTCGCGGGAGAAGGAACGCCAGAAAGAACGAATCGTCGTTTCCATTACCTTTCGAAAAATGATGATGCGAAACGTTTATCAACTGCCTTTGACTCCGTTACATTATATGGCGAGGATCCAGCATACCGTCCGGATATCTATGGAAAAGTTGGGGAGAGTGGGGTTAACGTCTGTACGCTAGACGATATGAAAAAGCTATATAATGGCTTTGATTTAATCAATCCATTAACCTCCGTATCCATGACAATTAACGGTCCAGCACCGATAATTTTAGCCATGTACTTTAACACGGCAATTGATCAGCAAGTTGAAAAGTTTGAACAAGAAAATAGTCGTAAGCCTTCTAATGAGGAGTACGAAAAAATTAAAGCGGATACACTAGCGGTTGTTCGTGGAACCGTTCAGGCTGATATTTTGAAAGAAGACCAAGGACAAAACACATGTATCTTCTCCACGGAGTTTGCACTACGAATGATGGGAGATATTCAAGAATACTTTATTAATAAAAGTGTAAGAAACTATTACTCTGTTTCCATTTCTGGCTATCATATTGCAGAGGCAGGGGCAAACCCAATTACACAGCTTGCATTTACCCTTGCAAACGGCTTTACGTATGTAGAGTATTATTTGAGTCGTGGAATGGATATTAATAAATTTGCACCGAATTTATCATTCTTCTTCTCGAACGGACTGGACCCAGAATACACCGTAATTGGTCGGGTCGCACGTCGTATTTGGGCAATTACGATGCGTGATAAATATGGAGCAAATGAACGTAGCCAAAAATTGAAGTATCATATCCAAACATCTGGCCGTTCATTACATGCGCAGGAAATTGACTTTAATGATATTCGCACAACATTACAAGCATTAATTGCGATTCAGGATAACACGAACTCGCTTCATACCAATGCATATGATGAGGCAATTACAACGCCAACAGAAGAATCTGTACGCCGTGCCATGGCAATTCAAATGATTATCAATCGGGAATTTGGATTAACAAAAAATGAGAATTCCTTACAAGGGTCCTTTATTGTGGATGAACTTACAGATCTTGTAGAGGAAGCAGTTTTACAGGAATTTGAACGTATGAATGATCGTGGTGGCGTGTTAGGTGCAATGGAAAGACAATATCAACGCGGCAAAATCCAAGAAGAATCGCTATATTATGAAGGGAAGAAACACTCTGGTGAGCTACCAATAATCGGGGTAAACACATACTTAAATCCTAATCCACCTTCAGAAGAAGAAATTGATTCTATGGAGTTAGCTCGAGCAACAATTGAAGAAAAAGAACATCAAATTCAAGAACTTAAAGCGTTCCAAGAAAAACACCAAGACCAAGTAGAACCAGCTCTAAAACGCCTAAAACAAGTAGCGGCATCCGGTGGAAATATCTTTGAAGAACTAATGGAAACCGTTAAAGTAGCCAGCCTAGGCCAAATCACAACAGCCCTATACGAAGTCGGTGGACAGTATAGAAGGAATATGTGATTCATGTCAATGTTATGTTAGGCTATTTAATAACAATGGGTTATTTTAGCATTGAAAATAATAGTAGCCGCCCGCGGAAAGCGAAGTATATCGGTCCGCGGGCATTATGTTTTTACCAAATAAAATGTCGAAAACGATATCTTTTTAAGATATCCGATAAACAAAGGAAATAAATTTGATAATTACTACATATTTTGTTTATAATGTATCATAGCTTTGAAAAACATACTTAAGGTTACCATCAAGAGTTATCTTACTTTAGTGGGATTCACTTTTTAAGTAGTTAGGAAAGTATAAAAACTTTTCGATGTTTAATAAACTCTAGATTAATCAAAAGGGAGTGCGGTATTGTGAGCTTGGATAATCTTAGCCGCGAGGAAATCGAAAGAATGTCAATGCTAGAATTGGCAAAAGAAGTATTATATGCAGAAACTAAAGCAATGGACTTTAGAGATATTTTCAATAAAGTTGCAGAACTAAAAGGTTTTACTGAACAACAAAAGGCAGACATGCTAGCACAATTCTACACAGACTTAAACGTAGATGGAAGATTCATTACCCTTGGTGCAAACATGTGGGGCTTAAAACGTTGGTATCCATTTGAACAAATGGATGAAGATATCCACAACGAACCGAAGAAGAAAAAGAAAAAATCTAAGAAGAAAAATGAAGATGATGATCTAGATCTTGACGATGATGATTTAGAACTTGACCTTGATGATGAAGATGATGATTTAGACGACGATGACTTCGACGACATTGACGAAGAAGACGATGAAGATTTTGAACTGGAAGATGACGACTTCGATGACTTCGACGAAGATGACGACGACGATGTTGAAGATGAACTAGAAGACCTTAACGAGATTGACGAAGAAGATCTAGACGACGACGAAAAATAAAACACAACTTGACTTTTTCATAACAGGTTTGTACAATATGTATTGGGCTCTTTAAAAATATTTAACCAAAGCGTTTCCCTTAAAAAGGGAGGCGCTTTTTGTGTTTTATACAAGCACATAACGGGAATCAATACCGTAGAAACAGAAAAGAAGAAAAAACACATCTTTTCTATTTAGGAAAATGATTTGATTTAGATATCAAATCATTTGTTAATTTTATTTAAGTTTTTTTGTTGAGTAAGGTATTATTATTTCCCTTTTGCACTGAGCGGCCCGAATACACGGAGACTCCTTGAAAAAGAAGTTCACTTTTTCTGCGTGCGATGTGTCGCTCCGAAGCATTCCTTGTCCTATGGGAGGATAGGCATAGGTGAGACCCCGCAGCTCTGAAAGAGCGAGGAGGCTCACCAGCCGCCCATGGAAAGCGGAGTGTATTCGGGCCGCGGATATGGCCGAAGAGTAATAATAAACTTAATAAACCACTGCGAAGTTTTAAAATTCTACGATTCCAAAACAAAATTAAGCACAAACTAAAACCAAACAGTGGTCGTACTTATTCTAAATTTTTTAATCATACACACAGAAAGAGGGATAATTGTGGCAAAATACATTTTCGTCACAGGTGGTGTCGTGTCATCACTAGGAAAAGGCATAACAGCAGCATCAATAGGAAGATTACTAAAAAACCGAGGATTAAAAGTTACCATTCAAAAATTTGATCCATATATAAACGTAGACCCAGGAACCATGAGTCCGTACCAACACGGAGAAGTGTTTGTAACAGATGATGGTGCGGAAACAGACCTAGACTTAGGCCATTACGAAAGATTTATTGATGAAAACTTAAATAAATACAGCAACATTACAACGGGAAAAGTTTACTCCAACGTAATACGTAAAGAACGTCGCGGTGACTACTTAGGTGGAACAGTGCAAGTTATCCCACATATAACCAATGAAATTAAGGATCAAGTTTTCCGAGCAAGTGAAGCAACACATGCAGATGTGGTAATCACAGAAATTGGTGGAACAGTAGGGGACATCGAATCCCTTCCATTCCTTGAAGCAATTCGCCAAGTGAAAAGTGATGTTGGTAAGAAAAATGTTATGTACGTTCATTGTACGTTAGTTCCATTTATTAAAGCAGCCGGAGAACTAAAAACAAAACCAACACAACATAGTGTAAAAGAATTACGCTCTTTAGGTATTCAACCAGATGCAGTAGTATTACGAACTGAGCATGAAATCAGCCAAGACATGAAAGATAAGATTGCTTTATTCTGTGATATTCGTGAAGAAGCAGTCATTGAAATGAGAGATGCTGCAAACTTATATGAAATTCCACTATTATTACAAGACCAGCATTTAGATCAAATCATTTGTGATCATTTTGAACTAGAAGTACCACAAGCAGAAATGACGGAATGGAAAGAACTAGTAGATCGTGTTACTCATTTATCGAAGACAGTTACTATTGGCTTAGTTGGGAAATATGTTGAACTACAAGATGCTTATATTTCTGTAGTAGAATCCTTAAAACATGCGGGATTCGCTTTCGATGCGGATATTAATGTTCGCTGGATTAATTCAGAAAAAATGGATGCTGCAACTATCCGTGAAAAGTTGTCTCAAGTTGATGGGGTAATCGTACCTGGTGGCTTCGGAGACCGTGGAATCGAAGGGAAAATTGAAGCTATTCGTTATGCCCGTGAAAATAACATTCCTTTCTTCGGAATCTGTTTAGGAATGCAGTTAGCAACGGTTGAATTTGCTCGTAATGTACTTGGATATAAAGATGCACACTCAGCAGAAATTAATCCAACTACAACACATCCAATTATTGATTTACTACCAGAACAAAAAGATGTAGAAGACCTAGGAGGAACACTTAGACTTGGTCTGTACCCATGTAAATTAAAAGAAGGTACAAAGACAAAAGCTGCATATGATGGTGCGGATATGGTAGAAGAACGTCACCGTCATCGTTATGAGTTTAATAACGAATACCGCGCAGAAATGGAAGCAAAAGGATTTATTTTCTCGGGAACTAGCCCAGATGGTCGCTTAGTAGAAACGATTGAAATCGAGAATCATCCATGGTTTGTAGCATGCCAATTCCATCCAGAATTTAAATCACGTCCAACAAGACCACAAAGCCTATTTAAAGGTTTTATTGGGGCAGCAGTAGAACAAAATAACCAGAAGTAAACATGAGATGTTAATAATAGTAGTACAATAGTCGCGAATTGTATCCGTAAGTGATACAATTCGCATTTTTTTTGATATATTCAATTTAGTGTTTATCCATAAGGACAATGGGGTATTAGTTAATGTCTTTAAAAATTGCATAATACCATGATTAGTTATTTCGTTATGCCGAAAATTTCCAATATAATCGTTCGCTAAAAAGAAGGGAATTTCGTGCTTTATATCGAATAATTAATTAAAAAGGGGGATGTTGTCGAATGAAGAGAGAAATATTAGTAGTTGATGACGAAATTGGAATCCGGCTTTTACTAGAAGAATTAATGGGGAGTGAAGGATTTAAAGTCCATACAGCTCAAAATGGAAAAGAAGCATTAGAAATAATAAACAAGCATACTATTGATTTAATGATGATAGATTATAAGCTTCCAGTAATGGATGGCATAGAAGTAATAAAACAATTAGAAAAAGAAAATAAAGCAATACCTACGATAATCATGAGTGGTTTAACAGAAAACTTTAAAGATAGTACATATGAATTAACAAGTGTAAAAAAAGTATTGTCCAAGCCATTTGATGTACTTGAGGTAAGAGAGTTTGTAAAACAATTACTGGCAGATTAGTTGGAATTTTTTTAAAAGACGACTTTGACTCGATTACCTTGCACGCATGGGTTTGACTTTGGTATTCTTATACTGAAGTTAACAAAATGATGGATTTCATCTATCATGAAGGAGGAAAATCGAATGCCATTAGTATCCATGAAAGACATGTTAAACAACGCAAAAGACAATGGCTATGCAGTAGGACAGTTCAATATAAATAATTTGGAGTACATACAAGCGATTTTGCAAGCAGCTGAAGAAGAAAAATCTCCTGTTATTTTAGGGGTTTCTGAAGGTGCTGGAAAATATATGGGTGGCTTCAAAGTAGTTGTAGCTATGGTAAAATCCTTAATGGAAGAGTACGGTACTACAGTTCCAGTAGCAATCCACTTAGACCATGGTTCAAGCTTTGAAAAATGTGCCCAAGCAATTCATGCAGGATTTACTTCTGTTATGATTGATGCTTCCCACTCACCAATTGATGAGAACATTGCCACAACACAGAAGGTTGTCGAATTAGCTCATTTCCACGGTGTATCTGTTGAGGCAGAAGTTGGTACTGTTGGTGGAGAAGAAGACGGCGTAATCGGTGGAATTAACTACGCAGACCCGAATGAATGTCTACGTATCGTTAAAGAAGCAGGAATTGACTGTCTTGCACCTGCGCTTGGTTCTGTTCATGGTCCATACCAAGGTGAACCAAACTTAGGATTTAAAGAGATGGAAGAAATTCTGAACCTTACACATGTTCCATTAGTACTTCACGGTGGTACTGGAATTCCAACAAAAGATATTCAAAAAGCTATTTCATTAGGTACAGCTAAAATTAATGTAAATACTGAAAACCAAATGGCGCAAGCAAAAGCTGTTCGCCAAGTATTAAATGAGAAAACAGAAGTTTATGATCCTCGTAAATACTTAGGACCAGGTACAGAAGCAATTAAACAAACTGTAATTGGTAAAATGCGTGAATTTGGTTCATCAAATAAAGCTTAATAATTTGTAAAAATAAGCCCTATCCATTTGGTCAAACTACGTATATGATAGTATGTAGAAATCTAAATAGACAGGGCTATTCCTGTAAAATAGGGAGGAAAACAAATTGAAATTCTTTATCGATACAGCAAACATTGATGAAATCCGTTCTGCTAACCAACTTGGTGTACTAGCAGGAGTGACAACCAATCCAAGCCTTGTAGCAAAAGAAGGCGTATCCTTTGTTGATCGTCTTAAAGAGATAACTGCAGAAGTTACAGAGGGATCTGTAAGTGCAGAAGTTATCGCAGAAGATGCTGAAGGAATGATTAAAGAAGGACTAGAGCTAGCGCAAATTGCACCCAATATCACCATAAAAGTACCAATGACACTGGAAGGATTGAAAGCGGTTAAAGCTTTTAGTGACAAAGGTATCAAAACAAATGTTACACTTATTTTTAATCCAAACCAAGCACTATTAGCTGCAAGAGCTGGAGCTACATATGTTTCACCATTCCTTGGTCGATTAGATGATATTGGCCATGATGGTATGCAGTTAGTTGCAACCATCGCTGAAATCTTTAATCGTCATGGGATTGAAACAGAAATTATTGCTGCAAGTATTAGACATCCAATGCATGTAACAGATGCAGCCCTAAATGGTGCACATATTGCGACAGTACCATTTAATGTACTAAGTCAGCTTGTGAAGCATCCATTAACAGACCAAGGAATCGAAAAGTTTCTTGCAGATTGGGCCAAAGTTAACCAATAAATTTTACCTAGTTCGACCAAACTAAGATTAGAATAACTAACATTCGTCCTTTAACGAATATGTTAGTTTTTCTATACATGCGGAAAGTTCTTATACTTTCCTATCTACTTAAAAAATGTGGAGGGTGTAAAAGGGACAAAACCTTTATATATCTCACCTCATAAAGCGGGGTTTTTGACGTGCAGAAAATGATAGTTGAGGGCGGTCATGTCTTAAATGGCAAAGTACGCATCAGTGGAGCGAAGAATTCAGCAGTAGCTCTCCTTCCAGCGGCCATTTTAGCGGATTCGGAAGTTACAATTGAAGGACTGCCAGAAATTTCGGATGTGTATACGCTAAGTGATTTGTTAGAAGAAATTGGTGGGAGTGTATCATGGGATGGACAAACGGTTCATATCAATCCAGAAAACATGATTTCCATGCCACTACCAAATGGGAAAGTTAAAAAACTAAGAGCATCCTATTACTTCATGGGTGCAATGCTTGGCAAATTTAACAAAGCAGTAATTGGTTTGCCGGGTGGTTGCTTCTTAGGGCCCCGACCGATTGATCAGCATATCAAGGGATTTGAAGCGTTAGGTGCTGAAGTAACCAATGAACAAGGTGCTATTTATCTTCGAGCAAAAGAACTAAGGGGTGCCCGTATTTATTTAGATGTGGTTAGTGTAGGTGCAACCATCAATATCATGCTTGCTGCAGTAAAGGCAAAAGGAAAAACCATCATAGAAAATGCAGCGAAAGAGCCTGAAATCATTGATGTCGCTACCTTATTAACGAATATGGGTGCAAAGATTAAGGGTGTTGGAACAGATGTCATTCGTATCGAAGGAGTACCTACTTTACATGGTTGCAGACACACCATTATACCAGATCGAATTGAAGCTGGTACCTACGCCATTGCAGCAGCTGCTGCGGGAAATGAAGTAATTATTGATAATGTGATCCCACAGCATTTAGAATCACTACTAGCTAAACTACGCGAAATGGGTGTCACCGTAGAAGACTCAGACGACCAACTATATATAGCATCAAGAAACCCTCTGAAAAGCGTGGACATAAAAACATTAGTCTATCCTGGTTTTCCAACCGATTTACAACAACCATTCACTAGTCTACTAACAAAAGCACATAATACTGGAGTGGTGACAGACACCATTTACTCAGCAAGACTTAAGCATATTGATGAGCTAAGAAGAATGAATGCCATCATTAAAGTAGAAGGTGGTTCCGTTATCGTATCAGGACCAGTACAATTACAAGGTGCACGAGTAAAAGCAAGTGATCTAAGGGCCGGTGCAGCACTTGTTATCGCAGGATTAATGGCCAATGGAATCACAGAAATAACCGGACTCGATCACATCGACCGAGGATACGAAAACCTAACAGAAAAGCTAACCACCCTCGGCGCTAACATATGGCGAGAAGACATGACTGAAACAGAAATCGTACAGTATCAGAATTCATAGGGTTCTTTATTTTTTATAAAGTGGTTTCTTTAATAATAAGAGATGATTTTTTAAATTAACCACGGACTCGGCAAGGAAGCTAGCAAATGAGCCATAACCTCACTTTTAGTAAATAAACCTTCTTGGGATGAGGCGCTATTTACTAAAAGGAGATGGAAAACATGGAAAGAAGTCTAACAATGGAAATCGTACGCGTAACAGAAGCAGCAGCATTAGCATCAGCCCGCTGGATGGGCAGAGGAATAAAAGAAGAAGCAGATGATGCCGCAACCACTGCCATGCGCGATGTTTTCGATACCATCCCGATGAGAGGAACAGTAGTAATCGGTGAAGGTGAAATGGACGAAGCACCAATGCTATACATCGGAGAAAAACTTGGAACAGGATCTGGCCCACTAGTTGACATAGCAGTAGACCCATTAGAGGGAACGAATATCGTTGCTAGTGGAACAACTAACGCACTAACCGTAATCGCAATTGGTGATCATGATAAAGTGCTACATGCACCAGATATGTACATGAAAAAAATAGCTGTTGGACGAGAAGCTGTAGGTAAAATTGATATAAATGCATCAACCATTGATAATTTAAAGGCTGTAGCAACAGCAAAAAACAAAGATATTGAAGATCTAGTCGTCATTTTGTTGGATCGTCCTCGTCACCAGAAATTAATTGAAGAGATTAGAGAAGCAGGAGCTAGAATTCGATTAATTCAAGATGGGGATGTAGCAGCAGCAATTAATACGGCTTTTGATGATACGGGTATTGATTTGTTTATGGGAATCGGTGGTGCCCCTGAAGGTGTTATAGCCGCTATTGCGTTAAAATGCTTAGGTGGTGAAATGCAAGGCCAACTTGTTCCATCAAATGATGAGGAAATTGCACGTTGTCAAAAAATGGGGATTACAGATATTCATAAGGTCTTTTATATGGATGATTTCTGCAGTGGCGATGATGCCATCTTTGCTGCAACTGGTGTAACAGATGGTGAATTATTACGAGGTGTCCAATTTAAAGGTACAAAAGCAAAGACGCAAACCGTTGTTATGCGTGCTAAAAGCGGAACAGTTCGCTTTATCGATGGAGAACATAGCTTAAAGAAAAAACCAAATTTAGTGATGCAACCTGAATAAACATAATTGGAAAGCATTGGATAAATCAGACCAATGTTTTCCAATTACCTCGAACTTATACTATGTTTGGGAAGTATAGTAAAATTCGTAGAAACCGGAAGATGTAAGAATACCTGACCCATAGTACTATCCTACTTAAATCTCCCTACAATATAGTGACATTTTCCTTAACGCAAAAAAACTATTGAATAATCTAGTTAAAACGTTTAATATTGTAAATGTTTAAGATAGGTGTTGTTTGGTTACTATACAAGATAAAAAGAAAAATATCGAATGACAGTCTCAAAAGTTCAGAGGAGAGACACAAAACTTCTATTCTAGCTTCTATTTATTTTCTTCCCTTCTTCACAGTTTCACATCTAAGAAGCAAACATTCATTTAATAATCAGATATACCTTATCAAGGATTAATTCAGAGCTCTAAAGAATCATCATAATGCACATGTATAAATTACATAAACATTAGTGTTTCTATCAAAATAGTAAATATGTATACGAATAGGCGTGATAATTTTATGGCAGAACTAACATTAAGTAAACTACAGGAACTAACGTTAAAAGAGATTTATGCATTAGCAAGAGAATATAAAGTGTCTTACTATGCAAAATTAACGAAGAAAGAACTTATTTTTTCAATTTTAAAAGCACAAGCAGAAAAAGATGGCTTTTTATTCATGGATGGCGTATTAGAAATTATTCCATCTGAAGGATTTGGTTTCTTAAGACCAATTAACTACTCACCGAGTGCAGAGGATATATATATTTCAGCGTCTCAAATACGTAGATTTGACCTACGTAATGGGGATAAAGTTTCCGGTAAAGTTCGTCCTCCTAAGGAAAACGAACGTTACTACGGATTATTACATGTTGATGCAGTTAACGGTGAAGATCCAGACTCATCAAAAGAAAGAGTACACTTCCCAGCATTAACGGCATTATATCCAGATCGTCTAATGAAGCTTGAAACAACACCAAACAAGCTATCCACAAGAATAATGGATTTAATGGCACCGGTAGGCTTTGGTCAACGTGGGTTAATCGTTGCACCTCCAAAAGCAGGTAAAACAATGCTACTTAAGGAAATTGCAAATAGCATTACAGTAAACCATCCAGAAGCAAAACTAATCATTCTTTTAGTGGATGAGAGACCAGAGGAAGTAACAGATATTGAGCGCTCAGTTAGCCCAGATGTAGATGTAGTTAGCTCTACATTTGATGAAGTACCAGAAAACCATATCAAGGTTTCTGAGCTTGTATTAGAACGCGCAATGCGCTTAGTAGAGCATAAACGCGATGTTATTGTATTAATGGACAGTATCACGAGACTTGCTCGTGCATACAACTTAGTAATCCCACCAAGTGGACGTACACTTTCAGGTGGTATTGACCCAGCGGCATTCCACCGTCCAAAACGATTCTTCGGTGCAGCACGAAATATTGAAGAGGGTGGAAGCTTCACCATCTTAGCGACGGCACTTGTTGATACTGGATCACGTATGGATGATGTTATTTATGAGGAATTCAAAGGTACAGGTAATATGGAATTGCATCTAGACAGAAACCTAGCTAACCGTAGAATTTTCCCTGCGATTGATATTTTACGCTCTGGAACACGTAAAGAAGAGCTATTGGTTAATAAAGGCCAACTAGATAAAATGTGGGCAATTCGTAAAACCATGCAGGATTCTCCGGACTTCTTAGAGCGTTTCCTAAGAAAACTAAAAGCATCAGAAAGTAATGACGGATTTTTACAAAAAGTGGAAGAAGAAATGCAGCGTAAACGTACAGGAAAATAGACAAACTAGAATTAATCGTAGTTTACACTCGCGAAATTTTTATTAACCTATTGCAAACAGATGCGCATATTGTTATAATTTTTTAGTGAGTTTAGAAAAGGTTTATACCTAACTCGGCTCTTAATGAGAGTTCAAATAGGAGGATAAAAAGGACCGAGTAATTCGAGGCGGCGTAGATTTGAGGACCGGAATGTACATAAATAAGGTACATGAGGACCGGAAAATCAAGCCAACAAAGAAGTGCGAAGTGTCATTTTTACCGGACGTTTTGAACATCCTCTAAAATAACTCTGTTTCCAAAGGATTCAGGGCAGAAGGAGTGAATGTCATGAAAGAAGGAATCCATCCAGAATACAAAAAAGTTGTATTTCTAGATACTAGTTCTGACTTCAAATTCTTAAGCGGATCAACTAAATCTTCAAACGAAACAATTGAGTGGGAAGATGGTAACACATACCCATTAATTCGTGTTGAAATTAGTTCAGAATCACACCCATTCTACACTGGTAAGCAAAAAGCTGACACTGTTGGTGGACGTGTAGATCGCTTCAAGAAGAAATATAATTTGAAATAAGACTGGCAAATTCACTATTCTTAGTGAATCACCGAATAATACAATTTTTGGGTGAGTTTACTCATGCCGAGAGAAACAGGCAAATCAACTATGCTTTGCCTGTTTTTTATTTAATTTATTCACATACTAACTAATAATATTGAACGTATACATGTATTCACATATAAAAACCTAGTAGAAACGAAGGGAGATCCCAGAACATGTATGTTATGAAGCAAAGCGGCTGGCTAGAAGTAATCTGTGGCAGCATGTTTTCAGGTAAATCCGAAGAACTTATCCGAAGAGTACGCAGAGCAACCTACGCAAACCAAAAAATTCAAGTATTCAAACCAGCAATAGACAATCGGTACGATGATGTGGCAGTTGTTTCACACAATGGGACATCCGTAATGGCAACACCAGTTAGTTCATCGGCAGAAATCTTGGACAACCTGGAAAGTAATGTGGAAATTGTCGGTATCGATGAAGCACAATTCTTCGATGAAGACATTACCCATGTAGCAGAGGAACTAGCAGACCGCGGCATTCGTGTTATCGCTGCTGGACTAGATCGAGACTTCCGTGGTGAACCATTCGGACCAATGCCAGAATTAATGGCCCTTGCTGAATCTGTAACGAAATTAAATGCTATTTGTCCAATCTGCGGATCTCCCGCAAGTCGCACACAACGTCTTATTAATGGACAACCAGCATCATACAATGACCCAATCATCATGGTCGGCGCATCTGAATCCTACGAACCAAGATGCCGTCACCACCACGAAGTCCCAAACCGCCCGATTGGTGCGGGAATGCGGAAATTGATGAATGTTAGTAAATGATAGTATAGAGTAGCCTTTTAGGAGGGTGCTCTTTTTATTTGGGTTTTATCCAAAACTGGAGGCCCAGAGCAACCTTTTAGCTTTTCCTTTAAAATGAACGTTTCTAAAGGACAGAGTTATTGTTTTTTCATAAACATAGTCTATTAAACCGGTTCTAAAGGACAGGGATTCCAGTTTTTCATAAACTTAGTCTTTTAAAGCCATTAAAAAGACAGAGTTACTGCTCTCCCGGTGGTTATTAACTGCGTATTATCCCTTTTAGACAAAAGTTACTTATTTTTTGTCAAAAAACCATCAAAACGTCAAAGCGAAGTTAATAAATTTCTGAAAAGGTTCCCATACCCCAGTGGCAAAATCGTATTCGCTAAAAAGAATTTTGACCTCATCCCTTCTGTATACTATAATTAGAATGTTAATCTGAGTGAGGTGACCGTGATGTTAGATCGATTGCAAACGTTAGAAGATCGTTATAATAAATTGAATGAATTATTAAGTGATCCGGAAGTTATTAGTAATACGAATAAATTACGTGAGTATTCTAAGGAACAGTCTGGACTTGAGGATGTTGTGCAGGCATACCGTGAGTATAAAGATGTGAATGAGCAGTTAAAAGATGCGAAGGAAATGCTCGAAGATGATTTGGATAAAGAAATGCAAGATATGGTGAAAGCCGAAATTTCCGAGCTTGCTAAATCAAAAGAAGAGTTAGAAGAGAAAATGAAAATTCTTCTTTTACCAAAAGACCCGAATGATGATAAGGACGTGTTCGTGGAAATTCGTGGAGCGGCAGGTGGAGACGAAGCGGCGTTATTTGCTGGGGATCTTTATCGGATGTACACACGTTTCGTAGAGAGCCAGGGATGGAAGACAGAAGTAATGGACGCACATTCAACAGGTGTTGGTGGATATAAAGAAATCATTTTCATGGTAAAAGGAAATGGTGCGTATTCCAAGTTGAAATATGAAAATGGTGCCCATCGTGTACAACGTGTTCCTGAAACGGAATCAGGTGGCCGTATCCATACTTCGACTGCAACTGTTGCAGTATTGCCAGAGGCGGAAGAAGTTGAAGTTGAACTTCATGATAAAGATATTCGTGTGGATTTATTTGCATCAAGTGGACCAGGTGGGCAAAGTGTAAACACGACTATGTCAGCTGTACGCTTGACACACTTACCAACTGGAATCGTTGTTTCGATGCAGGATGAAAAATCACAAATTAAAAACAAAGAAAAAGCGATGAAAATTCTTCGTGCTCGTGTGTATGATAAATTCCAACAAGAAGCACAAGCAGAATACGATGAACATCGTAAATCAGCGGTTGGAACAGGGGATCGTTCGGAACGTATTCGAACATACAACTTCCCGCAAAACCGTGTAACCGATCACCGTATTGGTCTTACTATTCAAAAACTAGACCAGATTCTAGAAGGTAAGATTAGTGAAGTAATTGATGCATTAATAATGGAAGAACAAGCTAAAAAATTAGAGCAAATTGGTGAATAAGATGGTTCAAAAACAATACGAAGTCCTTCAATGGGCTTCTCTTTTTTTAGAAGAAAATAATAGAGAAACAAGAGTCGCTGACCTATTATTACAGCATCATCTAGGAGTATCGAGGACACAGTTCTTTGCCCAAATGCGTGATGAAATTCCAGAGCATATAGTGGATAATTTTCGTAAAGATATTGAAAAACATGTGGACACTGGAGTGCCAATTCAACATCTAATGGGATATGAAGCGTTTTATGGAAGAAATTTTTCCGTTAACCCACATGTTTTAATCCCGCGTCCAGAGACAGAGGAACTTGTTCAACATGTGATAGACCATGCGTCTAAACATAATCCAATAACTATTGTGGATATTGGTACAGGTAGTGGAATCATCGCCATCACCCTTGCTTTGGAATTACCGAATGCAAAAGTATATGCCATTGATATTTCAGGCGAAGCACTGGAAACTGCGAAGAAAAATGCGGAAAACTTGCAAGCGGAAATTACGTTTTTACAAGGGGATTTTCTTTCTCCTTTACTTGAGCAAAATATAAAAGCGGATATTGTGGTTTCCAATCCCCCATACATTTCGGAAGAGGAAAGACCGGAACTTTCTGATACAGTAGTAAATCATGACCCAGAGCTGGCCTTATTTGCTGATGATAATGGGCTAGCAGCTTACAAAAAAATTACCAAACAGCTTCCGGGTGTAATTAAATCTGGTGGGACTGTGGCATTTGAAATTGGATATTTGCAAGGAGATGCTGTTAAAGCATTATTACAGGAAAAGTTTCCTGAAAGTAATGTAACTATTTTGCAGGACATTAGTGGGAAAGATAGGATTGTTTTTGCGACCGAACTATAAGGGATTGGACAAAAAGCCAATCCTTTATAGTTTTTCATTTATGTTCAGTATCGGCGACATAAACTAATTTTAGTTTAACCAATGTTTGGGTTTAATTAGGTAACTAGGTAACCTAGTGTGAACATTTCCTTTGGTAGAATTAACCTGGGACTGCGTTAAAAAGAGACAATCAGTTAAGTCTGCACCACTAATGTCCGCATCTCTTAAGTCTGCGCCGATAAAATCAACTTTTCTTAAATCGGCATTCCTCAAGTCTGCAGCAATCAACAGTAGACCTCTAAAATTTCTACCTTGTAAGTGAGTCCCTTTTAAACGAGCGCCGATACAATCCTTTCCCTTTTTCGAATTAGTACCGTTATGAATAAAGTCTTTGCGAAACAGTTCACTTGTTTTCAGTAGTAAATCATTAACAATACTTCGATGAGATGCTATATCAAGATTTATTATTTCATCAGGCGTTTTTTTCGTAAATGCTAATGTATTTTCATAGACTAACTGCAAGTCAGGGTGTAATGAAATTGTTTCCTTTAAACTCAGCGCCTGACTTATATACCAGAGCATTTCATAAAGCTGTTGTACCAAAGGAAACACTGTAAACATAATCTTTGATTGTTCTGGGTTGTCTCGCCAATCTTGGCCTTCGAAGATTACTTGCGAGACATGTTGTCCTGCGCCAAAACATTCATAAGAGACACATCCTCGAAATCCTTCTGACCTTAACTTATTGTGGATACTACATTGATTGTTTGAGCATAAATTTCGACATGGCTCACCATCATCTTTATCAAATGGAAAGTCGGCTGATTTTGCATATGGCAATGCCACACAGCATAAGGCGAAGCAATTTTTACAATCAGATTTTAAGTAATCTTCCATTTAATTATCCACTCCCTATGATTTTGATTTCCGAAACGTAACCTAGATTCTTGCACTTTCTCCAGCTTCTACCTATAAAGTCACGACACAGGAAAATGTTCTAATTAAAGATCTAAATAAATATCCGTTAATCGATGTCTAATGACCAACTGTGCCTTTCTAGCCTCATCTTCTAATCCTTTTAAGTCTTCGGATTGTTCTTTCCAAGATAACAAAACTTCCTCTTCAAGCATTTTAATCTCATTTTCAATCCACTTCGAATGGTGTTGATAAAATTCCTTAGCAACAGATTCATCTTGGTATTCCTCTGGTAGAGAAAAATTTAAATTTCGAAACCATTGTTGAAACAGTTCATCACCATCGCGTTTTAGTCGATTCTCTAACATCGAAAGTAATTCATCGATAACCTTTGGGTCAAAGCTTTCCGTTACCATCCTATACTTGATAGCATGAATAGTAACTGGAGGCTGTTGACGACGGAAAAGTCTCTTAAGCATAATAATTCCTCCTTTATTTTTAAATTACTAGATTGCTAGTTTAAAAACTTTAAGGCGTGTCCATACTATGACTAATTCAGTAACTGGGGGATGGGGACGATGAAGAAACTAGCATTTATTCTAATTATTCTTATTATGATAGCACTTTCCTTACCAATCAAGGGGCAAGGTGATGAAAATAATTTTGATGATTATCAAGTAATTCCAGATGATGCAATTCGCTTAAGGATTTTGGCGAACAGCGACAACGAGGCGGACCAGCAAATTAAACATGTAGTTCGTGATAAAGTAAATGAGCAAATTACTGAATGGGTAGCAGAAATTACTGATATTGAGGAAGCAAGGAAGTTGTTAGAAAGCAGAATACCAGAGATTAACGAGATTGTGAAGCAGACGCTTGCAGAGGAAGGGGAAAATCGCGACTTTGATGTGGAATACAATGATAGTGTAAGTTTTCCAACAAAAATATACGGCTCTTATTTATATCCAGCAGGCGAGTATGAGGCAATTTTAATTACGATTGGCGAAGGAGATGGCTCCAATTGGTGGTGTGTACTTTTTCCGCCGTTATGTTTCTTGGACTTTGCCAAGGGAATTAGTGTAGCATCGGCAAGTCCAGGAGGATTTGAAGAAGAAGCACAACAAGATGAAGGCTTGAAGATAAAGTTTTTTCTATTTGAATGGCTTGGTTTGTCATAGAATATAGTACCCTTGCATAAAATGCTAGAAAAGCGAGATTCTAAATTAGGTATTCTACTAAAAACAGGGGTGTGAAAGATGAGATTATTGATTGCAAGAGAAGTGGCAGAGGATAAAATTACGGAGTTTTTAAACACGACAGATCAAGTCGATCGAAAAAGCCTATTACAGGATGGATATGTTGTTGAAATTGGTGACGCGATAAAAGGATGCTTTGTGCTTTCAACTGTAGAAGATGATGTATTTTGGTTAAAGCAGCTCTATATCTCAAAGGAAGCTGCACAAAGCTTACCAGTATTACTTGAATTGATTATCGTATTAGCGAAGTCAAAGGAAGCAAAGAAGGTTTATGTGCATAGTCACCAGCCAGTTGTGGACATTCTGCTTGGAGCATTACAATTCCATCCACAAAAAGAAGCGCTGAATGTGAATAATTTACGTCAGAAACAAGGAAATTGGTGGGCATACGAGGTTTCATAAAGGATTATACACATAATCCACAAGTGCTTGTGAATAAGTTGTGAGAAAACTGTCGATAAATCAAAAAACAGTGGATAAACTGTTTGAAAGCGTAATGAAATAAACGTTTGTTTGGAAAATCTGTGGATAAGTTGCAGATTTTCCTTTTGATTCTGTTGATAACTATATATTTTGCGAAACATTCTCCATTCCGATAAAATGAGGAAAGAAAAGAGGTAGTAGGAATGGTAGAAACGAAAAGATGGAATGTGACAAAGACCGGTACAACAAATGAAATGATAATAATAGAAGCTGCACAATTATTGAAAGCAGGAGAAACAGTGGCTTTTCCGACTGAAACAGTTTATGGACTTGGGGCGGATGCAACCAATATGGATGCTGTGGTAAAAATTTTCCAAGCAAAAGGTCGTCCACAAGATAATCCACTAATTGCACATGTTGCTACTAAAGAGCAGCTATACCAACTAGTGGAAAATGTTCCTAGTTATGTGGAAAAACTAATAGACGCGTTTTCCCCAGGCCCGATTACATATGTCTTACCTTCAAATGGGACTTGTGCGGATAATGTAACAGCTGGCTTATCAACAGTGGGAGTGCGTATCCCAAGTCATCCTGTAGCACTCAAACTATTAAAGACTTGTAATATACCAATTGCAGCGCCAAGTGCAAATCTTTCAGGAAAACCAAGTCCCACAACAGCTGATCATGTGTGGGAAGATTTGAACGGAAGAATTGCAGGAATTGTGGATGGCGGCCCTACAGGTGTAGGATTGGAATCAACGGTGTTAGACTGTACACAGGATATCCCCATTATCCTAAGACCGGGTGGAATTTCCATAGAGGAACTGGAAGACGTTGTTGGAAAAGTTATGGTCGATCCAGCGCTCCAAGATGCAGATGCAACTGAAAAGCCCAAGGCGCCAGGAATGAAATATACCCACTATGCCCCAGAAGTTCCTATGTGGTTAATCGAAGGGGAAAGTGAGAAAATACAGGCAATGTATGACAAACTAGCAGCAGAAGGAAAACGTGTTGGTGTTCTAGCAAATCGAAATACATTAGAAAAATTGAATGTTGCTGAAAAGATTTCCCTTGGTGAATCACTAGAAGATGTAGCAGCCAATTTATATCTCGGCCTACGAAAATTTAAACAAGCGGATGTGGATATTATTCTTTGTGAGACCTATCCAGAAATCGGAATTGGACTTGCGGTAATGAATCGCTTGCGGAAAGCAGCTACTCGATATATTGAGAATTAACTTGAGAGGTGACTACGGTTGCCTCTTTATTTTATTGTAGAACTTGCGGTAAAGCATTGGCTGTAGCGTGGGGATATCAGCCGAATTTGAGAAACATCGGCCAAGATGCGGAGATATCAGCCGAATTTGAGAAACATCGGCCGATATGCGGAGATATCAGCC
>NZ_KI519435.1:16193-34795 GCF_000482485.1 Paucisalibacillus globulus DSM 18846 | reverse complement strand
AACATCGGCCGATATGCGGAGATATCAGCCAAAATCGAGAAACATCGGCCGATATGCGGAAACATCAGCCAAAATCGAGGAACATCGGCCAAGACGCGAAGATATCAGCCGAATTCGAGGAACATCGGCCGAGACTCGGAAACATCAGCCCAATTTGAGGAACATCGGCCAAGTTGTGGAAACATCAGCCAAAATCGAAAAACATCGGCCGTAATGCGGAAACACCAGCCATTACGCCAGAACATCAGCCATTACGCCAGAACATCAGCCATTACGCCAGAACATCAGCCAAACTCCAGCACACCCTACGATGAAACTCAAAATCATAATCGCTCTCCACCCGGCATATAGTGTAAAAGGCATGTCCAAGGGGGATGATTCATGGGGGAGTTTATTTCGATATTAATGATGTCAGTTGCTATAGGAATGGATGCTTTTTCTGTAAGCCTTGGGCTGGGGATGCGGAAGATTCGGTTAAAGCGGATTGCGTTTATTGGGATAGTAATTGGTTTATTTCATATTTTGATGCCTTTTCTTGGGATTATAGTGGGTAAACTAATTTCTGAACAAATTGGGGATTGGACAACCTTAGCTGGGGGACTTTTACTTTTTGGAATCGGGGCTCATATGCTGTTTTCGGCTTTTAATCATGAGTCAGCAAGAGTTGAACAGACGGTTGGCTTGGGATTGATTATTTTGGCTTTAAGTGTGAGTATCGATAGTTTTTCCGTTGGGTTTAGCTTAGGTCTTTCCGGAGTGAAGACGGCACTTACACTAATTCTATTTGGAGCTAGTAGTATGGTCTTAACATGGGCTGGAATGATTCTTGGTAGAAAGGTGCATGGGTTCTTAGGAGCCTATAGTGGGATATTAGGAGGGAGTATTCTTTGTGGATTTGGCCTCTACATTATGTTTTAAATATACAAGAGGATGCCGATTGGACATCCTCTTTTGTCAGATTAAAAATAAAATTTCCAGACCTGTATAAATACGAACTTTAACATTCACCTCTAAATGAAGGCGCCACCATATTTTCAAAACGCTAGGGAAAATCCCTTATACATTATGATATAATACTATATTTTCCGTGTCTCACTACAGTATTAGGCATTTCATATCCTAAAATCTTTGCAGCATCCTTGGATAATTCAACTAGTACACTATTTTCTCTTACTTGAAACACTTTCCCTTCATACTGCCCATTCCTTCTGTCAAAAAGAACGACGTCACCTACATTAGCTGTTTCATTATTTTTCATTTCTTTTCCCCTCCCAAAGGATAATACCTAAATGAGACTTCTCTATATTGTATAGAGAAACACCAGAGGCTATGTGAACAAAAATGGAAAGTAATTATAAAATAGTAAATTGGTAGCTTAGGTATTTTTTATTTCATACTCTTAATAGTAATACTTATGAATTAGAATTTCTACATTTTTCTCACTTTTTGACAATTCACGAAAAAATAACTAGTTAAAAAGAACTATCCGTCTTTTAAATGCATGTCTTTATAATCATTTATACAAATTAATGTGAAACAAAGAAAAAATCTGAATAGTCTGTTGCATTGTATTTTACTTTATTTTCTTTTTCTGTCAACTAACATTATTCTATGTTATATTTTAGATATGTATATGATTTTCACCGGAATTGGAGGTTCTTTCATGAAAATTTTGTTTGTATGTACCGGTAATACTTGTCGAAGCCCAATGGCTGAAGCTTTGTTAAAAAGTAAGTTACCAGGAGCAGAAGTGAAATCTGCAGGGATTTTTGCGGCCAAAAACCAACGTGCAGCTAACCATGTTGTTACACTTCTAGACCAAAAGGGGATTGTACTAAACCATCAATCCAATCCTGTGGATGAAAAACTTCTAAACTGGGCGGATCTTGTTCTGTTAATGACGACGGGACACAAACAATCCCTCATTATGGAATTTCCTAATTTTCAAGAAAAGTATTATACGTTGAAAGAATATGTATCTGATTCCGATAGAAAAGTATGGGATGAGTTAAAATCACTTTATGCAGACTATGAAATGAAGAAATCCCAGTTTATTCAAGAAAATCAACATCAATTAAATAATGTACAATTGGAAAAAAAATTACGTGAATACTTACAACCAGACATTCAGAAAATTAGTCAACTTGAAAGCAGCCTAATAAATTATGATATTTCCGATCCATTCGGTGGAGATATGGCCACCTATAAAAAAACATTGGATGAATTAGAAAACTATATAGAGCAATTAATTAAAAAAATATAAAATAGAAAAGCTTAAGGTACCGGTAAAGCGAATGACTCGTTAAACGCTGGTATCTTGAACTAGAAAAATTAAAAAGCTGGGGGAAAATTAAGATGAGCAACAAATACCGCTTTGGACTAAGGGTGAAACTTGCATTATTTACAACAATATTAGCTATCATTACTTATTCCACTAGTGCATTTTTTATGTACTTTCTTTATGACTTTGTAGTAGAATTTTGGCAGATTTCCATGGAAGCATACACAATCATTATTTTACTTATGGGGATTTTTTGGTCTGGTGTATTAGCATACTTTGCGGCACAGATTATTACAAAACCGCTGAATCGTTTGGCAAGTGTTGCGTCTGAAGTAGCAGATGGTCAGCTTAATCATGAAGTGGAAATTCCTTCCTCAGATGATGAGATTCGTGCATTAAGTACTTCATTCGATATTATGCTTAAAAATCTAAAAGAAATGGTACATAATATAGATGTCCATTTTAATAACACCAATGAATCTGTGGTGCAATTACGTGAGGCAACTAGTTTGGTAGCACAGCACTCAGATTTAATTAGTGCATCTGTCGAGGATATTTCAAAAGGTGCAGAGAATTCATCAGAAGCGATTCAACAAACTGTAGAATCTGTGGAAGAGGCAACAACGCTTGCAGAGAAGGTTCAGGACAAAGCAGGCCTATCGAAAGAAAAATCAACAACCATGCTAGAAACGTTGGATACGAGTAAACAAGTGGTACATCAACTTGTTGAAGGTATTCAAAAACTAGCTAAAGACCAAGAACTTTCTCTTGAAGATGTGAATCACTTAAAGGAAAATGCATTTCAAGTGGAGTCGATTATATCGATGGTTGGGGAAATAGCTGAGCAAACGAACCTTCTTGCACTTAATGCTTCGATTGAAGCGGCTAGAGCAGGGGAACATGGTAAAGGTTTTGCCGTGGTTGCTGAGGAAATTCGTAAGCTAGCTGACCAAAGTGCCCAAGCTGTAGGGCGTATTTCTGGCTTAATTAAAGCAATCCAAGAAGATGTTAATCAAGTGGTTAAGAAGATAAATGAAAATGTACATCTTGCAATTAGAGAAGCGGAGAATGGCGTAACAACCAATGCTTCGATCGAGCAGATGTCGGGTTCCGTTGAAGAAGTGGCAAGTGAAATTGATGTTATTCTATCCATTGTGAATCAACAGCTTGCCTCCATTCAAGCAACAGCTTCTCAATCACAGGAGGTTGCAGCCATTGCTGAGGAAACATCAGCAGGTGCCGAAGAAGTGAGTGCTTCTATTCATGAGCAAGCAGCATCGATTGGAAAAGTGGATCATCTCGTGCAGGATCTAGAAGAACAAGCGAGTGGTTTAAATAAACAAATTCAAAAGTTTCGAGTGAATTAATACAACAGGACAAGGAGCGTAACATTGATGAAAGTAATTATCTCAGGTGACCATGCAGGAATGACAATTCGTAATGAAGTGAAAAGCCTATTAGATGAAATGGGTATATCGTATGAGGATATTGGCTGTAGTTGTGAAACATCAGTAGACTATCCTGACTATGCTCTTCCAGCTGCAGAGCGTGTGGCAAACGGTGAATTTGACCGTGGAATCCTAGTATGTGGAACAGGAATTGGAATGTCCATTGCAGCAAATAAAGTAAAAGGTATTCGTTGTGCACTTCTTTCTGATGTTTATAGTGCAAAGTTAACTCGTATGCATAATAATTCGAATATGATTGCTATGGGTGAACGTGTACTTGGCCCTGGTCTTGCTAGAGAAATCGCAAAAGCATGGCTAGAAACAGATTTTGAAGGTGACCGCCACCAAAAACGTCTTGATAAAATTACAGCTTACGAAGATCAAAATCTTTAATAAATATGGCGAGGGTCCATCTCTCGCCAATTATTTAAGTATGGTGATGGATGATGGCAATGGATAATATAAAAAAAGAACTACAAATCGTTATGCTAGAGATTGAAAATAAAAATATGTTAAAAAATGGCTCGATTTTTGTAACCGGTTGCTCTACAAGTGAAGTTGCCGGGGAACATATTGGCACAGCTGGAAGTGAGGATATTGCAGCACAAATCTTTTCGAGTTTAATGGGATTAAAATTAAGGACTGGCATTCATCTAGCCTTTCAATGCTGTGAACATTTAAACCGTGCACTTGTTGTAGAACGTGAAACAGCAGAAGAATACCGGTTAGAGGAAGTATCTGTCATTCCGATTCCTAAAGCAGGAGGAGCTATGGCATCCTACGCTTATAAACATATGGAAAACCCAGTTGTTGTGGAACAAATCCAAGCGCACGCTGGAATAGACATTGGCGAAACCATGATTGGCATGCACCTTAAACATGTAGCGGTTCCCGTCAGACTAGACCAACGTTACATAGGAAAAGCAAGAATCAACGCAGCAAAAACACGACCTAAACTAATAGGTGGGGAAAGAGCGTTTTATGGGGTTTAAGTAAAAAGTAATTCTTGTATTTTGAGCAACGGGTTTTAGTTTAATAGTAAGAGAAATATAGCGAGATTGGTTTAACAGAAATAGTAAAAACAGGGAGGATTACCAATGGAACACTTAAAACAAACAGACCATGAACTATTTGAAGCAATGGAAGCTGAAAAAAAACGCCAACAAACAAAAATTGAGTTAATTGCATCCGAGAACTTTGTATCAGAATCTGTCATGGAAGCGATGGGATCTGTATTAACCAATAAATATGCAGAAGGCTACCCTGGCAAGCGGTATTACGGTGGTTGTGAACATGTCGATGTCGTAGAAAACTTAGCCCGTGACCGTGCAAAGAAGTTATTCGGTGCAGAACATGCTAACGTACAACCTCACTCGGGAGCACAAGCAAATATGGCAGTATATTTCTCCATTCTTGAAACAGGAGATACTGTTCTTGGAATGAATTTAAGCCATGGTGGACACTTAACTCATGGGAGCCCTGTTAACTTCAGTGGAACATTATACAACTTTGTAGATTATGGTGTGGAAAAAGAAACAGAAACACTGGATTATGATAAAGTTTTAGAAAAAGCAAAAGAAGTAAAACCTAAACTAATTGTAGCAGGTGCAAGTGCCTACTCTCGTACCCTTGATTTTGCGAAGTTCCGTGAAATTGCTGACGAGGTTGGAGCATACCTAATGGTGGATATGGCTCACATCGCAGGACTTGTTGCAGCTGGCTTACATCCAAATCCAGTCCCTTATGCAGACTTTGTAACAACAACAACACATAAAACTTTACGTGGCCCACGTGGCGGAATGATTCTTTGTAAAGAAGAACATGCAAAGAAAGTAGATAAAGCTGTATTCCCAGGAATGCAAGGTGGCCCATTAATGCACATCATCGCTGCGAAAGCTACTGCGTTCAAAGAAGCGTTATCCGATGATTTTAAAGCTTATAACGAGCAAATCATTGCCAATGCCAAAACATTAGGTGAAGCATTAGTTGCTGAGGGAATTCGCGTTGTATCAGGTGGTACAGACAATCATCTACTATTATTAGATGTAACACCACTAGGAATTACCGGAAAAGTAGCAGAACATGTATTAGACGAAATCGGAATTACTGTTAACAAAAACACTATTCCATTCGACACTGCAAGTCCGTTTGTAACAAGCGGAATCCGTATCGGAACCCCTGCTGTTACAACCCGCGGATTTAAAGAACAAGAAATGCGTGAAATTGCTAGCATCATTTCCATGACATTAAAGAATCATGAAAATGAAGCGGTCCTAAAAGAAGCCGCTGACCGTGTGTTAGCATTAACTGAAAAATCACCTTTATATGTGTAAGATATAATAAATGAGGATGCTTGATTAGGCATCCTCATTTTTGTTGGGTTTTGAATTGATTTTGTTTGGTGGGTCACAAGTTTATCGGACTCGGGATCAAGTTCATCCTCATTGGTCGCAAGTTTCTCAGACTCGGTCCGATGTTCATCCGAATTGGTCGCAAGTATCCCGGCCGCGGTCTCAAGTTCATCCCATCCAGTCAAAAAATAATGAAACCGATTACGTAATCACTATCTATCACAATTAACGAATTCCAACCCAAATCAATCCTAATATTTCAGACCTCAACCTTGAATAAGTACGTTTTTTTGAGTACAATTTTAAAGATGTAACTAATATGATAAGGAGTGATCGCCAAATGGGAAATGTACATGTTTTAGATCATCCGTTGATCCAACATAAAATATCATTTATCCGAAATAAAGAAACCGGAACAAAGGAATTTCGTGAATTAGTAGATGAGGTAGCAATGCTTATGGCATTCGAAATTACCCGCGATCTACCACTAGAAGAAACAACAATTGAGACACCAGTTATAAAAACGAAAACAAAAGTATTAGCTGGTAAGAAAATCGGACTTGTTCCAATTTTACGTGCAGGACTTGGTATGGTGGACGGAATGTTAAAATTAATTCCTGCTGCAAAGGTTGGACATGTTGGATTATACCGTGATCCAGAAACATTACAGCCAGTCGAATATTACATAAAGCTTCCTTCTGATATCCATGAGCGTGAGTTAATTGTAATTGACCCAATGCTTGCGACTGGTGGTTCTGCTAAGGATGCAATCCAGTCATTGAAAAAACGTGGTGCTAAAAATATTCGCCTTATGTGCCTAATTGCTGCACCAGAGGGAGTAGAAGTTATCAAAGAAGCACATCCGGATGTGGATATTTATTTAGCTGCACTTGACGAAAAATTAGATGATCATGCGTATATTGTGCCAGGACTAGGAGATGCTGGTGACCGTTTATTCGGCACTAAATAATCTTAAATGAAATTGGGATTGGATAAATATAGAATGATCGGAGTGGATTAAGATGCCAAAACGTATCAAAGTAATGACAATTTTTGGGACAAGACCGGAAGCAATTAAAATGGCTCCGCTTGTTCTTGAATTGAAAAAACGTTCGGATGAATTTGAACCAATTGTAACAGTAACGGCTCAACATCGTGAAATGCTGGATCAGGTTTTAGACATCTTCAAAATCACGCCAGATTATGATTTAAACATCATGAAGCAAAAGCAGACATTAGCACAAATCATGACACGTGCTCTTGAAGGTCTAGATGAAGTGATGAAAAAAACACAGCCTGATATTGTACTTGTCCATGGGGATACAAGTACAACATTTGCTGCGTCTTTAGCAGCTTACTACAATCAAATTGCAGTAGGACATGTTGAAGCGGGTCTACGTACTTGGAATAAATACTCTCCATACCCAGAGGAAATGAATCGCCAACTCACTGGGGTAATGGCAGATTTACATTTTTCACCAACAGAAAAATCAAAGCAAAATCTTTTGGATGAAAATAAACCAGAAGACCGTATTTATGTAACGGGTAACACGGCTATTGATGCATTGAAAACAACTGTCGATGAAAAATACGCGAACCCAATATTAGACGGACTGAAAGGAAAACGTCTAGTATTGATGACTGCACATCGTCGTGAAAACTTAGGAGCTAACATGCAGCAAATGTTCCGGGCTATTAAGCGATTAGTGGAAAAACATCAGGATATTCAAGTCGTGTATCCGATGCACTTGAATCCAGTTGTTCGCGAAACTGCCAATGAGATATTAGGGAATGATGAACGTATCCAGCTAATTGAACCACTGGATGTAGTGGACTTTCATAACTTTGCAGCGCACGCACACTTAATTCTTACTGATTCTGGTGGTGTGCAAGAGGAGGCTCCGTCACTAGGAGTTCCAGTTCTTGTACTTCGCGATACGACTGAACGTCCAGAAGGAATCGAAGCAGGAACACTAAAACTTGCAGGAACGGACGAGGAAACAATCTTCACACTAGCAGATGAACTTTTATCCAGCCAAGAGGCATATGACAAAATGGCGAAAGCTTCCAATCCTTATGGTGATGGGGAAGCATCTCGTAGAATTGCAGATGCCATTACAGCATATTTTAATAAATGATGACGAGAGGCTTCCATAATTGGAAGTCTCTTTCTTCATTTCATGTATCAATCCAGCGAGAAATACAAATGCTAAACTTAAGGAGGAATCTGTGTGCGTAACTTACTAGTAGCTTTCTTGGTGTTTACCATATTAATTATCATTCCACCTCAAAACCAAATCCCCGTCCAAGCACTGGAAACTGACAATCTCGAATCAATCATCATTGAAGTGGAGGGCAACCCATTAGAACATAAAAAGTATGTAGAAGCTTATCATCCATTTATTACTGTAATTGCTACGTATAATAAATTATTTAACGGTTTGGCATTACAAGGATCACCGAATGACTTAGCGAAAATGGGCTCGTTAGAATTCGTCAAAACCGTACATACAGTCCAAACATACCAGGCTACCCAATTTGATGTAACCACAAAGAAACAGGGATCCGTGAACTCTGTCGAAGATGTTGTGAAGGAGTATCCGGATATTGTGTTGCCTTCTGCTTTGAATAATACGACATACACTGGCAAAGGAATTAAAGTCGGCGTTGTTGATACAGGAATTGATCATACCCACCCCGATCTGCAAGGAAACTATACTGGTGGGTATGATTTAGTTGATTTGGATGATGATCCAATGGAAACATTGGAAACAGAAGGGATGCCCACGAACCATGGAAGTCATGTCGCAGGAATTATTGCTGCAAATGGAAGCCTTAAAGGTGTAGCCCCAGAAGCAGAGATTCGTGCGTACCGTGCACTTGGACCTGGGGGTAGCGGCACATCGGTTCAAGTGATCGCTGCAATGGAAAAGGCGGTGGAGGATGGTGTCGATATTATCAATCTTTCACTTGGGAACTCGGTTAATGGACCTGATTATCCAACAAGTGTTGCGGTAAATCGTGCTGCTGAACTAGGGGTAGCTGTTGTTATAGCAAATGGAAATAGTGGTCCAGATAATTGGACAGTCGGAGCTCCAGCCACCGCAACAAAAGCATTAGCAGTTGGGGCTTTTGCTAACTCGCAAACCGTTCCACTATTATACGATTCGTTAACAAATAAAAAAATATCCATCTTACCTATGGCAGGGTCAACCCCTTGGAAACTAGCCATGGATTATGAAATTGCAACCTTAGATTCTACTGAAATGAAAGGGAAAATTGCCCTCATTCAAAGGGGAGAGGTACCATTCTATGAACTAGCGAAGAATGCTGAGGAAGAAGGCGCAATCGCGGTAATTATTTATAACAATGTGGATGGCCATTTTCAAGGTGCTATCCATGACCAAGATGAACCAATAAATATTCCAGTGGTTTCGGCATCTAAAAAGGATGGAGAGTGGCTAGCTCAATTTGCTACTGAGCAAAATCACTCCTATATTGAAACAATCTACGAAAAAACTAGTAGCGGTATTGCTACTTTCAGTTCAAGAGGACCCGTTACCGTGAATTGGGAAATAAAACCCGATGTTCTTGCTCCAGGAACAAATATATTAAGTACCGTTCCAGAAGGTTATATGCCATTACAAGGGACAAGTATGGCAGCACCACATGTTGCTGGCGTGATTGCTCTCTTAAAGGAAGCGAAACCCAATTGGACCAATGAACAAATTTTTGGAGCGCTGAAAACAACCGCTCAAAGAGTGGAGGATGAAGAGGGACAACCGGCCGAGCCAATTGTTCAAGGGATGGGAAAAGTGGATCCAAAACAAGCGATCGAAACACCAACCATAATATACAACCCATCACTTTCATTTGGAAAAATCAATGAGTACCGAAAAACGCAGGAAGTGAACGTAACAATCGAGAACACATCCAAACAATCTAGGAAATTTTCTTTTAACATCCCCTCCAAGCAACAAGGTTTGAGCTGGAATCTACCACTTCCATTTAAAGTAAAAGCAGGTGAAAAAATAGACATACCTGTTGAACTAAGTATTACATCGCCACAACTGGAAAAAGGAATTCATCAAGGGTGGTTGGAATTAAGTTCAGAAGGCGAAATATATCATCTACCATACTTGTTTATTAATGAAACAGCAGATTATCCAAAGGCAACTGGTTTTGAGTTTTCACTAAAGCCTTTTTCTAAAGATGAATATAGTTACCGCCTTTATGTAACGGAGGAGACCCGTAATATTGAAGTAGAACTATATGATCCACATTCACTCGTATACGATAGAACTTTACTTCGAATGGAAGATACACAAGTTGGTATGAATGAAGGGTATATAAACAGTAGAGATATTGGTAAGCCAGGTAGATACTTAGCTATTATCACCTTGCAGCTTGAAGATGGAACCTATGAGAGTTATGAAACGGAGTTGATTATTAGTCCTGAGTTGTAATGGAATATGTGGCTGGTTGCACGTGCGTATGACAACCAGCCACATCATCATTTCAGAGTTTCCCGTCACCACTTTAGTCACAGCATTCGCGAGGAGTCTGTAATAGATTGTAAGATATACTCGAATTCTAACGAGTACTTGATAGCAGCTCGCTCAGCTAAGTTGAATTCCCACGCCTTTCGCAAATCCTTGTACAAAACTAAACTCACAAATCCTAACCCACGTTCACAAAACTGTCACTAATACAACTATATGAATCCGATATAATTATATAGTAATATTCAATTTCACAGCATTCTAAAACGCCATTTTATTATGAAAAAAATGGAATGCATGAAATATGTCAAATTTACATGGAATTCAATTGACAAACAAAGGTTGGCTAAGGTAAACTGACTTAGTGTGGAATAAGAATGATAAGGTTTTCATTTATGCTGCATAACTGTGTGAAAAGTTAATAAGATACATAGGATTAGTTAATGAAACCACTCCAGTTTTTTTAATCCCCAAGGATCTCTTGAAAAGGAGTGAAAAAGATGGGGAAAAAGCCACATCATGCAATTGTGTTAGCAAGTGCAGTTTCTGCTAATTTAGCAGGTGGAACAATTCTAGGTATTTTCCTCGGTAGCTGGATCGACAAACTTCTATCTACAAAGCCAATTTTCATAATAATTGGGCTTTTAATCGGACTAGCTGTAGGAATCTATGGAATGATGACAACTGTTAGGAAATTCACGGAAACGGGAGATAATAAGGAATGACCAACAACGAAATGCAATATGCCCGTCAGCGTAAGTGGATGTTTTACCTATTAGCAATTCTAGTACTTGGGGCAGGATTTACTCCTTATTTACAAGTTTTCCTCGGGCTACTACTTGGAAGTACCATAAGCTTCTATAACCTTTATCTGTTACAAAAGAAAACAATTGAATTTACAGAAGCAGTCGCTAAAAGTGAGAAACCACGAGGAATAGGGATGATATCCAGATTCGCCGCAGCCAGTTTAGCAATCATTATAGCACTTCGCTACGAAGAATACTTTGATGTGATTGCTGTAATAATTGGATTAATGACTTCTTACTTAGTCATTATGATAGATTTCTTTATGAAAAAAAATAACGACAGCGCTTGAAAGAGGGGTGAATAAGTATGGGTCATGAGGCGCCGATAGTGCATGACGTCTTTGGAATATCTTGGCTTGATTTCAATTTGTCAAACGTATTTATGATTATTGTTACTTCTGCAATCGTATTTATCCTTTCCGTGCTAGGTGCTAGAAAGTTAAAAATGAAACCGACTGGTGCGCAGAATGTCATGGAATGGGTTCTGGATTTCGTAAAAGGAATCGTAAATGACACGATGGATTGGAAGACTGGTAAGCTATTCTTACCATTAGCATTAACACTATTCTCTTATATTTTAGTAGGGAATATGCTAGGTGTTATCACAAATGGAGTACACGACCACAATGTTTGGTGGAAGTCACCAACAGCGGACCCGGGAATTACCATGACACTAGCAGCGATGGTTATTGTCTTATCTCATTTCTATGGGATTAAACTACGTGGTGGTAAAGAATATGTAAAAGATTATTTCCGTCCACTACCATTTTTATTTCCAATTAAAATAATTGAAGAGTTTGCGAATACGCTAACTCTAGGCTTACGTCTATTTGGTAACTTATATGCCGGTGAAGTACTACTAACTTTACTAGTAGGATTAACAACTTCAGGTGTTCTAGGATTCATTGGAGGAGCAATTCCATTCTTAGCATGGCAAGGATTCTCTTTATTTATCGGAGGTATCCAAGCATTTATCTTCACAATGCTAGCAATGGTTTATATTTCGCATAAAGTTAGTGAAGAACATTAATCTCATTAATTAACCAGTTTTAATAGTAATCTGTTAAAACCGGAAAATATTAAAAAAATTATTTATACATTTTAAGGAGGATTTTATATTATGGGAGCTTTAGCAGCAGCAATAGCAGTAGGTTTAGCAGCACTTGGTGCAGGTATTGGTAACGGTATGATTGTTAGTCGTACAGTAGAAGGGATTGCTCGTCAACCTGAACTTAAAGGTTCACTTCAAACTACAATGTTCATTGGTGTAGGTCTAGTTGAGGCTATGCCTATCATCGCGGTAGTTATCGCATTGATGGTAATGGGTAGCTAATTAAGATAATATTCAATTTTAAAATGGCGAAGATGACCAGTATAACTTCGCCGTTGTTTTTACCTGAGTATGATATGAACATTATTTAATTGACCAGAATCAGGTTGAAAGGAGTGAATTCGAGTGCAAGCATTCACAACGATATATGCTTCTGGAGTAATTTGGGGATTTCACGTTGGGGACATGTTAGTACAGCTTTTCTTCTTCCTATTATTACTATTCCTAGTTGGTAAGTTCGCTTGGGGACCAGTAATGAATATGATGAAAAAGCGTGAAGAATATGTAGCAAGTGAAATTGAAGCTGCAGAAAACTCAAGGCAAGAAGCAGAGAAAGCAGCAAAAGAAGCTACAGAGCAGTTAAAACAAATGAAATTAGAAGCACAAAAAATTATAGAAGATGCAAAAAATGCTGGTGTGAAACAAGAACAAGATATTATTGATTCGGCTAGGCTTGAAGCAGATCGCATCAAAAAAGCAGCACAAGCAGAAATTCAAAACGAAAAAGAAAAAGCACTACAAGCACTTCAAGATCAAGTTGCGTCCTTATCTGTTCTTATTGCAAGTAAGGTTATTGAGAAAGAATTGAGTGCACAAGATCAAGAGAAATTGATCAACGAATACATTAAAGAGGTAGGAGAAGAGCGATGAGTGAAGCAGTAGTTGCAAAACGTTACGCAGATGCTCTTTTCCAACTAGCAAGTGAAAAATCTTCACTGAATGATTATCTAGAAGAACTTCGTGTTGTAAAGCAAGTTTTCGAGGAAAATAAAGAATTACAAACATTCCTAGCACATCCTCGTGTGACAAATGAGAAAAAGCGTATCTTTTTAGATGAAGTTTTTGCAGGAGTATCACAAGATGTATTAAATACATTAAAGATTCTTGTGGAACGTCATCGTGTAGGAATTACAACGGATGTTGTAGATGCTTTTGAAACACTTGTAAACGAGGCGTCGGGAGTTGCACAAGGTAAAGTATATTCTGTTCGTAAGTTATCCGATGCTGAAAAAGCGGACCTTGAACTTTCATTCGCAAAGCGTTTGAATAAATCAGTGATTAAGCTTGAAAATGTAGTAGATTCTAGTCTTGTCGGTGGTGTGAAGATTCGCATGGGTAACACCATTTATGATGGAACGATTAGCGGAAAATTACGTCGTATTGAGCAAAATATTAAACTTGGTAGTTAGGAAAGTATAGACCCTTTCCGCCGACATAAGAAAAACTAACACATTCGCCAAGAACGAGCGAATGCGAGTTTTTCTAACGTACATTTGATGATAGGGGTGAAATGGTATGAGCATCAAAGCTGAAGAAATCAGTAAACTGATTAAGCAGCAAATCGAAAATTTCGATTCAGATATTGAAGTAAGTGATGTCGGAACAGTTATTGAAATTGGTGACGGTATCGCACGTGCTCATGGTCTTGACAATGTCATGGCTGGAGAGCTTGTTGAATTTTCTAATGGTGTAATGGGTATGGCGCAAAACTTGGAAGAGTCTAACGTCGGTATTATTATTCTTGGACCATACACTGAAATTAAAGAAGGCGATGAAGTTCGCCGTACAGGACGTATCATGCAAGTGCCAGTTGGTGAGGAACTAATCGGTCGTGTAGTTAACCCATTAGGACAACCAATTGATGGTGGTAAGCCAATCGAAACGTCTAAATCTCGTCCAATCGAATCTCCTGCTCCAGGAGTTATGGATCGTAAATCCGTTCATGAACCACTTCAAACAGGTATTAAAGCGATTGACGCACTAGTACCAATTGGCCGTGGACAACGTGAACTTATCATTGGGGACCGTCAAACTGGTAAAACAACCGTTGCAGTTGACACGATCCTTAACCAAAAAGACCAAGACATGATCTGTATCTATGTTGCCATTGGTCAAAAAGAATCAACTGTTCGTGGAACAGTGGAAACATTCCGCCGTTATGGTGCATTAGACTACACAATCGTTGTAGCTGCAGGTGCATCTGACCCAGCTCCATTATTATACCTAGCACCATATACAGGTGTAACGATGGGTGAAGAATTCATGTACAATGGCAAGCACGTGCTTGTCGTATATGATGATTTATCTAAACAAGCATCAGCATATCGTGAGCTTTCCCTATTACTTCGTCGTCCTCCAGGTCGTGAAGCATTCCCAGGGGATGTATTCTACTTACACTCTAGGTTGCTAGAGCGTGCAGCGAAACTAAGTGACGCACTTGGTGCTGGTTCACTAACTGCACTTCCATTTGTTGAAACACAAGCAGGGGATATCTCTGCATACATTCCAACAAACGTTATCTCCATCACAGATGGACAAATTTTCTTGCAATCTGACCTATTCTTCTCTGGAGTACGTCCAGCGATTAACCCAGGTCTTTCTGTATCACGTGTAGGTACTTCCGCTCAAATCAAGGCAATGAAGAGCGTAGCAGGTACATTACGTCTAGACTTAGCTTCTTTCCGTGAACTAGAAGCATTTGCTCAATTTGGTTCTGACCTTGATAAAGCTACACAAGCAAAACTAAACCGTGGTGCACGAACTGTAGAAGTACTAAAACAAGGCTTACACAAGCCACTTAAAGTGGAATACCAAGTAGCGATTATTTATGCTCTAACAAAAGGTTTCTTAGATGATATTCCAGTTGGGGATATCACACGCTTTGAAGCAGAGTTCAATGTATGGTTAGATACGAATAAACCTGAATTACTTGCTACAATCCGTGACACTGGAAAACTTCCTGAAGCAGAAGATATGAACAGTGCAATTGAATCATTTAAAAAGACATTTTTAACATCTGATAATTAATAAATACCTTTAAGAGTGATGAGTAAGAAGCTTAGGGGCTTGATGATCTCATAAGCTTTTTACCCTTTAACTCTGCTACGAAAGGGTGGTGAAAAAGCTTGGCATCACTTAGAGATATAAAAAAACGTATTGATTCTACATCCAAAATGAAAAAAATCACCAAAGCGATGGAAATGGTGTCTGCATCTAAGATGAATAAAGCGGAACAAAATGCGAAAGCTTTCGTTCCATATAGCGAAAAAATGCAAGAGGTTGTAGCAAGTATTGCAAAGCATACCGATGCAACTCATCCGATGCTCCAAACACGTGAAGTGAAAAAAACAGGTTATATTGCTATTACTTCTGATAGTGGTTTAGCAGGTGCTTATAACGCGAACATTTTGCGACATTTAAACAATACAATCCAGAAAAATCACGGATCACGTGACGAATATACTGTCATTGCAATTGGAAGAATGGCTGTTGACTTCTGTAAGAAACGCGGGTTTCCAGTGGCCAAAAGCATTATTGGACTACCAGATCAGCCTTCATTTGCATTTATCAAGGATATGGCTACTGAAACAGTACAAATGTACTCTGATCAAGAGATTGATAAGCTTATAATTATTTATAACCATTATGTTAGTGCAATTTCTCAAGTGGCTACAGCGAACCAGTTATTGCCTATTGAAAATATGGATACTACTACCGGAACAAGCAGCCAGTATGAATATGAGCCTGATGAGGAAGAGATTCTTGCAGTACTATTACCGCAGTACGCAGAAAGTCTTATCTACGGTTCATTACTGGACGCAAAAGCAAGTGAACATGCTGCACGTATGACGGCTATGCGTAGTGCAAGCGATAACGCATCAGACTTGATTGATGATCTATCCTTGACTTATAACCGTGCACGCCAAGCAGCAATCACACAAGAAATAACCGAGATTGTTGGTGGAGCAAGCGCTCTAGAATAATCTTAGGTTGAAAGTAAGTTAGGAGGGAAATATCGATGAGCTTAGGACACGTTACTCAAGTAATGGGACCGGTCGTTGACGTAAAATTCGATGACGGCAAGCTTCCTGAAATTTATAACGCATTAACTGTCAAACTAGCAGAAGGTACATTAACTCTAGAAGTTGCCCTTCACCTAGGTGATAACTCTGTCCGTACAATTGCGATGGCATCAACGGATGGTTTACAACGTGGAATGGATGTTGAAAACTTAGGCAGACCTATTTCTGTACCAGTTGGTGACGTAACATTAGGTCGTGTATTTAACGTATTAGGGGATAAAATTGACTTGGATCCTGAACTACCAGAAGGTATTCGTTTAGACCCAATTCACCGCGCAGCTCCTAAATATGAAGATTTATCAACAGAAACTGAGATTCTTGAAACAGGAATCAAGGTTGTTGACTTATTAGCACCTTACATTAAAGGTGGTAAAATCGGTTTATTCGGTGGTGCCGGTGTAGGTAAAACCGTATTAATCCAGGAATTAATCAACAACATCGCACAAGAGCACGGCGGTATTTCCGTATTCGCAGGTGTTGGAGAGCGTACACGTGAAGGTAATGACCTTTACTATGAAATGAAAGACTCAGGTGTTATCACAAAAACTGCGATGGTATTCGGACAAATGAACGAGCCACCAGGTGCACGTATGCGTGTAGCACTTACTGGTCTTACAATGGCGGAATATTTCCGTGATGAAAAAGGTGCAGACGTACTTCTATTCATCGACAACATCTTCCGTTTCACACAAGCAGGTTCTGAGGTATCAGCTCTACTAGGCCGTATGCCATCTGCCGTTGGTTACCAACCAACTCTTGCTACTGAAATGGGACAATTACAAGAACGTATTACATCAACTAACAAAGGTTCTGTTACATCTATCCAAGCGATTTACGTACCAGCCGATGACTACACGGATCCGGCTCCAGCTACAACATTCGCTCACTTAGATGCAACAACTAACCTTGATCGTAAACTATCTGAGCAAGGTATCTACCCTGCGGTGGATCCACTTGCATCAACTTCTCGTGCACTAGACCCTGAAATTGTTGGCGCTGAGCACTATGAAGTAGCACGTGACGTACAGGCTACACTGCAAAAGTACCGTGAATTACAAGACATCATTGCAATCCTAGGTATGGATGAGCTTTCAGATGACGATAAATTAACGGTTGCTCGTGCACGTCGTATCCAATTCTTCCTATCTCAAAACTTCCACGTAGCAGAACAATTTACTGGTCAAGCAGGATCTTACGTACCAGTACAAGAAACTGTTAAAGGATTCAAAGAGATTTTAGAAGGTAAATACGATGATCTACCAGAAGACGCATTCCGTCTAGTTGGTCGCATTGAAGAAGTAGTAGAAAAAGCGAAAAGCATGGAATAATAAATAGACATTTGGCTCGGTAAACACCCACGCACTTTATGTTAGTCAATGGACTGACATAAAGTGAAGCCAGTCTAAGGAGGGGTTACATTGAAAACACTAACTGTGAGTGTTGTTACTCCTGATGGCCCTGTTTTAGAAGATACGTATGAAATGGTTAGCTGTAAAGCAGAAAATGGTGAACTAGGTATTTTACCAGGTCATATTCCATTGGTTGCGCCACTTGCAATCTCAAGCGTTCGCTTAAAGCGTGATTCAAGTGAAGACAAGCTAGCTATTAATGGCGGATTTTTGGAGGTTCGCCCAGATAAAGTAACAATTCTTGCTCAATCTGCTGAAAAACCTTCAGATATCGATGTAGCACGTGCTGAAAAAGCAAAAGATCGTGCCGAACAACGCCTTCGTTCAAACGATGACCATATTGATCGTCTAAGGGCAGAATTAGCACTCAGAAGAGCAGCAAACCGTCTGGACGTTGCTCAAACAAGATAATAATATGTTGAAATCCCCCGTAGAGATGCGGGGGATTTTTGTTTTGTAGGTGAATTGATCATAAGTAGTGATGTGATCCCTTTGCCATTTTGTGAGGAATTCATGTTTGAAATGAAGAATAGGAACGCTCAATACATCATTTAGTCCTGGTTTTGGAGTTGAAATGAAGAATGATGACGTTCTATACATCATTTGGCCTTG
>NZ_KI519435.1:0-15968 GCF_000482485.1 Paucisalibacillus globulus DSM 18846 | reverse complement strand
GGAGTTGAAATGAAGAATAGGAACGCTCTATACATCATTTGGTCCTGGTTTCGGAGTTAGGATGAAGAATGGGGCCGCTTTATACATCATTTAGCCTTGGTCTTGAAATTGAAATGAAAAATGGGAGAATTCTATACATCATTTTACCTTACGTTTGAAGTTAAAATAAAAAACGAGAGTGTTCTACACATCGTTTGGATCTGAACCCAAAGTCGAGGTGAAAATGAATTTATACATCTCTTAACAAGATCACACCATGAACCTGAAAGTATTCAATAATTAACAAAAATCAACAAATAACTAAACAATTAAAGTCCCAAATAAATTAACCAAATCAAATTTCACACAATGTAAAAAGACTTCCAACCATAAAACATACAAACTTCTCCATCCATGTCGATATTTCCCGGGAAATGTGAAATATTATTATATGATAATATTCCTGTGTCGAACCTCCACAGATACGAATACTTCATTTGACAATAAAGCGATTAAATGGCAGAGTCTAATAGAAGAAATCTTTATTTATAAGGTGGTTAGCAATGTTATCTATTGGACAAGTTGCAATGATGAGTATCATTTCCCATATTATTTTCATCTATATTACATGGCGTTTAATGCAAACCATTAATTTTGAGCCATTAATTCGAAAAGGTAGGGGAACGGAAGCGAGGATCTTAATTCTATTTCTGACGATTGTAATTGGAACAGGGGTAAGTCGCTTTTTCCTTGAGTTTCTGCAATGGTCACAAGATCTTAAATTCCTCCTGTAAGGTAATTTTTTTATAAAGTCTATTAAACTACTAAAAAGATGTATGTTATAAATCTCTCTTGTTCATACTGTTGATAAGTTGAACAAGGGGGATTTTTATAATGAAAAGAATTTTTGCTATAAGTCTTATAATATTATTTATGTCTAATACCGTTTTTGCGATGGATAATGAACAATTTGAAATTATTGATATAGCTAACATTATAGTAGATAACAATCTGGGAATCGAAAGCTGGGAAGTGACGATGAAGGAATATATGGAAACGTCGCGATTAGAAGAGATTATTCAGGAATTAAGTAGTAGTTTTTCTGTCACGAAAGATGAAAATGAAAACAGTATTAAATATTTAGTTACAAACGCTCATAAACAGGGTAATATTAACGTAGAGTATAGTGTGATTTTCCCCAAAGATAAGCAGTATCAGGCTGAACTTATCGTGTCTATAAAAGGTATTTCCTGGGATAAAAATATTGCGTCCAAATATAAGGATACACACAGTTATTTAGTCAACAATTATTTTACTAAAGACGTTAAAATATTCTCTTGTATGTCTACGAGTACTAATGCTATAATTGAAAATGATTATGTAATGCAAAGTTTTACTGAAATACTTAATTTGCGACAAATAAATATACAAAAAGACACAATAAATTCGACAAGAAATGCAAAAATAGTATATGGGTATACCTCACAGTGGGGTCAGAAAATTACCATTCAGGATAGGCCAGTGAATGTGCAAATAGTAACAAGAAACCTTGGCAATGGTGATGTCCAATACTTGATTGGAACACCTATCCTAATAAATGAATATTAATATATGGAAAATGGATCTGAAGGAGAATTTGAAATATGGATAAAATCATTGTAAGAGGCGGACAGCAGTTGAATGGTAATGTCTACGTAGAAGGCGCTAAAAACGCTGTGCTACCCGTAATTGCTGCGAGTATTCTTGCTAGTGAGGGAAATAGCGTTATTCATGAGGTCCCAGCTCTAGCTGATGTTTATACGATTAATGAAGTAATACGTAATATGAATGCTGATGTAGAGTTTAATAATAATATAGTAGTAGTTAATGCTTCAAAGCAATTAAAAACGGAAGCACCATTTGAGTATGTCCGAAAAATGCGTGCGTCCGTTCTTGTTTTGGGTCCACTACTTGCCCGTTATGGCCATGCAAATGTTGCGATGCCAGGAGGATGTGCAATCGGTTCACGTCCAATTGATTTACACCTAAAAGGCTTTGAAGCAATGGGTGCAAAAGTTCATGTCGGTAATGGATTTGTTGAAGCAACAGTAGATGGTAGATTACAAGGTGCTAAGATTTATTTAGATGTTCCTAGTGTGGGAGCTACTGAAAATATTATGATGGCAGCTGCACTTGCAGAAGGTAAGACAATTATTGAAAACGCAGCGAAAGAACCAGAAATAGTAGATTTAGCAAACTTCATCAATAAAATGGGTGGAAGAGTTATCGGTGCTGGTACGGAAACAATCCGTATTGAAGGTGTAGAAACGCTTCATGGAGCAGTACACTCTATCATCCCTGATCGTATCGAAGCTGGAACATTTATGATTGCAGCAGCAATAACTGGTGGAAATATATTGATTGAAAATGCAGTAAGTGAACATTTAAGACCTCTAATTGCTAAGTTAGAGGAAATGGGTGTGACTATTATTGAAGAAGGAAATGGTCTTCGAGTAATTGGGCCAGATGTGTTGAAAGCAACCGATGTGAAGACTTTAGCACATCCAGGATTTCCAACAGATATGCAGTCGCAAATCATGGCATTAATGTTATGTGCTCATGGTACTAGCATGATCACAGAAACTGTATTTGAAAATCGCTTCATGCATGTGGAAGAATTCCGTCGTATGAATGCAAAAATGAAAATTGAAGGACGTAGTGTTATTATTGACGGTCCATCTGAACTTCAAGGTGCAGAAGTAGCTGCTACAGACTTACGTGCAGCAGCTGCATTAATTCTTGCTGGGCTTCGTGCTGAAGGATTAACAAGAGTTACCGAACTAAAACATTTAGATCGTGGCTATGTTGATTTTTCTGGAAAATTACGCAGTCTTGGAGCAGATATTGAACGCGTTGATGAAAACGGTGATGTTGTAGACCCATATAAGGTTAACTTTGTTGCTGAACTTTCTTAAGTCGAATGATGATTAAATGGTGTGGAGTGCTGTTATGGTACTCCACTTTTTTGTTTTCATTTTTAATAGATTAGTATAAGTATGACTCTGAACGTTGGATAAGTAGTTGTTATTTGAGGGAAACGTTCTAGTCGAACGGTCAAAAGAATCAAGCCCTCAGTAGTATAATTTTAGTTACCCCCTCATATAATCTACCAACATAATTCTAAAATCCTATGTCCCATCCCACACCAACTAAATAATCATTTCACACATCGCAAAAAAATACCCAAAATATGGAAATGTAGCAAAGCAATCAACCCCAAAATACCACCTACACACCCCCAATTATAGAACTTCTCCTTACGTTCGACTATCTGAGACCTTTGTCTTACTTCATAGAACTGTACAAAAATCCACTCATGTAAAAGAAATTTCAAACATATAATCTAAAATAATCAGATCGTCAAAGGAGACATGCTATGAAACTCTATTTATCCGTGGACATGGAAGGAATAACAGGATTACCGGATTACACATATGTTAACGCTTCCATGCATAATTATGAGCGCGCTCGTAAAATAATGACCGATGAAACAAATTATTGCTTAGAATCAGCTTTTACATCTGGTTGTGGTGAAGTGCTAGTAAATGATAGTCATATGAAGATGAATAATATTTTAATTGATCAGCTTCATCCAGATGCACAGCTGATAACCGGTGGTGTTAAAACATACTCTATGGTACATGGAATAGACGACACATTTACAGGTGCGATGTTTATCGGTTACCACGCAAGAGCCGGGATGCCGGGTGTGATGTCCCATTCGATGATACATATGGTCCGGAACTTTTATGTGAATGATATGCAAGTTGGAGAAATTGGCATGAATGCGATGGTAGCTGGTTACCACGGGGTTCCAGTGTTACTCGTGTCTGGTGATGATGAAACAGCGAAAGAAGCAGAGGCACTTATTCCTAATGTAACTACTGCAATAGTAAAAGAAGCTGTCTCCCGATCTGCAACGAAGAGTTTAACACCAAAGAAGGCGGGGGAGCTCCTACGGGAAAAAGTGAAACAAGCAATTGAAAAACGACATCAGGTAAATCCACTAATCCCCCCTAAAAATCCACTAATCAAAGTAGAATTTGTAAATTATGGCGCTGCAGAATTAGCGCATATGATGCCAGGAACAGAAATTATACCAGGAACAACTATCGTCCAATATCAAGCAAAAGATATCTTAGAGGCATATCGGGCGCTTCTTGTCATGATTGAGCTTGCTTATGATACCAACTATGCGTAACCAGACCAATGGGAGAAATGATATGAGAAATCTAACCGAGCGAATTAGAAGAATAATGGAAGCTGCTGGTGGAACATGGGGGATCTCCCTGCATGACCTTGACACAAATGAAACGTGGGAATTTAATGCACATGAGCTATTCTATTCCGCTAGTGTTATCAAAATTCCAATCATGATTGCAGTATTTGCGGCAAGTCATCGTAAGGAAATTTCACTTAGTAATTGTCTACCTTTGAAGCGGGAAGATATGGTCGGGGGAAGTGGAGTTCTGCAGCATATGACTCCCGGAACGCAAATAACCATTTACGATTTGATTACTTTAATGATTATTCAAAGTGACAATACCGCAACAAATATACTTATTGATTTAGTTGGAACAGAAGCCATTCAGCAAAGTCTGAAAGAAATGGGCCTTGAAAAGAGTAAATTTTACCATAAGATGATGACGCAAGATGCCAACCGGGAAGGCTTAAATGAAATTACTGCCCATGAAATGACTAACATGTTAAAAGAATTGGCAACTGGGAAAATTATCTCGGTCCATGCATGTGAGCAGATGATAGATAGGATGAAAAAACAACAAGTAAGAAATTCATTACCAGCAAACATTCCAGAGTTAGACGAGCCAGTAATCGGAACCTTAAAACAATGGGAAATTGCCAATAAAACAGGAAATATTTCCGGTGTTCGACATGATGTTGGTATTTTCTATGTCGGTAAAAGAACCCTCATTGCATCTATATTATCAAGGGGAGTAGATGATTTAAAATCAGCCGCATACATCGGGAAAATGGGCTTTGAAATCTATCACTTTTTAAACCAATAAATCTCATAAACAACGGAAACATTTCATAACTTATTTCAAAAGAAGCTTTTCTACTAGAACTTCAAATGAGAAATCAATACAGGAGTTGGAGGCAATGCTCAAATACATTTTAAAAAAACTGTTAGTTATGGTGCTCACACTATGGATCATTATTACGTTGACCTTTGTACTGATGGTGTCGGTACCAGGTTCACCTTTTAATAGTGAAGGAAACTCCAATGAGATTGTTCAGCAAAATCTGGAGAAGCATTACAATCTTGATAAACCGCTCCATGTACAGTACTTACTCTATTTAAAATCAGTTGCTACGTTAGATTTTGGTCCATCTATTAAACAACCAAATCAAACTGTAAATGATTTATTAGGTAGGGGGTTTCCAATTTCAGCTGAACTTGGATTTATCACGATAATCGTGGCTGTCATATCAGGGATTATACTCGGGATTCTAGCGGCCCTACGCCATAACGGTATCATCGATTACATGGCGATGGGGATTGCTGTACTAGGGATATCGATACCAAACTTTATTTTAGCAACCTTATTAATACAAAATTTGGCGGTTAATTGGGAAATCTTTCCGGTTGCAACATGGAAAAGTCCGATGCATATGGTCCTCCCGGTATTTGCACTTGCGACTGGTCCGATGGCGATCATTGCCAGGCTTACAAGATCCACCATGCTAGAGGTATTAACACAGGATTACATAAAAATGGCTCGGGCAAAGGGCCTAACACCATGGAAAATTATTGTGAAGCATGCACTCAGGAATGCGTTAATGCCGGTAATTACAATCATGGGGACATTACTTGCAGGAATCATGACGGGATCCTTTGTTATTGAACAAATTTTTGCGATACCAGGCATGGGGAAATATTTCGTGGAAAGTATTAATCACCGTGATTTCCCAGTTATTATGGGGACTACCGTGTTTTATAGTGCCTTTTTAATTGTCATGCTTTTCCTCGTGGATATTGCCTATGGAATATTAGATCCAAGAATCAAAGTGACTAAGAAGGAAGGGGAGTAATATGAAGTCGAATCAACATCCCCAGCATTTCACAAAAGACAATGCACCAGATGAATGGTTTACATGGAGAAATAAAAACATCAAGGAACAGGAATTAGTCGCAAGGCCATCCCTATCTTATTGGAAAGATGCATGGCGACGCTTGAAGAAAAATTTCTTAGCCATGTCAGGTTTAGTATTTTTAATTCTATTAGTCCTGATGGCCATTTTCGGTCCAATTTTCTCACCATATGATGCAAATACGCAAGTGTTATCGGAACAATATCAACCGCCATCAGCTGAACATTGGTTTGGTACGGATGGAGCAGGACGGGATGTTTTTACAAGAACTTGGCATGGGGCGAGAATCTCACTTTTTGTAGGGTTTATGGCAGCATTAATTGATGTGACCATTGGAATTATTTGGGGAGGAATTTCCGGTTATAAAGGTGGACGCACAGATAACGTCATGATGCGCATTATTGAGATTTTATACGGAATTCCCTATCTATTAGTTGTTATTTTATTACTAGTAGTTATGGGACCGAGCTTAATGACCATTATTATTGCCCTGACCGTGACGGGATGGGTCGGTATGGCTAGGATTGTGCGGGGGCAGGTCATGCAGATTAAGAACTATGAATATGTCCTCGCGTCAAAATCATTTGGGACGAAAACACCACGGATTATTCGGAAAGGGCTACTACCGAATACAATGGGACCAATTATCGTCCAAATGACGTTAACTGTACCATCCGCAATTTTTGCAGAAGCATTCTTGAGCTTTATCGGGCTTGGAATATCCTCGCCAAATGCAAGTTGGGGAGTGATGGCCAATGATTCATTAGGAGCGATACTTTCTGGTAATTGGTGGACATTGTTTTTCCCAGCATTTTTCATATCCTTTACGATGTTTGCCTTTAACGTTTTAGGGGACGGATTACAGGATGCCCTGGATCCGAAATTAAGAAAGTAGGTGGAGTGATGGAAAAAATTCTCGAAGTAAATGACCTACATGTTACCTTCACGACCTATGGGGGTACCGTACAAGCAGTAAGAGGTGTGGACTTCCATCTAAATAAAGGAGAAACACTCGCCATCGTTGGAGAGTCAGGATGTGGGAAAAGTGTTACCTCCAATGCCATTATGGGACTAATCCCAAATCCGCCTGGGAAAATAATCGGTGGGAGAATCCTTTTTAAAGGCAAGGATTTAACACGATTGCATGAAAAGAAAATGCGCTCCATCCGGGGTGTCGATATTTCCATGATATTCCAAGACCCAATGACTGCATTGAATCCTACATTAACCATTGGCACACAGCTAATGGAAGGGTTGAAGCAACATCGAAAGGTTTCAGATAAAGAAGCTAAAAAACGTGCACTGGAGATGATGGACCTTGTTGGGATTCCTAATCCAGAGGAACGGTTAAAACAGTACCCACATCAATTTAGTGGTGGAATGCGTCAACGAATCGTGATTGCCATCGCATTGATTTGTGAGCCGGAGCTACTCATTGCAGATGAGCCTACAACAGCACTTGATGTAACGATTCAGGCACAAATCCTAGAGCTTTTTGAAAAGATCCAAAACGTGACGGGGGTTTCGATCATTCTCATTACACATGATTTAGGAGTAGTTGCAAAAATTGCGGACCGCATTGCCGTGATGTACGCAGGAAAAATAATTGAAACGGGAACGAAGCGGGAAATTTTCTACACACCGCAACATCCGTATACCAAAGGATTACTGAATTCTGTTCCCCGATTGGATGCAAAAGGAAAATTAAAACCAATTGATGGAACACCACCAGATTTATTCTCACCTCCCAAAGGATGTCCGTTTACGGCTAGATGTCCAATGGCGATGGAGGTGTGCAATAAAATATACCCGGCCTCGAGCGACTTAAGTGACTCCCACTCGGTGAATTGCTGGTTGCAAGACGAACGGGCAAAACAATTACTGGCCACGATGGTCACAAATTAAAACTAAGGGGGATAAGGATGAAGAAGCTTCTCTTTTTACTGATAGCAGCACTAACGGTATTTTTCTTAGCTGCATGTACTGCTAATGAAGATGCGGGCAAAGACCCGGAGGAAAAGGAAAAGGTTGAGGAACCAGCAGAAACTGGGGATACAACGGATGATGAAACAACGATGGATGAAAAAGTGCTTCGATTAAACAATAGTACAGAACCGTCATCATTAGATCCATCTATCGGATTTGATGCTGTGTCTTGGGATCCTTTAAATAACTTGATGGAGGGCTTGACTCGATTAGACAAAGACCACCAAGCAGCTGAAGGAGTAGCGGAAGACTGGAATATTACCGAGGATGGATTAACGTACACCTTTACATTACGTGAAGATGCAAAATGGTCCAATGGCGACCCTGTTGTGGCGGCTGACTTTGAGTTTGCATGGAAATACATGTTGAACCCTGAAACAGCCTCTGCAGCAGCATTCCTTGGATATTTCATTGAAGGGGCAGAGGCCTACAACAGTGGAGAAGGTTCGGTTGATGATGTAAAAGTAACTGCAGTTGATGAGAAAACATTAGAAGTTGTGTTAGCACAACCAACTGGTTTCTTCCTAGATGTATTAACGAATCCAGCATTTTTTCCAATCAATCATAAAGTAGCCGAAGCAAACCCAGATTGGCATACCGAAGCAGAAACATATGTTGGAAACGGTCCTTTCAAATTGGAATCATGGAGCCATGATGAAGAAATGGTTTTCGTGAAAAACGAACATTATTGGGATGCAGCCACTGTGAAATTGGATAAAGTACATTTCGCAATGGTGAATGATTCCAACACGCAATATCAAATGTTTGAAGCGGGAGACCTTGATACAGCGGGTATTCCACCAGAATTATCTGATCAGTTAATTGAAGGGGATAATGTGTTTATTGGACCTTATGGTGGTCTAGAATTCTTCCGCTTTAATTTGGAGATGGAACCTTTCCAAAACAAGAAAATTCGCCAAGCGTTCTCTTACGCGGTAAACCGCGATGACATTGCACAATTCGTCGTTAAAAATGGAGTCGAACCTGCCTATGGATTCATTAACCCTGGTTACACAAGTCCAACAGGAGAAGACTTCCGTGATGTAAATGGGGACCTAGTAGGATTTGATCCTGACAAGGCAAAACAGCTACTAGAAGAAGGGATGGCGGAAGAAGGTTATGATGAATTACCGCCAATCACATTAAGCTACAACACAAGTGATACGAACAAAGCTGTAGCAGAAGCATTACACGGTATGTTCAATGAGCACTTAGGTGTGGAAGTAACGCTTGAAAATCAAGAGTGGAACGTATTCTCAGAAGCGCAAAAAGCATTAGAGCTACAATTCTCTCGTAGTTCATTCATTAATGACTACAACGACCCAGTGAACTTCTTAGAAAGCTTTATCACCGATTCATACATGAACCGTACTGGCTTTTCTAGCGCAGAATATGATGAGTTGATTCAGAAAGGTAAATCTGCAACAAATGAAGAAGAACGCTGGCAGGCTCTTTATGATGCGGAGAAATTGCTAGCCGATGAAATGATCGCGATACCAATCCGTTACTATAATACTGTAGTGCTGGAAGCGGATGGGATAGAAGGAATCCTACGCCACCCAGTTGGATACTTTGATTTGAAGTATGCAGATAAGAAGTAAGTTGAATTATAGGGGAATGTGATGTGACCCTTTAACCAAAAGGAATGGGCTCATCCACCACGGTGAGCCTCTCCTTTATCAAATCCTAGGTAGAATTAGATTTGAAACGTATAAGAGAACTGTAGTCATATACATTTTAGTATGAATCTAGGTGTAAAAAGTTAAAGAGAGATGTTGTCATATACTTTTAGCGCGAATTTAGGTGTAAAAAGTTAATGAGAGCTGTTGTCATGTGCTTTTTAGCAAGAAACTAAGTGTGAAAAGTTAATGAGAGATGTTGTCATATACTTTTAGCGCGAATTTAGGTTCAAAAAGTTAATAAGAGCTGTTGTCATATACTTTTTAGCAAGAATCTAGGTGTAAAAAGTTAATGAGAGCTGTTGTCATGTGCTTTTTAGCAAGAAACTAGTTCAAAAAGTTAATGAGAGCTGTTGTTATGTACGTTTCAACACGAATCTAGATTCAAAATGTCCAGGAGAAGGATCGTTATAAAATTTCTAGAATATCACGCTCCTCGTATGCATTTCATTGAAAACAAAGAAAGAAGGTAGACATATGCTACTTCCAAAAGCCCTTAAAAAAGGAGATACCATTGGTGTAATCGCCCCTGCAAGCCCTCCAAATATGAATCGCCTCAGGAATGCCATCCCCTTTTTCACGTATCTAGGCCTCTGTGTGAAATTGGGGAAAAACATAGAAAAGGTACATGGCTACTTAGCTGGGACAGATGAAGAACGGCTAGCAGATTTTCACGATATGATAGCGGATGACGCGATAAATGCTATTATTTTTTCCCGAGGTGGATATGGCACTGGACGATTCGTCGATGCCATAGATTATGATTTAATCGCTAAAAATCCCAAAATCATCTGGGGCTATAGCGATATTACTTATTTACATACAGCCATCCGGCAAAAAACAGGACTCGTTACATTTCACGGTCCAATGCTTGCTTCAGATGTTGCAGATCCTGACTTTGATAGTATATCGGCAACATCCTTTTTACAATTAGTTGAACCAACACCATTACAATATAACGAATGCATTTCGCAATTGGAAGTTTTAGTAGAGGGAGAAGGTACAGGAACATTAGTAGGTGGAAATCTAGCATTACTCACAAGCACCTTAGGAACAGAATATGAGATTGATACAAAAGGAAAAATCCTTCTACTAGAAGACATTGATGAGCAGCCATATCGGGTTGATTCTATGTTAAATCAATTAAGACTAGCAGGAAAACTAGAGCAAGCGGCAGGAATTATTATTGGTGATTTCGCCAACGCTGAACCAAAAAGTGAACCATCCTTAACCCTTGATGAAGTATTCCAGCATTATTTAGGTGGTGTATCCGTCCCGGTGATGTCTGGCTTTAAAATTGGCCATTGCTTCCCACATTTTGCCGTCCCGCTTGGGGTACCAGCAACACTAAAAACAATCGATAAAACACTATCTATCATGCCGGGAGTGACAAACACATGAAAATCCAACATATCGAAATATATCAAGCAGCGATTCCATTAAAAAAAGCATTCAAAACAGCTCTCCGAACCGTAACAGTTGCGGAAACTATTGTAGTTAAAGTGACTTGTGATAATGGCATAGTTGGTTGGGGAGAAGCACCACCAACCCATGTGATTACAGGGGACACATTAGCAAGCATTCACTATGCCCTAAAAGAGATTTTCAAACCCGCACTCATAGGAATGCCAATCCTTGACCGGGAACTGCTTTTTGAAAAAACCCATACGATATTGGTAGGAAACACTAGCGCCAAGGCAGCAATCGACATGGCATTATACGATTGTATTTCTCAACAGGCGAACATGAGCCTGACACAATTTTTAGGTGGGTATGAAGATTCTATCGAAACGGACTATACAGTTAGTGTAAATAGTCCAGAGGAAATGGCTGTTGATGCGGAAGGGTATGTGAGTGATGGTTTTTCCGTATTAAAGGTAAAAGTCGGAAAAGATACGATAGAAAAAGATATGGAGAGAATTCGAGCAATCCAAGATAGAGTAGGCTCAGCAATCACCATTCGCCTCGATGCAAACCAAGGCTGGAATCCAAAAGAAGCAGTTCGTGCCATTCAACAGATGGAGGACCTCGGCCTAAATATAGAACTTATCGAGCAACCGGTAAAAGCCTATGACTTAAAGGGGCTAAAATATGTGACTGATAACACGCAAATTCCCATTATGGCTGATGAAAGTGTCTTTTCCGCACGGGATGCTAGGGAAGTGCTCGAAATGGGGGCAGCTGACATGATTAACATCAAACTCATGAAAGCAGGTGGCATCCATGAAGCATGCAAGATTGCCAAACTAGCAGATATTTACGGAGTGACATGCATGGTTGGTAGTATGATTGAATCTAAGATTGGGATAACGGCTGCTGCCCACTTTGCAGCAAGCCAACCCAATATAAACTACTTTGATTTTGATGCGCCGCTAATGCTCGCAGGCGATTTAATCAAAGGCGGAATAACATATAAGGAAAGTATGATTACCTTTGGCAGTGGTAAAGGATTAGGGATTGAAGGGATTAATGAAGAGTACCTTTTATGAAAAGCCATCAAGAAAGGGGCAATAATGTATGTTCAAACAATCATTCCCATTATCAGAGACATTTCATGTTACAGCGGTTCAAGTCGCAACCGTTTGGACAAATCCAGAATCAGCGAGGGAGATAGATAATCTAGCTATAGGGGAGCAAGTGGACATGGAAAAATGGCTAACCACTCTCTCAACAGAGGAGAAAGTAGCACTATGTAATGATAACCGAGTACAAACGCAAACGTTGTATGGGGAAGCGGTTATCATCACTGAAATAAAAGATGACTGGGCAAAGGTTACCATTCCAAGTCAACCCTCAAAGAAGGATAAAAGCGGCTATCCGGGCTGGATTCCATTCCATCAATTGAAGGAAGTAAGGCGAGAAGAGTGGGTCCGTCCAGAAACAGCAGGAATTACTGAAAAACATGCCTGGTTAGAGGATGAATCAGGGAAAAAGGTTAGGAAGCTGAGCTATATGACTTGTTTACCGGTTGTACAAATGCAGGAAACACGTGTAGCGGTTTTAACGCCACAAGGTCCTGCCTTTTTACCAAAAGAAGCGGTTCAGATTTTCCATACTGAAACGGGCGGGGAGCTAGGAAATGGATCAACGATGATAAAAGATGGAGAAAAACATCTCGGTCTAGATTATTTATGGGGCGGAATGAGTGCTTTTGGCTATGACTGTTCAGGCTTTGCCTATGCGATGCACAAAGCAAATGGCTTTCAAATTAGTAGGGACGCATCTGATCAGGCAATGCACGGGAAAGAGATTCCAATCAATCAATTAGAGCCGGGGGATTTATTATTTTTCGCATATGAAGAGGGAAAAGGAAGTATCCACCATGTTGGGTTTTATTGTGGGGATGGGAAGATGCTTCATTCTCCAATGACAGGAAGAGGCATTGAGATTGTTCGTTTAGCAGGTACAAAATATGAGCGCGAGCTTTGTATTGCGAGACGTTACTGGGGAAGGGAGACGGGGTAAACATGGATGAAGAAAAGATATTAGAAATTAAAAATCTGAAAAAGCACTTTGACTTAGGAAAAAACCGTATCTTAAAAGCTGTTAACGATGTCACGTTTCACGTTAATAAAGGAGAGACATTCGGGCTCGTAGGGGAATCTGGTTGTGGAAAGTCAACAATCGGCAGAACTGTTATTGGACTGTACAACAAAACAGAAGGAGATGTTTTGTTTGATGGAGAAAATGTCCACGACCTAAGCGAAAAAGAACTATTCCGATTACGGCAAAAGATGCAAATGATTTTCCAAGACCCCTATGCTTCCCTCAACCCCCGCTCCACAGTACGTGAGGTCATCTCAGAACCAATGGAAGTTCATAAGCTATATCACAGTAAAAAGGAACAAAATGAACGGGTTTATCAATTGCTGGAAGAAGTAGGCCTAAATAGAGACCATGCAAACCGGTACCCACATGAATTTAGTGGTGGCCAGCGCCAACGGATTGGGATTGCCCGTGCGCTAGCTTTGAATCCAGAGTTTATTATTGCCGACGAACCAATCTCAGCATTAGATGTTTCGGTTCAGGCACAGGTCGTAAATCTATTAAAGCATCTACAAGAGGAAAAGGGTTTGACGTTTTTATTTATCGCTCATGACTTATCGATGGTAAAACAAATTTCCGATCGAATCGGGGTCATGTATTTAGGAAATATGGTGGAATTAACAGCGAGTGAGAATCTCTACGAAAACCCACTCCATCCATATACACAAGCATTACTATCCGCTATTCCGATTCCAGACCCTGATATGGAGGAATCCCGGGAACGAATAATTTTACAAGGAGAACTACCAAGCCCAATCAACCCACCAAGCGGCTGTGTTTTCCGTACCCGCTGCCCATTTGCAATGGAAGTCTGTGGAAAAGAAAAACCAGAATGGCAGGAAGTAGAAGATAACCATTTTGTCGCCTGTCATCTGTATAATGAGAATGTAAAGAAAGATAAACGAAAAGATCCGGTTGTAAATATAAGGTAGTAAATTGGGAAAAGGTTGTCTTACATGGTAAGGCAACCTTTTTACTCCAGTTAAGCAGGAATCCTCATCCCTTACTAGCCACGATTTTCCCCCCCTCGTTAAGCCTGTCCTATTAAACACGTTCGCTAGATTTTCAAAATTCTAGTTCTATTATTTTCCCTAACTGTATAAGTTTAATAGTAGGAATGCTAGATAAAAGTCTCGAGGAGGAGGGTGCCTTTGAAAAACAATAAACACACCATTAAACAAATCCAAAAATTAAAGAAGAAAAAATCTGCATCGAAGCAACAGATTCTACAAAAACGAATGGCTACAATAACAAACAAACGGCCTAAAGCACCGATGAGTTCAGGGGGCATCAAATGGAAAGGCCCAGCAGTATTTTTATTTAGCTTGGCATTTATCATTCTAGCCGTTCCGACATTAATCGTTATTCCATTCATCACGAATAGCGAGGTCAGCTCTCAATCGATTGATCAGCAAGGAGGGGCAAAAGAAACCGCATCAGCAGCCGAAACAGCATTAGTTGAAGATTCAGCAGTTGAGGTAGCCGTCATGCGTGCCCAAACCGAACAAATTGAAAATGTACCACTGGAAGCCTATATAAGTGGAGTCGTTGCGTCAGAGATGCCAATCGAATTTGAAGCCGAAGCATTAAAAGCACAAGCACTCGCCGCAAGAACCTATGTCGTGAATAAAATGTTATATCAAAAAGAAGAAGATGCCTCTGATGTTACAGATACTATTCAGGATCAAGTCTATAAGAATGATGCAGAATTACGAGAAAAATGGGGCACAAATTACAATCAAAATATGAAGAAAATATCGGATGCGGTTCTCGCTACAAAAGGACAAATTATTACCCATAATGATAAACCAATCGACCCACAATTCTTCTCGACAAGTAACGGGTTTACTGAGAACTCCGAAGATTACTATATCAACGAGATACCATATTTGCGAAGCGTGTCTAGCCCATGGGATGAAGCCTCTCCATATTACTTAGATCAAGAGACATTTACATTTGAACAAGTGGAAACGGTATTAGGAATCGACCTCCCAAATAATAAACAGTTAACCATCGAAGCAACTAGAACCGAAAGTAAACGTGTCGGTGAGTTAAATCTCGAAGGGAACACTTTCACAGGGCGGGAAGTACGCGAAAAGCTTAAACTACGATCCAATGACTTTTCAATAGAGCAAAAAGATAATTACCTCATATTCACCACTAAAGGAAGTGGACACGGCGTCGGAATGAGTCAATACGGCGCCAACGGAATGGCAAAAGAAGGAAAAACATACGAAGACATCGTGAAGTATTATTATAAAGATGTAGAGATTAGTAAAATGGATGATGCAGTACCAGCACTAGTCATGCAGTGATATTAGTTAGCCCCCGGAGCTTAGACTCTGGGGGTTATTTATTGTGTGGGATGGAGACTTTTCATTCATATTCGTATTTAAAAGACAGACTTTCAGTATTTGTGTAAAGTCTGTCTAATAGAGCTGGTTTAAAAGACAGACTTCTGGTATTTCGTTAAACTATTGTCTAATAGAGCTGGTTTAAAGGACAGACTTCCGGTATTAGCGTAAACTCAGTCTAATAGACCCCGTCTAAAGGACAGACTTCCGGAATTTGCGCAAACTCTGTCTAATAGACCTCGTCTAAAGGACAGACTTCTGGAATTTCAGC
>NZ_AXVK01000001.1 GCF_000482485.1 Paucisalibacillus globulus DSM 18846 | reverse complement strand
GAGTATTCTGCCGGAGCGGTAGCATAGCAGTTCATCCACTCCATTCATTAAATTCGAACGGCAATATACAGTATTTACCGCGCAGTTTATACAAAAATAGCAACAAACTGTACAAAAAGAGCCAAATAAAAAAGTGCTGCGCTTTTATACGCAACACTATGTAAGTTAAATCCATTACCTAGGCTCTACAATTAGTTTAATTGCTGTCCTCTCTTCATTGTCAATCATAATATCCGTAAAGGCCGGAATACAAATTAAATCTACTCCACTTGGTGCTACAAACCCTCGTGCGATTGCAACTGCTTTTACGGCCTGGTTTAAAGCTCCAGCGCCAATAGCCTGGATTTCCGCTGTGCCACGTTCACGTAATACATTCGCAAGTGCTCCCGCTACTGAATTTGGATTTGATTTTGCTGAGACTTTTAATATGTCCATTACTAGTACCTCCTTCATTTCCTATTATAGTTCTACTGATACTATATTCTTGGAGACGTTAGCTTATAACCATATTATGCATCAAAGATTTGCAAAATTCAAATTACCAATTCAACTTGGCTTAAGAGAAGAAAGGGTTATCCTCATTTATCATTATTCTTTCAATTTTGTTCGCTTTACCATCTTCATCACTAATATCAATTAATACACCATTGAGTTGATTACGGCCCGTCGTATCGGGTTCAAAACGAACTGGTAGACTAGTTAAAAATCTCTTTATAACAACATCTTTCTCGACTCCTAATATCCCATCGTATGGACCGGTCATCCCTACATCCGTAATATACGCCGTACCACTTGGTAATATCCGATTATCTGCTGTTTGAGTATGAGTGTGTGTACCAACAACAGCACTTACTCTACCATCAACATACCAGCCCATTGCTTGTTTTTCACTTGTTGCTTCCGCATGAAAATCCAGAAAAATAATGTTCGTTCTTTTCTTTGCTTGTTCAATTAATTCATCAACTTTTCTAAATGGATCATCAATAGCAGGTAAAAATGTACGCCCTTGTAAATTTAGAATGGCTATTTCTTTTCCGTTCATATTGAGATACGTAATTCCTTTTCCAGGTGTACCTTGCGGAAAGTTTGCCGGTCTTATTAAATTCTTGGCGTCATCTATAAACTCAAATATATCTTTTTTATCCCAGGTGTGGTTTCCCATAGTTATTATATGTGCTCCCCACTCCATAAATTGTTTATAAATTTTTTCTGTAATTCCTTTTCCAGAAGCGGCATTTTCCCCATTAATAATTACTACATTGGGTCTATACTTTTCTTTTAATTTAGGTAAATATTCCTGTACCATATCTCTTCCGGGTGAACCGAATACATCACCAATGAATAATATCTTCACTTTTTAATCATCCTATCGTTATCATGTAAGTAATTATTTCAAGTTTTCCATATCCTCTATCTAAAGTCAAAAGTTATCTTAGAAAAATGTCATTCGTTTAATCCTAGAATATGCTAGTTTAACAAAACTATGGAAATTATTTACGCTTTCCATACTGTACAAAAAATAAAAAGTGGAGGTATTATCCCCCACTTTTGCAGTTTTATTTATTTTGCATATTCAACTGCTCTTGTTTCACGAATAACGGTCACTTTAATATGACCTGGATAATCAAGTTCGCTTTCAATACGTTTACGTATATCACGTGCAACCCGTGCAGAATCAATATCATCTATTTCATCTGGCTTCACCATAATACGAATCTCTCTTCCGGCTTGAATTGCAAATGATTTTTCAACACCTGCAAATGATTCGGAGATTTCTTCAAGCTTTTCTAAACGCTTGATGTAGTTTTCCAATGTTTCACTTCGAGCTCCAGGGCGAGCAGCAGATAACGCATCTGCGGCGGCAACTAGAACAGAAATGACGGAAGTAGGTTCTTCATCACCATGGTGTGAAGCAATTGCATTAATGACTACATCGTGTTCTTTGTATTTCATCGCTAGCTCTTTACCGATTTCAACGTGGCTACCTTCTACTTCATGATCGATTGCTTTACCAATATCATGTAGTAATCCAGCTCTTCTAGCTAATCTTACATCTTCACCTAATTCAGCAGCAAGCAATCCTGATAAATATGCAACTTCTGTTGAGTGCTTCAATACATTTTGACCATAGCTTGTACGATATTTTAGACGACCAAGTATTTTGATAAGATCAGGATGTAGACCGTGTACACCAACTTCAAATGTTGTTTCTTCTCCAACTTCTCGTATATACTCATCAACTTCACGTCGAGCTTTATCCACCATTTCTTCGATTCTTGCTGGGTGAATTCTGCCATCTTGTACTAGTTTTTCTAGAGCAATACGAGCTGTTTCTCTACGAATTGGGTCAAAACCAGATAATATGACAGCTTCTGGTGTATCGTCAATGATTAAATCGATTCCGGTTAATGTTTCTAATGTACGAATGTTTCGACCTTCACGACCAATAATACGACCTTTCATTTCATCATTTGGAAGATTTACAACAGATACGGTAGTTTCAGCAACGTGGTCCGCAGCACAACGTTGTAAAGCAAGAGACAAAATACTTTTTGCTTTCTTATCTGCCTCTTCCTTAGAGCGATTTTCAGCTTCTTTAATCATAATCGCTGATTCATGTGCTAATTCCTTTTCAAGGCGTTCTAAAATGATACTTCTTGCCTGATCAGTAGTATAACCAGAAATGCGTTCAAGCTCAGTTTGCTGCTCTTGTAGCATTGATTCCACTTTGCTTTCCATTTCTTCAATTTGTTGTTGTTTTTCTGTAAGCGATTGTTCACGTTTTTCTAGCATGATATCTCGCTTATCTAATGTTTCACTTTTTCTATCCAGATTTTCTTCTCTTTGCATCAGGCGATTTTCTTGCTTTTGTACTTCAGAACGACGTTCACGTAATTCTTGCTCTGTCTGCTGGCGAAGCTTATGATTTTCATCCTTCGCCTCAAGAAGCGCCTCTTTTTTAGCGGCATCTGCATTTCGACGTGCCTCTTCAACTATTTGCTTTGCTAAATTTTCAGCACTAGAAATTTTAGCTTCCGCAATAGATTTACGAATCAGATAACCAACAAACAAACCGACTATAAGGGTTACGATAAGCAAAATGGAGATGAATAAATAAGAAATTTCCACGTTTTCACCTCCTCTTGCTATAAAATTGTTTGATTCGTTCATTCATTTAAATTGTCGGTGTGTACCATACTCAATGAATAATTTATACTGCGTATAATAAAATTATAAAATTATACAAGTTAATTTTATCTTTACGTAAAAATAATGTCAAGGAATCGACAAAAAAATAATATTAGTTTTCTGAAATTATTATAACAGAAAGGGTGTACCCCCTATTACAACTGTAATAAAGCTGTAATTTGGATACACCCCTTAAATTATTATACATCAAGTGTTTCTTGTGTTGCTTCTTCATCATTACGAACTTCAACGGCTTCATCTAATTGATAATGATCACGTACTGCTTGATGAATTTCACCCATAATGTCTTTATTTTCTTTCAAGAACTGTTTGGCATTCTCTCTTCCTTGCCCTAGTCTTTCGCCTTGATACGCATACCATGCACCGCTCTTTTGGACGATATCAAGATCAGAACCAATATCTAGTATTTCACCTTCAATAGAAATACCTTCTCCATACATAATGTCAACTTCTGCAGTTTTAAATGGAGGAGCAACTTTATTTTTAACAACTTTAATTTTGGCTCTGTTTCCGACCATTTCATTTCCTTGTTTTAAGGTTTCAGCACGACGAACCTCAAGTCGTACAGATGAATAGAATTTAAGTGCACGTCCACCAGGAGTCGTTTCTGGATTTCCAAACATTACACCAATTTTTTCACGAACTTGGTTAATAAAAATAGCAGTAGTTTTTGATTTATTAATTGCACCAGAAAGTTTTCTAAGTGCTTGTGACATAAGTCTAGCTTGTAGACCCATGTGTGAATCTCCCATTTCACCTTCAATTTCCGCTTTTGGAACTAATGCAGCAACAGAGTCAACTACCACGATATCAACCGCTCCACTACGTACTAAGGCTTCTGCGATTTCCAAGGCTTGTTCACCTGTATCCGGTTGGGATAATAGAAGTTCATCAATATTAACACCTAATGCTCTAGCATAAGTGGGATCCAGCGCATGCTCTGCATCGATAAATGCTGCTTGCCCACCTTGTGCCTGAGCTTCTGCGATCGCGTGAAGAGCAACAGTCGTCTTACCTGAGGATTCAGGACCATAAATTTCAATAATTCTACCTTTTGGATAACCACCAATACCTAATGCAATATCCAATGATAAGGAACCACTAGATGTCGTTGCTAATTTTTGTCCCGCTTGTTCGCCTAATTTCATAATAGAACCTTTACCAAATTGTTTCTCTATTTGTTTCAAAGCCATATCTAATGCTTGTTTTCTATCACTCAACGAAACTACCTCCTTAAATTAACTATATCTATCATACATTGTTTTTTCCTTTTTGCCAAGCAAAAAACGAATAAACGTTCTCATGTTTTTCAAGGTGTTTTCAAAATAAAATTCGATTATAAGGAAGAATATATTCCCATAATCGAATTTCACGCAAATTTAATCCTTATATTTACTTATTTTAATAGATTTAGTAAAATTTCGTAACCCTTTAATACTGCTCGATGACGAATACCATCCCTAGTTCCGCTAAATTCAAACTTTTGAACAATATGTTTAGTATTTTTAATATAAACAGAGATATAAACAGTTCCTACAGGTTTCCCTTCTAACGGCTCGGGTCCAGCAAGCCCTGTAAAACTAATTCCTATAGAAGCATTTAACAATGTCGCAACATTCTTTGACATTTCCAGTGCACACTCACTACTAATTGTACCTTTTGACTGTAACATTTCATCAGAAATTTTTAATACATCTCGTTTTACAGAAGTGTCATAGCAAACTATTGACCCCCTGGTCACTTCGGAAGCGCCTGGAACGGATATTAGTTTTTCAATAAACTTTCCGCCAGTAAGACTCTCAGCAGATGCAATCATAAGCTGCTTGTCTTTCAGCTTTGAAATGATTACCTGTTCTAGCGTTTCCTCGTTTGTACCATAATAATAGTTACCAACAATTGCTAAAATAGTATCTCTAGCTTGATTTAGTAATTGAAAAGCACTCTCTTCTGATTTTGCTTTAGCAGTTAATCGGATGACAACACCATTGTTTTGAGCTAACGGTGCAATGGTCGGATTTTGTTGTTTATTAATAATTTCTTTTAATTCGTGTTCTAATTGTGATTCGCCAATCCCAATAAAGCGAAGAACATATGATTTAATTACCTCATCTTGTTTAAACGTTTTATTTAAATATGGTAAAACACCATCCAGCATCATGGACTTCATCTCACGTGGCACTCCCGGCAAGAACACCCAAGTAGTGTCATTATAGTGAATAATCATTCCAGGTGCCATACCAACAGTATTATTAATTACTGTCGCACCTTCAAACACTCTCGCTTGTTTTCGATTATTAGGCGTCATAATTGAATTTATTTTATTAAAATAAGCTTCTATATAATCCATCGAAGGCTTATGTTCAATCATTTTGAGTCCACTAATAAACTGAAAAGCTTCTCGAGTTAAATCATCATCTGTTGGGCCTAATCCTCCGGTAACTATTACAACATCGGATCTTTCCCCTGCGATTTCAAACATATCCTTTACACGTGTTAAATTATCCCCTACTACTCCGTGATAAAAGACATTGATACCGTTAATAGCAAGTTGTTCTGATATCCACTGTGCATTGGTATTAGCGATTTGGCCAAGAAGAAGCTCGGTTCCAACAGCAATTATTTCCGCATTCATTTGTTTCATTATTTGGAATTCCTCATAACATGCCAGTTTTTCGCAAAATAATCATAGCCAGAAAGTACGGTAAAGAATAAAGCAAGATAAAGCATAATCATACCAAAAGGAAAATTAATATAAGAAAATGGGAAGTTATGTAATAATAAACTTGCAATGGCAATCATTTGGGTGGCTGTTTTTAGTTTACCCATTTTACCAGCAGCAAGAACAATTCCCTCACCAGCGGCTACTAAACGTAATCCAGTAACTGCAAATTCTCTACTGATAATAATAATCACAACCCATGCAGGTGCAACACCCATTTCAACCAATATGATTAATGCAGAAGAAACTAATAATTTATCTGCTAATGGGTCTAAAAATTTCCCTAAATTTGTTACAAGATTATACTTACGGGCATAATGACCATCAACCCAATCTGTTGCAGCTGCAAAAATAAAAATCAATGCTGCTATGAAATGAGAAACTGGTAACACACCATCCCCAATATCCCATTCTCCCCAATTGAATGGAATGCTCATCATTATAATAAAGATTGGAATTAATAAGATCCTCGAAACAGTAATTTTATTTGGTATATTCATTCTATTTGACTCCTCCTAATTAAAAGGTAGAAAACCCTTCTACAGCATTATAGCTTTTAGAAGGGCTTTAGCCTACTCATTTGTTTCTACAACATTCAAATACATTCGTTGATGGTCCGCTCCCCTTTGATTCGGATCAACAGGATATTCCAACTCAACCCCATTAATTGTAATGGTTAAGCTAGGTGCATGCCCAACATTTAAATAAATGCGTTTTTCTTCTTTTAAATCAATAGATAATGGTTCATCAGGACTAACCATTCCACTGAAAAAGCTTTCTCCATCAGCATTTTGTACATCAAGCCATACTTGTTGACCAGTTGCAACAAATTCAATATTCAATGCTTCACCTACATTAGAAAGCTCTAATTCCGATGTTGGCTTCGTGCCAGTTCCTTGTTCCAAAACTGTAATACCAAGTTCTGGCTCCTCTTCTGTCGATTCCTCTTCCGTTTCATTTCCAGTTTCATCTTCTGTGGATTCATTTTCGGATGTATCCTCTGTTTCTGAATTTGATTCAGTATCATCTGTGTCTGCATTATTATCAGCGTTATCATTGCGATAGAACTCTTTATCTTCCGTTTGATCAGCAGGAGACGCAGGATCTTCCGCCTCATTTGACTTAATAATAAACCACCATGCTAAAAAAAGTATGCCAATTATTAAAATAGCAACAATTACGGTTGGGATAAATGAAAAAACTGCAGTACTTTTCGTAGGCATATTATCTTTTCTAGATCGATGAATCCTTGTATACTGAGTCGTTGTGTCTTCTTCAGGTGAAGGTATGTCCTCTTTAAAATCCTCCATTAACTGATTTGGATCCAATCCGACAGCAATCGCATACTCTTTTATAAAAGCTTTTGCATAAAATTTCCCAGGAAGAACTGAGAAATTCTCCTCTTCTATCGCTACAAGATATCTTTTCTGTATTTTTGTCGTATCTTGTAAGGCATCAAGAGAGATGTCTTGTTCTACTCTAGCTTCTTTAAGTCTTGCACCTATTCCCATACATTAACACCATCCAATTTATTAATCGAACATTGCGAATCCATTACTCCCGCTAAATTGTGAACTTTCAACTACATCATATGTAATTTCCTCATTCTCATCACTACGTAGTTCTATAATATAGTCAAAGTCGTCAATATTATACTCTGTAGATTGGACAAATATATCCGGATGTTCCACAACTTTAATTGCAGGTAGTTGCATAATTTCTCTGATTAACTGCCAGTGCCGTTCGTTAGCTCTTTGTTTAGAAACTATTCCATCGATAATAAAGATATTATCTGAACTATATTCACCTTCGATTAATTGGCTTCTTACCGTTTGTTTAATTAACGTACTGGAAACAAACAGCCATCTTTTATTCGCACAAACACTAGCTGCAACAATGGATTCAGTTTTACCAACCCTTGGCATACCTCTTATTCCAATTAATTTATGTCCTTCTTGTTTATACAATTCAGCCATAAAGTCCACTAATATTCCAAGCTCATCACGTACAAAACGAACAGTCTTTCGATCATCTGCATCTCTATGTATATATTTCCCATGTCTAACCGCAAGACGATCACGTAATTTTGATTTTCGAATTTTTGTTACGATGATAGTTTCCATCGTTTGTAAAATCAATTTTAAACGAGTAATTTGTTCTGTATTATCTGCAAGTAATAACATGCCTCTTCGGCCATTTTCGACACCGTTAATTGTAACAATATTTATGGAAAGCATACCTAGCAAAGAAGATATCTCTCCCAATAATCCAGGGCGATTAATTTGAATTTCATATTCTAAATACCACTCTGTTTTTGCCACTTAAAGCTCCCCTTTGCCAATTTAACCAAATTGTTCCTTATCTACATAATATATGATTTTCTCTATTGTTTAAAGACATTTCATGAAAATTAATCTAAATGATTTTGTTTAGAACATAAAAGAAGCTACGATTCAGGCGTAGCTTCTTTTATGAATATGTCCAGCTTAACTGTTCCCTTGATTTTGTACTAGTTTCACCATCGAATTAGCAATAGCTTGCTGTTCTTCCTTGGAAGCGGCATTCCAAAGCTCACGAAGAACTGCCTCTTCGTTATTTTTAGCATCGACACTTTTCGCAAGATAATCTCCCACCTCATATGCAACTTGAGAGATGGTTTGTTGTGACATTCCTTGTGATTGTGCTTGCTCTAATCTATTAGCCAAAAATTGCTTCCATGAATCAAAATTATCAAGAACAGACATTTTCATTCCTCCTTCTTATGATACATGCATAGTATTTGAATTTATTTTTTGTTTATGCATTTTTCAATTGAAGGAATTCTAATATTTCTATAATGGTACCTTAGCTATAAAATTAATCCCAACCACCGGTAATTCTAAGTATTTCACCATGGATGTAGGCTGCTTTATCACTCAGTAAAAAACTAACTGCATCGGCAACGTCTTGAGGTCTTCCAGCGCGGTTTAGTGGAATGTCATCAACTAAATATTCCTTTTCCTCCACTGTTAGTGGGTTCATCTTTGTTTCAATAAATCCAGGACTTACAGCGTTAACTACTATCCCACTCGGCCCGACCTCCTTTGAGAGTGACTTTACAAAGCTATTTTGAGCACCTTTAACAGCAGAATATAATACTTCATTGCTTGCACCTACTTCACCCCAAATAGACGAAATTAAGATTATTTTACCAGACTTTCTCTTAATCATTTCAGGGAGTATTTCTTTGACGATTGAAAAAGGTGCTTTTACATGAATAGACAACATCTCATCCATAATAGGTTCTGGGGTATCCTGGAATAACCCGTAATAAGCAATACCACTAGAAAATACAATGGAATCAATTGGATAGAAAATTCCCTTTAATAAGCTTTTGATACCTTCATCTGTAGCTAAATTAGCTTTAATAGTGTCTAATATTGCACCAGTAGGAATTTTATTTTGAAGGGTTTCAATCGCTTTTTCATTTTGATTATAATGTAAAATCAAAGAATATCCTTCTTTCCCTAATTGGGTAGCAATCTTACTTCCGATGTCCCCACTTGCACCAATAATTAAAACATTTTTCCCCATACTTTCTCCTTACTCAGATAAAATTTTACAAACACCTAGCCGACTCTCATCTACCCATTCTTTGAGGAATTTATTAGCTTCCTCCACAGTTAAGCTTTGAATCGTCGGAATTAATTCAAAGTAATCCGCTGTAACGGTGTTATAATGGATAAATTTACTTGCAATGTTTTCAAGCGAATTCATAGAACGTAGTAATTGGCCAATTTTCTTTCGTTTCATCCGTTCAAAATCTTCTTTCGTTATTACATGTGAATTGGTCGAAAGTAGCAATTCTTTAATTTTTTCTGCAAATTGGTTAGGGTCATCAGTGTTTCCACCAATTATTGAATAACCAAAATTCTTATCCAAGTTGGTCTCAAAGTAAAAACTTGAGTCAATCATATTCTCTTGATAAAGCTGTTCATAGAACTGGCCGCTTTTTGAAAAATAAAACGTGATAATCATATCTTGAAGTAAGTCTCTTTTTACAAATGCATCACCTGCTAACTCGTTAAAAGATTCTTTAATCCCCACTGTACACTTTGCAACGGAAACCGGCATCTTTAGTTTAAATTCCTTTTCAGCAACCTCATTAGGCTCCGAGGGATAATTACGTTTAATTTCCTCTAACTTTGCAAATTCTTTCCTATCTTGATTTTCTTTAATAAGAGATATCATTCTAGTTGGGTCAAAATTCCCAGCAATAAAAAATGTCATATTTTCCGGATGATAAAAAGTGTTATAACAAGTATACAAGTCATCCTTTGTTATTTCACTAATCGATTCGACTGTTCCAGCAATGTCAATATTTACCGGAGTTTCTTTAAACAAACTCTTCAATGTTCCCATAAACGATTGCCAATCCGGCTGGTCATCATACATTTTAATTTCTTGACCGATAATCCCTTTTTCCTTTTCAACAGATTGCTCCGAAAAATAAGGATCCTGAACAAAATCAAGTAATGTCTTTACATTCTCTTCTATATTCGAAGTAGCAGAAAATAAATAAGCAGTTTTTGTAAATGAAGTATATGCATTAGCCGATGCACCTTGCTTACCGAAATCAGCAAAGACATCACGGTCTTTTTTTTCAAATAACTTGTGTTCTAGAAAATGGGCAATTCCGTCCGGCACTGTAATTTCCTCTGTTTCGCCAATTGGGACAAATGTCCGATCAATAGAACCGTAATTTGTAGAGAAAATGGCATATGTCTTTGACATCTGTGGTCTAGGAAGTAAAAATACATCTAATCCATTGTTAAGCTTTTCATGAAATAATGTCTCTTCAATGTGACGATATTCTTTTTTATTCATTTGCCGCCCCTCCTTCATTAGTTAATAGATAAACTGTATCTTCTTCAATACTTTTACCAACTTCAACTACCTCTTCAAGTGTTACATTTTTAACATTTTTGATTAATTCATCAGGGGAAAGTTGCGTATCAGCAATAACTTGTTGATACAGCATTTCAATGATTCCTTGTGGATGATCAAGCGTTTCAAGTAAGGAGTTAACAATTAAATCCTTTGTTTCCTTTAGTTCATCTTCTGTTATATTCCCATTCTTCATTGCAATCATCTGCTCTTCCATGATATCACGGGCTTTTTGGTAATCTTTTGGGGCAATTCCACTAAATACGAGTAAAAGACCTTTATGACTTTCTAACCTGGAAGATGCATAATATGCAAGACTATTTTTTTCCCGAACATTTATAAATAGTTTTGAGCTAGGGAAACCACCTAAAATACCATTAAAAACTTGTAATGCGGCATAGTTTAAATCTTGATACTGAATATTTGTTCGATAACCAATATGAAGTTTTGCTTGTTGGACGCTTTGTTTTTCAACAACTTCTTTAACATCTTTTTTAGAAAACTTATTATCTCTAAAAGCGTTATTATCATTTTCCTGATAATCATCTCTTTTAAAATAAGAAGAAATAATTGGTTCCATTTCAGTTACGTCTATATCGCCCAAAACATAAACATCAATTTGATCCTTCTCTAACATCTTCTGATAATATTGATACAATTCTTTGGTTGTTAACTTTTCTAAATCTTCTTCATAACCACTAACATGTGTTTGATAGGCCTCTCCTTCACACATCTCATCTATAAGCCTCATATTTGCATATTTCATCTTGTCATCGACAATAGATTTAATCTTCTGTCTTAATGTTTCTTTTTCCCTGTTAAATATCAGTTCACGAAAACGGTCTCCTTCAACATTTGGATGGAAAATGACTTCATACATTAAATCAATAGCTTTTTTTATAATATTTGATTCATTTGGTATAAACTTTTCATTAGCTACTTCTAATCTAAAACTTAGAATGTGGCTATCTCCTTTTTTTCCACCATCAATTGAAAGTACTGCACCATATAAATTATCCAGAGCAATTTGAAGGTCCTTTCGACTCGGATACTTATTAGGTCCCTGTTGTAGTACGTAAGGCAATAATGCTCTCTTGGTAATCGTTTCACGACTTAAAGGTGTACGGAACTTAACCACTAAATGAACTGTCTTGAATTTATCATTCGGTACAAAATGAATATTAAGTCCCTGATAATTCTTTATCTCTTCCTTAATTGTTTCCATACGTTTTCCTCCATTTTTATGTATTCCTACATAACTTTTAGTTTGTACGATATTTCATAATCCATCACGTATTATTCATAACCATAGTTTACCATTTATATGTGAAGTAACACAAAAAACTGACTTGAAATTTACATTCAAGTCAGTCTTCTCAACAAATCTAGTATCATCAAATTTATATGTTTTCGCTTATTTTTCGTTATCTACTACCTTTAATATAAGGTACTCCATTTGCTTTTGGAGCATCTGCTCGCCCAATAAATCCAGCTAGTGCAAGAATGGTCAGTAAATAAGGTGCAATAAGCAAGATCACATTTGGAATATCCTGTAATATAGGAATCCCTGAGCTTACAATACTTAGACTTTGAGCAAATCCAAAGAATAATGCGGCACCCATCGCACCAAGTGGGTGCCATTTACCAAAGATAACAGCTGCAAGAGCCATAAATCCTTGTCCAACAATAGTTGATTGGGAGAAATTAGATACTACAGTAAGAGCAAATATAGATCCACCTAGGCCACCTAATGCACCAGATAAAATAACTGCAATATAGCGCATTTTTGATACATTAATTCCATTTGTATCTGCCGCCATTGGGTGTTCCCCTACTGCTCTTAAGCGTAATCCAAAAGCTGTTTTATATAATACGTACCACGCTACAAATGCAAGTATAATTGCAATATATGAAGTGATATATACACCTTCAAAGAAAATTGGACCAATTACTGGTATCTTAGACATGACAGGAATATTTGTAGAAAAGAACGGTTCAGAAACCATGTCTGTTTGTCCTTTATCATACCAAACCTTGGTCAAATATACCCCTACTCCTAAAGCAAGCATATTGATAGCCACTCCACTAACGGTTTGATCAGCACGGAACGAAATAGATGCTACAGCGTGAATCAAGGAAAAAAGTGCCCCTACAACAGTCGCAACAATTATGGAAATCCACGGTGTAACGTTACCAAACACGTCTGCAAAAGTTAGGTTAAATACAATACCAACAAAAGCCCCAATAACCATTAGTCCTTCTAGACCAATATTAATAACCCCAGAGCGTTCACTAAATACCCCGCCCAGTGCTGTTAATATGAGGGGAGCTGAGAAGAAAAGTACAGTAGGAACCATGGATTGAAGTATTTCAATCATTTATTTCCCCTCCTTTTTCATGCGAAGTAAAGCCCATCTGATAATATAACTTGATGCTACAAAGAAGATAATAATTGCAATGATGATATCAACTAATTCAGTTGGTACACCAGCACCTGTTGGCATTTCACCAGCACCTTCTTTTAATACCCCAAATAGAATTGCGGCAATGACCACGCCAAATGGATTATTTGCTCCTAATAAAGCTACAGCAATTCCATCGAAACCTAAATTGGTAAACCCTGACATAACGGATATACTACCATAAGTTCCTAACCCTTCCATGGCACCAGCTAGTCCAGCAAAACCACCAGCAATTACCATAGATAAGATAATACTCTTACTTACGCTCATACCAGCATATTTAGAAGCGTGTCTATTAAAACCAACCGCTTTTAATTCATATCCTAATGTCGTACGTTGAATAATAAACCACATAATTATTGCAGCAAATAAAGCTATTAAAATACCATAATGCATACGAGAATAAAAAGTTATACTTTGTAACCATTCAGAACCAAGTGAAGCACTTCCTGCTATTTTATCTGTCGTAGTTTTATGATCAGTTAATACTGAACGAATAATTTCATTCGTAACAAACATAGCAATATAGTTCATCATGATCGTAACGATTACTTCATGCACACCTAATTTCGCTTTTAATATACCAGGGATAAATCCCCATAACCCACCGGCGATTGCACCAGCAAGTACAGCCAGTGGTAAATGAATAATCATTGGTGCGTCAATTACAAGACCTACCCAAACAGCTGCTAACCAACCTACGATAACTTGTCCTTCCGCTCCAATATTAAATAACCCAGTACGAAAAGCAAATGCTATTGCTAAACCAGTTAAAATTAGTGGAGTAATACGACGAACAGTCTCTCCAATTGTAAATGAATCTCCAAATGCCCCTCTCCACAAAGCAGCATATGCTTCCATTGGATTGTGACCTGATACAGCCATAATAATTGCACCAACTATTAATCCGAGAATAACCGAAATAACTGGAACTACTAGTGAAAAGATCCGATTATTTGATGTCACTTGAATCACCTACCTCATCTAGCTTACTTCCAGCCATTAATAAACCTAACTCTTGTTCATTCGTTTCTTCAGGCTTTACTGTTGCGATAATTTTACCGTCAAACATTACTACTATACGGTCACTGACATTAATAATTTCATCTAATTCAAAGGACACGAGTAAAATTGCTTTCCCTTTATCACGTTCTTCAATTAATTTCTGATGAATAAATTCAATGGCACCAACATCAAGCCCACGTGTTGGCTGTGCTGCAATCAATAAATCTGGTGAACGATCAATCTCTCGGCCAATAATTGCCTTTTGCTGATTTCCCCCAGATAAGGCACGAGCAGGTGTAAATTCACTTGGAGTACGAACATCATACTCTTCAATCAATTCTTTTGCCTTTTTATAAATTTCTTTATAGTTTAATATCGAAGCCTTAGAGAATGGTTTCTGATAGTACGTCTGTAGTACCATATTAGACCCAATCGGATAATCGAGTACAAGACCATACTTATGTCTATCTTGTGGAATATGACCTAAACCAGTTTTGGTAACTTTTCTAGGGCTTAAGTTCGTAATATTATTATTGTTTAATGTAATCTTTCCTTGATGTGATTTGCGTAGCCCGGTAATAGCTTCAATTAATTCTGTCTGGCCGTTACCATCAACACCGGCAACACCAACAATTTCTCCAGCCCTTACTTCCAAGTTAAGTCCCTTAACTGTATCAACTTTTCTTGTATCTCTAACAAACAAATCTTCAACTCTAAAGACTACATCCTTAGGTTGTGCTACTTTTTTAGTAGTTTTAAAGTTTACATCTCTACCTACCATTAAGGAAGCTAATTCATCTGGATTAGTTTCTTTAACCTCAACTGTTCCTATTCCTTTCCCTTTGCGGATAACCGTACAGCGATCACAAACTTGCATAATTTCTTTTAACTTATGAGTAATTAAGATAATAGATTTACCTTCTCTTACTAGAGTACGCATAATTTCAATAAGTTCCGTAATCTCTTGCGGGGTTAACACAGCAGTAGGCTCATCGAAAATTAGTACCTCTGCGCCACGATATAAAGTTTTTAAAATTTCAACTCTTTGCTGCATACCAACTGAAATATCACTTATTTTAGCAGTAGGATCAACCTTTAAACCATAAAGATCAGATATATCCTGAATTTCCTTTTCTGCTTTTTTAATATCAATATTTCCAAATTTACCTTTTGGTTCACTACCTAAAATAATATTCTGTGTCACAGTGAATGGCTCTACAAGCATAAAATGCTGGTGCACCATCCCAATACCTAATTCATTAGCAACATTAGGATTGGATATATTTACATCTTCTCCTCTAACACGAATTTTACCAGCTTCTGGCTGATATAATCCGAATAATACGTTCATCAAAGTGGATTTACCTGCACCATTTTCTCCAAGAAGTGCATGGATTTCTCCCTTTTTCAGTTGGACAGTAATATTATCGTTTGCAACAATACCCGGAAACTCTTTACGGATATTTAACATTTCAATCACATATTCCATTTATGTCACCCCTCTTGTTCCGTATTTCACGAATTATATGAAAATATAATCTCATAATAAAATTACCAAATGAAAAAGATGTCCATACATCTTCTTCAGTTGAAAATTTTATTTTTTTATACAAAGTTGTCCTATAAGGACTGAACCCCCTAAATAACAAAGAGGGAACAAGTCCTTTAAAGACAACGTTATCATTCCTATTAAAGAGCAGCTTCAAATTCCTTTAATTCATCACGAGTAGAAGGAACTTCTATTTCTCCATTAAGTATTTTTTCTTGCCATTCATTAACCGTGTTAATTATTTCTTCTGTCATCGCTTCTTTATTCGTAGTAGCAAATCCAATACCATTATCTTCAATACCGAATTCTAATTGCTCTCCAGCAGGGAATTCACCATTTAATGCCATTGTAGATACATCTTGTACTGCAACGTCAACACGTTTAATCATAGAAGTTAATGTAACATTATGATCGCCGATCTGACCTTCTTCATGTTGGTCACGATCTACACCGATTACCCAAATTTCACGTTCTGGATCATTTTGTTTAATGTCTTTCGCTTGGTTGAATACACCGTTACCTGTACCACCTGCTGCATGATAAATAATGTCAATACCACTGTCATACATTGTAGCAGCAATTGTCTTACCTTTTGTTGCATCACCAAAGTGTTCTGCATATTTTACATCTATTTCAATATCAGGATTGATAGATTTTGCACCGGCGATAAATCCAGCTTCAAATTTATTAATAAGAGGTGAATCCATACCACCAACAAAACCTAACTTGTTTGTTTTTGTTTTAAGAGCTGCAGCAACACCAACTAAGAATGAACCTTCATGCTCTTTAAACGTAATACTTGCAGCATTAGGTGCTTCCACAACATCATCAACAATAGCAAAATTAGTGTCAGAATATTGATCAGCAATAGTTTGTAAGTCTTCTTTCAGTTCAAAACCAATACCAAAAATAAGGCTGTATTCGTCACGTACCAAACGAGTTAAGTTAGGAACGTATTCTGATTTATCATTAGATTGGGCATAATCAAACCCGTTACCTTTTGATAAACCATTTGCTTCTCCAAATGCTTTAATTCCTTCCCAAGCAGATTGGTTAAAGGATTTATCATCTACCCCACCAATGTCAGTTACCATTGCTACTGAGAAATCTGAAGCTTCCTCTGAAGTTGCATTATCACCAGCATTATCTTCTTTACCATTATCTTTTGAATCTTTGTCATCGCCGCCGCCACAAGCAGCAAGTACTAATCCTAAACCAAGGATTAAAACAAGTAAAAAGCTTAACTTCTTCATGAAAATACCCCCGTAAATTTTTTATAAGTATTTATTGATTGGTTACTATGTCCTTAGCCCTATAATTTTTCCGAACATCACCCCCTATAAGTAAAGAACCTTATACTCGCTTACGTAATACATGAAAACTAAATACATCCGAACGAAAATAATTTAAAGAATATAAGACGGGTTTATCATCGTCTGTGTAATGCATTTGTTTAAGCAATAAAAGTGACTGATCAAAATCACAATTTAATATATTGAAAATCTTTTCATTATAGCTTACTGGCTCTATATAAGTTATTGCATAACTTATTCGCTTCTGAGCATGTTCTTCCATTAGCTTGAATAGTGAATCCTGTTTATTTGCTATTTCAATGGGTATCAACCCTTCTGGTACCTTATCAATACAAAATACAACCGGTTTTCCATCAGCGGTTCGAATTCTTTCTATTTTTACTAACTGGGTTAAATCAAAAGGCTTAAACTTATTCCTTTCTTCTTCAGTTGGATCTATTAATTCAGTTGAATAATATTGAGATCCTGCTTCCTTCCCAGCCTGTTCTATCATAAATGTAACACTATTAAGTTGCTCAATTCCTGAGGAGACAATAGGCTTTTGATTTACAAATGTACCAACACCATGTTTCCTTGTCACAACATTATCTTCTTCTAATATCCTTAAAGCCTCACGTAATGTGGCCCTAGAAACACCAAGTGTCTTTGATAATTCAAATTCAGACGGTAATTTACCATGAGGTTTAAATATACCGCTTTCAATATCTTGTTTTATTTTATCAATAACTTGTAAATATAAATGTCTCGAATCTGATTTTATGGACATATGGTCCCCCCTAGTATTTGTTCATAAACCGATGAGTTACCTGAAAATCCGACAAATACTGACAGTCATACCTTGAATAATATATCATTATTTTATGAACAAATAAATAGTTTTCACCAAATTTACTAAGATTATTTCAATTATTACACACTAAATTCAAAAAAACCTTGAAATATTACCCTGAAGCGATTTCAACGTGTGAAGAAGTCTAAAGAGTCAATTAATTTTATACAAAAAGGAGCTAAATGATAACCGTTAATCATACGTTTTCACTTAGCTCCTAATTTGTACAAATAGACGTATTATGAAGTTTTTTCTTCAGTTCGAGAAACTAGTACTGTCCTTGGCTTACTTCCCTCATAAGGACCAACAATTCCTCGAGCTTCCATGGCGTCTATCAAACGTGCTGCTCTTGTATAACCAATGCGGAATCTTCTTTGTAACATAGAAACACTAGCACTTTGCATTTCTGTGATTAATTGTACCGCATCATCATAAAGTTCATCATCGACTTCTTCTACAACGTCATTAGTATCTTCAGGAATCATTTCTTCTTGATAACTTGCCTTTTGTTGTTCAATACAATGATCAACAACCCTCTCTACTTCTTCATCTGATAAAAATGCTCCTTGAACCCGTAGTGGCTTAGAAGAACCAACAGGTAAGAATAACATATCCCCTCGACCAAGTAGCTTCTCTGCTCCCCCAGAGTCAAGAATTGTGCGTGAATCAGTTGAAGAAGATACACTAAATGCTATGCGTGATGGAATATTTGCTTTAATAACACCGGTAATAACATCAACTGACGGTCTTTGTGTTGCAATAATTAAGTGAATACCTGCTGCCCTTGCCATCTGAGCAAGCCTAGTAATGGAGTCCTCCACATCACTTGAAGCAACCATCATTAAATCGGCCAACTCATCAACAATTACAACAATATAAGGAAGATTTGGCTGTCCATCATGTTCATCCACTGTACGATTATATTTCCTGATATATTCATTATAACCCTCTATATTTCTTGTACCAGTATCAGAAAATAACTCATACCGTCTCTCCATCTCCGAAACAACTTTCTTCAGGGCTCGTGATGCTTTTTTAGGATCTGTCACAACCGGAGCTAATAAATGTGGGATGCCATTATAAACATTTAATTCTACTTTTTTAGGGTCAATCATCATCATCTTCACTTCATGTGGTTTTGCACGCATTAAGATGGTGGTTATAATACCATTCACACAAACACTTTTACCACTACCTGTTGCCCCTGCAATTAATAGATGTGGCATTTTATTTAACTCTGCCTGAACTGAATCCCCTGAAATATCTTTCCCAAGACCAACTAATAGTTTAGAAGATTGATTACTTCCTGAACTATCTAGTACTTCCCGAAGTGATACCATGGCAATTTCTTGGTTAGGCACTTCAATTCCAACTGCCGACTTACCCGGAATTGGTGCTTCAATACGTATATCCTTCGCTGCTAACGCGAGAGCTAGGTCATCATGTAAACTAACAATCTTACTAACTTTCACACCTGCTTCAGGATAAACCTCATATTTTGTCACTGCTGGACCTACATTTACTTTCGTTACTCTAGCTTTCACTCCAAAGCTGTGAAATGTTCTTTCTAGCTTTCTTACTACTGACTGTATCTGCGCTTTATCATGATATTGGGAGTTATGTGCAGGTTCTGTAAGTAAACTTGGTGAAGGTAAGGTGTATTCTGGATTTTCTACTTCAGCCATTGGCATTACCTCTACATCATCGTCAGGATCCTCATTGGCAATTTCCTTTTTACCTTCAGGTTGCTCGGAAATTATAGGCTGTATAGCACTTTGTTCATCAAAAGCATAAGTAACATCAGGGAATTCATTTGCTTTTGAGTCAATAATCGGATCCATTAGTACTGGATTCTCTTCTAACTCATTATCTACCTTCTTATCTTTTTTCTTACTTTGTCCCGACTTTGGCTTTATTTTTTCTTTTAAATTATTCATTCTATTTTTACTTTGTTTTCCGATTTTTGTAAGTGTTTCTCCAATCGAAAATTCAGTTAGAAAGATAAGTCCAATTAATATGGAAAATATAGCAACAATCTGCGCTCCAACAGATGAAAATAAATAGTAACAAAAAGCAAATAGAAATGCTCCTATCATTCCGCCACCTGTTTGTCCTGAAGACGCACTTCCAGCAACAAAATCAAAAAAAGTATCCCAAGTTGCTCGTATAATTGATGTGTCACTAGATGCTTCTAGTAAACTCTCATAAGTTTGAATGTGGGTATACAGTAATGTTCCTAGAATTATAATATAGAAACCTATCATCTTCTTATGTAAAAAATTTGGATAACTTCTCTTAATAACTAAGTAAATACCAATTACGAGTAAAAATAGTGACGCAGTAAAATACCAAATTCCTAAGAAAAATCGAAAAATATGCTCTAAACCACCAGGAATTGCCCCATCACTTATTGCACTAGCTCCACTACCAAAGATTGCTAGAAAAACAAATAATAGACCAAGTAGTTCAAATTGCACTTGTTTTTTTAATGAATTTTTTTTCTTTTTTCTTCTTCTCTTCTTTGCCATACACTCACCTCTTACCATTCACTGCTGATCCTGAAATTTAAACCCCTGCCAGTTTGGGCAAGGGTATTATCATCTAGTTGATTATTAATAGTATATCATAATCAAGCAAATATAACTTGTTTTTTTATGGTATGATAGAGCCTGGTGTATACATATCATTTAAGTAGTCTTGAGGATCTGTTGATAATAATTGTACAAGTTGATATTCTCCATTATTGTTTTTTTCAACAAAAACCGTTTTTCCTTCGTACGTAATACACTTTCGATTTGTATAAACATTATCAGCCGTTGGAAAAATATCTGTTTCAGATAATGGTGTGTACAATATCATTACTGAATAACCTCCTGCTCCCCGCTTCCTTTTGCTTGATCAATAAATTCATTAATTTTTGCCATTGCTTCTTTAACTCCACCAACCTCATCAATTAATCCATAATCTACAGCATCTGTTCCTAAAACATTCGTTCCAATATCACGAGTTAAATTTCCCTTTGCAAACATTAAATCCTTAAATTTTTCTTCCTTAATATTAGAATGGTTTACGACAAAATTAATAACTCTTTCCTGCATTTTATCTAAGTATTCAAAAGTCTGAGGAACTCCAATTACTAACCCTGTTAGACGAACAGGATGAATCGTCATTGTAGCAGTTGGAACGATAAAGGAATAATCAGTAGATACCGCAATAGGAACACCAATAGAGTGTCCACCACCAAGTACGATAGATACAGTTGGTTTAGATAGAGATGCAATCATTTCCGATAAGGCAAGACCAGCTTCAACATCGCCTCCAACAGTATTTAATAATAAAATTACTCCTTCAATTTTAGGGTTTTGTTCAATTGCGATTAGTTGCGGTAATAAGTGTTCGTATTTAGTTGTTTTATTTTGTGGAGGTAATTGAATATGTCCTTCGACTTGTCCGATAATTGATAATACATGAATATTTGAATCAGGTGCTTGTGGGATATTTGTTTGCCCAAGTGCTTGAATCTTCTGTACTAGAGAAGATGAACCTGATTGCTCTTCTTGTTCTCCTTGATCCTCTTTTTTTTCAGCGTCTTTATTCATTATGAAAAGCACTCCTTTCGAAAAAAATCACTATAAATATAGTATGAACGAGAAACTGTAAATACATTCCTTTTAAATTGATTCCTCCAATTGCTAATCATAATTATTTATACTAGGATAATTTCCTTTTTATAAGGCTAACCAAATTATTATTATTTTCACTGTATGGAATCCAATTTCCGTTTCGCGAAATCATGTGTCCCATTACATTCTTAAATTAAACAACCCACATGAGCTAGTACCTCAACCAATTAAAAAAACAACTTTAAAAATAAAAAATGACTACCAAATTACTTGATAGTCATTCATTTTTATAAGGTTAAGTTGTATAAAATTAACTTTTGGTTTTAATGATATAAACTTTCTAATAGCAATTTTACTTTATTTTCCTCTTCTTCTGTTAGTGAAACTAGTGGAAGGCGTACTCCACCCGATTTAATTCCTTTTTGAACTAATGCAGCCTTTACAGGTGTTGGTGATGGTGCCTCAAATAATCCATTCATAACTGAAACTAGCTTACGATGAATGGAGGCTGCTAGTTTTAAGTCACCTCTACTAAGCGCTTGAACCATTTCTTGCATTTCATTACCAATGACATGAGATGCTACCGAAACGATACCTTCTCCACCTATAGCCATCATCGGCAATGTAAGACTGTCATCACCACTATATACGGAAAAATCATTGCTAGTATTTTCAATAATGATTGCTGCTTGATCTAAATCTCCACTTGCCTCTTTTACGGAGACAATGTTTTTTATCTTGCTTAACTCAATTATTGTTTCGGCAGACATTTTTACTACCGAACGACCCGGTATATTATATAACATAGTCGGAAGTGTGGTCTCATTAGCAATTGCTTTAAAATGTTCATACAATCCACGTTGGTTTGGTTTATTATAATAGGGTGCGACAAGCATTATTGCATCTACTCCGCAAGCTTCTGCTTCCTTCGTTAAATCGATTGAACTTCTTGTGTTATTTCCACCAGTACCAGCTATAACTGGCACACGTTTATCGACAATTTTTACTACATGTGAAAAGAGTGCTATTTTTTCTTTCGTAGTGAGTGTTGGTGATTCACCTGTAGTACCAGCAACTACTAATCCATCTGTTCCATTGTCTAGTAGATAGTTAACTAATTTTGTAGTTTCATCAAAGTTGATTTCCCCATTATCATCAAATGGCGTAATCATAGCAGTTAAGATTTTACCAAAGTTCATTTAAACTCACCTTTCTGTTAGAAAATCATGTAAAATTGTCGATTGCTTAGATAAATGGAATTCCTCGTGCAATGCATTTACAGCCTTATAAACATCTGTATTCGGAATCAACACCCAAATCGTCGTATGGCTGTCTGCAGATTGTAGTATTTGAACTCCTTGGCCTGTCAATGCCTGAACAATCCTCGAGGCTATTCCAGGAACACCTGTCATTCCAGCACCAACTACAGACACCTTCGTACAGTCTTCCAGTACAGACGGTTTGAAGCCTTTCTCTTTTAAAATGGTGGTTGCCCTCTTCGTTTGCGTATCAGGTACCGTATACACGACACCTGTAGGATAAATATTAATAAAATCTATAGATATTCCAGCATCTGCCATTGCTTTAAATACTTCGGATTGCATTCGGTACGCTTCTTTTTCCTTGGTTTGAACTTTTATTTGTGAAATATTTGCTAAATGAGCAATTCCTGTTACTAAGCGGTCGGACACATCTATACCTAGATTCTTACTTATAGCTGTAGTTACCAAAGTACCTCCACTTTTCTCATAGGTTGACCGGACAAGAATTGGAATTTTTGCATGCATCGCTATTTCTACAGCTCTTGGATGTATCACTTTAGCACCTTGATAAGCTAAATTACAGATTTCGCGATAGGATACAACGTCTAGTGCTCGTGCATTTTTTACCACTCTAGGATCCGCTGTCATAATACCATTAACATCCGTGAATATTTCTATTTTACTTGCTTTCAGCGCTGCACCTAATGCAGCTGCTGATGTATCACTACCACCGCGACCTAGAGTTGTGAGCTCGCCAAGTGCATTCTTGCCCTGAAAACCTGCCACAACTACTACATCGTATTTATGAAATTCATTCTGTATACGAATTGGATTAACTTCTTTTATTTTTGCTTGCGTATAATCTGCATTTGTCATAATTCCAGCTTGTGCCCCTGTTAAAGCAACAGATTTTATCGATTTTTTCTTTAGTTCATTTGATAATACAACAGAGGAAATAATCTCTCCACAAGCCATAAGCATATCTAATTCTCGACTTGTAATAGAATGCTCTGGGAAACCAACTAAATCTAAAAGCGAATCGGTAGCATAGGCACTTGGCCTCCTACCTAATGCAGATACAACTACTACAAGCTTAAACCCATTCATTACTGCTTTTTCTATATGTTTTATTACATGTTCCCTAGTATCTTTATTTTGTACAGAAGTTCCACCAAATTTTTGAACTAATATCTGCACACGTTGACACCTCTACCTAACTTTAGATTATTTTAATAACAGCCCCTTTTCTAAAACACGCTCAGCTATCTGAACTGTATTCCATGCGGCACCTTTAAGCAAGTTATCAGAAACCACCCACATATGGAACCCATTATCCTGATCCAAGTCTTTTCTTACACGACCAACAAATACATCTGTTTTACCTGCCGCACTGAGTGGGGTTGGATACTCTTGCTCACTAGGATCATCTTGTACTGTTATACCGTCTGCATGACGTAATACCTTCCATAAATCTTGGGTGGTTAAACCTTCTTGCCCTACTTCAATATATACACTTTCTGCATGGGAAGTGAAAAATGGTAGTCGAACACAAGTAGCTGCAACTGGAAGCTTAGGGGCATGCATAATTTTTCTTGTTTCGTTAATCATCTTCATTTCCTCAAGAGTATACCCATTTTCTTGAAACAGATCAATTTGTGGTAAAGCATTAAAAGCGATTGGAAAATGTTTTTTATCCGCTTTTACTGGTAAAAGTTCTGGATTTATCACTTCGTTACTTAAAAACTTCTCTGCCTGTAATTTTAATTCTTCAACAGCCTGGTTTCCTGCACCAGAAACAGCCTGATATGTTGAAACAATAACTCTTTCTAATCCAAAAGCTTTTTGTATAGGTTTAAGTGCAGCTACCATCTGAATCGTTGAGCAATTTGGATTTGCAATAATGCCTTGATGATTTATTAGGTCCTCTTCATTAACTTCTGGAACAACAAGTGGTACATTTTCATCCATACGGTAGGCACTTGTATTATCCACTACAACAGCACCTCGTTTAACCGCTTCAGGAGCAAATTGTTTTGAAACTGCTCCACCAGCAGAAAATAAAGCAATATCTATATCTATGAAACTATCATTCGTTGCTTCTTCAACAATTAATTCTTTACCTTTAAAATTAACCTTTGTTCCGGCAGAACGCTTTGAGGATAGAAGCTTTAGATGTTGGATTGGAAATTGCTTTTCCTCTAATATTTTTACAATCTTTTGACCGACTGCTCCTGTTGCACCAACTATTGCTACATTATAAGACTTTTGTGTCATGATCATAACTCCTTCCTCAGACGGGTAATTTAATTTTTCTAAATCATATTAATTCTTAAGTTATTATTTTATCACATATTATTCTGAGAATGGAACTAAAACTGGTTGAAATTGTTTACCCTCTATTGCGGAATTAACTGTTTCTGGTAACAATTCCATTTTTGCTACTAGTGAATTTGGTTTTTTAAAAGGATCATCTTGACCATAAGGTACAAAATAGATATATTTGCTAGCCATTAAGCGCATTAAGTTAACACCATTCAACCCTAAAGCATCATTCGTAGATATACCTAAAACAACCGGACTGCCGTTTCTCATGGTTGCTTTCGCGGCCATTAATGGTGGGGAGTCCGTTTGTGCATTTGCAAACTTACTCATAGAATTACCTGTTATTGGAGCAATTACCATACAGTCTAGTGGATTTTTGGGTCCAAGTGGTTCAGCACCTGGCATCGTAGAAATTACTTCTTTACCGGTAATTTCTTCAATACGTTTGATATGATCCTTAGCCTTTCCAAACTTTGTATCGATATTTGCAACTGTATATGTTACAACTGGGACAACCTCTGCACCTAGTTCCATTAATCGTTTCATTGGTCCAAATACCGCTTCATAGGTGCAATGGGATCCAGTAACACCGAAACCAATTCTTTTTCCTTTTAAATCTATATCCATCCCAATGACTCCTTTTCCTTTGTAATAATTTGTGTGATAACATCTGCCAGAATTTTTCCAGCTGTTTTAGGAGCAACAATACTCGGTAAGCTACGAGCTAATATAGCTTCAATTCCTCTTTGTTTTGCATAGTCAAAATCAGTACCACCCGGTTTAGATGCTAGGTCAATAATAACTGCATTTGATGGTAGACTTTGTATGGATTCCTTTGTAATAACCATTGCTGGAATAGTATTTATTAATAAATCACATTCACTCGTATGCTCTGGTAATTTATTTAACTCTATAGGTGTTAATCCCATTTCTGTGATTCTTGCAAGATCAGCTGATTTTCTTGTTGCAACGGAAACCTTTGCCCCTAAAGCAGCGAATTTATTAGCAACTGTACTCCCAACTCTACCAAACCCTGTAACGATTACTCTTGATGAGTGAATAGTGTAGTCCGTATTTTCGATTGCCATCATAATGGTTCCTTCAGCCGTTGGGATTGAATTGTAAATCGCTACGTCATCCCGGTCCAGAAGTTGGATTAACGTTGTATTTGTTTTCGTTGTTAAATCGGATAAATGATCATTTGCAATTCCTGTAAACACTACAGCTTTATCTTTTAATCTACGGAACCACTCTTCAGTAATACAAATCTCTTCTATTGAAAAGACAGTTTCAACTCTGCCTTCCTCATCAGTACCTGTAATTGGTAATATAACAATGTCTAATTCCTCGACATCGAGTTCCTCAAATTCAGTTTGATTCAAACCGGTGAAGCCTTGTTCCAATTTATCATAGCCGACCAAATTTAATTCAATATTGCCAGTAGCTTGTAGTTGCCTAATTAATTCTAAATATCTCGCATCTCCACCTATTACAGCTATTAATAACTTCATTACTTAGAACACCCTCCAACATCTGAATAAAAATATCCATGACAACTTATTTGCTTAAAAAGAAAGCATTTTTCTTTATAGCTTATGTTCATATAGGCGGTTAGTGAATATTAGTTCTAAAAAAGAAAACAAAAAGGCTAGTATCTATACTTCGATACTAGCCCCACAAACTATTCTGCTTCAATCATTATCATATCTTCGCCAATTTTCCGAATTGAATTCCAGTGTATTTTAGCTTCTTCTCCCTCTTTTTTCAAACCAAACCATTTATAATTTGGTAGTATAAAAGAGTGTATTTGTCCTGTATGCTCATCAATCTCCAGATCCGTTTGACCCAAAACACCTAAACGTTTTCCATTCGTGATGTTAACTATTTCCTTATTACTAATATCATTGTATCGCATTCATCCACCTCCAAATTGAACCGTTTGTACATATATATGCATAAAAAAAGAACCTATGTTAAACATAGATTCTCGTTTACCACAATAACTCCTAAACCAAATACAATTATTTACTACTTATTTGCCGTTGATAGAAACTGTGCGGCAACTACTTGGGATTTTAGGTTGAGCATCTTACCCGCTACGGAAATATTCTCCGCTCTCCGTGGGCGGCTGGTGAGCCTCCTCGTGCTTACGCACTGTGGGGTCTCACCTATGCCTATCCTCCCACAGGAGTCTCCGTATATTTCCTACGCTCGTGTTGTGAGTTAGAAATATTGTGCTTAATTACTGAGCGTTACAAACCACCCTTAAAAAGAAAACTCAAACTAGCGCAGGCAGAATACGGAGACTCCTACGGGAATAGCACGTGTCCGAAGACCCCGCAGCGGTGCTTTTTCCGCGAGGAGGCTGAGGCCGTGCCCGTGGAAAGCGGAGTATTCTGCCGGAGCGGGGTGATAGCAGTTCACCAACTCCAGCTATTCACAAAAATTACCGCACAGTCTATAACAAATTGTGAAATAATAACCTTTATTAAAAAGCATTATTAAATATCAATTTTATACTATCTTCGGTGCAATCAACGCCTTGGATGGTTCTTCACTAAATATATGTTCAATCACTTGTTGTATTGATTCATGACTAACTGCATCTATTTCTTGGATCATTTCATCTAAAGAACGATGACGCTTGAGTAGGAGTTCATTTTTTCCATTTCTACTCATTCGACTATTCGTGCTTTCTAGACTTAGCATTAAACTACCTTTTAATTGTTCCTTACTATTTCTTAACTCTTTATCCGTTAACCCTTTTTCTTTCATAGTTAGAACAGTATGTTCAATTGTTTCTTTTAAAAGTGGTAGTTGATCCTTTCCGGTTCCAGCATATATAGTTAATAAGCCATGATCTAAAAAGGAAGAGTGGTAGGAAAATACGGAATAAGCTAGTCCTCGCCTCTCTCGCACTTCTTGGAACAATCTTGAACTCATGCTCCCACCAAGTACATTGTTAAGAATGATCAAGCTATAAATATTATGAGCACCTAATGATAGGCCATTATAGCCAATACATAAATGAGCTTGCTCTGTTTCTTTATTGCGTTCGATTGTATCACTTAAGAAAGTCGGCTTCTGAATTTGGGAGCGTTCAACTGTAGAACCATACTCACCAAAGTAGCCTTCAACTCTCGATATAAAATCTGTATCAACATTTCCCGCAACAGAAACTACAACATTTTCGGGTATATAATGTGTATGTATATATTCTCTTAACGTATCTGGTGTAAATGTTCGTAAATGATCTTCTGTTCCTAAAATAGGAAAGCCTAGTGGATGCTGTCCATAAGAAGCTCTTGCTAACAAATCGTGAACAATATCATCAGGTGCATCTTCATACATTTTAATTTCTTCATATACAACCTTTTTTTCACGTTCCATTTCTTCCGGATCAAAAGCAGAGTTAAAGAACATATCTGCTAAAACTTCTAATGCATACTCTTTATGAGTATCTAACACCCTTGCATAAAAACATGTGTATTCCTTTGATGTAAAGGCATTAACCTGTCCACCAATAGCATCAAAAGCTTCAGCTATATCCGTTGCTGAACGTGTTTTTGTTCCTTTAAAAAACATATGTTCTAAAAAGTGTGATATTCCATTATTTACTTCATTTTCGTTTCTTGAGCCCGTTCTTACCCAGATACCGATTGTAACAGATCGAACTGCAGGTATATTCTCTAATACAATACGTAAGCCGTTTTTACTAGTGTGTTTTTCAATCAAATTAGTTCCTCCTGTAAAAAACTATCGAGTTTCAGATAATAATTTATCAATAGTACCTATTTTATAGTCTTTCGCTTTAATTTCTGTTATTAATGATGATAATCCATTGACAATGGAAGGTGTTGGATGCATTAATATTGTTGCACCTGGATGAATCTTCCCCATCACTCGATTAATCATAACATTTACTGTAGGATTCTTCCAATCAACCGTATCTACCGTCCAGAGAATTGTATTCATCTTTAACTCATCTGCAACAACGACCACATCATTGGAAAAGCTTCCGCTTGGCGGGGCAAACCACTTAGGACTTTCACCGGTAATCGCATGAATAATATCATTAGTATCTTCTATTTGATTTACAATTTCGTTCCTATTTAACCTTGCCATATCTGGATGATTATAAGCATGGTTACCAATAGTATGTCCCTGTTCTAAAATCATTTTCACATAATCAACATGTTCCTTCGCCCATTTTCCTTCAAGAAAGAAGGTTGCTTTTACTTTATGTTCCTTTAGGATGTTGAGAATTTCAGGGATATGTTCCGTTCCCCAGGATACATTGATTAAAAATGATACCATCTGCTTCTCTGGATGACCACGATATATCGGAGCTGCTTCTAAATCATCCAAGGAAACTTTTGGTGAAACTTGTTTATAGACAAGTAATTCTTCATTAAACTTACCATCTTTTTTCATTCTATTATATGATGCATCTACATCGACTTGACGTCCATTTCTACCTGGTGTTTTTTTCCAAACACTGTCTATATAAGCATCTTTTGGTTCTTCATTAAAGGAAGTACTTTTTTCTTTGATTTCTTTATATAATGGTTCTTCCTCTGACTTCACTACTTCAAGTTGGGAAAAAACAGTCTCACCATCAGGTTTAAAAGGATTAATATTTATATTAAATGAAAGCATTACAATAATTACAAATACAACAAAGTTTATATAATTACGATAGTTATACATATCATCACTCCTCTGTTCATTTATATGAACATGGAGGACAAGATATGTAGACCAAAAGCAGAAATACATCACTGCAACATTAGTCCTATAAACTACTTTGAAAGAATGAAAAAAAGAAACTGGATTTCCAGCTTCTAATTATTACTACATAGTTGATTTTTCAGCTTTTTCTTTTTGTTCTTTTAGAACAGCTTTACGAGAAAGGTTAACTCTGCCTTGATGATCAATTTCTTTAACTTTTACCATAATCTGATCGCCAATCTTCACAACATCTTCAACTTTATTTGTTCTCTCTTCAGCAAGTTCCGAAATATGAACTAAACCATCTTTTCCTTTGAAGATTTCTACAAACGCACCGAACTTTTCAATACGTTTTACTGTACCTAAGTATACTTGATCAACTTCTACTTCACGTACAATATCTTCAATTATATTTTTAGCTTTTTCATTCATGTCTGGATCTGTTGAAGAAATAAAGACACTACCATCTTGTTCAATATCAATTTTAACGCCAGTTTCTTCAATAATCTTATTGATTTGCTTACCACTTGGTCCAATTACATCTCGGATTTTATCTGGATTAATACTCATTGTTAAAATCTTTGGAGCATACTCAGATAATTGCTCTTTCGGCTCAGAAATTGTTTGCATCATACTTTCTAAAATCTGCATACGTCCTTTTTTCGCTTGAGTTAGAGCTTCTTCTAAGATTTCTCTTGAAAGACCATCAATTTTGATATCCATTTGTAGCGCTGTTACACCTTTTTCAGTTCCAGCAACCTTAAAGTCCATATCGCCTAATGCATCTTCCATACCTTGAATATCTGTTAAAATCGTATAATCATCACCAGATTTTACAAGTCCCATTGCAATACCAGCTACTGGAGCTTTAATTGGAACCCCTGCATCCATCATAGCTAAAGTACTTGCACAAATACTTGCTTGTGATGTTGAACCATTTGATTCCAGTACTTCTGAAACAAGACGAATCGTATACGGGAAGTCTTTCTCTGAAGGAACAACTTTTTCAAGTGCTCTTTCTCCAAGTGCTCCATGTCCTATCTCTCTACGTCCTGGGCCACGCATAGGCCCTGTCTCTCCAACACTATATTGTGGGAAATTATAATGGTGCATAAATCGTTTAGACTCTTCTAAATCCAAGCCGTCTAAAATCTGCACATCACCTAATGCGCCTAGTGTACATACACTTAATGCTTGAGTTTGTCCTCTCGTGAACAAACCAGAACCATGAGTTCTAGGAAGTACTCCAATACGAGAAGATAGTGGACGAATTTCATCTACTTTACGACCATCAGGACGAATCTTTTCTTTTGTAATTAATCGACGAACTTCTTCTTTAACCATTTTATCTAGGATAGAACTCACTTGCTTGATAACATCAGATTCTTCTTCCTGATAATTTGTTAAAATTTCAGCTTTTACTTCACTGATTGCGGATTCTCTTGCATGCTTTTCCTTTACTTGGATTGCTGCAAGTAATTTTTCATGTGCTTCAACTTCTACTTTTGTTTTTAACTCTTGGTCAAGTTCAAATAATACAACTTCTGATTTTTCAGGTTGCAATGCTTGTACAATTTCTTCTTGAAATGCTACAAGACGTTTAATTTCATCATGACCAAACATAATAGCTTCAAGCATTATTTCTTCAGGCACTTCATTTGCACCTGCTTCAACCATATTAATCGCATCTTTTGTTCCAGCAACAGTCAGTTCAATATCACTCTGCGCCTCTTGCTCAACAGTTGGGTTAATAACGAATTCCCCATTTACTCTACCAACATGAACACCTGCTATCGGCTGTTCGAATGGGATATTAGAAATGGATAGTGCAATGGATGAACCAACCATGGCAGCTATTTCTGTAGAACAGTCTTGATCTACACTCATAACCGTACTAATAACTTGCACCTCATTACGGAAGCCATCTGGGAATAACGGTCGTATTGGTCTATCAATTAATCTTGATGCTAAAATAGCCTTTTCACTTGGTCTACCTTCTCTTTTAATAAATCCACCAGGTATTTTACCTACTGCATACAGACGTTCTTCATAATTTACTGTTAATGGGAAGAAAGGCAAATCCTTTGGTTCTTTAGATGCTGTAGCCACAGCCAGAACAGATGAATCACCATATTGCACCATACAAGCTCCACCGGCTTGTTTTGCTAATTCTCCAATTTCAACTACGAATGGTTTTCCAGCTATTTCTGTGGAGAATACTTGTTTTTCGATTGCCATTATTACTAAAACTCCTTTCATTGAACACTTCTATTATTATTTTATACTTATTAATCTATAATGTAAATTTTATGTATATTGGTATACGTATGGAAAGTCACTCTATTTCCAAACTACTAAACGTAGAAAAAAAGCAGGATTACTCCTGCTTTTTACATTATCTACGTAAGCCAAGTTTTTTAATTAACTCACGGTAACGTGTAACGTCTTTATTACGTAGGTAGTTAAGTAAGTTACGACGCTTACCAACCATTTTCAAAAGACCACGACGTGAATGATGATCCTTCTTATGAACACGTAAATGCTCATTTAAAGTGTTGATTTCTGCAGTTAGTACAGCAATTTGTACTTCTGGTGAACCAGTATCACTTTCATGAACTTTGTATTCATTAATGATTTCGTTTTTACGTTCTTTAGTAATAGCCATGTTTGGCCACCTCCTGTTAGTATTTAGTATCCCCTGTCCCCTAGCAAACGTCGGAGTTTCGATTTGCCAAGCGAAGGTTTTAACTGTTTTAGTGTACATCTTTTTTTAACATAATGCAAGGTTTTGGTGAAATACTTTTAATACTGGGTGGGAAACTCTTTTTGATTCATAGTTAATTCAACACCCTACGAGTAATCATAATAATTATTGCTACTAATTACAGATTTGATAGAAACTGTGCGGTAACTAATTATCTTTGGTAGTGTATCAAACCCGCTCCGGAAATACACTGCGCTTTCCATGGGCGGCTGTTGAGCCTCCTCGCGCTTCGCGCTGCGGGGTCTCACCTATGCCTGTCCTCCCATAGGACAAGGAAAGCTTCTTAGTGAAACATCGCACGCAGAAAAAGTGCTTTTCTTTTTCAAGGAGTCTCCGTGTATTTCCGGAGCTAGTGTAGTGAATCAGAAATTATTATAATTAATTACTGATAAATATGTTCCAATACAACCAATAAAAAGGAAACCCAAACTAGCGTAGGCAGAATACGGAGACTCCTCGAAAATAAAAAACAATTTTCTTCGTGCGATGTTATGCTGCCGAAGCATTCCTTGTCCCACGGGAATAGCACGTGTCCGAAGAACCCGCAGCGGCGAACTTTCCGCGAGAAGGCTGAGGCCGTGGAAAGCGGAGTATTCTGCCGGAGCGGTATGATAGCACTAACCTAAAAAAGTCACCGCACAGTTTATACAAACTGTGTAATTAACAACAATTACAACAATCTATAAAAAAAGTCTTCTATTTTATGCTATTTAGATACGTACGGATTTCTTCTTCGTCTTTTTTCATTCGTTCGATTAATGCCTCTACACTATCAAATTTTTCTTCATTTCGAATGAATTTATACCATTCTACTATTACTTCTTTACCATATATTTGTTGATTAAAATCTAAAATATTTACTTCAAGTGATAAATCCAATCGGTCCTCTGTAAAGGTAGGGTTTTTACCAAGACTCCCCAGTCCATCATACTGAATACCTTCTATCATTATGCGTACAGCATAAATACCCGGTTTAGGTAAGTGTGCTTCGGAATTATATTTGATATTAGCGGTGGGATAACCTAGGTCTCTTCCCCTTTTATCCCCTTCAACAACCATTCCACTAGTAGTAAGTTGCCTTCCAAGTAGGATATTAGCTTGCTCTACATCACCAGAATCTAGAAGATTTCTTATTTTAGTAGAGCTGATCTTCTCATTATCTAATGTAACTTTATCAATCATTGTATGGTGGAACCTTCCATTAGCATGCTCACTAATAGTTTGCATATTTCCTTTACCCTTATATCCATATGTAAAATCAAAACCAGCTACAATATGTTGAATATTTAAACCAATTATAAAATGCTCTAAAAATTCTTCAGGGCTTAAGGCAGAAAGTTCTTTATTAAAATTAATAATATAAAGCCGATCAACACCCATCTTATCAAGGACTTCCTGTTTTTCCTTAAGTGGTGTAATGTATTTTACATCATGATTATTTTTAAGAACAACAGATGGATGAGGATAAAATGTTATAACTGCACTTTTCGCTTGAGTTTCTTTTGCTTTATCAATTGCATACTGAATGACAGCTTGGTGACCTCGATGTATACCATCAAAAAATCCAATTGCTGCAATTGTATTTGGTAGCTTTTCAACACGTAACTGATGGGGGTACGTTAACTCTACTGTTTCCATTTTCTCACCTACATTTCAACTACTCGCTAAATACGCGGATAGGTTTAATTTCATTTTCCTTTTCTGGATGAACTTGATAGATTGCTAATAATTTGTTTCCATACATAACTTTAATCGGCTTTCGTTCAAGTATTTGCTCTGGTCGTATTAGCTTTTGACCATTTAATACTTTTATTGCTGTTTCTTTATTTACTTGTAGTGCCTCTATGTGGGTCAAGCCATCTGTTATGGGCAGTAATAGTTCTTGTTCACTTCCATTTAAACATGCCGCTTCAATTGTTTCAAAATTAACGGTATCTTTTCTTTTAATTGATCCTGTTTGTTCTCGAACTAAATGAGACATATGCGCAGGATACCCCAATTCTTTTCCTATATCAACACATAGTGTTCGGATATAAGTTCCCTTTGAACAAGTAACTTCAAATTTAATTACATTACTGTCCTGGTTGGTTGTAAGAAGTTTAATAGAGTGAATAACAACTTTACGTTTTGGACGTTCAACAGTTTGATTAGCACGGGCATATTCATATAGCTTTTTACCCGCCACTTTCACTGCAGAGTACATAGGCGGAACCTGTGTAATTTCACCCATAAACGATTCTAACACGTTTTCAATCTTTTGTTGAGAAGGAAATTTGTCTACCTTTACATTCTCAATAATGGCACCAAATGCGTCTTCTGTTTCTGTTGTAGATCCTAAGGTAAGCTCAGCACGGTATATTTTTGTTGTATCCGTTAAAAATTGAACAATCTTTGTTGCTTGGCCAATACAAATTGGTAAAACACCCTCAACCTCAGGATCAAGAGTACCTGTATGTCCTACTTTTTTAGTTTTGTATAGTTTTCTGACCTTCATCACACAATCATGTGATGTCCAACCTTTTGGCTTCCATAGAGGTAAAATACCATCCATTGTTTTTATAACCCCCAAAGGTTTAGCTTAATAAAAATCTGACCCAACTGAGTCAGATTTTTATTAAGCTATTTAGTTAGTTAGGAAAGGATAAATACTTTCCACAAGAATAGAAAAGTAACACATTTACAAAAGATTGTGTGAATGTGTGTTTCTCTAATTAATCCTTGTTTATATCACGTAAAATTGTTTCAATACGATTTCCATATTCAAGTGCTTCATCAAATTCAAAATTAATTTCAGGTGTTTTTCTTAACCGAATACGAGTTCCAATCTCAGAACGGATAAATCCTTTAGCCTTTGCAAGACCAAGTAATGTATCTTTTTTCTTATTGTCATCCCCAAGTACAGATATATAGACTGTGGCTTGTTGTAAGTCACCAGTCACTTCAACATCTGTTACAGTTACAAAACCCACACGAGGATCCTTAATTTTTCTTGTTAAGATTTCACCTAATTCTTTTTTCATTTGCTCTGCTACCCGATTAGCTCGTAAATTACTCAAAGCCTTCACCTCTTTATTTAAGAACACATAGAAAACTTATAGGCGCAGCTGTCGGCACGTAGGATTTGCAATTACTTGTCATACTAGATGATTATTCACAAAAAGTAATAATCCAGCTCTATGCTTGCGCCCATAATTAAACGACTTCTACATTTGTAACGGTTCTTTCTAATTCAGAATACGTATCAATTACTCGAAGTACTTCCTGCATTACTTGTTCACCATGGGTACGTTCATTCGTAATGGTTACAATACCTAGCTTTGTTCTTTGCCATAAGTCATGGTAATCCAATTCTGTAACAGCAACATTAAAATCTCGACGTAGTTTAGCAAGTAACCGTTTTATGACAGAACGTTTATCCTTTAAGGAATGACCATCATACATTATGCATTCAACTTCAAGTGAAATTATCATTTACGCTCAATTTCCTCCATTACAAATGCTTCTATAATATCGCCTTCTTTGATATCATTATAATTTTTAATAGTTATACCACATTCGTAGTTTTGAGCAACTTCTTTTACATCATCTTTAAAACGTTTTAAGGCATCGATTTCACCTTCGAATAATACAACGCCATTACGAATTAAGCGAACACCAGCATCACGGGTGAGTTTACCATCGGTTACATAGCTACCTGCAATAGTCCCGACTTTGGATACTTTAAATGTTTCCCTAACTTCAGCTTGACCAATAACTTTTTCTTGAAACTCTGGATCAAGCATTCCCTTCATTGCCGCTTCAATTTCTTCGATAGCTTTATAAATAACTCGGTGCATGCGAATATCAACTTTTTCTGATTCTGCAGTATGTTTTGCATTAGCATCTGGACGAACATTAAATCCAATTACTATTGCATTAGAAGCAGAAGCTAGAATGACATCGGATTCTGTGATAGCACCTACACCTGTATGAATAATCTTGATTTTAACTCCTTCTACTTCAATTTTTCGAAGTGAAGAAGCAAGGGCTTCAACAGTACCTTGAACATCTGCTTTAAGAATTACATTGATTTCCTTCATCTCACCTTGTTTAATTTGTTCGAATAAATCCTCAAGGCTAACTTTATTTGTTTCTGATCTATTTTCTTGAATATGTTTTGATTGACGTGCTTCACCAATGTGACGAGCTGTCTTTTCATCTTCAAATACAAGGAATTGATCCCCAGCTTGTGGTACATCATTTAAACCTGTAATTTCTACAGGTGTAGATGGTCCCGCTTCTTTTACCCGTGACCCTAGATCATTTACCATTGCACGAACACGGCCAAATGTATTTCCAACTACAATTGGATCTCCTACACGCAGTGTACCATTTTGCACTAGTAATGTTGCAACAGATCCACGACCTTTATCTAATTGTGCCTCTATTACAGTACCAGTAGCATATCGTTTAGGATTGGCCTTTAATTCTTCCACTTCTGAAACAAGAACGATCATTTCTAGAAGATCGTCGATACCTTCCCCTTTTAGAGCTGAAAGCGGAACAAAAATAGTATCACCGCCCCAATCTTCAGGAACTAACTCATATTCAGTTAGCTCTTGCATTACACGGTCAGGATTGGCCGTTTCTTTATCGACCTTATTAACAGCTATAATGATTGGCACTTCTGCAGCCTTAGCGTGGTTAATCGCTTCAACTGTTTGTGGCATAACACCATCATCTGCTGCTACTACTAGAATTGCAATATCTGTAACCTGTGCTCCTCGAGAACGCATACTAGTAAATGCTGCGTGTCCAGGTGTATCTAAGAATGTAATTTTCTTACCATTTCTTTTTACCTGGTAAGCCCCAATATGCTGTGTAATACCTCCTGCCTCTCCAGCAGTTACTTTTGTATTTCGAATGGAATCAAGAAGTGTAGTTTTACCATGGTCAACATGCCCCATAATCGTTACAACAGCAGGTCTTTCCACTAAATCCGCTTCATTATCCTCCTCTAAATACTTGTCAAAGTCGGTATCTTCCAGAATAATTTCTTTTTCAACTTCGACTTCAAACTCTGCACAAATTAATTCAACAGCATCATCATCAAGATCCTGATTTTTTGTAGCCATTACTCCAAGGAACATAAGCTTCTTAATAATTTCTGAAGCTTCTTTGTTCAATTTATTAGCTAACTCACTAACAGTTAATGTTCCAGAGTATTTAATTTCCTTCGGTGTTTCTTTTACAACCGGTTGTGGTTTCGGTTGGTTGGTTCTTTTATTTTTTTGGCCTTTATTCTGTTGTTTGTTGTTTGGTTTTTGTTTGTTAGAATTATTCATTTGTTTTTTAGTATGTTGCTCCCCGCGCTTTGTATGCGGATTCGAATTCGATTTTGTTCCTTTTTCGTTATTCTCATCACGCATTACTTGCTTATTTTCTGTTTTTTGTTGTTTATCTTGGTTGTTCTTTGCCTTTGTATTATCCTCTTTAGTAGTGAACTTTTGATCTAGTTTCACTATTGTATCATCATCAATCATTGACATATGATTGGAAACCTCAATGTTTTTTTCTTTTAGAAAATTAATAACAACTTTACTAGTGATATTTTGTTTTTTTGCATACTCATATACACGCATTTTACGCATATGTTCACCCCCGAATTTATTTACCCGAGTAACGATTTAAGTTTTTTTGCAAAACCATCATTTAATATTGCAACAGCTACTCTTTGGGATTTTCCGATAGCATTTGATAGTCTATCTCGGTCGTCTGCCACGATTACAAATGGAACTCCATATGACTGACATTTATCCGTAAGCTTTTTCTTAGTTTGGGGACCTACATCATTTGCAATAAGTACTAATTTTGCTCTACTTTTCTGTATGTCTTTAACTATTGTTTCTTCCCCTGTTGAGCATTGTCCAGCCCGAAATGCTATCCCGACAATATTTAAGTAATTATTATTATTATTTTTCATGACGTTCCTTAATAAGAGTTCTTAGCTCTTCAAAAATCGATTGATCAATCTCTGCATTCAAATGTTTCGCCAATACACCTGTTTTTTCTGCTTGATTAATTACCTCTAGATTCTTCGTTAAGTAAGCACCCCTACCGTTTTTCTTTCCAGTAGGATCTACAAAGACCTCGCCTTCCTTATTCCGAACAACACGAATCAAATCCTTTTTTGCTTTCATTTCATTCGTGATAACACATTTACGCTCTGGAGTTTTACGTTTTCCTACCATAAATACCCTCTCCCTTATTCGAATAAATCCTCTTCGATATCTGCGTAATCTGTATGTTCATTCTCTGAAAGTAGTCCTTCTTCTCGAGCTTCTGATTCACTCTTTATATCAATTTTCCAACCAGTTAATTTAGCAGCAAGTCTTGCATTTTGTCCTCGTTTACCGATTGCAAGTGATAATTGATAGTCTGGTACAATGACGGTAGTTGATTTTTCCTCTTCATTTACCTGAACATCGACAACCTTCGATGGACTAAGTGCATTAGAAACATATACTACTGGATCTTCAGACCATTCAACAATATCAATTTTTTCGCCTTTTAGTTCATTTACAATAGCTTGGACTCGGCCACCTTTTTGACCAACACATGACCCTACAGGATCAATCTCTGAGTTTTCCGCGTAAACGGCAATTTTTGAACGATCTCCAGCTTCTCTAGCCACTGATTTTATTTCAACGACCCCGTCATAAATTTCAGGAACTTCCATTTCAAACAATCTCTTTAGTAAACCAGGATGTGACCTTGAAATATAGATTTGAGGTCCTTTGCTTGTATTTTCAACTTTAGTCACAAAGACCTTAATTCGGTCATGTACTTGATAATCTTCTGTCGACATTTGTTCTGCTTCTGGAAGTTTAGCCTCAATCTTTCCTAAATTAACATATACAAATCTAGGATCAATTCGTTGAATAATACCTGTCATTACATCTTCTTCGCGGTCAACATATTCACTAAAAATGACCCCGCGTTCTGCTTCACGAACACGCTGAGTTACTACTTGTTTAGCAGCTTGTGCAGCAATTCTACCAAAATCCTTAGGTGTAACTTCAACCTCTATAATGTCTTCAATCTCATAATTAGGATCAATTTTCTTTGCTTCATCTAATGAAATTTCTTGTTGATGATCAAATACTTCCTCGACAATTATTTTTCTTGAAAACACTCGCATGGTACCAGCTGCTTCGTCTAGTTCTACACGGACATTTGTAGCTGATTTGAAGTTCTTTTTATAAGCTGAAATTAATGCTGCCTCAAGAGCTTCAATTAGAATGTCTTTATCAATACCTTTTTCTTTACCTAAATTTTCAATTGCGTCAAACAATTGACTACTCATTTTCCAAATTTCCCCCTCTATAGTGCAACAGCCAGTCGTGCTTTTGCAATTTTATTAAATGGAATCTCTACTTTTTTCTTTCGTGTTTTCACCTTGTACTCAATGGTTGCAATGTTTTCTTTAAAATCCACAAGGATACCTTCAAATGTTTTTTCACCATCAATCGGTTCAAACAATTTAACATAAACATTTTTGTTTATATTTTTAGCAAAGTCTTCCACAGTTTTAATTGGGCGTTCGACTCCTGGTGAGGAAACCTCTAAGAAATATGCTTCTTTGATTGGATCGACTTCATCAAGTTTTTCACTTAATAGTTCGGATACTTCGCCACATTCGGATATGTCTATGCCGCCTTCTTTATCAATATAGACTCTTAAAAACCAATTTCTACCTTCTTTTACATATTCAACATCAACTAATTCTAAATTCTTTTCTTCTAAAATTGGCTGTACTAATTCTTCCGTTGTTTTTACAACCTTAGAGTTCAAACTAAGCTTCCTCCTTTACCTCTAGCTGCACATACTATTTCTTATTATTTACAATCTGCATGAATTTCATTTAAAAGTAAAACCAATATAAAACCCTTGCCAAAACAAGGCAAGGGAAGTTTAAACAAAGTAGGCAGATTACGAAGAAAGAGTGGGAAATGCCCACTCTTTAGTCCGATGCTATCAAAACTTACTACTAAAATATACCATATGCAATACGTTCTTGCAAGATAATAGCTAATAAATAATACATATAGTTTAAATTATAAAATAATGTAAATTAATAATTAGTATGATTTTAATTGATATCAACCGTCAAGTAATCTTGAAGTGCTTTCTGTAATGAAGCTTTTGTGCTAGCCTTCGATCCAAATTCAACATCAATATTAATCATACTACGTACAATTTCTGGACGTAATCCAGTAATGACTAATTTGCTTCCCATCATTGTCACACCATCAAGTAATTTCAAGAACAGTTTAATGGATTCATTATCCATTTCTGCAATTCCAGAAAGGTCTATAATCAAGGTTTGGATTCTAAGTCTTCCAACTTCTGATAGCACTTTTTCCTCAATGATGTTTGCCCGACCAGTGTCTATAGTTCCAATTAATGGTAGGATGCTTACATCTGGTGTAATCGGAATGATTGGTGCAGAAAGATTATTTACTAATTTTTGTTGTTTCTCAATCAACTCATCTTTATAATTTGAATAACTAATGAAGAATCCATTTGTAAATGAATCAATTAATTCATTATATTTACTAGTTTCTGTATAAAACGCATCACTTGTCTTAGTAGTAATATTATTTTCTAAATCAAACCGGTGTAGGAATTCCCAAAATGTTTTGCGGATAGCCATAATCCATTCAAGCTTGAAACTTAGCGCCATTCTGTGCTTTGCCCAAACCATACCTTCTTTTTTTGCAAATGCTTTAACTTCTTGTTCTTTTTGATCAACTACAAGTAATACAAGCTGGTGAGCATTATCTAGTAAATTTATATTTCCAATCAAATGAATTTCATTTATCTTATCCCTAACATTTACTGCAAAACTTAGTAGCTTTTCTTCGAATAAGCTACGATTTACATCTAAAAATTTATGTATTTCTTCACTTTTTATTATATTGGACACAGACAAATCACTTCCTTGTTTTGATTTAATGTGTATACTTAATTATTAAATAATTTTGAACTCATTATACATACAGAAGCCTGTGCCTAGCAAGATATTTTGTTAGGAAACTCTGAATTGTTGGAGCTAGTTTAGAAAATACTTGTTATAGTGTGAGATTCATGATAATAACCTACAAAGTAAAAAGAGTTGTTCGCAAGGATTAGCACCTAAAGAACAACCCTCTTTTAAAATGAAACTTCATCCAGTGGAGTTTTAAGCCTACAAGGTATTAGCCCTGTAGACAAAACTTAATAGGACGTATCAATCTTTGGATGTGCTCCTCATTTCACCACTGAATGTTACAAAAACTAGAACAATGATAATTGGTTCTTCTCTTCCATTCCTTCTAAGCAGCCATGGTTATCCAAATACTCTAAAATAGTTTTCGAAATTCTACTCCGTTCACGCAAATCCTCTTTCGAAAGAAATTCTCCTTCTTCTCTCGCGTTTACAATATTGATAGCTGCATTTGTTCCAAGTCCTTCAACTGCATTAAAGGGAGGAATCAATGTGTTACCCTCTACTACAAATTCTGATGCCTTTGATTTGTATAAGTCTACTTTTTGTAATGAAAATCCACGTTCACACATTTCAAGAGCAATTTCTAAAACAGTTAATAAACTTTTCTCTTTTGGAGCCGCATCGTTTCCTTTTAAGGTGATTTCTTCAACTCGCTTCCTTATTGCGTCTGAACCTTTCACCATCGTATCTAAGTCAAAGTCACTTGCACGTACTGTAAAGTATGCAGCATAGAATAGAATTGGGTGATGGACTTTAAAATAAGCAATTCGAACAGCCATCAAAACATAGGCTGCTGCATGGGCTTTCGGGAACATATATTTAATCTTTTTACAGGATTCGACATACCAATCTGGTACATTATGCTTTTTCATTTCGATGATCCACTCATCCTGTAGTCCCTTACCTTTACGTACTGATTCCATTATTTTAAAGGCAAGTGAAGCTTCTAAACCTTTATGCATTAGATATACCATGATATCATCACGACAACCAATTACATCAGGTAATTCACAAATACCATCATTAATTAATTCTTGGGCATTACCAAGCCAAACATCGGTACCATGTGATAAACCCGAAATAATTACTAATTCAGCAAACGTACTAGGTTTCGTATCCTCCAACATTTGCCGTACAAACTTCGTACCAAATTCCGGAACACCCAATGTCCCAGTCTTACAATTAATTTGCTCAGCTTTTACTCCTAATGATTCTGTACTTGAGAAGATTTTCATTACTTCTTTATCATCGGTTGGGATAGTTTTTGGATCAATTCCACTTAAATCTTGAAGCATACGAATTACTGTTGGATCATCGTGTCCAAGTATATCTAGTTTCAAAATATTGTCGTGTATAGAATGGAAATCAAAATGAGTAGTCTTCCATTCACTCTTCCTATCATCTGCAGGAAACTGGATTGGTGTGAAATCATAAATATCCATATAATCTGGAACAACGATAATACCACCTGGGTGTTGACCAGTTGTCCGTTTCACACCTGTGGTTCCTTTTACTAATCGGTCCACTTCCGCATTTTTAAATACCAAATTTTTATCTGAAGCGTACCCCTTCACATAACCATATGCTGTTTTTTCGGCTATCGTACCAATTGTTCCAGCACGGTATACATAATCCTCACCAAAGAGAACTTTCGTATAATTATGAGCTTTGGGTTGATATTCCCCAGAGAAGTTTAAGTCAATATCTGGAACTTTATCCCCTTTAAATCCTAAGAATGTTTCAAAGGGAATATCCTGTCCATCTTTATTTAGGGATGTCCCGCAATCAGGGCAATCCTTATCCGGTAAATCAAAACCACTAGCAACTGAACCGTCTGTTATAAACTCATTATGATGACAGTTAGGACATACATAATGTGGCGGTAATGGATTAACTTCTGTAATTTCAGTCATTGTCGCAACAAAGGAAGAACCAACAGACCCCCTTGAACCAACTAGGTATCCATCATCTAATGATTTTTTTACTAGTTTTTGAGAAATTAAATAAATAACCGAGAACCCATTACTGATAATACTATCTAGCTCTTTTTCCAGACGGTCTGTAACAATTTTAGGAATAGGTTCACCATATACAAGCTTTGCTCGTGTATAACATAAATCTCTTATTTCGTCATCTGCCCCCTCAATACGTGGTGTATAGAGATCATCTTTTACAGGTGAGATTTCATCGATTTCATCGGCTAATGCTTGTGTGTTATGAACAACAATTTCTTTTGCTTTCTCTACTCCCAAGAAACTGAAGCATTCTAACATCTCATTTGTAGTTCGGAAAGGTGTATCTGGCAATGTTACACGATTCAAAGGGTTACCTGCTTGAGATGCAATCAAAATTTGTCGATACATTTTTTCATGTTCATCAATGTAGTGCACATTACCAGAAGCGATTACTTTCTTATTTGTTCTTTCACCGAGTTCAACTAGTTTAGTAATAATATCTAGGATTTGAGCTTCATTCTGAACAAGATCCTTTTCAATAAGATGTACATAATTACTAGGTGGTTGTACCTCAATATAATCATAGAATTCCGCAATCTTCTCAGCTTCTTCGGCTGACTTTTGCATCATCGTTTCAAATACTTCGCCTTTATCACATGCTGTACCGATGAGAAGTCCCGTTCGATATTTTTGTAGTACAGATCTAGGAATACGTGGTACACGATAAAAATAATCGATATGTGCATAGGAAATAAGTTTATAAAGGTTCTTCAAGCCCTCCTGTGTTTGGGCTAGAATGGTACAATGAAATGGTCGAGAACGTTGATAAGCATTTCCTTCTCCCATATGGTTATTTAAGTGATTATGATTGGTAATATCCTTTTTTAATACCCCCTGTACTAATTTCCACAACAAATATCCTGTTGCCTCTGCATCATATATTGCACGGTGATGCTGTGTTAATTCAATATCTAAATATTTACATAGTGTATTAAGACGGTGATTTTTTAATTCTGGAAATAAAAACCTGGCTAGTTCTAATGTATCAATAACTGGATTAGCTACCTTTTCATATCCAATTCTGTGATAACCTTGATTTAAAAACCCTATATCAAAACTTGCATTATGGGCTACAAATACATCATCGCCACTCCAACTATAGAAATCTCGTAGAACATCATCAATTTCTGGTGCATTCTGAACCATCTCGTCTGTGATACCAGTTAAATTGGTAGTCGTTTCCGATAATGGATGGTGTGGATTTGCGAATGATTCAAAACGGTCAATAATCTCCCCTTGGTGTATTTTAACAGCCGCAAGCTCAATAATGGTGTCGTACACTGCTGAGAGCCCCGTTGTTTCAACGTCAAAAACAATATAGGTTGCTTCATCTAGGGAAACATCACTTTCGTTATATGCGATTGGTACACCATCATCAACTAGATTGGCTTCTACACCATATATCACTTTTATGCCATGCTTCTTACCCGCGCTATGAGCATCAGGGAAACCTTGTGCACCGGCATGGTCTGTTATTGCAATAGCTTTATGTCCCCATTTTGCAGCTTGCTGAACCAGCCTAGTAGGAGTAATAACAGCATCCAATTGGCTCATCGTAGTATGGGCATGAAACTCAATACGTTTCTCATCCTCAGTTGCAGTATCTTGGCGTGTTGCTACGTGAACTTCATGCATATCATTAGCCATCATTGCTAATTCATTTGAATACATGTCTGTTTGGATACTTCCTCTTGCCTTAATCCACATCCCTGTTTTCAATTGTTCAAACTTGGCTGCATCCTCATCATTTTTAGAAAACATTTTAATTTGAAGTGAATCTGTATAGTCCGTTGCTTTTGCTATTAACAAGCTTCTACCAGAACGCAATTTGCGTATTTCTACATCAAAAATATAACCTTGAACCGTTACGCGTTTCTCTTCCTCCAAGATTTCCTGCATTTCAATCGGTTCCTCTTGGATTTTGTATCCTAATGCGAATGGTTGATTATCTTCAACGGAACGATCTTTATCACGTTTTTCTTTTTCTTGAATTGTTTTCATAATAATCTTTTGGTCTTCTAATGCTGTCTGCTCCCGAAACTTTTGAATTTCTTCCATTTCAGTCTTAACATCAACTGTTAGTGGATGGTAGGAAAGACCTGCATTTCTACAAAAAGATTTAAAGCTTTCATCCAGTCTTTTTTTCAGAGCAGCAGCCTCTACTTCATTCCTTGCAGTTAACATAATTTTATTACCGTTAACTCGAGGTTTTTGACTAAAAGCTAAATCACGATATGCTGGCGAAATATCATTGGTTAGTTTTAAAAATAATTGCCAATAATCGCATATCATCTCTTCCGTACACTGAGTGTCTATGGCTTCTAAAGTAATTTCCACAGTTGCTATTTGTTGAAAAGCCTGTTTAATTCTTATTACTAAATCTTGATAAATGGTTGTTGGTAATACTTTTTCTACATTTACACTAAAATGCCAAAGCTTTTGTTGTTTATATATTTCTAGCTTTTCTAACGTACTTTCTTGAAAATATTGTTGAACATGCTCAGTTGGCATTTCTATTTGTTGTAGTAGCAGATTCATCTTCTCTTTTTTTGAAATATCCATTCTCATATTCCTCCTGCATTTGCTAGCCAGCTGGTGATATTTTAGGAAATTAGGAAATTGCTAAAAACTTAGTAATCACCTGATTATTAGGCGAATACTTTAGTTCTACTATGCGTACAGAAATTATATATAACTTCTCATCTACTAAATAATGGAAACCCTTGTCGAAATGTATTAGACAAGGGTCCCGTAACTTAAAATATTCTATTTATATAGTACCTTCTTTACTTCTTTGATACAACCTTTTTAATCTGGTAATCATTTCAATCCAACTATTACACTATAGTCAACCAAACATCGACCATAGAACAGAGTTTTATTGGTTCACTGTTATATTAAAGAAACAATCTTTGTATGTCATTCCAAGTAACAATGATCATTAACAACATTAATAATGCAAATCCTACAAAGTGGAAAATCCCTTCTTTTTCTGGTTCCATCGGTTTTCCTCTTAGTAATTCAATTCCTACAAATAGTAAACGGCCACCATCTAATGCAGGTAACGGAACAAGGTTTACTACTCCTAGATTAATGCTTAAAATTGCTGTCCACATTAAGAAATTCATAAATCCTGTTTGAACAACTTGGTCGGTTGCATCATAAATTCCCACAGGCCCAGAGAGCATGTCAAGACCTAATTGACCAGTAATTAGCATAGTAAGATTTGTGAGAATCATGGATGTTGTTTCATATGTTTTCTCTGCCCCATATTTAAATGAGCCCCAGAATGTCTTTTCAAAGCCCATATAGACACCAATCTGACCAATAGACTCTTGCCCCTCCAATGAGATTTCATTTGGCACAACGGTTAAGTTTACCGTCTCTCCATCACGTGAAACTATCATATCTAATTCCTCTGAAGGATGTTCCCTAACAATGGTTGTAAACTCTTCCCATGTGGAAACAGATTCATCATCAATTTGGATAATCTCATCATTTGGTAGAAATCCTGCTTGGTCTGCTGGATCACCAGGTACTATTTCGCCTATCCTTGCTTCATCAACAGGAACACCCTGAACAACACCTAAAATAATGAAAATAATGATTGCCAAGATAAAGTTCATCATTGGTCCAGCAAATAATTGCATAGCACGTTTGCCAGGAGACTTAGATGCAAATTGACGATCATAAGGTGCAATTAATGTTTCTTTTTCATCCATTACAAATAATGCCCGACGGTCTACATTGAAATGTAGTAATTCATCTTCATCAATTTCATATCCTTCAATAATTAACTCATGATCTAAATCAACTTTTTCTACTTCAATGACTCGTGCATTTGGATGTTTTGATTTGTTATTGACAATGATTTTATTCACTATACCATCATCATTAAATTCTAACCCCACATGGTGTCCAGGCTTCAACTCAATAATTTCCGGGTCTTCACCTGCTACTCTTACATAACCACCAATCGGTAATAAACGAATAGTATAAAGAGTATCATTTTTGGTAAAGGCAAATATCTTGGGTCCCATACCAATGGCAAATTCACGAGCTAACATACCAGCACGTTTCGCAAAAATAAGATGTCCTAATTCATGGACAAAGACTAATAGTCCAAACATAAATATAAACGCTATAACTGTTGTCAAAACTAACACCTTCCTTTACCTGAAGTAGAAAGAGTTGTAAATCGCTTACTAGTTTACTAATTGTAAAATTAAATGCAATACCGGAAATACAAATATGGCACTATCAAATCTATCTAAAATACCACCGTGTCCAGGTAAAATTTTCCCTGAATCTTTTACGTTATAATGACGTTTGAAAGCTGATTCAACAAGATCACCAATTTGTCCAAAAATAGAAACCAAAATGGAAACAATAATAATTGTAGTCAGACTGAACGGGAATTGGTAAATCAAATGAAATACAATACCCACAATAGTTGCAACTACAATTCCACCTATTGCACCTTCAATTGTTTTATTTGGACTAATCTCCGGCCAGAGCTTATTTTTTCCAACTGTTCTTCCAGTAAAGTAGGCACCAGTATCTGTTGACCAGATAAGTACTAAGGCGAAGAATACTTGTGCTAGTCCATCTTCACCGTGTCTTGTAGCAATAAAATAGAAAAAGCCCATGCCAACATAAAGTACAGCTAGTAGTACAAATCCAACATCATCAAATGTAAATTTATTTTTAAGTAATACAGTATATGCTAGTAACAATAATACAAATACAAGAGTTATTTGAGCTGTATTCATAGAAAATGGTAGATTTTCATATGCTGCTGGAAATAAAATTAACCACAATACTATGATTGCCATTAGTCCTGGTACAGAATACCAAGAAATATTATGCATTTTTAGGAGTTCATATAAACCAATTGTTGCTAATAGGTAAACAACAACCGTAAACGGACTGTTACCATAGACTACAATGGGTATGAATAAGATTAATGCAATTACTGCTGTTAGAATCCTTTGTTTCATATACTAAACCTCACCTTAAATACCTCCATAGCGTCTGGACCTTCTTTGATAGTCCATTAAAGCCTCGACAAAAATTTCCTCACTGAAATCTGGCCATAATACATCAGTAAACCAAAATTCAGTGTACGCTAATTGCCATAATAGAAAGTTACTTAATCTTTGTTCTCCACTAGTCCGAATCAATAAATCGGGGTCTGTTAAACCATGCGTATATAAATATTCCGCTAGCAGATTTTCGTCTAATTGCTCTAATGAGAATTTATCGTTTTCTATATCTTTCATCATCATTTTAATTGCACTTAAGATTTCACTTCTACCACCATAGTTTAATGCAAAGTTTAATAATAAGCCATCATTATTCTTCGTTTTTTCCTTTGCGTATTGAACGGCTTCTTTTGTAAATCCTGGTATCGAGTCTAAATCTCCAATTGTTTCAATACGGACATTATTTTTCATTAAATCAGGCAAATAAATATGTAAGAATTCCTTTGGTAATTTAAGTAAATACTCAACTTCTGACTTTGGCCTTTTCCAATTTTCGGTTGAAAATGCAAATAGGGTAAGAGTCTTAATATTATATTTAACAGCAGTTTCCACTGTCTTTTTTACCACATCCATGCCTTCCTTATGTCCAGCAATTCGTGGCAACCCCCGTTTCTTTGCCCAGCGCCCGTTTCCATCCATAATAATTGCAACATGATCTGGTACACTCGTTAATTCTTCTTGTAGGGGTATTTCATTTTTAGGTTTAAAAAATGGAAGTTTCATTGGCATAATTTCCTCCGAACACTGGTGTTTAACCATTTAAAAATACTATAATAATTATGCTAAAAAAAGTAGTTATATGACAAACATACTATCCCTATATTTTACCATAACTTGTCTAATTATTGTTTTTAGGAAAACCAAACTCACTTGTTCTAACCGAAGTAACTAAATGTGTCACTTTATTAGCGATATTGACTTGGACATCATGTAGCAGATACAGGTAGAAAAATCTCTTATATAAGCGCTAGTACGATGAACAATTTATATGTTTTTTCAATACTCACGAAAAGTTCATTCTTTCCTAACTACAAAAATACAATAAAATTTATTTTTATTATACCGGTTTTCCATTTAGAATACAAAAGCCCCCTTAAACAAGAGGGCTTAAACATGTTTCAAGATATAGTATAATGTAAAAGGTGTAATTTATTATACTTCCATGATTTCTTTTTCTTTATTTTTCGCAAGTTGACCAATCTCAGCAATATACTTATCTGTTTCTTTTTGGACATTGTCCTGAGATAATCTTAATTCGTCTTCAGTTAAATCTCCGCTTTTTTCTGCTTTTTTAAGAGCGTCATTCATATCACGGCGAACATTTCTAACCTGAACTCGATATTCTTCAGCATATTTACCTACAACCTTAACAAGGTCTTTTCTACGTTCTTCTGTTAATGCGGGAATATTAATGCGAATTACATTTCCATCATTTGAAGGAGATAACCCTAAATCAGCTTTTTGAATCGCCTTTTCAATATCTCCCATTGCAGTTTTATCATAAGGAGTAATCACTAGTAGACGGGCTTCCGGTGCACCTATAGTTGCTAATTGATTTAATGGTGTATTAGCACCATAGTATTCAACAAATACATTGTCTAAAAGGCTTGGATTAGCTCTACCAGCTCGAACTGTCGCCAAATTTCTAGAAAAAGCTTGAACAGTCTGCTTCATTTTATCTTTACATTCATTCATAATTTGATCAGTCATGATTATTTCCCCCTTATTATTGTTCCGATTGTCTCACCTTCGACAACCCTTTTAATATTACCTTCTTCCGTGATTGAGAAAACAATTAATGGAATATCATTTTCCATACATAATGTTGAAGCTGTAGAATCCATAACACCAAGACCTTCATTTAACATATCCATATAGGAAATATTTTCATATTTCTTAGCATCTTTATTCACTCTAGGATCATCTGAATAGACTCCGTCCACATTATTTTTAGCCATTAAGATTACTTCAGCTTCAATCTCTGCTGCTCTAAGGGCTGCAGTAGTATCTGTTGAAAAATAAGGATTTCCTGTACCAGCTGCAAAAATAACAACACGTTTCTTTTCTAAGTGACGAATTGCCTTTCTTCTAATGTATGGTTCAGCAACTTGTCGCATTTCAATAGATGTTTGAACACGTGATGGAATATCAATTGTTTCCAATGCATCCTGTAATGCTAATGAATTCATAACTGTTGCAAGCATCCCCATATAATCAGCAGTGGCACGGTCCATTCCCATTTCACTACCAACCTTACCACGCCAGATATTTCCCCCACCTACCACGATAGCAACCTCAACCCCAAGATTTACAACATCCTTTACTTGAGCTGCAACCGATTGTATTACTTTAGGTTCAATACCATATCCTTGATTTCCACTTAATGCTTCACCACTTAATTTAAGTACGATTCTTCCGTAACGAGCTGTTGACATAATAACCTCCATAGAGATAATTTTATAAACATTTAATAATTTATGTGCTCATGGTGAAATAGGGAACATAACATGTCCCCTATTTCATCCTAAAAGTTATTTTTTAATTTGGCTCATTACTTCTTCAGCAAAGTTTTCAGAACGTTTTTCTAATCCTTCTCCAACTTCATAGCGAACAAAAGTTTTTACTGTAGCGCCTTTGCTTTCAACATATTTCTTAACTTTTTGATCTGGATCTTTAACAAAGCTTTGTTCTAATAAACAAATATCTTCAAAGAATTTTCCAAGGCGACCTTCAACCATTTTATCAACGATTTTTTCTGGTTTACCTTCATTAAGTGCTTGTTGTTTTAAAACTTCACGCTCATGATTAACTACATCTTCAGAAACTTCATCACGAGATACATATTTAGGATTTACTGCAGCAACATGCATAGCGATATCTTTTGCTAAGCTTGAATCAGTTGTTCCTTCTAGTAATGCAAGAACGCCAATACGTCCACCTAAATGCAGATATTCACCAAATGCATCATTATCCGTTTTTGTTAATAATTCAAAGCGGCGTAATGAAATTTTTTCTCCAATTTTAGCAACAGCAGAGTTAATGTAAGTTTCCACTGTTTCACCTTCACCATTTAATTTTTGTTGTAAAGCTTCTTCAACAGTTGCAGGCTTTTGGGATAATAAATGGCTACCTAAATCTACTAGTAATTGCTTAAATTGATCATTTTTTGTAACGAAATCAGTTTCACAGTTTACTTCTAAAAGTACTGCAGTATTGCCTTCAGACGCGATATATGTAGATCCTTCTGCTGCAATACGATCTGCTTTTTTAGCAGCTTTTGCAATACCTTTTTCACGTAAGTAATCAATAGCTTGATCGATGTCACCATTTGTTTCTGTTAGTGCTTTTTTACAATCCATCATACCAGCACCAGTTTTTTCTCGAAGTTCTTTTACCATTTGTGCAGTTACAGCCATTTTAAATCCTCCTTATTATAATTACATAGTTAGCATTCGTATCGTCTTTTATTTCATGCCACATAAAAGTCCCGGGCGTTTGGAACTGGACATCTTAAAAAAAGGTGATAAAAGGCTTATCCTCTTATCACCTGACCTTTTCAGAAATTAAGCTTCTTCAGTTTTTTCAACTGAAGCTTCTGTTTGAGCTTCCTCAGCAACTTCTAATTCTTCACCTTGTTTAACTTCAAGGATAGCATCAGCAATTTTACCTGTAAGAAGTTTTACTGCACGGATAGCATCATCGTTAGCTGGGATCACATAATCAATTTCATCAGGATCACAGTTTGTATCAACGATTCCGATGATAGGAATGTTTAATTTGTGTGCTTCAGCAATAGCAATACGCTCTTTACGAGGATCAATTACGAACATTGCATCTGGAAGTTTCTTCATCTCTTTAATTCCACCTAGGAATTTAACAAGACGTTCTTTTTCTTTTAACAAACCAACTACTTCTTTTTTAGGAAGCACTTCAAAAGTACCGTCTTCTTCCATTTTTTCAATTTGAACTAAACGGTTAATACGTTTACGAATTGTTTGGAAGTTTGTTAATGTTCCACCTAACCAACGTTGGTTTACATAGTACATACCTGAACGGATAGCTTCTTCTTTAACAGAATCTTGTGCTTGTTTCTTAGTTCCTACGAAAAGTACAGTACCGCCATTAGCTGCAATTTCTTTCACGTAGTTATAAGCTTCTTCAACCTTCTTAACTGTTTTTTGAAGATCGATGATATAGATACCGTTACGCTCTGTGAAGATATATTTCTTCATCTTAGGGTTCCAACGGCGAGTTTGGTGTCCAAAATGTACACCAGCCTCTAGTAATTGCTTCATAGAAATTACTGACATTATTTTTTCCTCCTTGGTTTTATCCTCCGCTCGCATCATTTCTGTATAAAGACCTATTAGGCACCGATTATACAAATCAACTAGCGTGTGTGGTTATAAATAATTTTATTGTATTTACACCAGAAATAAATATATCATACTAGATTAATGTAAGCAAGCTAAATGTTACTTTTCTCATGAAACTTTAGAATTAATTCTACTTCAGTTTTACCACAACCCAGTTTTCGGGCTATTTCTTCAATTGAAGTACCTTCAGCGTATAGCTTTAGTATTCTAGATTGTTGTGATACTTCTATATTGTCTTGTACTTGTTCTTCTAATACAGGTATTTGATAACCATCATTTAAATCTTCTTGAATAGGAAAAGAATTTATGTTTTTTTCGGGTGTTAAAATTACTTCTCTAGGATTTGATTCTTCCTCATTTTTCGATAATTGTTCTTGAAGTGATTGATTTTCTTGCTTAATCTCATCAAGATAACTTTCCATTAATTCTACTATATCTGATGAAGTACTGTTTTCTTTAACCACTGCTAGTTGCTTTACTAATGCATAGATAGCAGTAATTGAAATAATATGTAATAAAAAACTAATGATAAATAAAAAAGATGTCATAGTAGTTAGCTCCTACCGTCAAAGTTGTTTCCTAGAAAAGGATGGTTTATATGAGCTATGTCCTCATTTTTCTGTTCTTTTGATGTATTATCATCCCTATTTAAAGGACGCTTAAGCTTATCTTTTTGCAATTGAGTTTCTTCAAATTCCTGTACTCTTTTTCTTTTTATTTGCTCTTGAACAAGCTGATTTTGGGCCAAGGTCTCTTGAAAATGCTGATTTTGTTTTAAGCTTTGTTCTTGAAGTTTTCCAGCATCCACTGTTCTTGGTAGCGCAACTTGCATTTCAACGGACTTCCAACTCACCTTATCACTTCCTCAGTAGGCGTAGTACTTATGGCACGCATATAGACTTCATTTCGAAGAAGTTCTAACTCAACTTGTTTATATGATTCCGTAATTAACCGTTTGTATTTCCCAAATGTAACAATTGTATTTCCATATAAATTTCCCGTTATGGTCAATTTTGCATATCTTTCATCACTATCCATCCGAATAGAGTCAAGTTGATCATTAATACTGTTTAATAGCTCTTTATTTTGGTTGAAAGATGCCCTTTGCTTTTGTAAGGTTGAAATTAACTTTGGATTTGAATGGATATGTGGTGATTGAGATAGTTTTTCTCCGATTATAGTTAGTTTCGATAAAGTATCCTGAATTTCCTTCTTTTTTAATTGAAGTTCTTCTACTTTTTGAAGTTCCATATGGTTTTGTCCGAGAGTTAACTCTGTTTTAGTGTTCATATGATTGCCAACATGCTTTACCAAAATTAAATCATTTGCAGAAACATGACTACCAATGATACTCCCCCTTTGACAGATCAATTCACTTCCTGCTACACAATCACTATGGATAATAGAATTTTCAACATAAATTTTCTTTTTTGCTCGGACAACACCTTGGTTAACATAACCTATTTGAATATTTTCATCAGCTGTAATGGATCCTTTTTGCAATCCTGCTAGTCCTTCCGCTACATAAACAGAACCATGCGCAACGATTGTTGCTGCCTCTACCATTCCAAATATTTTCACGTCTCCACCAGCCGTAATGGAGTATCCAGAGGGAACATCACCATGTATCACGATCGTTCCAACAAAGTTTAGATTCCCTTCCTTCATTGAAAGAGTGTTAGATACCTCATAAACGGGGTGAACATGAAAGCAATTGGCTTGGACATTTGCTTGACCAGTTATGTCTGAATAAAAAGATAAATCCCCTTCTGTAAACCGTACGTTTTTACCCGCTTTTATTGAAGTTGGTAAACCTGGTTTCGAAGGTAAATTACTCCCGAACACATTAGTTCCTGAAGTTCCTTCTGTAGGTAATGTTATAGTTGCAAGCTTTTCATCCTTTTTAACAGAAGGAATACGCATGACTTCTCGAAAATTCCAATTATCTTTATTATTAACTTTTGGATTAAAATTAATGTGATAAGTTATCTTTCCGTTAAGACCTGGAATTGGTTCCTTCCCTTTAGCTACAATTATAGGAAAATCTTCAATGGGAACTCCAGTTATTACTTTTTCAAGGTGATCATCGATAACACCAAATATAATGTTATTTTCAGCAAGGAATTCTTGCAATGAATCCATCGTAATAGTCAAATCTCTATTTACTAAATATTCATCGGTAAAATGGAGTTCTGCAATCATTGCATCTTTTGTTGTAACAATTTTGAAAAAATGACTGAGATTGGCCATCACCTTACTACTCCTTTTAATGAAGAATTATAGAGCCTTTTGAAGTTCGTTTCGTAATTTGAAAATCGCTTTTTTATGAATTTGTGAGATTCTTGATGTAGTCAGCCCGAGTACTTGGCCAATTTCTGTAAATGTTAGCCCATCTTGATAGAATAGACTGATAATCATTTGCTCATTTTCTTTTAGTTCTTTTATACTTCCTGCCAGTTCCTTATATTGTTCCTTTCTAACAATATGAGCATCTGGTTGAATACTAGTGTCATCGGGAATGGAATACCCAATCCCTTCTTTGTGTTGGTTTGAACCATCTTTTGGCTTTTCTTCAATAGAAAGCATATTAGCAAATACTGCATCTTGAACATGAGTCTCTACTTCTTGTACAGGCATTCCTAAAGCTTTAGCTATTTCCTCTGAAGTAGGTTCACGTTGATATATCTGAATCAATTCTTGCGTGGTTTTTTCAATCTTTTTTGTTTTTTCCCGAATTGATCGTGGTAACCAATCTTCTTTTCGTAAACCATCAATAATGGCACCCCGAATTCTAAAGGAAGCATACGTATCAAATTTTAAATCACGACCAAGATCGAACTTTTGAAGAGCATCATATAAACCAAATAATCCTAAACTTTTAATGTCGTCTTTTATGACACTACTTGGTAAATGACTCATCGATCTTTCTACATGATAATTTACGAGGTACATGTATTGTTGAATTAGTTGATTTGCTGCATCATTATCTTGATGATTTTTCCATTTATTCCATAATTCTTGCTCTAGAGGAGAGATTTTGGTTCCCAAATGAATTGCTCCTCTCTGTCCTGTTTTTTAGTTTAGTTTGATGAATGTATTGCTTGCTGGTTACATATGAGATCCTAATAGACTCCGCTTTTACTTTCGAACACAGGGAAGCATCTACTGGTGAATACATATCCAGACCGCCAGAGTTTTTTATTAAACCTTTTTTAAAACAATTGCAAACCGCTCGATATATAACGCTTTCAGTTTATATAAAATGCTCACCTTTTGTGATTGTTCTTATTTTTAGTTGTCCTGTTTTGGGGTCGAATTCTATTGTTCTTCCGTAATTGCCTCCAACGTCTGATGACTCAACCGGAATATTGTATTCCTCTAATTTTTGCAAAACTGCTTCTACGTTTCTTTTGCCGATTCTCATGATGTCATTAGCAGTATTGATTTGAAACATTTGAGCACCACCTGCTAATTTTGCTTTTAACAATGATGTTCTTATGCCTTTTTTATTAAGCATTTCAACTAATATATCAATTGCAGTATCTGCGTATTTATATCGATTTAATGAAGCTTGTTTGCCCAGATTTGAGTCGGGTAACATAACATGTGCCATGCCAGCAATTTCCTTATGAGTATTGTATAGGACAACACCTACACAAGAGCCCAATCCTGATGTCCGGATAATATCAGGGGCGTTCACTACATTTAAATCTGCAATTCCAACTTTTACTATCGACTGTTCGTGTTGATAATTATTCATTTTCCCTGAATCCCTAGTGCCTGAAATATTTTCGTGAACGATTCTGGTGATGGCAGAAGTAATAGTTGTCCATTTATACCTTGATTATTATCCTCAGTATCATTAATTTTAGTATTAATTATGATAGCAAAATCGTAAACTTCAGATATTTGAAGTAATCCAACAGTCAAAATTGCCCCTGCCATATCCACACTTAAATGCGGAACAGATGGTTGCATATTAATGTTGGTGAAATCAGAAAGTGCAGACAGATAAGAACCTGCTAATATGTTCCCTGCTTCTTGTAGAGCGGATAAAGCAAGCTCGTTCTGTTCACCATCCGGTGTAAATGATATTCCATCCATATTGGTCATTTGTTTTACCAAAGATTCAGCCTCTTCTAAGGTAAACAATAAGTAAACCATTCCTGGTGCTTTCCCATGTATTTGAAATAGAATTCCTACAATAAGTTGGTCCGGACCACCAACCATCTCCATCACATCATCAAATGCTACGATTTCAATGCTGGGAACTTCCATATCAACTTTTTTTTGAATAAGCCCAGACATTGATGTAGCAGCGTTACCCGCTCCAATATTTCCTATTTCCTTTAGTGCATCCAGTTGAATACTGGAAAATTGTTGATAGTTCATATTATTGACCTTCTACAGTTTTTAACTCACTAATTTCCTCAGTTGTTAATATCCTTCTAAGGTCTAATAAAATTAGTAAGCGTTTCTCAAGTTTTGCAACCCCTTCAATATAATCCTGATTTACTACACCAATCACTTCAGGGGCAGGCTCAATGATGTCCGTTGATATATCAATTACATCATTTGCAGCATCCACGATTAAACCAACTTCCATATCATCAAGATACACGATGATAATTCGTGTTGACTCATTGTAATCCGTCTCTTCAATTCCTAAACGTGAACGAAGATCGATAATTGGTGTTACAATTCCTCTTAAGTTAATAACGCCTTTTACAAATTTTGCGGTGTTAGGAACTCTTGTAATCGTTTGAATTCGCTCGATTGAACCTATTTGTTGAACAGATACTGCAAATTCCTCATCTTTTAATTGAAATACAATAACCTTTTTTTCAGTTGCTGTTTCAAAACTCATTATCGTTTCCCCCTTAGATTCACTACCTTATTTAATGATTGCATTACTATCAATAATTAGTGCGACTTGACCATCTCCAAGAATTGTTGCACCAGAGATTGCAAAAATGTTGCTCAAGTAAGACCCTAAAGATTTTAGAACAACTTCTTGCTGCCCAATAAATGAGTCTACTACAAGGGCTGCCATTTTTTCTCCTTTTTTCACAATTACAATCGAAGTATATTCTTCATCGACATTTGTGTTTGGAATACCAAATACATCTTTTAAGTTTACAATTGGTACAACTTTACCTCTAAAGTCAATAACTTTCTTATGGTGTGCTGAAAAGATTTGTTCCCTTGAAACAATGGCTGTTTCAATTATTGATGACAATGGTATTGCATATTTTTCTTTATTTAATTCCACTAACAGTACGGATATAATGGTCAATGTCAATGGTAACTGAACAGAGAATATGGAACCTTTCTCAAGTTCTGAATCTATCGAAATACTACCACCTAGAGATTCAATAGTATTCTTCACCACATCTAGTCCCACACCTCTACCTGAGATATCTGAAATTTTATCCGCCGTAGAAAAACCACTTTCCATAATTAATTCAAAAATCTGTTGTTCTGTTAGAGCTTCACTTTCACGTTCTGTTAATAAATCATTCGCAAGAGCTTTTGATAATACTTTTTCTTTATTAATCCCTGCTCCATCATCTTCTATTTCAATAAATACATGATTACCACTATGATAAGCCTTTAATTTAATTGTTCCTTTTTCTGGCTTTCCTTTTTGCATTCTTTCCTCTGGTGTCTCAATCCCATGGTCAATTGCGTTACGTAGAAGATGTACAATTGGATCCCCAATTTCATCAATTACTGTTCTATCGAGTTCGGTATTCGCACCAATAATTTCTATATCTACCTCTTTATTTAAATCTCGAGCCAATTTACGAACCATTCTTGGAAATCTACTAAACACTTGGTCAATTGGCACCATCCGCATAGTCAAAATAATATTTTGCAAGTCGCTCGATACTCTTGTCATCCGTTCAACAGATTCCTGTAAATCAGCATTTTTTAAATCTGAAGAAATTTGTTCTAAGCGACCACGATCGATAATAAGTTCCTCAAAAAGATTCATCAGAACATCTAGTTTTTCGATATTTACACGAATTGTTTTGTGTTGATTTTTACTATGTTCTTGTTGTTCCTTTGTTTTGGGCCCTTCTTTATTAATCGGGTTATCAACATTTTCTTTTACAGCCGATTTACTTTCTTTTGATACTCTATAGTTTGTAACGGAGAAAGGATTGATTTGAACAGAATCAATTTCTGAAACCTTTTTAATCTTTTCAGTAATTTCCTTTGAATTTTGATTCGATACGAGAATAACAGAAAAAGTATAATCGAAATTTTCTTCTTCAAGATTACTTACTGATGGAACCGATTTAATCACTTCACCGAGGTGTTCGAGTACTTCAAATACCATAAATACGCGAGCACCTTTTAATAAGCAATCCTCCCTAAGTTGTACAGTAATTTCATAGTTTTGGAAACCACGTTCATGTGACTCATTTAAAATAGAAAGTTCAAATTCATCAATATCAGTAAATGTACTAGATGTATTAATAAACCCTTTCTCTTGCTCTGAAGTCGAATCCGCTACCACATTTAGCTGTCTCTTTTCTAGCATTTCCAATTGTTTTGCTACATCGGAAATATTAAGAGAACCATTTCCACCACTCGCAATGTCTTCTACCATAGTATTTAGATGATCCACCGTTTCAACTAGTAAATCAATCATCTCCGATTGAACGTGAACCCTGTCATATCGAATAGCATCAAAAACATTTTCAAGTGTATGAGTTAATGTCGCCAAATCATTGTACCCCATTGTTGCTGACATGCCTTTTAACGTATGAGCAGATCTAAAAATATCTTCAATTATTGCTTTCTCATTAGGGTTTTTCTCTAATTCTAGTAATTTTTGGTATAGTGCTTCGATATGTTCATTACTTTCATCTATAAAAACGTCTAAATATTGTGTTGTATCCATATCTACAACCCCCCGGATTTGTTGGTAAGTCCATGAATCATTTCGCCCATTTGATGTAAATGAACAATATAATTTACAATATTTGTTTTCACTGCTGCCTTTGGCATACCATTAATAACTGCCGATTCCTCTGACTCAGCTAATACAATTAGTCCTGGATCCGTTTGCTTTAAGGTTTCAATTCCTTTGGAACCGTCACTTCCCATTCCTGTAAGAATGACTACAAGTTTATTAACTGTAGATAGATTAGCAGCTGATTCTAACATTACATCCACCGCTGGCCTATGGCCTCCCCTATCTGCTTCTTGTGTAAGTTCAATTGCATGAGCTGTACCAACTCTTCTAATTTTCATATGATAGTTTCCTGGTGCGATATAGACTGTCCTATCTTTAATAATCTCACCATGTACCGCTTCTTTAATATGTAAATGAGAGAGATTATTTAATCGTTCAGCAAGTGACTTTGTAAAACCCGCGGGCATATGTTGAACAATTAAAGTTGGGCACGTATAGTCTTCGGGTAAATCGAGTAAAAGTCGTTGTAGTGCTCTAGGCCCACCGGTTGATGCACCAATGAGAACTAGTGTGTTTGGATGCCTTAGTTTTGCTTTTTCTATTTTAGGTGAATGTACACTAACCTTTGTCTCCGAAAGATTAACAAGAGATGCAGCAATCACTTTATTAATTATTTCTTTTTCAATTGTTGCAATATCAAGTGATATAGATCCAGACGGTTTTGCAATAAAGTCTACTGCACCGTTTGTAATTGCCTGCACAGTATTACTAGTCCCTTCCTTCGTGAGGCTGGACAACATGACAACTGGTAATGGATTTTCTTCCATAATACGTTGTAAAGCTGTAATACCATCCATAATAGGCATTTCAACATCCAATGTAACTACATCAGGTGAAAGCTCTTTGATTTTCTTTAAACCGTCTGCCCCATTCCTTGCTGTTGCAATAACTTGAATACGGTTATCAGTTTCTAATATATCTGTAATCATTTTTCGCATAAAAGCTGAATCATCAATTACAATTACACGAATGGGAGTCATTTCCTCACCTTCCTCTGTTGCTTAGAAGACCTTTTAGTCTTTCAACAAATGTAGAAGATTCTTTTACATTAGTTTTAACTTGTCTTTCTTGATAGTTTTCAGATAATTGTTTTATTGCTTTAGCAATATTTGATTTATTGTTCTCCATTACAAATGGTGCTTGTTTAATAACTGCTGATGTCACAGCCTTATCTTCTGGAAGTACCCCAAGACATTTGATGTCAACTCCTAAAAACTGGGTAATAAGCTTTTGGAATCGATTGACGGTATTTAACCCTTTTTTCACATTGTTAGACCGATTTAGAACTACATATATCGGTATTGTGTTTTTGAATCCAACAATAAACTTAATCATGCTGTAAGCATCCGTTATAGATGTTGGTTCAGGTGTTGTCACAACAATACATTCATCAGAAGCAAGTACAAAATCAATACTTGCATGTGTCGCTCCTGCACCCATATCAAAAATTATATAGTCAAATTGTTGGACAACTTCTTCATATTGCATTAGAAAATAGTTCATTTTCTGTTGATCAACAGAAAATATTGTCGAGAGTCCGGATCCCCCTGCAATGTATTTCAGGTTATTTGGACCTACTTCCATAATATCATAAATAGGTAATTTGGCCTCTAACATATCAATAATTGTTTTTTTGGCTTGCAAACCTAGTAGAATATCCACATTACCCATACCAATATCAAGATCAACTAATAATACTCTTTGCCCTTGCTTGCATAATTCTAAAGAAAAGTTAACAGCAATATTAGTTTTTCCTACTCCGCCCTTACCACTAACAAAAGAAATTGTTTTAGCATGCTTTGTGTTTTTATTCGATTCAATCTTTCTTCGTAAACTTTCTGCTTGATCATGAGTCAATTAAATCACCCACTATATAATTACTAATCATCTCTTTTGTCGGTTCAACAATATTATCAGGAACTTCTTGGCCGTTTGTTATATAAGCAATTCCTTTTTGGTGAGATAAAGGTATATTAAGTAGACTTCCGTATTGTCTTGTCTCGTCTATTTTAGTAAATATTACACTTTTAATATTGATATGACGAAAACTGTGATAGATATCGTTTATATCTCGTGGCTTAGCTGTTAAAGACAGAACCAAATAATTTTCTACATTTTCCTTATCAACAATATTATTTGTTAACTCTTTTACATACTGCTCGTCCCGATAATTCCTACCCGCTGTATCAACTAATAATAAGTCATAGTCTTTTAGCTTTTCTATTGCATTATGATAGTCGTCTAATGAATAGACGACCTCTACAGGGCTGTCCAAAATTTTTGCGTATGTTTTTAATTGTTCAATAGCTGCGATACGATACGTATCCATTGTAATAAAGGCAACCTTTCTCTTGTCTTGTAGTATAGACTTTGCGGCAACCTTAGCAAGTGTTGTTGTCTTTCCTACTCCAGTTGGTCCCACAAAATGAACCACTTTTGCTGAAGTAGATATACCTTGAAATGAAAGATTATTTAACTGTGCTTCTATTTCTCGTTTAACATCTTGTATAATTATTGATTGATTTGGTGAGATATTATTTTTTTCATGTTTTTTCATGATACTTTCCATTATATTAGTTGAAATATCATCAGCTATTTCTTGGTCTAGTAAGTATTGATAGATGACCTGATAGTCAGGGGCGAATTTAGAACGATTGCCCTGTATGGACTGTTGTTCTAAAATGCGTCGCATCGATTTCATTTCATTTATTATTTCGGCATCAATTATCCCATTTTTTTGTTTTTTATCACCAATTTGATCTGTTTGTACTACTTTAGTTGTCATATGTTTCTTAGGTAGCGGATTCGGGTCAAGTGCTGCAATCACTTCAATTTTTTTCTTCTTAAAGAATCCTAAGAAGCCACCTTCTTGGATTTCTTTGGAACTAAGGATAACTGCGTCAGCCCCTAGTTCTTTCCGTATTTGATTCATAGCCTCTGGCATTGTAGGTGCAGTATATTTTTTTACCTTCATGCTACATTCACCACTCCAACACTTTGTACTTGTACAGTTGGTTCTAACTCGTTATACGATAAAACAATTACTTGAGGTAAGAAGCGATCCAGTAGTTGTTTTAAATACATTCGAATTGCAGGTGAACATAAAACAATCGCATTCTCTTCCTGCAACGTTAATTTTTCTACTTCTTCATTGATTGATTTTATAATTACTTGCTGTGTTTCTGGGTCTAAAGCTAAATAATTTCCATGTTCTGTAGTTTGAACACTTTCTGCAATTTTCTTTTCAACCTTCCCAGAAACAGTGATAACTTTCATTGAATTATCCTCGTTAGCATACTGTTTTGTTAATTGGGAAGAAAGGGCTTGTCTCACATATTCGCCTAATAGTTCAGGATCATTTGTTAATTTACTAAAATCAGCTAGTGTCTCAAATATAATTGGCAAATTACGGACAGAAACATTTTCTCGTAACAACTTGGCCAATACTTTTTGGATATCCCCTATCGAAAGTGGATCTGGAGTAACTTCTTCCACCAAAATCGGATAATTTTCTTTCAAGTGATCGACAAGTTCTTTAGTTTCTTGTCTTCCAAGTAATGTGTGTGCATGACGTTTTATAATCTCAGTAATATGTGTAGATACTACAGACGGTGGATCAACAACTGTATATCCAGATAGTTCTGCCTCATCTTTATTATCTTCACTAATCCATTTAGCAGGAAGTCCAAATGCGGGCTCCATCGTCTCGATTCCGTCAATTAAATCATTATCCATATCTGGCGTCATCGCTAGATAATGATCTAAAAGGATTTCACCGGTAGCAACCTCATTTCCCTTAACCTTTAAACGATATTCATTTGGATTCAATTGGATATTATCACGAATACGAACAACTGGAATAACGATTCCTAGCTCAATTGCTAATTGCCTTCGAATCATGATCACTCTATCAAGTAAGTCCCCACCTTGTTTCGTATCCACTAACGGAATAAGTGCATAGCCAAATTCAAATTCAATTGGATCCATACTTAATAAATTGATTACATTTTCTTGGGTCTTCATTGCAGTACCTTCCGCTTGTTCTTCCTCTTCTTCATCTTTAACCACAGGTTGTTTCTGTTTTTGCAAGATTAAATATCCTGCTAGGGCTAGTATACCGGCAATCGTTGAAGTTAAGAAAAAGTTAATAGGTGTCAAGCCTAGTAGGAATATTGTACCCGCTGCAATAAATAATAACTTCGGATACTGTAATAATTGTTGAGAAACATCTGTACCTAAATTATTACCTGTTGCAGAACTCCGAGTTACCACGATCCCTGTAGCAGTTGACATTAATAATGCTGGAATTTGACTTACTAATCCATCCCCTACAGTTAATCTCATATACGTGTCAATTGCCTCACCAAAAGAAAAACCCATTTGAGTCATTCCGATGATTAGACCGAAAATAATATTAATTATAACGATTATTATCCCAGCTATTGCATCTCCCTTTACAAATTTACTAGCACCATCCATGGAACCATGAAAGTCCGCTTCATTCTCCACTTTTTTTCGTCTTTCTTTTGCTTCATGCTCAGATATAAGCCCAGCATTCAAGTCTGCATCGATGCTCATTTGCTTACCAGGCATTGCATCTAGTGAGAATCTAGCTGCAACTTCAGATACCCGTTCGGAACCTTTGGTAATAACTAAAAAGTTAATAATAACAAGAATAATAAATACAACGAAACCTACCAAAGGATTATCACCAATTACAAATGTACCAAATGTTTCTACAACCCCACCTGCATCTGCTTCACTTAGTATGGACCTCGTAGTGGAAACATTTAACGCAAGCCTAAATAACGTTAATAATAGTATTAACGTAGGAAAGACAGAAAATTGTAATGGTTCCTGAGTATTCATAGAAACCAACAGTACAATCAGTGAAAGGATAATATTGATAAGAATAAATAAACTTAAAAGCCATCCAGGTAACGGGATAACTAACATGACAATGACTAAAATTACACCAATTAAAACGGATAAATCACGGGCTTTCATGGATGTCTCTCCTTACCTGCTTAAAATTCATGTTCAAAATGGAGGATACTTTTTGAACATCTAAACTTTTTTCTCCATTCGATATACATAAGCAAGTACCTCAGCTACTGCTTGATAGAATTCTTCTGGAATTGCCTCACCAATCTCAACAGAGGCATAAAGTGATCTTGCTAATGGTCTATTTTCAACTTGTGTTACATTATTTGCTTTAGCAATTTCTCTTATTTTAAAAGCAATAGAATCTACACCCTTTGCGACTACATAAGGTGCACTTGCTTTGTTTTCATCGTATTTAATAGCAATAGCAAAGTGCGTCGGGTTGGTAATTACAACATCCGCATTTGGAATCTCACTCATCATACGGCGCATTGCTATTTGTCGTTGTTTTTCTTTAATTTTAGATTTAATCAAAGGATCTCCTTCGACATTTTTATATTCATCCCGAATATCTTGTTTAGACATACGGATATTTTTTTCAAAATCAAACCGCTGATACGCATAATCAAATACTGCCAAGAATAGTAAAGCTATAATAGCTGCTATTCCCATAATTAATGTAACTCTTCCGAAAAATACTAATACATTATCTACATCTTTAAAGGCGATCATTAACATCTCATCCTTGTATATCCAAATGACTATAAAGGTGACCGCACCGATAATAACAATTTTCAATAATGACTTGAGCAATTCAACAAGTGCTCGTATTGAAAAAATACGTTTTGCACCTTGAATTGGATCAATTTTTTTTAAATCAAATTTCAAGGATTCTGTTGTAAACATAAATCCAACTTGCATTAAGTTCGACGCTACACCAGCTATCATTGCAATTAGCATAATTGGTCCAACGATTTTCGCAAACTCTAGTATACTTTCCAAAAAGATTTGAAAAACTGTTTTTTCTGTTAGTTCCCAGTTAATGAATTCGGTAAATGTATGCTGAAATAATCCAAGCATATTATCCTTGATAAAGCTGCCAAATACCGCCATAACTATTAGTACAAACAATAATAAAAATGCTGTATTGACATCTTGACTTTTTGCTACTCTACCTTTTTTTCGTTCGTCATTTCTACGTTTGGGAGTTGCTTTTTCTGTTTTTTCTCCTGCAAAATATTGCAAATCCAACTTTAATTGCAAGACTTAAGCACCTCCAAACAGTTTCATTATTCCTTGCATTCCTGAAAACATGGCACTGAATAAATTCTTAGCAAGAATGATATAAAGACTTAAAAAGACTAAAATAGCAATGAAACTAACCAAAATTTTCAAAGGAAGTCCAACAACAAACACATTAAGCTGTGGTACGGCCCTAGAAATAATACCTAAAGCAACATCAACTAAAAACAAACACCCAACAATTGGAATTGATATTTGAAAAGCTATCAGAAACATATTATTGAATACATTTATAACAAACTCCGCAATATTTCCATCATGAAAAGGAATAAATGCATCTATTGGAATAAACGTGTAACTATTTACAATCCCATCTATTAACAAATGATGGCCATCAACCGATAATAAAAATAATAACGCAATAATATAGAGATATTGTCCAGTAAGCGGACTTTGTGCACCTGTTTGCGGGTCCATTACATTCGCGATTGCAAAACCCATTTGGAAATCAATAAATCCTCCAGCTACTTGAATAGCTGAAATGATGATATAACCTATAAGTCCTACTAATACCCCAACAAGAACCTCTTTGATGAGGAGAAAAAAATACATTTCATCGATCACAATTGCAGATGAATCAACAGTATATAAAATAATGAAAGCCAAAAAGACACTGATTCCCATTCGAAATGGTAACGGAATGGTACGATAAGAAAATAATGGCATCGTAACAAAGAAACCTAGTACACGCACCAAAATAAGTAAAAAAATCGGTAAGCTATTAATATTAATTAACTCTAACATAGTTTACCCTGCAAACCGATTTAAGTTTTGAAAGATATCAGCTGTAAATTCTACAATTGTTGATAACATCCACGGTCCGAAAAATATTATACCAACCAGCACAGCTACAATTTTAGGAATAAAGGCAAGGGTCTGTTCCTGAATCTGTGTAGTTGCTTGAAAAATACTTACCAGTAATCCAACTGCGAGGGCTAAAATTAGCAGTGGGCCAGTTATAAGTAGTACTGTATAAATCCCTTTTTGGGCTAACGCTAAAACAAATTCACTACTCAACTCATAACACCCTCCTTTTACCTAAACTTGTCAAAATCCTGAAAGTAGTGAATGTGTAATTAAATACCAACCATCTACCATAACGAACAGCAATATTTTAAATGGTAATGAGATCATTACTGGTGGTAACATCATCATCCCCATTGACATGAGAATACTTGCAACTGCCATATCAATAATTAAAAATGGAATGAAAATCATAAATCCCATTTGAAAGGCAGTCTTCAATTCACTAATTGCAAATGCTGGAACTAATGCGGTTAGTGGTATATCTTGTATACTTTCAGGTGGTTCTATTTCCGCATAACTCAAGAATAATGCTAAATCCTTTTGTCTTGTATGTTCAGCCATAAATTCCTTCATCGGAGCACTTGCACTGTCATAAGCCTCATCAAGTGTAATTTCTTCATTAAATAAGGGCTGTAACCCCTCTTCATAAACCTCATTAAAGGTTGGTGCCATTATAAAAAATGTTAAAAAAAGTGCTAATCCAATTAGTACTTGATTTGGTGGCATTTGCTGAGTTGCTAGTGATGTTCTAACAAATGACAAGACAATAATTATTCTCGTAAAGCTCGTCATTAAGATTAAAATACCAGGCGCTAATGAGAAAACTGTTAAAAGTAATATTAATTTTATTGATGTTGAGACATTCGTTGGATCTGAACTAGAAAACATATCGATAAATTCATTCATGTCTATCTTCCTTCTCGGTATGCTTATTCATAAGATTTTTTCTGTTCTGCTTTAACTTTTCTAGTTCGTTCGAAAATAGGTTTTTAAAATTCACATTAGAATTATTATCTTGGTTCGATTTACGCTGGAATAAAGATAGGATATTCTCAGGTTTAAATTCTGGCTGTTCCCCATAGCTTTTAATAATTTCCTCTTTCATATCCTCATCTTTTATTTCTTCAAGAAGTTGGACATTCTCACCCACTCCAATTAAATATATCTTATTGCCAACACGAACAATCTGTATCGATTTACTAGGTCCGACTGCAATACCACCAAGGTTTTCTAATGCCTTAACTTGATTAAATATCTTATTACGTTTATTTAAAAATTTAAGCAATAAATATATAAGTGCAAGTATCAAGAATAAAGCAAAGACCATTTTAATTAAATCAAGAACTAAGGAACCGTTGTTTAATTCTTCATCTCCTGATATAGTTTCTTCTACACCTTCAGGAGTAATAGAATTTTCATTATCTTCCGGTTCAATTGTTTCTTGTTTCTTGTCTTCGTTATCACCATTTTCAAACATGTCTTTAACTGTGTCGCCTTCAGCATAAACATAAAAAGGGGAAACCATTAAGAACAGTATTAAACTAAGAAGTATCCCCAAAACAGTTTTCTTACGCAACTTACTCACTCGTTTCTTAATCCAAGGCTTTCTGGATAGCTTCTATTACACGGTCTGCTTGAAAAGGTTTTACAATAAAGTCCTTAGCGCCAGTTTGAATTGCATCAATAACCATTGCCTGTTGCCCCATTGCAGAACACATAATAACTTTAGCATTCGGATTTATTTCTCTAATATTCTTAAGCGCAGTAATTCCATCCATCTCAGGCATGGTAATATCCATGGTTACCAAATCTGGTGTTAATTCTCTATATAATTCAACTGCTTGCATACCATCTTGTGCTTCTCCAACAACGTCAAATCCATTTTTTGTTAAAATATCCTTAATCATCATTCGCATAAAAGCCGCATCGTCTACAATTAAAATACGTTTACTCATGTCCAATTCCTCCTAGTTTGTTTATTTCAGTTTCAAAAGTCGATCAGACTGACTAATAATATCCGTCACTCGAACACCAAAATTCTCATCGATAACAACTACTTCACCTTGAGCAATTAATTTTTCATTTACTAATATATCAACCGGTTCCCCTGCAAGTTTATCAAGTTCGATAATGGAACCTGAGGTTAATTCCAATATATCTTTCACACTACGCTTCGTTCTACCTAATTCAACCGTTACCTTAAGTGGAATATCTAGTAATAGATCCAGATTTTGATGTTGACTAGTACTAGGTACCTGTGGTTCGAAGTTAGAGAACTCTGCCTCTTGAATCACTGTGTTATTATGACTAGTCGTATTCCCTACGAATTGAGGTCCATTTGCTCTAACTGGTTGTGATTGATTGTAAGCATGTGTTTGTTCCATCATGTCAGATTGTGGTCGAGCTTCCTCATAGTGCATAGAAGTGTTGTCCAATGTATCGACTGTAATTGCCGATTCTATTTGACTCTCTTGATTTAAACGCTGTAATTCATCAACCAAGTTTTTTGCAAATTGAACTGGCATTAATTGCATAATATTAGAATCAATTAAATTTCCAACTTTTAATTGAAAAGATACTTTAACACAAACTTCCTCCATAGAATTATCAGTACCATCAACTAAACTTGTTTGTGAAATGGACGGTGGTGAAATATCAACTCTTTTTTCAAAGACAGTTGACATACTTGTTGCCGCAGCCCCCATCATTTGGTTCATTGCTTCCTGAACTGCACTTAAATGAATTTCATTTAATTCACCGAATGGACCCTGTCCTGTTCCACCTAGCATAATATCGGAAATTACTGCTGCATCATCTTTCTTGATGATTAAAACATTTTTTCCAGTAAAGCCTTCCACATAATTTACTTGAATACTGACAAATTCAAAATCAAAAGTTTCATCTCTTTGCTGATTAGTAATAATTTCTAAATTTGGTGTTGTAATTTCAACTTTTTGATTTAAAAGCGTGGAAAGTGTTGTTGCAGAACTTCCAAATGAAATGTTTCCAATTTCACCTAGCGTGTCAATTTCAATTGTTGATAGGTAATCACTCATATTTAGAGTTTCTACTATTTGCTCACTTTGATTATCATCAGAATCGTCATCTGCACCTACTTTTAATAGAGCATCTATCTCATCCTGGGAAAGCATTCCATTACTCATCATAGTTCAACTCCTCCCTTTAATTCTTCCAACACCTGAACAGATTGTTTATTCTTGTATTTTCCAGGCTGAACATGGAATTTAGGTTCATCATTTATTTTCAATAATAAAGGTTCCTCAATTGGTTGATTTAACGCAATAACATCATTAGTACGCAAATTTAAAAACTGTTCAATATTGATAAATGTTTCACCAAGTATTGCTTTTGCATCCACCTGCACTTTTTCAATGCTTTTTTCTAACTTTTCAGCAGCCTCTGGGTCCTCCTTATTGGTTGTAGTTTGCATCCAATATTGTACGGAGAGTCTAGAGATAATTGGTTCTAATACAATATGAGGAATACAAATATTAATCATACCAGTTATTTCACCAATAGCAGTATTAAGTGACACCACAACAACTGTTTCATTAGGGGATACCATTTGTAAAAATTGTGGATTGATTTCCATTTCCTCTAATTCTGGCTCTATTGAAATAATCGAGGACCATGCTTCTTTCAAACTAATGGTAGTTTTTTCAAATAATTGTGAGATCAATATTGTTTCAATCTCTGTTAGTTTATCAATTTTATTTATAGAATCCCCTCTACCACCTAATAATCGATCAAGCATACCATAGGCAATATTCGGATTAACTTCCATAATAATTCTTCCATGAAGTGGTGCAACATTATAGAGATTTAATACCGTAACTTTCGGTATAGACCTGATAAATTCTTCATATGGAATTTGGTCGACTGATGCAACCGATATATTTACATAGGTTCTAAGTTGGGAAGAAAATAAGGTTGTTAATACTCGAGCAAAATTTTCATGAATCCTTCCAATACTTCGGATTTGATCTTTTGAAAATCTAAGTGCTCGTTTGAAATCATACACGCGAACTCTTTTTTCATTTTCTTCCTTTTTTAATTCTTCTGCATCCATATCTCCAGTTGTTAATGCCGATAAAAGGGCATCGATTTCATTCTGCGAAAGAACTTCATCTGCCAAAGATACTCACCTCCACACGCGAGTAATTTTTATTACTGTAAGATTTTACTGATTGTATAGACATCAATAATGGATCCCTCTGTCATGACTTTATTAAGCTCTACTTTAAGGATATCTTCTACATTAGTAAGTCCAGATTTAAAAGCTTCTTCATCCATTGTTGCTAATTCCTTAATAAGAATGTTTTTTACTTGGAATTCACGTTTCTCAATTTCTTCTTTAGCATCTTTATTATCCGTCACAATTTGAAACTGAATCCGCACAAAACTTCCATCACTTAAATCAGTAGTGATTTCAGGTGTTTGATAAGAATACTCAATAATTTCGTCAATCGAAGGCTCACCGTTTTCGTTCTTCTTGTCTAATACATTTATAACGATAACTGCCGCTACAGCACCAATTAAAATAATAATTACTAAAGATAAAAGCGTTACTTTTAAAAATTTATTCACTTGAATTCTCCACCTCACTTAGTGAATGTACAATTCCTACCCGTTGATAAAAGGATGTTATACGTTCAACAACTTCCTCTTCTGAATCTTTAACAACAACTTTTTTACCATTAATAAGTGTAATAGTCGTATCGGGATAGGATTGTATTTGTTCAATCATAAATGCATTTAATGTAAATGGATCTCCATTTAAACGTTTAAGTTTTATCATAAATTTGGAAGAAGATGTCTCAGTTACTCGAAGGAATAGACCGAGACATCAACAACCTCCTTATTATCGTTTTAAGTTTACAAGCTCTTGTAGGATTTCATCAGATGTTGTAATAATTCTAGTATTGGCTTGAAATCCACGTTGCGCGGTAATCATTTCAGTGAACTCTTCTGCTAGGTCAACGTTGGACATTTCTAGTGCACCACTGACCACTTTAGCAGTACCATCAGATTCAGGAGCTACATAGACTGGATTTAATCCAGCGTTTGCACTGTTCAAGAACAGGTTACCACCTGCTTTTTCTAGACCTGCTGGGTTTGAGAAATTCGCTAAGGCAATTTGACCTGCTACATCCGGATTACCATCAGCGTCAACAAAGTTCACTGTTCCATCTGTTTGCACGCTAAAGCTTTGTGCATCGTTTGGAATTTGTATTCTAAAATCTCCAGAGTTATCAGCACTTCTATCATTAAGACCTTGTAAATAAAAACCCTGTGGATTAACGATGAAACCATCTTCATCTAAATAAAAGTTACCAGCACGTGTAAAAAATGTTGAATCGCCATCTTTCACGACAAACATTCCATCTCCCTCTAGTGCAAAATCTAATGCACTGTTAGTAGTTTGACGAAATCCTTGTGTATGAATATTATCAATAGATCCAAGTTGTGAACCTAATCCAACTTGTGCAGGGTTAACCCCACCTCGTGTTGCAGATGGCCCTTGAGCACCTGAAGTCATTTGACTCATCATATCTTGGAAAGTCACGCGACCTTTTTTAAATCCTGAAGTATTTACGTTAGCAATATTGTTACCAATAACATCTAATTTTGTTTGGAAGTTTTTCATTCCGGAAATACCTGCATACATTGAACGTAGCATTTTATTTCTCCCCTTTTTTCGGTTATAAGTTAGCTGCATCAATCGGTCAACAGCTTTGGCCTCCCATAAGGGTCCAGCCTATTCATTAATTAAAATCGTTCCATTAATATTCGTAAAGATTCTGTTAGAAGCTTCTTCTAAATTCATGGCTGTCACCACAGTGTGATTCTTTGCACTTACAAGTAAAGCGGCATTATTCATTACAACAAGTGAGTCAATAACTCCTTTTTGTTTTGCCTCTGTTACCTTCTCATTAATTAATTTCCACTGCTCGTCATTTAAGTGTATATTTCTTTCGATTAATCTATCACTTGCATGCTTACTAACCTTTAGTTCCTGCTCTTCTTGTAATATTGTTTTAAAGTCTAGACTAGGTTGAGTAGTTTTAGGATTTTGTAATGCCGGGAACTGTAAGGCATGCTGACTAGGCACCTGATGGATTCTATGATCCATTCACTTCACTTCCTTTATTCAGACCCGTTTTCTTTATCTACGTCTAGCTGCTCTTCGTCTTTATCTTCTTCCTCTTGATTCCCGTCAGATGCTTTCACTTCTAGAATGAAATCTGCATATACTTTTTCACCATTTGTTAACTCAAGAACCGCATAACCCTCGCTTTGGCTAACAGAGACCACTTCACTCGTTTGTATACCAATTAGTTCCCCAGTCTCTTTGTCAAAACTTTGGTAGGAAACTGTTTTTCCAATCATATGGCTATATTGGATAATAGGATTGATCGTTTGATTTATTACTAAATCCTGGATTGCACCTGACATATTCATCATTTGTTCTAATGATGAAAACTGAGCAAGTTGAGATATGAATTCACGATCCTCCATTGGATTGGTCGGATCCTGGTTTTGTATTTGGGTCATCAGTATTTTCAAAAATTCATCTTTCCCAAGTTCATTACTTGGCACTCTAATATTAGTTTGATTTTTGAGATACAATGTTGGATCTATTGATGTCATTTGTCCTCACCTACACTTTCACACTTTGAAGCAACTCATCTAGATGTGCTTCAAAATCGTTTTCATTATGCTTTTGTTCATGGTGGCCTGATTCATCTGATTGACTTTGATTTTGGTCTTGGTTATATAGTGATTGTTCATCACTCTCTTTAGTCTGACTCTGACCTTGACCAGCACCTAAATCCTGTCTTTCAATAACAACTTGCTGTGGTGAAAACATATGTCTTAGTTGATTGATATTTGATTCAAGCATTTCTTTAGCAGCCTGTGATGAAACAACTATTTTCACTGTCATTTCACCATTTATTTCTATAAGGCGAACCATCATTTCCCCAAGATTTTCAGGTCGTAATGCGATGGACATTTGATTAACACCATTAGGCATAGATAAAAACTTACTAGTTTTCACTACTTGTTGAAACTGTTCAATCAATTTACTTTCAACAGCCTGTCCACCTTGATTTTGATTAATAAAAATGACATATTGTTCTAATTTAGGTAATGACATATTACTTTGGAAATCTACACCTTGAACCTGAGCTGTATTATTAATGTTTACTTGCTGATTTTGTAAGGCATTTTCAATCCACTTAACAACATCCCTTGAAGTTACTTGTGATTCACTTTGATAGAGTTGTTTTGTAGTTAATTTATTTCGATTCTGATAGGTTAACAGAATTTCTTTCCATACCTGATTTACTTTTAAATTGGTGGCTTCAGTTTCACCTTCTTGAAGACCAGTAGTTCGAACTATCTGGTTTTCTACTGCCGTCCACTGTTTTAAAAGCTCTAGGATTTTCGGTGCAACCTTCCGTACTTCATCGACATTCTTTATCTCAGATAGTAGATTATTAAATTTAGTAAAAATATCTGCAAGTTGCTGTTTCATATTATCTAGGGTTTTATATTCAACTTGCCGATTATCTAAAAGTGGTTGTAAAACTTGTTGTAGTTCAGGATTTAGTAGTAATCCCTCGAATAATAATTGCTCTAAATTAGATTCAGCTTGATTAAAACTAGGGACTTCTGTATCTACAGTTTCATCCTCCGTGTTAGCAACAATTTCAAGCAAATTATTTATTTCCCCTGAATTGCCTTGTAAAAGTTCACTTGGTTCAATCCCCAGTTGTTGAAGTAACTGAGAAAATACTAAGTTTGCTTCACCTGTTTTTATATCATGTTTCATCGATGTAATTCCTGCTACTGTCGCCATTGTTTGGACAAACATTCCTATCGTATTCAATATTTCACCTCCTCTCAAGTGTAAGAAGATAACCCTAGTTTAATTTGATTTAATAAAGCGCTGGGCTATATTTGCTGCTTTTTCAGGATCCATATTTTCCATGACAAGACCACGATCCTCGTTTGACATCTCACTTAAAATAGTAAATGCAGTATCTGTATCCAGTTGTTCTAATATCAAAGCAGCTTGTTCACTTTTCATTTTAGTGAATGAACTAGATATTTGTTTCACCGTATTTTTGGTATCCTCTGGTTGTTGATTAGCAACATCCAAGTCTCTTTCAAGCTTGGTGATTTTTTGTTCTAGTTTTTCAATTGTTCCTTCTAAACTTAACTTTTCTTGATTTAATTGTTCGATTTCTGTATCTTTCGTTTCTATACTTACTTGAACATTATCCTCTTTTTCTAATTCTCTTGCTTCATCGTCTGTTGTAATTACCGAGGAAAGAACCGGAATATTATTTCCAGTTTTCTTTGCCCAATCTACTACATCAACACCCGCCACAGCAAAAACAATTATTGTAAGTGTTATTGCAATAATAACCGGTATAACGATGGCAAATAGAAACCACAGAAACGGATTCATTTTCTCTTTTTCTTCTATTAACTTTTGTTTTGCCATTTTACTCACCTATTATCTGTGACTAAGATATTGTTGAATGGATATTTCATTCATAAAAGAATCTTCCGCTTTTTTAACTCTATCTAACTCTTCACTTGTTCGAAACTCGATTATTTTTTCAAACTTTTTTGTTTCAACATGTGCATCGGATAAAACTTGTTGTTTTGTTTCCATGTTCGTTCTAGCAAGACTAACCTTTTTCTGTAATTCAGTTATTTTAGTTTCCAAGGTTTCGATATAAGCAAGTTGGTCTTGGATAAAATTTAAGTGCATACTTGATGTAAGTGCTTCTTCATAGGATGTTTCTACTGCCTCTTTTTTTCGAAGCAATTCAAACAGTTCCGTTGCTACCTCTTCGAAAGTATCAACCGATTTACGATAGGCAATTTGCGCATCCTTTTTCTCTTTCTCACGAATATCAAGTATTTTGGTTAAGACCGCTGTACCCGACATGATCAACTACCCCCACTTAGTATCATTTTTAAGTTTTCAACGGTCTCTTCTAAGCTTAGTTTTTCTAAAACGCCTTGCTTTAAAAACGTTAGTAGTTTCGGATGATATAGAATAGCCTTATCAATTTCATAATCGGTACCACGTTTATAAGCTCCGATTTGAATTAAATCTTTATTTTCCTCATACTTAGCCAGAAGAGCTCTTGCTTGTTGAGCTAAATCTAGATGTTCCGTTGTTACAACTTGATTCATTACCCTACTTATTGATTTTAGAATATTGAGTGCAGGATACTGTCCTTGTTCTGCTAGTTTTCTATCCATAACAAAGTGGCCATCTAATATCCCTCGAACAGTATCCGCAATCGGTTCGTTCATATCGTCACCGTCTACTAAAACAGTATAGAAAGCTGTAATCGCCCCATTTTTATTTGTACCAGTACGTTCTAAAAGTTTCGGGAGTATGGAAAAAACAGATGGCGTATATCCTTTAGTTGTTGGGGGCTCGCCAGTAGCAAGTCCAACTTCTCTTTGAGCCATTGCAACACGTGTAACAGAATCCATCATGAGATTTACGTTATAGCCTAAGTCCCGAAAGTACTCACTTATCGCTGTAGCCGTATAGGCACCTTTAATCCGCATAAGTGCTGGTTGATCAGAAGTTGCAACAACTACGATAGATTTCTTTAATCCTTCCTGTCCAAGGTCCTTTTCAATAAATTCTCGAACTTCTCTCCCACGTTCACCAATAAGTGCAATAACATTGATATCTGCTTTACTGTTTCTAGCAATCATACCAAGAAGAGTACTTTTTCCAACACCGCTTCCCGCAAACATTCCAATACGTTGTCCTCTTCCTACGGTTAACATCGAATCTATTGCTTTCACTCCAACTTGAATAGGCTCTGATATTGTAGGTCGCGACATTGGATTAGGAGGTGATTGTTCGGTTAAATAGCTCGATAATCCTTTTGGTAATTCTGAACCATCAAGTGGCATTCCTAATGAATCAATCACATTCCCAATTAAGCTTCTACCAACTTTTACGGTTAATGGTTTCCCAGTAGATTCAACTAGACAACCCGGCCCAATTTCAGAAACCTCATTGTAAGGCATTAAAATAATCTTTTCATTATTGAACCCTACTACCTCTGCAAGAACTGGTTGCTTACGTTGGTTAATAGCCGGATGAATATAACAGACCTCACCAATATTAGCAGCAGGACCAATAGATTCTATCATGATTCCAACAACACGTTGTACCTTTCCAAATCGCTTATATACATCCGCTTCCTCAATTGCATTCATGTACTTTGTTAAGTTCATTCTTTTGGCTCCATTACAATTTCATGTAAGACCAGTTGTATTTGGTTTAGTTGAGTATCGATACTTGCATCAATTTTGCCAAACGGATATTCTATAACACAACTTCCAGTCTCTAAGCTTTCATTTACAAATATTGAAAGTTCAGCTTTAGATTCTAGTACCCGTTCAAGTTCATTCTTTTGCGATAATACAAATTCATAATTGTCCGGATGTAGATAAATGGAAAGTCCTCTTTGATCCTTAATGCTTAAAATAGCATCTTTTACTATTGGAACAAATACCTCCGGTTGCCTTTCAAGCTCTAGCTTCATTATTCTTTCAGCTACTTGTACTGCTAAAAGAAGAATAGCTTCTTCACTTTTCTCTATAGTCGATTGATAATCTATTTTAGAAGCTGCAATTATAGAATTGGCTTGCTGTATCAGTTGATGGAACTGATCCTTACTTTCTTTTTCGCCTTTAGCAAAACCAACCTGAAAACCTTCTTTTTTTGCTTCTTCAATCCATTGTTTTTTTTCTTCTTCCCAATTATCTTTTTCTAATTTAATTTGGTTTCTTGTTTCTGTAAGAAGCAATTCTTGCTGTTTTTTTACTAATTCAAGTTCTTCTTTCGCCTCTTGTAGCTTCGTTATTTCCTGTTGTAATTGTGATTCGTAGTTTACTTCCTCATCCACGATTGGCTTATGAACCGGCTTTAGTTGAATAACTCTTTTAATTTCTGGCTGAGTATTAGACAATGATATCGTCTCCTCCACCACGAGCAACTACAATCTCACCAATATCCTCAAGTCTTCTTATGATTGCTACAATACGAGATTGTGCCTCTTCTACATCACGTAAACGGACAGGTCCCATAAATTCCATTTCGTCTTTAAATGTTTCTGCCATTCGTTGTGACATATTTTTAAAGACAATCTCTTTAACCTCATCACTAGCAACTTTAAGCGCCAAGCGTAAATCCTCATTCTCAACTTCGCGTATAACTCGTTGTATCGCACGATTGTCAAGAATAACAATATCCTCGAACACAAACATACGCTTCTTGATTTCATCAGCTAATTCAGGATCCTGTATCTCTAAAGCATCCAGAATAGTTCTTTCTGTACTACGATCAACCCCGTTTAGCACTTCAACGACCGTTTGAATTCCACCAGTTTGAGTATAATCCTCCGTGAATGAAGATGAAATATTCCTCTCAAGTACTTCCTCAATCTGACTAATAATTTCAGGTGATGTGGAATCCATTGTTGCAATACGTTTAGCTATATCTGCTTGCATTTCTTGAGGTAAAGCAGATAATATCTGTCCTGACTGTTCCGAGTCCAAATACGATAACACAAGAGCAATCGTTTGTGGATGTTCATTTTGTATATAATTCAATACTTGCTGTGGGTCAGCTTTTCTTGCAAAATCAAAAGGTCTTACTTGTAAGGAAGAAGTTAATCTATTAATAATATTGCTTGCTTCTTGCTCACCAAAAGCCTTTTCTAAAACTGTTTTAGCGTAACCAATACCACCTTGGGAAATATAATCCTGTGCAAGAGCTATTTGATGGAATTGTTCAAGAACATCTTCCTTCATATTCGAATCAACTTTTTTAACTGATGATATTTCTAAACTAAGCTTTTCAATTTCTTCCTCTGTTAGGTGTTTATAAACCTGTGCAGAGACGTCAGGACCTAGAGAGATTAAGAGAATTGCAGCTTTTTGTTTTCCAGTTAATCTTGTTTGTTGCCTAGCCATCATCCAACCTCCTAATCTTCTCCTATCCAACTACGAAGTAACTTCGCAAATTCTTCTGGCTTATCTTTTGCCATTTTTTCAAGTTGTTTTCTACGTTTTACTGATTCAGTATCATTAGTAGACTCAGATATACTTTCAATTGTTTCTGTTACAAATGCTTCTTCCTGAATCTCTTCTTCTTTTGCTTTAGGTTTTCTTACCAGTAACAAAATAATTAAGATAATTATTATTAATAGTAAGATTCCACCAACGATATACATCCATAGAGGAATCTTAAATCCAGGATCTTGTAAAGTAGTATTGCTACCACTAAACTCTTGAAAAACAATAGATGTTTTTTCTTCTGGTACAACATCACCATAACCTGCATCAATAGAGGTTGTAATGATGGAATTTAAGATAGAAGCAATCCCCTCTTCAACAACCATCATATCCTGTTGTGATAAGTATTCCGTATTGTCACCAGATTGGCTTTTAACATTATCTACAGCAACTTGTATCCCTAAATCACGAACTTTATAAGGACTTTCTACAATTTCCTTATGAATTCTATTAAATTCATTGTTAATGGTTTCTTTAATATACTCGTAATCACCATTTTCGCCTTCTTCTCCTCCAGGATAGTTGGCAATGTCTTCATCACCTGTTCCGGCTATTCCGCCAGCAGCAGCACCCTCACCACTATAGGTTTCTCGAATTGTTTCGATACTTACAGGTAAACCGTCCATATTTTCTGGATCAGCCGGTTCCACAATTTCCTCTACTCGATTTTCTTGAGCAAAGTCAATGTCTGCTGTAACAGAAACAATTACATTATCCGTACCAACCATTGTTCCAAGCATTTGTTGTACCCTTCGCTGTAGGTCACGCTCAATGTCTTTTTTAACAGTTTGCTGATACGTATATGCATCTTGGAAACCTGAAGAATTCTGCGTATTTTGATCATAGTATTCAAAGTATTGATTCATAATTGTAATATTTTCAGTTTGAAGATTCGGAACTGCTTTTGATACTAATTGATATAGTGAATTAATTTGATTACCCTCGAACTTATAACCAGGTGCAGTTTCAATAACAATTGATGCACTTGTAGGTTGGGTAGCCTCATTCACAAAAACCGGTTCCTTTGGCATGTTTATCATTACAGTAGCATCATTTATACCTTCAATACTCTTTATAAGATTAGCAAGCTCCGATTGCATTGCATCAAGCTTCATTATGTTAAATTCATTATCTGTAATACCCCATGAAGAGTTTTCACTAAAAAAGGAATAGTCTATATTGCCACTATTCGGAATACCAAGTCCCGCTAAATCAACAAGCAATCCATCTGCTAATTCACTTGGAACCATTATGGTTGTTCCACCCTTATCAAGCTCAAAGGGTACACCTCTTGTCTCGAGCTCTGTCTTTATCTGTCCTACTTCTTGCAAAGATAAATCATTGTATAAAGGTACATATTTTGTATTCGTCGTAAATAATGAAATAACTGCTACTAAAGCAATAACCGCTACGATCGAACCAATAATTAAACCTTTTTGACTTTTCGACCGTTTGGACCAAAAAGTTCTTGCTGTTTCCTTTAATTTCATTATTTTTTCGTTATTCATGTACTCCCCCGCCAAATTCAAAACAATATGATAAAACCCTAGTATTACTTTTTCTTAATACCAAGGTTATAAAATTAAAAAAACCTATTAAATCTTTGTAAATGTGTCCGATAATATAATAAATCAATTAAACTTGCATTCTCATAATCTCGTTATAAGCATCGATTGCTTTACGTTGCACTTCAACAGTTGCCCCTAACGTAATACTGGCTTTTTGGGCCGTTATCATAACATCATGCAAGTTATCAATTTTCCCTAATGCCAGTGCTTCTGTTTTCTTATCAGATAAAACCTGTAGGTCATTTACATTGCTAATTGCATTTTTAAGTGTGTTTGCAAAACTAGCTTGTGCTTGTCCCGGCGTTTTATTTTGTTGAGTTATTGGATTTAGTACTTTAGCTGAATTATTTAAACTATTAATAGAAAGATTCATTCGTCTACTCCTTATTTACCGATTTCTAATGCCTTCATTAACATACTTTTGCTTGCATTTAAAGCGGTAATATTTGCCTCATACGACCGTGTCGCTCCCATTAAGTCTACCATTTCTTGAAGTGGGTCTACATTCGGTAATTGAACATAACCTGCTTCGTTAGCATCAGGATGCGATGGGTTATAAACAAGTTTAAAAGGCTCTTCATCTTCAACAATTCCTGTTACCTTGACACCAGATGCAGCATTCTCAGTTGTATTAGTTGCCTTTTGAAGGAATGTACGAAAGCTTTTATCCGATGGTTCAATTTGGACCATTTTCCTACGATAAGGTTCATACTCACCATTTTCATTAATAGTGGCTCTAGTCGTGTTAGCATTCGCAATATTAGATGATATTACATCCATACGCAATCGCTGTGCAGTTAGCGCACTAGCATTAGCATTAAACGCATTAAATATGGACATTTCTATCTTCCTCCTTTAATTACCGTTTGTAAGCTATTAAACTTACCATTAATACGATCAATTAAACTTTGATAATAAATTTGATTTTGAGCTAATTCTGCCATTTCCTTGTCGATATCCACATTGTTCCCATTATGATTAAATGTTGTATTATTTCTTTGAACTAATTGATAGGAGAATTTTTGCTCTTGTTCAAAAGAGATATGTCTGGCGTTTGTTCTCTTAGCTGTTAATGAACTGGACAGTTCGCTTTTTAGAATATCATTAAATTCGACATCTTTCGCCTTATAATTAGGAGTATCGGCATTAGAAATATTCGAAGCAATTGTCTGATTTTTAATAGAAGAATAATTTAGTGACTTTTGCAAAGTATTAATCGTACCACTAAACAGATTCATTCATAGCCCTCCTTTTTTAAAAAATAAATATCTTAAACGGACATAAAGATTAAATTGCATACGAATATTGTAATTTATATCTGGAATAAAGTCTATCAAAATTCGACACTTTTCTAATACTTTCACCAAAATAGGAGCTTAATACTAGGTATATTTTACTATAAATGTGCTTGCTTTTGATAAATAGCATCATATATTATCAATTATTTACAAAATTAATGTAGATATTTGTAATAATGATATTATTATACTAGTAATTATTTAGTTCTTATTGACTACATTTGTCTAAAGTGTGAACTATACACTTTTTCAAAAAACATAAGATTTTGCACTGTTGAATATGTCAGTTTATTATATTTTGGTGCTAAGTATTTTGCTTTCCAAACTAAAAAAGCTAGCATCCCTCTAAAATTTAGGGATATTGCTAGCTTTTTTGGTACATACATTTAAATTTCAACTACAATTTTCTCGTTAAAAAAGGAACTCATAGTTTACTATGAGTTCCTTTTTACTTACTTTACTTATCTAGAACGTAATTTTTCTAATTCAACTAGGAACTTGTCGTTTAGTACTTTGATATAAGTACCTTTCATTCCTAGTGAGCGTGATTCAATAACACCAGCACTCTCTAATTTTCTTAGAGCATTTACAATTACAGATCTTGTAATACCTACACGGTCTGCAATTTTACTTGCTACTAGAAGGCCTTCGTGGCCATTTAATTCTTCAAAAATATGGTCAATTGCTTCTAATTCACTATAAGAAAGAGAGCTGATTGCCATTTGAACTACAGCCTTACTTCTAGCTTCCATTTCGATTTCTTCAGTCTTTTCATGTAGAATTTCCATTCCTACTACTGTTGCACCATATTCTGCTAAAAGTAAGTCATCATCATTAAACGCCTCTTTTAATCTGCCGATGATTAGCGTACCTAAACGCTCTCCTCCACCGATAATTGGAACAATTGTAGTTAGACCAGTTTGGAATAAATCTTTGTTTTCCACTGGGAACACTGTATATTGGCTGTTAATATCCAAGTTTGCTGTAGTTTCATGGATGTGGAATAAGCCTTCTGTATACTCCTCAGGGAATTGTCTTTCTTCTAGCATAGATTTCATACGCTCATTTTCAATTTCTTGATTGATAGCATAGCCTAGAAGTTTTCCTCTTCTACTTAAAATAAATACATTTCCTTTAATTACATCTGTAAGAGATGTAGCCATATCATTGAAGTTTACTGATTTACCTGTTGCTTTCTGTAACATAGAGTTGATTTTTCTTGCGCGATTTAAAAGTTCCATTTCATGTAATCCTCCGTTTTTTTAAATAATATTTACAATATAAATTGACTTAAGTCCTTATTTTTAACAATTGTGCTAAGTTTTTGATCTACATATTCAGGAGTTATTTCTACTTTCTCCATGGAAACGTCAGGTGCTTCAAATGATAAATCCTCTAGTAATTTTTCTAGAATGGTATGAAGCCTTCTAGCACCAATGTTATCTGTGTCTTGATTTACTTGATAAGCAATTTCCGCAATTCTATTAACAGCTTTCTCTGTAAAAATCACATTTATACCTTCTGTTTTAAGTAAAGCTTGATATTGCTTTAAAAGTGCATTTGATGGTTCATTCAGAATACGAACAAAGTCATCTACTGAAAGTTTCTCTAATTCTACTCGTATAGGAAATCTACCTTGTAATTCAGGTATTAAGTCAGATGGTTTTGCCATGTGAAATGCTCCTGCAGCAATAAACAGCATATGGTCTGTTTTAACAGGACCATGCTTCGTTACCACCGTGGATCCTTCTACAATTGGTAGAATATCACGTTGTACCCCTTCACGAGACACATTCGGTGAGTTATCATGTTTTCCTGCAATCTTATCAATTTCATCAATGAAAATAATACCACTTTGCTCCGCTCTACTTATTGCTTCCTGTGAGACTTCTTCCATATCCACGAGTTTCTGTGCCTCTTGTTGCGTCAGAACTTTCCTTGCCTCGGAAACCGGGAGCTTACGTTTCTTTTTCTTCTTTGGCATGAATTGTCCTAATGCATCTTGCATATTCATACCCATTTGTTCCATTCCTGAACCTTGTAACATATCGAACATAGAAGGCGGAATTTCTTCAATTTCAATTGTCACCATATGGTCTTCTAATTCACCCATTGCCAGTTGATGGGCAATTCTACTGCGTTTACTCTTTATTTCTTCATCTTTCTCTACATCACCAGTATCATGTTGAGTTCCTTGACCTGAAAATAGCATTTCAAAAGGATTAGAAATTGTTGATTGTTTTTTCACTTGTGGAACAAGGAGTTTGACGAGCTTTTTCTCTGCCTCTTCTTTTGCCTTATCCAACACTTCATTCATTTTTTCTTCCTTCACCATTCGTAAGGACATTTCTACTAAATCACGAACCATCGATTCAACATCACGTCCAACATATCCAACTTCTGTAAATTTCGTTGCTTCTAGTTTTACAAACGGTGCACCAACCAATTTCGCTAAGCGTCTAGCTATTTCGGTTTTACCGACCCCTGTTGGCCCAATCATTAAAATGTTTTTAGGAACAATTTCATCTTTCAGTTTTTCATCTAATAATGTTCTGCGGTATCTATTTCTAAGTGCCACAGCAACGGACTTTTTTGCATTTTGCTGCCCAATGATATAGTTATCTAGCTGATTCACAATTTGTCTCGGAGTATAATTTATCCCCATATTTGCAAGGCTCCCTCCTTAATCAAGTACTTCCAGTGTAATTTGATCATTCGTAAACACACAAATTTCTCCAGCAATTTTCATTGCAGCAAGTGCAATTTCTTTTGCAGACAGATGTTCTGAATAGTTTACTAGAGCCCTACCTGCACTAAGTGCATAGTTTCCACCTGAACCAATAGCTAGAATACCATCATCTGGCTCAATTACCTCACCAGTTCCTGAAACAAGCAACATACTTTCCTTATTCATCACAATAAGCATTGCCTCTAACTTCCGTAGAACTTTATCACTACGCCATTCTTGTGCTAATTCAACTGCTGCTCTGGTTAGGTTGCCATTAAACGCTTCAAGTTTCCCTTCAAATTTCTCAAATAAGGTAAAAGCATCTGCAACCGACCCAGCAAAACCTGCTAGAACTTGGCCATTAAATAATCTTCTAACTTTTTTAGCTTTATGCTTCATAACAACTGAATTCCCAAGTGTTACCTGACCATCACCACTCATCGCACATTGTCCATTATGTTGAACAGCAAATATTGTGGTTGCATGAATTTGATTTTCCATTAAAAATCACCTCATCCGTTATTCCTGTCTTTTGCTCTAGGATGACTATTTAAATAGATATTGCGTAAATGATCCTTTGTAACATGTGTATAGACCTGGGTAGACGATAAACTTTCATGTCCTAAGAGTTCTTGTACTGTCCTCAAATCGGCACCTTCATTTAACATATGGGTGGCAAATGTATGCCTTAATTTATGGGGATGTACATGAATAGTAAGTGCTGCCTTTTCTACCATTTTATTAAGTATTGATCTTATCCCTCTAGTTGTAATTGGTGTACCTCTGGCGTTAAGAAATATCGATTCAGAATTAACTTCCGACTTTTCCAGTAGTTGTTTTCTACCATCATGTATGTATAATTGTAGAGCTTTATCAGCAAAACTACCAAAAGGGACGTAGCGTTCTTTATTTCCTTTTCCTTTGACAAGTAATGTCCCAATGGAAAAGTCAATATCCTTTATACGCAATTGTTGACATTCACTTACACGAATACCAGTACCGTAGAGGATTTCCAATAGTGCCAAATTCCGCTGACCTATGGGAGTCTCAGCATCATTACTTTCAAATAATTTCACCATTTCTTCTTCATATAAAAATCCCGGAATGGGGTTAGATGCTTTTGGTAAAGTAATGAGCAAAAAGGCATTCGTATTAATAATCTCTTCTCTTTCTAAAAATTTAAAGAAAGTACGTAAACTTGAAATCTTTCTTGATACAGACCTTCTCGAAAGTTTCTTATCAAAGAGAATCGTTAGAAACAAACGAATACATTGTTGATCAACTTCCTGAAATGTACCAATTCCCTCTTGCCGCAAAAAAGAGAAGAACTCCTCCAAGTCATGATTATAGTACTCAACTGTATAAGGTGAAGCATTTTTTTCAATTTGTAGGTATTCTGTAAATAACTTTTGAAATTGTACAAAGTTTTCCAAATACTCACCTCAACTTCGACAGCCAACTAATAATATATCATACATGACTTAGTAATTGCAATGAACTTAACAAAATTGTAACAAAATTCTGAATTGGACGCAACAGTAAACATAATTACGATAAACCTTTTCCATTCAATAGAAATGCTGTCAAGTAGATTCTCTTACCACTGGATTATTATAGCGATTCAACAATTAATAGTCAATAAAGAACTCCTTATTTTTCGACATTATTCGATACCTACAAATATTTCGAATTAATCACCTATCAATCATTTTTACCAATTGTTCAAAAATTATAATCTAAATCTAGTATTATTATTTACCCTTTTCAGAAATTGCAAAACACACTTAAGAAAAGTTGTTCTCTAAAAGACTATTGTTAATTACATAATTTGTATAAAGTGTGCGGTAAAGAAACTAATAATTTTTGGTTGAGCATCGTACCCGCTCCGGAAATACACTTCGCGCATCCTAAGGCGGCTGGTGAGCCTCCTCGCGCTGAAAAGAGTGCACCTGCGTCTACTAGTAACGCTTCGAAGCATGTTTCCTCGGTGCAAGGGAGCAAGATGCATATTCAAGTAGCACCCTCACTGCGGGGTCTCACCAATGCCTATCCTCCCATAGGACAAGGAAAGCTTCTTAGTGAAACATCGCACGCAGAAAAAGTGCTTTTCTTTTTCAAGGAGTCTCCGTGTATTTCCGGAGCTGATATAGCTCTAATTTGATTAAAAGTGATTTTTAATGAAAAATGTGATAAAACAATTTTTAATTTGAAAGCCAATACTAGCGTAGGTAGAATACGGAGACTCCTCGAAAATATAAACCGATTTTCTTCGTGCGATGTCTTGCTACCGAAGCCTTCCTTAGGTTACCGCGAGTTTCTATCACCTGTGAAATAGTCTTAAGCAAAAATAAAAGACGCTCGGGGAGCGACTCTTTTATCCTTGACTATCCTCTTTATAATCACAGTTTGTACAAACGATTTGGGTTTCCTTTTTGTTTCTCTTTTCAACTAATAAAGATTCACATTTAGGACAAGGTCTTGATAGGGGTTTATCCCAAGAGACAAAGTCACATTCTGGAAAACGATCACAACCAAAGAATACACGACGTTTCTTGGATTTACGTTCTACAACATTACCTTCTTTACACTTTGGACAAGTAACACCAATTTCTTTCAAGATTGGCTTTGTATTACGACATTCAGGGAAATTAGAACAGGCTAAAAATTTACCATAACGGCCCATTTTGTAAACCATTTCATGACCACAGTTTTCACAATCGATACCCGCTGGTTCGTCTTTAATCTCTACTTTATCCATTTCCTCTTCAGCTACATTTAATCTCTTCTTAAATCCATGGTAAAAATCATCAATTATATTAACCCATTGTACTTCGCCTTCTTCAATAGAGTCTAAATCATTTTCCATTTTAGCAGTAAATTCTACATCAATTATTTCTGGGAAAAACTCTTTTAACAACTCTATAACTATTGTACCAAGCTCAGATGGAACAAAGCGCTTATTATCTAGGGTTACATAGCCACGACGTTGAATGGTGTCTAATGTCGGTGCATAGGTCGATGGCCTACCAATACCTAGCTCCTCCATCGTTTTAACTAATCTCGCCTCTGTAAAGCGTGGTGGTGGCTGTGTAAAATGTTGATTTGGATTTATTTCATTCGTATTTACAGACATACCTTCTTCTAAATTAGGTAGATATTTATCTTCTTGCTTTTTATCATCATCTGTACCTTCCACATAAACTTTCATAAATCCTTTAAACTTAACTTTAGAACCAGTAGAACGGAACTCAACATTATTATTTTTTAATGTTACTGACATCGTATCTAGCACTGCTGGAGCCATTTGACTTGCTAAAAAGCGTTCCCATATTAGCTTATACAATCTTAATTGTTCTCGTGATAGTACAGCTTTTAATGAATTAGGTTCTCTCATTACGGATGTTGGTCGAATAGCTTCATGCGCATCTTGTGCCTTTTCGTTGACCTTCTCATTAGTATTACTACCTAAAAATTCACTTCCAAACTTATCTACTATATATCCTTTAGCCTCTTCTTTTGCAGTATTGGAGATTCGTGTGGAATCTGTACGCATATAGGTTATAAGACCAGTAATACCACCAGCAGATTTACCAAGATCAATTCCTTCATATAATTGTTGTGCAATCATCATCGTTTTCTTGGCCCGGAAGTTTAATTTTCTTGCTGCTTCCTGTTGCAAGGAAGAAGTAGTGAATGGTTTAGCAGGGTTTCTTCGTCTTTCTTTTTTCGTTACTTTATCTATTGTAAACTTTTTATCTACCAGTTTATTTAAAATATCTTTTACGTCTGATTCAGAAGATAATTCCAACTTCTTGCCATCTATTCCATAGAAAGAACCTTCAAATGTTTCTTTATCCTTTTGAAATTCTGCTTCGATTGACCAATATTCTTCTGGTTTGAACTGATTAATTTCATTTTCTCGGTCAATAATCATTTTTAGTGCTACGGATTGCACTCGACCAGCACTTAATCCTTTTTTAACTTTTTTCCAGAGTAATGGACTAATATTGTACCCAACTAATCGATCGAGTACTCTTCTAGCCTGTTGTGCATCTACTAAATCAGTATCAATAGAACGCGGATTTTTAAATGACTCTTTTATTGCTTCTTTTGTAATTTCATTAAACACAACTCGACATTTTGAATTTTCATCCACATTTAATGCATGTGCTAAATGCCAAGCAATTGCTTCCCCTTCGCGATCCGGGTCGGCTGCAAGATATATCTTTTTTGCTTTTTTTGCAGATTTTTTTAAATCCTTTAATATATCACCTTTTCCACGAATCGTAATATACTTAGGCTTGTAACCTTCCTCTGCATCAACGCCCATTTGACTTTTTGGTAAATCAATTACATGTCCCATAGAAGCTTTTACTTTATACTTTTTACCCAAGTATCTTTCAATAGTTTTCGCTTTTGCAGGTGATTCTACAATTACGAGATAGTCTGCCATCCTTTTCCTCCTTAACTGAGGTAACGAAAATCTAGTACATTTATATCCTAAATCATTCGTGTCCTTAAAATCACTATACATTTAAATGTAAGAATAGATGATAAAAATGTCAACATATTCAGATTTTGTATTTAAAACTTCACTCTCTGTAATGTTATTATTTCCACAATTAAATCCTCACCTATATTAAATATATATACTACATTTGTCAATCATACATTATTTTCATTTATTGTCCTCAGCGGGGTTAAACCAGTATTTCCCCTGAATTTCCCAGTCCTTTTGGAGGTCTTTGTGGGATACAACTAGTTTAGCTCCTTCTTGAATCAATTTAAGACAGCCTGTAGTCTGTGGTATATGGGGTGAACCTGGAACTGCATATACTTCCCTCCCTTGGTCTAAAGCTTGGTCTACTGTAATCATTGTTCCACTCTTCTCGGTTGCTTCTATAACTAAAGTAGCAAAGCTTATACCACTGATTATTCGATTTCTTTCTGGAAAGTGATATTTTTTTGGAGGTACATTAGGAGGATACTCAGAAATGACTAGCCCATTATGTTCAATTTGATGAAATAAATTTATATTTTCTTTTGGATAAATATGATGAAATCCACTACCTAATACTGCAATTGTTTTACCATTTTCATATAATGCTAACTTATGTGCAAGACTATCAATCCCTTTAGCCATACCACTTACAATAACCCATTTTTCTTTAATTAAAGGATTAACAACAAATTTTGTTTTTTGAAAAGCTGATTTTGAAGGATTTCTAGTTCCAATAACACTTACCGAGGGAACATCATACAACAAGGAGAGATCTCCAGAAGCATACAAAACAAGGGGTGCATCTTTTATTGTTTTTAACATGGGAGGATATTTTTCATCCAGGATTGTAATAATTTTATAGTTAGTCATATCTTCTCGAACATTGTCTATCATTACTTGACTATGTAAATCTTGATATAGTAAAGATGCTTTATTTTTATTTAGAGTGAGAGCATTACTCAATTGGGATGGAGATAATAAGTAGAGTTGTGATAAAGAGGGATCTAATTGAAGTAATTTCCGAAGTTTATTCCTTGTTATTCCGCGACATCTGTGAAGATGAATGAGCTTTTGTCTTATTACTTTTTTCAAAATTGTACACCCTTTCTTTTCATAAAGCTAAGGAACCTAAAAGTAACTTCCTTTAGGTTCCTTATAATATTAGTGAGTTTTACACTTTTCAGCTAAACCTTTTTCTTCTAGTACACGGATCATAGTCTCTCCAATTACAGATGGTGTTTCTGCAACAGCTATTCCACATTCGTTCATTACACGAATTTTCTCTTCTGCTGTTCCTTTACCACCAGAGATAATTGCTCCAGCGTGGCCCATACGTTTTCCTGGAGGCGCAGTAGCTCCACCAATAAATCCTACTACTGGTTTCGTCATATTCGCTTTAACCCATTCAGCCGCTTCCTCTTCTGCAGTTCCACCGATTTCACCAATCATAACAACCGCATATGTCTCAGGGTCTTCATTGAATGCTTTAAGTACATCAATAAAGTCAGTACCATTAACAGGATCCCCACCAATACCTACGGCTGTAGATTGACCGTAGCCAGCCTGCGATAATTGATGTACAGCTTCGTAAGTTAACGTTCCAGAACGTGATACAACACCGATATGTCCTTTTGTATGGATATAACCAGGCATAATACCTATCTTACATTCATCTGGAGAAATAACTCCAGGACAGTTTGGTCCGATTAACCGTGTTTTCTTACCTTCCATATAACGTTTAACCTTTACCATGTCTAGTACTGGAATATGTTCTGTAATACAGATAACCAATTCTAATTCAGCATCTACCGCTTCAACAATTGCATCCGCTGCAAAAGGAGCAGGAACATAAATTACAGATGCTGTAGCACCAGTTGCAACAACTGCATCTTTTACAGTATTAAATACTGGTACTCCTTCTACTTCTGTACCACCCTTTTTAGGTGTTACACCACCAACAATCTTAGTACCATACTCAAGCATTTGTTTTGTGTGAAATCTAGCTGTACCGCCTGTAATCCCTTGGACAATTACTTTTGTATCTTTATTAACATATACACTCATTTAAGTCCGTCCTTTCCAAAATCTAGTCTATTAAAATACAAGATTTTTCAGAAAAACTCGCATTCACTCGTCACTAGTGAAGTAACGAGAAGCAATTCATGGGTCCGTTTTTCTTAAGCAGACTAGTAAAGTTTACCTACTTTTCAATCTGCTAAAATATATTAAGCTTCTTTTACTAAGGATACAATCTTCTCTGCACCATCTGCCATAGAGTCTGCAGGAATAATGTTTAAGCCAGAATCATTTAAGATTTTCTTACCTAAATCAACATTTGTACCCTCTAAACGAACTACTAAAGGTAGATTTAATCCGACTTCTTTTGTAGCTGCTACAACACCTTCAGCAATAACATCACATTTCATAATTCCACCGAAAATATTAACAAAAATGCCTTTTACGTTCTTATCAGATAAAATAATTTTAAATGCTTCCGTAACTTTTTCTGCTGTAGCACCGCCCCCAACATCAAGGAAGTTAGCCGGTTCACCGCCAGTATGTTTGATGATGTCCATAGTAGACATCGCAAGACCTGCACCATTAACCATACAACCAATGTTACCATCTAATGCTACATAGCTTAGGTCATATTTTGAAGCTTCGATTTCTTTTTCATCTTCTTCATCTAAATCACGATATTCCATCACGTCTTTTTGACGGTATAAAGCGTTATCATCAAAATTTAATTTAGCATCTAAAGCTAATACCTCACCGTCACCAGTTGTTACAAGTGGGTTGATTTCAGCAATTGAACAATCTTTGTCAACAAATGCTTGATATAACGCCATCATGAATTTAACTGCTTTTCCATTTAATTCATCCGGAATATTAATATTAAATGCTAGTCTGCGAGCTTGGTAAGGTAATAATCCAACAACTGGATCAATTACTTCTTTAAAAATCTTTTCAGGAGTTTCTGCTGCAACTTCTTCAATTTCGGTTCCACCTTCTTCAGAACCCATCATTACTACACGAGAAGTAGCACGATCAAGTACAACACCAATATAATATTCTTTCTTGATGTCACAGCCCTCTTCAATAAGTAAACGCTTAACTTCTTTGCCTTCTGGACCAGTTTGGTGTGTTACAAGTGTTTTACCAAGAATTTCATTAGCGTATGTACGAACTTCATCTAAATTCTTAGCAACTTTTACACCACCAGCTTTACCACGTCCACCAGCATGAATTTGTGCTTTTACTACAGTTACTGATGTGCCTAACTTTTCTGCGGCCTCTACAGCTTCATCTACTGTATATGCAACATGTCCATTAGGAACCTTTACACCATATTTGCGTAAGATTTCTTTCCCTTGGTACTCATGAATATTCATTCTTTGTCCTCCCATCAAAAATCACTGCATTTTCATTGTATTAAAAAAGAAGTAAATGTACAAGAAAAGTGAAAATATTTGTCGTTAATTATCTATTGACTTTTATCAAATTTCATTTTTTTATCAGTTTGATAGATAAACGCAAATACCTCTGCTACAGCCTGATATAATTCTTCAGGGATTTTTTCATTTATATCAAGCTCGGAAAGCAGTTCAACTAGGTTTCTATCTTCCATTATAGGAATATGATTTTCGTTAGCCTTTTTAATAATATTTTCCGCAATCAATCCTTTACCTGTTGCGCTAACTCGAGGCGCGTACCCTTTTTCTTGATCGTAACTTAATGCTACAGCTTTTTGTCTTTTTTCACTCATATTCGAAAATCAACTCCTAAGTTGCAGGATTGCGTTTTTTTATACACGGACGGATTCTTCGAAGGGACTGTTTCCTCATTAGTTAACGGTTTATGGACGACACTGGATAAATGGTAATTTATTTTTTCTAAACCATCCTTCAATATAGCTTTTAAAGGCTTCAATGTATTTTCTATTGGATTATCATTTAAAATTGTTAATGATATTGCCCGTTTTTGTACATGCATATCCACAACTGTTTTCTTCAATGTTTCCAAGTCTAGATAGAATATAATTCTGCAATAATTCGGATCGATTTCACCCTGCTCATTTTTCTTACCCTCAAAATTCAATTCTATATCGTTATTTAGTCCCATTTTAGCAGCGGGAATTAAAAGATTAGCTTGTAGTAGTTTATCAGTCTCGTGTACAGATTGTAATTGCATTCCATTTATAAAATGTAATAACTTATTTGCTTGTTCCTGAAGTATATTGTCACTGGATTGAATGAGTGTCAAAAGTGTCCCTTTCAACGTATTAGTAGGATTATTATCATCATGTAAGATTGCTTTCTCATATTGTAAGCCGACATTTTCTAATACATTTCTTGTCTGCTCAGCAAACAAATCCTTAACAATCTGATGTACAAATCGATCTAGACTTAAATGACTCTCACTTTTAATTAATGTTTCTAAGTCCTGTAATAAGTATTGTAATTGCTGTGGGGTATTAACGAATTCCATCTTTTTAATTTGTAGCAACTGCATAATTTTCTTATTTACATCTTGCGATAACATAGTAAAAGCACTTGAAGGTAAAGGCATACCATTCGATACGCTAGACTGAATACCTTCTCCAAATTGATTTAATAATGAAATGGCATTTTGACGAATTAAGTCGAGATTAGGAATAGTCTTGCTAAGGGTTTGTAGCTTTTCAACATTGAATAGCTGGTTTAGTTCTAAAGGTCTTCCACTAGAAATGTTTTTTACCTGATCTCCCCAATTCCTTAACTGAGAATCCGGATTAATTATTTTTAACGCTTTTAACATATCGAATAAATCCTGGTTTTCAGCAATAGCTTGTATATGCGGTACGATTCTACCTTGATTACTCAGCTTTTGAAGTTGCTCTAACATTCCTTGTTTTAAAACACTTGATATGGAAGTATTTTGTTGTAATGCACTATCTAACGCTACCATTCTCTCTGTAAAGCCACTTGTAACCCTTTCCAGCTTAGCTTGAAATATAGAATCTGTAATTGGGGTTCTATTCGCAATCATCTCCCACAAGACTGTTTGAGCCTGCCCTCTACTAGAATTCCCTTCTAGCAACGTAAATGCACGATGTAATTGTCCTTTATCAAATGGAACTTTATTTTCTAGTAGTAATTGTACAAAGGACTGGTTCTCTTTTGTAGCTTTTACACCTAAATGTTGAAGTAGTTCTAAAAGATTAGCCTGGCTTTTTGATGTCAAGGCATCACCTAACACCTTTAGCTGGGTAATGTTTTCAGACCTCTGTACTTGAAAATGATATTTCTCTCCAATCTCAAGAGATGCTTCTAGTTGAGCGATTAATTGATGTATCCCAAGCTGAATAGTCGCCTTATTATTCGGATATAGCTTTAATATTCTCCCCTGTATAATTTGGCCTTCCCTAAGCATTTGAGTTGTTTCCTTTAATTTTGGCAACTGGCTTTCTAACACTTTATGTATATTCACGCCCTGTCACCTCACTTCTACATATTTTCCTTAACTGGTGCAAATGTCTTACGATGATATGGTGTAATACCATATTCTTTTAGCTTCTCTAGGTGATATTTCGTTCCATAGCCCATGTTAGACTTGAAATCATACACTGGAAACTCGTTATGAATATCTCTCATTAGTCTATCACGTGTAACCTTTGCTAATATACTAGCAGCTGCTATAGAGATACTCTTAGCATCTCCTTTAATTATAGATTCAGAGGAAGAAGTAAGATTATCTAACTTCACTGCGTCAATTAGTACATGATCTGCCTGTGGAGTTAATTTAGATAAGGCTTCTTTCATAGCAAGCTTGGTCGCTTCAAAAATATTAACTCTATCAATAGTCTGACTATCCATAATAGATAGTCCAAAACTAACAGCGTTCTCTTTGATAATATCAAAAAATTCATCACGTTTAGATTCGCTAATTTGCTTGGAATCGTTTAAACCTAAAAGTTTAAAATTCTCAGGTAGAATAACTGCTGCCGCCACTACCGGCCCAGCAAGAGGACCCCTCCCTGCCTCGTCAATACCAGCTATAAAATGCTTACCAGCTGCAAAAGCATTCCTTTCATATGTACACATTTCATCGAATGCCTTTTCAAGTGCCAGTTCCTTCAACTTGTTTTTCTCGTATGTTCTAATAAGTTGTTGTACACCCTTACGTGTATCATCTTTCAATATAGCTATTTCAGTTTTTGTTATTCTATTTTCATGAAATAGAGTTTTAATTTCAGTAATGGAAAGTTTTTCCACGGGAACACCATCTTTCTCTTATATATATCGGCATGATTTGTATATGCATCAATTGAAAATTTTAATTTTATTTAATAGCTTACATGAAATAGAGGCTGTATTCTAAAATATTTTCTTTTTTACATATTGCATATTTGATGGAAACTGTGCGGTAACTTAACTTAGGATTTTGAGTTGAGCATCTAACTCCGCTCCGGAAATACACTCCGCTTTCCGCGGGCGGCTGGTGAGCCTCCTCGTGCTACGCACTGCGGGGTCTCACCTATGCCTATCCTCCCGCAGGAGTCTCCGTGTATTTCCTACGCTGGTAGTGAATTAGAATTATTGTACGTAATTACTGAAAAAATGCGTTACAAACAATCCATAAAGCGGAAACTCTAACTAGCGCAGGCAGAATACGGAGACTCCTCGAAAATAAAAAACAATTTTCTTCGTGCGATGTTACGCTGCCGAAGCATTCCTTGTCCTACGGGAATAGCACGTGTCCGAAGACCCCGCAGCGGCGAACTTTCCGCGAGGAGGCTGAGGCCGTGCCCGTGGAAAGCGGAGTATTCTGCCGGAGCGGTATGATAGCACTAACCTAAAGAAGTTACCGCACAGTTTATACAAATAGCAAATTACTGTCCAAAATAGCCAAAAGAAAAGACATCCATCGTATTTGACGTATGTCCCTATTGTTCATCTATTGGTTTTTCTAAAGTAATATTTCCTAATCGCCCTGTTCTTAAATCACGGAGTACAATGTCAGCAACTTTGTCAAAGTTAATATTTCCTCCACTTTCTAGCGCTCCTCTTAGCTTACCTATTTTCATAAAAATATCTAACATATCATTTTCATTCTGTTCGATATTATAACGTTCCATTAATTGATTTGGATAGTGTACTTTCATATAATTTATGGCAAATACTACAATATCTTGTAAAGAAAGTAGCTGATCCTTAATGGTTCCAATAGCTGCCAGACGATAACCAACCCTCTGATCCTCAAACTTTGGCCAGAGAATACCAGGAGTATCTAGCAATTCAAAATCCTTCTTCACCTTAATCCAAAGTTGGTGCTGTGTTATACCAGGTCGGTCTCCCACTTTAGCTATTTTTTTATTTGCTAAACGATTAATTAATGAAGACTTTCCAACATTTGGAATACCAACAATCATTGCCCTCACAGGCCTAGGCTGTATTCCTTTTTTAATTAATTTATCTAGCTTTATTTGTCCCAATTCTTTGGCTTGTTGAATAACACGACTAATATCTGCTTTATTATTCACATTTACCGCTATCGCAGGTATATTTTTTTCTCTATAGTATTCAATCCATTCATTTGTTATGTTTGAATCTGCTAAATCCCGTTTCATTAATAAAACCATTTTTGATTTATTTTGTAGTATTTGCTGTAGCATTGGATTTTGTGATGATAATGGGGCACGTGCATCAACTAATTCCATTACAAAATCAACGAGTTTAAGCTTTTCCTCAATTTCTCTTCTTGCTTTAGCCATATGGCCAGGAAACCATTGTATAGTCATACTGTACTACTCTCCTATGAACTCAAATCGGTCAAATGGCCAGTAGATAACACTTGCTTTTCCAACAATTTGTTCAATAGGTATCGGACCAAGTAACCTACTATCTGTAGAATTAGTCCGGTTATCACCCAGAACAAAGACATGTCCTTCTGGCACTGTTGTATAATTACCATTTATCTGCTCTAAAGTAAAATCATTTGTATGGACATCTATTTGATTTTCAGTAAAAAACTTTTCCTCTATAGGCTGACCATTTATGTATAAAATATTATCTTTATACGCCACATGTTCACCAGGTAATGCAATGATACGTTTAATAAAGTCTTTTTTATCATTTGCATGAAACACAACTACATCAAAGCGCTCTGGTTCATCGAAGCGATAGATAAATTTATTAACTATCATTTGATCTTTATTATGAAGTGTTGGTTGCATGGAAGGACCATCTACAATTATTGGTGTAAATAGAAAGGTTCTTACTAGGAAGGCTAATCCAAATGCAATTAAAAGTGCCTTAATCCAATCTAACCATTCACTTTTACCTTTCTTTGCCATAATCTTACCTCCAAAACCAACTTATTTTATATTAATAATATACATGTCCCTATTAAATTATGTAAAAAGGAGCTTGACCTAAGTACCAAGCTCCTTTTAAATACATTTCGTTTTCTTGTCTTATCTGCGTTCTTTAATACGCGCTGCTTTTCCGCGTAGATCACGAAGATAGTATAGTTTCGCACGACGAACGATACCGCGACGAGAAACTTCGATTTTATCAACACGAGGTGAATGTACTGGGAAAGTACGTTCAACACCTACACCATAAGAAATCTTTCTTACTGTAAATGTCTCGCTGATTCCACCGTTTTGACGTTTAATAACGACACCTTCGAAAATCTGGATACGTTCACGAGTTCCTTCAACAACTTTAACGTGAACTTTAACAGTATCTCCTGGGCGGAAATCAGGATGATCAGTACGAAGTTGATCTTTTGTGATTTCTTCGATTAATTTTTGCATCCTGCTTCACTCCTTCCAAACCAATGCTCTTAATACATGATGGTAACAGCGGAACATCGTTTATATGTACTCAAGTCGCACTTAAGCACAATAAATAATATATCATAATTGAAGGTAGAGTTCAACTAGATAATTGTAAAATATCCGAGGTTAATCATTTAAATTTCAGGTCACTCTGTACAATAGTTAGTAGCTATTCCTTTTATCTAACTATTTTCCATTTTGTTTAAAAACTGCTTGTCTTCTTCTGTCAAAGAGTAGTTTTCTAATAGGTCCTTGCGACGCTCGTAGGTTCTCTTCAGGGATTGTTGCCTACGCCAAGTTTCTATTTTTGCATGGTCACCAGATGTTAAGACTTCTGGGACTTTCATCCCTCTGAAATCAGCAGGTCTAGTATAGTGTGGATGTTCAAGTAGTCCAGTTGAAAATGAATCTTGTGGAGCTGATTCTTCATTTCCAAGAACATCTGGTAGAAGTCTAACAACACTATCAACCACAACCATTGCTCCTAATTCTCCACCAGTTAAAACATAATCACCAATAGAAATTTCATCTGAAATCAAATGCTCTCGAATTCGTTCATCATACCCCTCATAATGTCCACAAATAATAATTAGATGTTCTTCTTTAGCTAGTTCCTCTGCCTTTTTTTGAGTATAGCGTTCTCCCTGTGGACACATTAACACTATTCGGGGAGTTGTTTCTTTTTGCTTTGTTATAGTTTCTACCGCATCAAATATCGGTTGGGGTGATAATACCATACCAGCCCCTCCACCATATGGATAGTCATCTACTTTGTTATGTTTATTTTCTGTGTAATCACGGAAATTAATTAAGTTATATTGAAACTTATCTTTCTCTTGAGCTTTTTTAAGAATGGAAGTATTAAAAACACTTTCAATCATCTCAGGGAACAATGTTAGGATGTCAATTTGCATTAATCAATTAGTCCTTCCATAGGTTCTATAACAATACGCTTTAGTTCTATATTGATTTCAACTACAACATCTTCAATATATGGAATCAATATGTCCTTGCCTTTTTGTTGTTTAACAACCCATACATCATTGGCACCAGGTGATAATATTTCTTTAACCATCCCCAAGGATACTCCATCGCTTGTAAACACTTCACATCCGATGATTTCATGATAATAATACTCATTCTCTTCCAGTTCTGAAAGCTGTGATTCTGGGATCTTCAAACTTGATCCCTTAAAATGCTCCACATCATTAATATTGTCTAATCCCTTAAAATGTACTAAATCAAATCCTTTATGAATTCTATGTCCATCAATAATTAATTCGGTTACAACTTTATTTCCTGTAACAAGAAAAAGTGTATTTCCAATATCAAAACGTTCTTCAAAATCGCTAACTCGTAGCACCTTTACATCTCCACGAATTCCATGTGTATTAATTATTTTTCCTACAGTATACAATTTTTCTTCCATTTTTTCTCACCTACTAGTTATCAATTCGTATAACTACTCCATCTTTGATAATGATAGCAGTAGTCTCCATAATTTCATTCCAATGCGTTCCTTCTTTTACTTCAACAAGAGCTTCAACTTCACTTTCAACAATTTCACTTCCAATTTCTAGCATTTCCAATTGTTCTACTTTAAACGCTGCCAGCTTAATTTTTTCTTTACGATTTTTAATTTCTTGTTGAAATCGCTCATGTAATTCTTGCTTGGAAATACTTTTTTTATTTTGTAATTTTCGTTGTTCAAATAATAATTGTTGACACTCTTGTTCAAGTCGCATTATATGATTATTGAACTTTTCTTGTAATTCACATTTACTTTTTTCAGAGATAACTTGCTTAATAACAACTTTTTTTATTATTTTCATGGTTATTCCTCGCTCTCTGGCCGTCTTCTAAATGAGATGGCATTAATTATGTAACCCCCGATAATTTGTGTTTATTTGGGTCGACAGAGCATTAAAGAAAGAATTCTTCTATAAAAAATAACTCCTGTAAATGTGGAAAAAGGGAAAGGTTTCCCTTTCCCTTTACATGATATCTAAATAAATTCGTTTATTAGCATCTGACTTTGCTGCATAAACTACTGTACGAATCGCTTTTGCAATACGTCCATTTTTTCCAATTACCTTACCAACATCATTTTGATTAACAGTTAGATGGTATACAATTTTTGTATCTTCTTCTCTTTCTGCTACAACGACATCTTCTGGATAATCTACTAATGGTGTTACAATCGATTCAATTAGGGCTTTCATGATATCACACTACTTTACTTATTAGTTTTTTGTTCGTGGAATTTCTTCATGATGCCTTCTTTTGAAAATAGGTTACGTACTGTATCACTTGGCTTAGCGCCTTTTGTCATCCAATCAAGTGCTTTTGCTTCATCTATTTTAACTTCAACTGGATCAACTACAGGATTATAAGTTCCAATTTGTTCAATAGAACGTCCGTCACGAGGAGAACGTGAATCAGCTACAACAATACGATAGAAAGGATTTCTTTTAGAACCCATACGTTTTAAACGAATTTTTACTGCCATTACTTGCACCTCCAAAATTATGTTCTCACAAGAATTGATTCTAACAGAAAGTTTTTAGTCTGTAAAGTGTTTTTACATTACATCTTATTTTTTTCATTTTTTTATACTATTATTTCGCTTTCCATGGGCGGCTGGTGAGCCTCCTCGTGCTTACGCACTGCGGGGTCTCCACCAATGTCTGTCCTCCCATAGGAGTCTCCATGTATTCCAGCCACTCAGAGCATCAAGTATCAGTTTAAAAATACATGATAGCAAGAATAACAAAAACTTTTTATAAAAAACCTCTATTACTTAAAAAGGATTAAATGGCATTTTGAAGCCTTTTCCTTTTTTGCCTTTTTGCATATTGGTCATTTGTTTCATCATTTTTTTCATTTCGTCGAATTGCTTTAACAAGCGGTTTACTTGGGATACAGATGTTCCGGATCCTTTAGCAATTCGCTTTTTACGTCCTGCATTCATGATGCTCGGGTCGTGACGTTCCTTCTTCGTCATAGATTGAATGATGGCTTCTACATGGACAAGTTGTTTTTCATCAAATTGAACATTTTTTAGCCCTTTCATTTTGTTGGCACCAGGAATCATAGCTAATAAATCTTCTAATGGTCCCATTTTTTTCACTTGACTCATTTGTTCTAAGAAATCATCAAAGGTAAAGCTTGCATTACGCATTTTTTCTTCTAAATCCTTCGCTTGCTTCTCGTCTACTGATGCCTGGGCCTTCTCAATTAATGTTAAAACATCACCCATACCTAGTATACGGGATGCCATACGTTCTGGATGGAACGCCTCAAGTTGGTCAAGTTTTTCACCCATACCAGCAAATTTTATGGATTTACCAGTTACTGCCTTAATAGATAAAGCTGCTCCCCCACGTGTATCACCATCAAGCTTCGTTAAAACAACACCCGAAATATCAAGTTGTTCATTAAAGCTTTCTGCAACATTTACAGCATCTTGTCCAGTCATAGCATCAACAACAAGGAAGATTTCTTCTGGTTTAACGGCTTCTTTAATTTGAGCCAATTCATCCATTAAGTCTGTATCAACATGAAGTCTACCAGCAGTATCAATTAACACATAATCATGATGCTCTTCTTTTGCTTTTGCAATTGCATTTTTAGCAATATCTACTGGATTAACTTCAGTACCCATAGAGAATACAGGCATATTTAATTGAGATCCAAGAGTTTCCAACTGTTTAATTGCTGCAGGTCGATAGACATCACATGCGACTAATAGTGGTGAGCGATTATGCTTCTTTCTTAAAAGGTTTGCCAGTTTACCAGTTGTAGTTGTCTTACCAGCACCTTGTAAACCAACCATCATAATAACGGTAGGCGGTCTATCACTTACCGCAATTTTACTTTGCTCTCCACCCATTAGCTCCGTTAATTCTTCTTTAACAACCTTAATAACCTGCTGACCAGGTGTTAGGCTCTCCATTACCTCTTGACCAATTGCACGTTCCTTAATTCGCTTAATTAAATCCTTTACTACTTTAAAGTTAACATCAGCCTCAAGTAGTGCTAAGCGAATTTCTCGGGTCATTTCTTTAACATCTTGCTCTGAAACTTTCCCTTTTCCAGTAATTTTTTTAATTGTACTTTGCAAGCGGTCAGCTAGTCCCTCAAACGCCATAGAAGGTGTCCCCCTATTCTAATTCTTTTAGTTGATTAATATATGTTTGAAGCTGCTCATCCTCTGAACCTGAAATATGCTCATTAATTTTTTGAATTAACTTCATCCGCTTCTCAAACCTATTATAAAGGTGTAGCTTCTTTTCATAGGATTCTAACATCGTTTCCGTTCGCTTAATATTGTCGTATACAGCTTGCCTAGAAACATTTGCTACTTCTGAAATTTCCCCTAATGAATAATCCTCTAAATAATACATTTCCATATAATTACGTTGTTTCGGGGTTAATAATGCCTGGTAAAAATCTAATAAATAATTCATTCTTGTCGTTTTATCTAGCATAATGCCACCCCTTGTTAAGTGAAATTCCTTTACAATTTATCTTAACGAACGATATATCGTTTTGCAAGTATAAGCGTAGCTATTCTTCCGTTGGTTCTTCTAGCATATCAGCAAAAAGACCATAAACAAAAGCGTTCGCATCAAATTTTTGCATATCCTCGGCCTTTTCACCTAAACCAACATATTTAACAGGAATGTTTAATTCATGACGAATCGCTAAAACTATACCACCTTTTGCAGTACCATCGAGCTTCGTTAAAACAATTCCAGTAACATCAGTTGATTCCGAGAATGTTTTTGCCTGACTAAGTGCATTCTGTCCTGTTGTTGCATCAAGAACTAATAGGACTTCATGTGGAGCACCAGGAACTTCTCTTTCTATAACTCTTTTCACCTTAGATAACTCATTCATAAGGTTTACTTTATTTTGTAATCTACCAGCAGTATCACATAATAATACATCGACATTACGGGACTTAGCTGCTTTAATTGCATCAAAAATAACCGCTGCTGGATCACTTCCTGCGTTTTGTTTTACTACTTCTACCCCAGCACGTTCACCCCATACTTCTAGTTGTTCAATTGCACCTGCACGGAAAGTATCCCCTGCAGCTAGCATAACTGATTTCCCCTCATCCTTAAGTCGATGAGCTAGTTTACCTATTGATGTTGTTTTTCCAACTCCATTAACACCAACAACAAGAATAATCGTTAGTCCATCCTCTTGTATATTTAATGTTTCAATTTTTTCATTATCATCACCATAATAGATTTCTACTAATTTTTCAGAAATAACTTCTTTTACTTCTTTAGTATCTTTAATATTACGGCGCTGTACTTCAAATTTTAACTCATCAATTAAATCCATAACAGTCATAACGCCAACATCTGCAGAAATAAGCACCTCTTCTAATTCTTCAAAGAAATCTTCATCTACTTTTCGGTAACGCGCGATTAAATCATTAATTTTACCTGAGAAGGATTTTCTAGTCTTCTCCATTCCTTCCTTATATTTAGTAGAAACTTCTTCTTCATTTTCTTGTTTGAATTTATTCTTTAATTTTTGAAAAAAACTCATGTACTTGACACACTCCTTTAAGATTGAATAAGCTCTTTTGTCTCTTCCAAACGGACAGAAACTAGTCGTGACACACCAGATTCTTGCATCGTTACACCATATAAAACATCAGCTTGCTCCATAGTACCCTGACGATGGGTAATGACTATGAATTGAGTATCTTCACTATAGTGCTTAACATATTTTGCAAATCTTACAACATTCGCTTCATCCAGGGCTGCTTCAACTTCATCCAGCACACAAAACGGAACCGGTCTTACTCTTAAAATTGCAAATAGCAATGCAATAGCAGTTAATGCACGTTCTCCACCTGACAGTAGCCCTAAGTTTTGAAGCTTCTTACCTGGTGGTTGCGCAATAATATCAACACCTGTATCTAACAAATTACTTGGCTCTGTAAGCTTTAACTCGGCATGTCCACCACCAAATAACTCTTTAAACACAACCGAGAACTCCTCTTTAATTTGAGCAAAAGTGGCACCAAATAAATGTTCCATCTCTTCATCCATTTCTTTAATAACGGCAAATAACGTTTCTTTTGCTTGAACGAGATCGTCCCTTTGTTCAGTTAAAAATGTATAACGTTCAGAAATACGATCAAATTCGTCAATAGCACCTATATTCACATTACCAAGTCTAGTGATTCTCGCTTTAATTTCTGAAACATTACGTTTTGCTTCCTCTAAATTTTCTACCTTTTCATATTCCTGCTTAGCTCGCTCAAATGTAATAATATATTCTGTCTGTAATACAGATAAATGGTTTTCGAGCTCTACATCAATACGGTTAGCTTTAACTTCCTTCTGTTGTATCCTCCCGATAAGTGCTTGGTGTTTCTTGTTTTCTTCCTTCAACTCTCGTTCATCATCCTGCATATTCTGAGTACGAGTCAATCTAGCTGAACGAAGATCCTGAATAGTTATTGTAATAGCTTCTTTTTCTTCACTTTTCTTATCGAGAATCTCGTTTATTTCTTCTTCCGATTCATTAGAAAGAGAGATTGCAATTAGTTGATTCAATTCTTGAACAATTGATTCATAATAAGTTGTTTGTTCAGTTAGCCTAGCTTGTAACGTATTGGTTTTTTCCTGTTGGTTTTTTACACGCTCTTCTTGTTCTGCAAGCTGGACTTGATAAGTATGGAAGTCGTGTTGAAGCTGTTCTTGGTTTTCTTTAAACTCCAGTTCTTGTTTAGATAGTTTATCAATCTGATCTTGAAAATCTTGTAATTTTAGTTTTATATCCTCTAACTCAATCTCCAGTTCATTATCTCGCTTATTCAACACATCATAGTCACGTTCAAACTGTTGTTTATCCTGATCATAAACAGATAGATTTTCTTGTAAGGAAACTAATTTTAATTCAATTTCTTTATGTTTCGATCTTACTTCCTGAAGCAGCAGTTGATTTTCAGTGAAGATTTTCTCCAACTCGTATAACTTCTGTTCTAATTCAACTAGCTGATTCTTCTCATTTTGGACTTTTTTCTCAAATCCAAGTGCCTTGTTCGAATATTCCTCTAGCTTTTCTGTTAACTCTTGTAAATCCTTTTCTCTAGTAAAAAGGGATTGATTGGTTTTCTTTTGAGCCCCACCAGACATGGAACCACCTGGGTTAACCACGTCTCCTTCAAGCGTTACTATACGATATTTACGCATAACTTGCCTTGCGATATCATTAGCATCTTTTAGCGTTTTTGCAATTATTACATGCCCCATTAAATGATCAACAGCTTTTTGAAATGAAGGATTGGTAGAGGCGAGCTTACCAGCGACTCCAACAAAACCTGGATGAATTTCCACCTGCTTTAATACATCCTGTGGAATAAATCTTGCTTGAATTGATCCTAATGGTAAAAATGTCGCTCGACCACTGTTGGTTCGTTTCAACCAATCTATTGCTAGCCTTGCAGATTCATCTTTTTCAACGACAATATGTTGAGCCTGACCACCAAGTACTGTCTCAATAGCAGTAATATAGGACTTCGGAACATCTATTAACTCAATAACAGCTCCATGTATATCTGTTAATTTACCATTTTCTCTAGCTTTTAGTATTGATTTAACCCCTTGAAAGAATCCTTGAAAATCCTCTTTCATTTCTTCCAACATTTCTTTTTTTGATTTCAATTTTTCAATATACTGATAGCCTTGATAAAGTTTTGTTTGTGAGTCTTGATAAAGATGCCGCTTTTGTTCAATTTCTTTCTTAACTTCTCTTATGTTTACTTCCTTTTCAAGATAATTATTTTCAGCAGATTGTAATGATTCTTCAATCGTATCTAATTTCTTTGTATACTCTTCACGTAAATCAATTAAATCTTGAAACTTCTCTGCTTGTTTACCTTTTTTTGCATTAATCTGTTGTACTTGACCCGAAATAGATTGACGCTCATTACGTTTCGCAGCTTGTTTGTTTAAGTATTCAATGTACTCGGATTTAAGTTCTTCAATTTGCTCGTGGATATTATCTTGATCAATTGTTAACTTTCTTTTTAGCTCATTTACTATTTGTTTTGTACTTTGTTTTTTTTCTTGAAGTTCATTTAATTTATTAGTTTCTTCGATAAGCTCCGATTCAAAAACTGTAATTCTTTCTTCAGCTTCCTGTTTTTGTATCTCAAGCTTTTCTTTATTCTCAGTAAAGTGTTTCGTTCTTTCATGGAAAACTTGTTTTTTACCTTCATACTGTTCAAGTTGTTGCGTTGTTGTGAGTAAACGCTCCTGTAATTCATTAATCTTATCGTCTATACGTTCAATTTCTTGACGCTCATTAGCTAAGCCTGCTTCTTTCTTTTGAATCATAGTCTTTAATGAAATCTCTTCCATTTTTTCGGATTCAATTTCATTTAATATACCTTGCCATTCATTGTGAAGTAACTCGATCTCAGTAATTAGCAAAGATATTTCTTGTTTCTTTAGAAATTCTTTTTGTTTTAAATATTCTTTAGCCTTTTCCGCTTGCGCTTGTAAAGGCTCAAGCTGATTCTCAATTTCATGAATAATATCCTCAACACGGTTTAAATTTTCTTGTGTTTCTGCAAGTTTGTATTCTGCTTTCTTTTTACGACCTTTATATTTTAAAACTCCTGCTGCCTCTTCAAATATTGTACGTCTCTCTTCGGCCTTAGAGCTTAATATTTCCTCTACTTTTCCTTGGCTGATGATAGAGAAAGCTTCTTTTCCTAAGCCAGAATCCAGAAACAAATCGACAATATCCTTTAGTCTACAGGTTTGTTTATTAATGTAAAATTCACTTTCACCTGAACGATACACCCTTCTTGTTACACTAACTTCATCATAATCAAGAGGTAAGGCTTGATCACTATTGTCTAATATAAGTGTGACTTCAGCGACATTGAGAGCTTTTCTCGTATCACTACCTTGGAAGATAATATCCTCCATTTTAGTACCACGTAGCGACTTTGCTGATTGTTCACCCAATACCCAACGGATTGCATCAGTAATATTACTTTTCCCACTGCCATTAGGACCTACTACTGCCGTTACACCCGGAACAAACTCCACATTAATCCGTTCGGCAAAAGATTTAAACCCCACACTTTCTAAACGCTTTAAAAACATAAACATTCTCCTATTGGAAACGAATCTCCCATTACTACTTCGTTCGATTCCACTTTCCCTTTTTCTCTATACCAATTTCTTATAAAGACTGTTTTAAAATAGTTTTTATTTTTATTTAAAAAATAGATTAAAAGTTTTATAAACAGACTGTATATATATATTTATTGGCTTTTTTATGCATTTATTTTATCATAAATATAGATACAAAAGAAGAGTGGACAGGGTAATGGAGGATTTTTATTCCTGTCCTTCAAAAAAAAGAGGTGTAAAATGAGTTTAGAAAACCCAACAAAAGAAAACCTAGCACTATTACTTAATGACTTAGCTGACCGTTTATCAGTTGTAAACCGCTCTATTATGGATGCAGAGGACTATGACCTAACAAAATATGAAGAAATAAAATTCTTGTATGATATGATTGTGCAAAAAGGCAAACTTTCTGTATCAGAAACACAAGCCTTTATCGAAGAATTAAGTAAAGTAAGAAAGAAATAAAAAAAGATAAAAGGAGGTTTTACCTTAAAGGTAGCCTCCTTTTTGTTAATAACTTATCTTATCTAAAGCATTCTTTGCTGCACGTTGCTCCGCCTCTTTTTTCGTTCGGCCTACCCCCGAACCAAGAACACTATTATTAATAAGTAGCTCAGCTATAAATTCTTTATTGTGTGAGGGACCTTTTTCATCTACAATCTGATACACTATTGTCTGATTTTTGTCTTGTTGGACAACTTCTTGAAGTTTACTTTTATAATCCATCCCATGCGAAAAAGCACCAGTGTCGATTTTAGGAAAGACATGTTTCTCCAGAAAATCTAATGCAATGTTAAAGCCTTGATCTAAGTATAAAGCACCTAAGAAAGCTTCAAATACATCTGCAAGCAATGCAGGGCGATTTCTGCCGCCTGTCATCTCTTCTCCCTTACCTAAAAAAATATGTTCACCGAAATTTAAATTTCGTGCAAATACTTCTAGTGAAGGCTCACAAACTATAGCTGCTCGTAACTTAGTCATTTCACCTTCGGGCATTTCGGGATACTTTCTGTACAGATATTGAGAAACACCAAGCTCCAAAACAGCATCACCTAAAAATTCCAATCGTTCATTATCGGAAGTGTGCCCATCACGATGCTCATTCACATAAGATGAATGCGTAAATGCTTGTTTAATTACTTCAATATTATGGAATGTAAGATTTAGCATTTTTTCTAATTTTTCTCGATTCATCTTTAATATGCCACCTCTTGTTGAATTGAAAAGCGCAAGGCGCCCGCTTAGCGACTTACGGACTGCGCCTGGAGCTAGACATCTTCGAATTTTCTTCTAGTTATATGGAAAAGTCTCGCATCCAGCGAGACTCCCCTTATCCTTATATTAGCCCTGTAAATTGTTTATGTAATTTACAGCATCACCAACAGTGTTAATTTTTTCTGCTTCTTCATCAGCAATTTCCATATCGAATTCATCCTCAAGCTCCATAACTAGCTCAACAACATCTAATGAATCTGCTTCTAAATCATCTTTAAAAGATGCTTCCATTGTAACTTTTGATTCTTCCACATCAAGTTTATCAATAATAATTTCTTTTACGCGATCAAATACGTCTGCCATACACTTTCACCCCCTTTCAAAGTACTATAAAAGATAGCGGCGACTATAGCTAGATAGCTAAGAATATTACATTACCATACCACCGTCAATATGAATAGTTTGACCAGTAATGTAGTTTGCATCGTCTGAAGCTAAAAAGCGAACAACTTTTGCAACATCTTCTGGCTCACCTAATTTAGCAAGTGGAATTAAGCTGAGCATGCCATTCTTTTGCTCATCTGTTAATTGATCTGTCATATCCGTTGAAATAAATCCTGGAGCAATTGCATTGACTAAAATATTACGTGTAGCTAACTCTTTAGCAGTTGTTTTGGTTAACCCAATAACACCTGCCTTAGCTGCAACATAGTTAGCTTGTCCTGGATTACCGCTTACTCCTACAATCGAAGCAACATTAATAATCCTACCAGAACGTTGTTTCATCATTTGACGAGTAACTGCCTTCGTACAGATGAATACACCTTTTAGATTTGTATTAATAACTTGGTCAAATTCTGATTCTTTCATTCTCATTAATAGATTATCTCGAGTTATTCCTGCATTATTAACAAGAATATCTACACTACCAAAAGAATCCACTGTAAGTTTTACCATTTCCTTAACTTGTGCTTCATCCGCAACGTCTGCTTGAAATTTAAAAGCTTTAACACCTAATTGCTCAATTTCTTCAACAACTGCTTGTGCCTTTTCTTCACTTCCAGCATAGTTTACCACAACATTTGCACCATTTTTAGCAAGTTCTAGTGCAATGGAACGACCGATGCCCCTTGAGCCACCTGTAACGATTGCAGTTTTCCCTGTTAACATTAGGCTTCACTCCTATACCATGTAATAAAATCATTCATGGATGTTTGATCTTGTACGGTGAAAATCGTAGCTTGACGATTTATTTTTTTTACTAAACCACTCAATACCTTTCCATTTCCAACTTCAACAAAAGCGTCAACACCAGCTTCCATCATGCTGCGAATAGATTCCTCAAATCGAACAGGAGAATAAAGTTGCTTTAATAACAGCTCCTTTATTTCATCTTGTTTACTTACCGCTTCTGCTGTTACATTCGCATAGACTGGAATTTTTGCATCACGGATAACTACCTCATCTAAATGCTTTGCAAAGTCACTATTAGCTGCTTGCATTAATCTTGAATGAAAAGGTCCGCTAACATTTAAAGGAATAACTCGTTTTGCTCCTTTTTCTTTTAGAAGTTTACCAGCTTTTTCCACACCTGCAAGTGACCCGGAAATAACGATTTGTCCTGGACAGTTAATGTTTGCAAGATCTACAATTTCATCTGTGACACCTTCTAGAACCTCTTGAATTGCTTCTGCTGATAAACCAAGAACTGCCGCCATAGTGCCCTGCCCTTTTGGAAATGCTTCTTCCATTAATCTTCCACGAGTAGCTACTAATGGTAATGCTTCTTCAATAGATATAGAATTCGCAGCAACAAGTGCACTATATTCTCCCAAACTATGACCAACCACCATGGAAGGCTGAATATCTTCTTTTAAAAGTAAGTTAAATAAAGCAATACTAGATAATAATAGTGCAGGCTGTGCATTTTCTGTTTCTGTTAATTTATCAGTTGGACCATCAAACATTAATTTTTTTAAATCTTTTCCAATAACTTCGTTTGCCTTTGTATATAATTCTTGAATACTAGGAAATACATCATGAATTTCTTTCCCCATTCCAACCGTTTGAGAACCTTGACCAGGAAACATAAATGCAATTCTTTTCATTAGTCTTCCCCCTTACCTTGTTGCATCGTTTCAACTGTTTCTTTTATAGTGCCTATCATCCGTTGTTCGACCATGTTACAAGTTTGCTTAATAGCACTATAGATTGCACGACGATTGGAAGAACCATGTGCTTTTATTACAGGTGCCGCTAAACCAAATAATGCAGCTCCACCGTACTCAGAGTAGTCTAATTTATCCTTTAGTCCTTTTAAATCACTTTTAACCATACCAGCAGCTAGCTTTGTTTTCAATGAAGACATTAAGGTTTCTTTTAGCATAGAAAAAAGCGAAGAAGCAGTCCCTTCAATCGTTTTCAGAGCAATGTTTCCACTAAAACCATCTGTAACTACGACATCTGCTACACCATTTAGTAAATCGCGAGCCTCAACATTACCAACAAAGTTTATTGGTGCTTTTTTCATTAAATCAAAGGCTTTTTTTGTTAATTCGTTACCCTTCCCATCCTCTGTTCCAACATTTAATAAACCAACTCTTGGATTTTTAATGGACCGGACCTTTTCTGCGTAAACAGATCCCATAATAGCATACTGTAATAAATGGTTGGGCTTGGCATCCACGTTAGCACCGACATCTAACATTAGGAATCCCGTGCCGTCTAATGTTGGGAGTGTTGGAGATAATGCTGGACGATCGATTCCAGGAATTCTTCCCACAACAAATAATCCAGCGCTCATTAGCGCGCCGGTATTACCGGCAGAAATACATGCATCTGCACGCCCATCTTTCACTTCTTCAGCCATTTTAACCATAGATGAGTTTTTCTTTCTTCTAACAGCTCTAACTGGCTCATCCTCACCTGTAATGACTTCGTCTGTATGTACAATTTGAATACGCTCTTTGTCAGTCAAATATTGTGAGATTTTTTCTTCATCACCAAAAAGTGTAATTTGTAGATTTGCTATTTGCTTAACAGCATCCATCGCCCCTAAAACGATTTCTTTTGGCGCATGGTCACCACCCATAGCATCAATTGCAATTTTCATTTGTTATTCTCCTTTTTTCTCTGTTGACCGGTACATATGAAATTCTCCGGAAAAAACTTTTTCACTATCTACAAAACTATCAACTTGAACAATTGTAAGTCCTTTTTCACTTATAGCTTGAACAAATGCCTTCGCAACCACTCGTTCACCTTGGTGTACTTGTCTCTTGAAATGAATTACAGATTTAGTAGTTAATGCTAATTCATCATTTATGACTGCTACTGCAAGTGAATTTGCTTGTGCAAATAAATGATGTCCTCTAGCAATATTGTTCCTTGTAAAAACATGTTCTTTCCCAATATCTAGAATAGAGATTGCGCGTTTATCTAGCTCTAAATCAATTATTTCCCCAATTACATCTTCAAGCGGTAGAGATTTCACTGTTTCATTCCATTGACTCTTTGCTACCGTTTTTATTCTTTCCCTTAATTCAGGAATCGATAATTCCATTCGATCCAATCGAATGGTTTGAATACTTACGTCAAACTTTTTCGCTAGCTCTTCATCTGTTATAAAGGGGGTTTCTTCAATTGTTTCCCTAAGTTTTTCTTGTCTCTTTACTTTCGGTATCCTCATTAAAGCACACCATCCACTTTTAATATTTTTCTAATAATAATAATCGTTGATACTAAGACTTGGTACTAACAGTAATATATATTACCTAAGAAAATAATGCAAGTATGAATTAATCTAGAACAGTATCGAATACTCCTTCATTTTCTAATAAAGTCCTTAATGGTTCATATTTTGGATCTTCTTCTAACAAATTAAATTCAATGATTTCTTGTGCATCATTTCTTGCTGTTTCAAGTGCTCGGTAATCATGAATCATGTCCGCTACTTTGAAATCAGGCAATCCGCTTTGTTTCGTCCCAAAAAAGTCACCAGGACCGCGTAGCTTTAAGTCCTCTTCTGAAAGTTTAAAACCATTATTCGTTTCCGTCATGATGCGCATTCTCTCTTTTCCATTTTCACTCTTTGGATCAGCAATTAGAATACAATAGCTTTGTTTATCACCACGTCCAACTCTTCCCCTTAATTGGTGCAATTGTGAAAGTCCAAATCGTTCTGCATCATAAATAACCATTATGGTTGCGTTGGGAACATTAACACCTACTTCTACAACCGTAGTCGAAACAAGAATTTGAACTTTATTTGCTGCAAATTCTTTCATTATCTCTTCTTTCTCTGTTGAATGAAGTCTTCCATGCATTAATCCAACTTGGATGGATGGCGGATAGTATGCTTCTAGCTGATTGTATAAATCCACCGCGTCTTGAATATCAAGTTTGTCCGATTCTTCAATCAAGGGACAAATAATATAAGCTTGCTCCCCCGCTTCCACATGTTTTGCTATAAAGTTGAGTACACGATCAAATGTGTTTGCCTTTGTCCAATAGGTCTCGATTTCTTTTCTACCTGCAGGCATTTCATCAATGACAGAAACATCCATATCTCCGAACGCAGTAATAGCTAATGTCCTAGGAATGGGTGTCGCTGTCATAAATAGGACATCTGGATGTAATCCTTTATTAGATAGTGCCCTTCTTTGTTCCACACCAAATCGATGCTGTTCATCCACAACAACTAATCCGAGGGTCTCAAAATGAACATCATCCTGAATTAAGGCGTGTGTTCCAACAAGAATATGTACCTGATGATTTTCCACATCGGCAAGAATTTCTTTTCGTCTTTTTCCTTTTATAGAGCCTGTCAGTAATTCAACTCTTGCAAGATCACCAAACATTTCTGTTAAAGATTGAAAATGCTGCTCAGCTAGAATTTCTGTTGGTACCATTAAAGCCCCTTGCTTTTTAGCAGTAATTGCAGCATATAATGCTACCCCAGCTACCGCTGTCTTACCTGAACCTACATCACCTTGTAATAACCGATTCATTCTATAGGGTGATTTCATATCAGATAAAATTTGATTTAATGATTTTTTTTGAGCATTTGTTAATGAAAAAGGAAACTTACTTATAAACGTTTCAAGTTTCATAGCATCATAATGCTGTGAATTTCCAACTGTTGCTTCCCGTCGTCTTTTCCTTAATATTTGAATCTTTAACTGAAATAATAAAAACTCTTCGTAAGTAAATCTTCTTCTGGCATGTTTTAATGCAACTCGACTTTCTGGGAAGTGCATGGTTTTCATAGCACCCATGCGATTAGGAATTTTATAAGCTGATAACATATCCGGAGGAAGGATTTCTTCAACCTGATTGGCTTGTTCACGAATAGCTTGTTGGATAGCCTTCTTTAACCTGAAACTCGTGACATCCCCTCTAATGGAATAAATCGGTTGAATTTCAGAGGTTTTTTCTATGGAGCCCTTTTGATAATTACTAACAGTTATTTGAAGACGATGTGCATCCCATTTTCCAGTTAACGTTACCACATCACCCATTTTAATTTGGTTTTTGGCAAAAGCCCGATTAAACATAACTGCTTTAACTGCAATATTTTCCACCTCAATATTAAAAGTTAACCGGGATTTCTTTCTCCCATAAAAGGAAAGAGAAGGGGCATTCAATACCCTTCCCTCAATGGAAACTTTATCCTCATGAATTAACTCGCTTAAAGGTTGGATTTCTAAAACATCGTATCTAGAAGGGAAATAAAACAGCAAATCTTCAACTGTGTATATATTTAAGGACTGTAGGTCCTCGGCAAACTTATCCCCTATTCCCTTAATAGTAACTACGGAATTATCTAGCATAATCTCACTCTTTTCTATACTGTCGTACCAAAAATCTTTTCCTTCAAGAACCGTCCTGTTGGTGTATCAGCAAGACCGCCTTCACCTGTCTCACGTAATGACGATGGCATCTGCTTACCAATTCGATACATCGCACCAATCACCTCATCACAAGGTATCCGACTAACTACACCTGCCAAAGCCATATCCGCAGATACAATGGCTAATGCAGAACCGCCAGCATTTCGCTTTACACAAGGTACTTCTACTAACCCTGCAACGGGGTCACATACTAGCCCAAGCATATTTTTTAATGTCATCGCAAATGCCTCTGCAGATGCTTGAGGTGTACCGCCAGCCATTTCAACAATTGCTGCCGAAGCCATTGCCCCTGCTGAACCTACCTCAGCTTGACAGCCTCCAGCGGCTCCAGAGATAAAGGCATTATTCGCAACAACTAGACCAAATGCTCCTGCAGTAAACAAATAGCGTATCATTTGTTCTCGAGTAGGTTTAAGTTGTTCTTTAACTGCAAACAATGTTCCCGGAACAACACCTGCACTACCTGCTGTAGGGGTTGCGCAAATGACTCCCATTGCTGCATTAACTTCATTCGTCCCCATTGCTTTACTTACTGCATCCAGCATTAAATGACCTGATAAAGGCGTACTATCTTGCATATAGGTTTGGATTTTCACGGCATCTCCCCCGGTTAATCCTGTAACAGATTGAACACCTTTCAAACTATCTTCTACAGCCTTCTCCATTACTTGGAGATTTCTTTCCATTTCCGCAAATACTTCTTCACGCGTTTTATTTTTAATGTCCATTTCTTGACGAATCATCACTTCGGAAATTAATAAATTTTCCTTTTCAGCTATTTCCACTAATTCTTTAACGGTACGGAACATAGTTATTCTCCCCTCTAGCTAACGATTTTAGCAATCTGTATAATATGTTCAGACTCTTTTAATTCTAGTAAAATATCATCCGCAACATTTTGGTCAGTTTCAATTACCATTAACGCTTCTTTACCAACATCTTTTCTATTTACTTCCATATGACCGATATTTATTTCATATTTTGCTAATATTTTCGTGACGGATGCAATTGCACCAAAGCGATCGTTATGCATAATTAGAATTGCTGGGTGGTTACCAGATAGTCTTAATGCGAAACCATTTAATTCGGTTATTTCCACTTTTCCTCCACCAATGGAAATACCAACTATCTCCAAACTATCCTCTTCATCACCTATAATAAGTCGAACTGTATTAGGGTGATCAGTCTTTGAACTATCTTCAAAAAATTCTATATGAATTCCTTCCTCTTTAGCTATCTGCAAAGCTTTACTCATACGTGTATCTTCTGTTGGAAAACCTAATAATCCTCCAGCTAATGCAAAATCCGTACCATGGCCTTGATACGTTTTAGCAAATGAACCATACAAATGTATCTTAGCCCACTTTGGTTGTCTTCCAAATAAATTACGTGCTGCAAGACCAATCCGTGCAGCACCTGCTGTATGTGAACTTGATGGCCCTACCATGACAGGACCAATAATATCGAAAACGGAATTATATTTCATTCTGACACCGCCTTATGTTTTCAAAGAAATTTTGACGCCTATTGTAAATTATAACAAAAACTACTATAATAATCATTTGTGGATTATAGATTTTTAGATTTAATTTGATTATGTATATAATCGGGTGGGAGAGGGATAAAGTAATTTGAGGAGATTCAATGCCTAGATTATCAAAAAACGATAAGACATCTTATCGCAATGAAATAATTGCTGGTATTATTGGTTACCTAACAACTGTCTATATTGTTGTTGTTAACGGATCTATTTTAAGTGAAGCAGGTATCTCACTTGAATCGGGTATGATGGCTACCATTTTAGCAAGTTTTGTAGGGACCCTTATCATGGGATTTTTCGGTAAATTACCATTAATTTTAATTCCTGGAATGGGCATCAATGCATTATTTGCTTATTCCATCGTTCAAGGAAATGGGCTTAGCTTTCAGGAAGGTCTTGCTGTTGTTTTAATAGCCTCTTTTCTATTTTTATTAACTGCCTTTACCAAACTGGGAATTCTTTTAAAGGAAGCTATTCCCGACTCATTGAAACATGCAATTAGTGTTGGACTCGGGTTTTTCTTAATATTAATTGGTTTGGAGAAAAGCGGTTTAATAACAAGTGGTGAAAATACAATAATTGCGATTGGTGACTTTTCTTCACCAGTAATTCTTGTAAGTTTGATTACTTTATTTGTTGCGATCTTTTTATTTGTAAAAAATGTACCTGCAAACTTTCTAATTACAATGATAATTGGAACTGTACTTGCCTATTTATTTGGTATTATAGAAGTTGGTAAAAAAATAAATAGTTTTTCAAATGATTTAATTTTCATTCCTTCATTTACTGCAATAGATGAACTATCCTTTTGGCTTGCAGTATTTCCATTGGCAATGATATTAATCTTTGAAAACATGGGCTTATTAAATGGTCAACTTGGAATGCTTGGACGAGAAGAGTCTTATAATAGCAGTTATAAAACGACTGCAATATCATCTCTGACTTGTGCATTTCTTGGAACATCACCGACTGTTTCAGCTGCAGAAAATGCTGCTGTTATTGCTTCAAAGGGAAAAACTGGTCTTACTGCTATTATAGCGAGCATTCTTTTTTTAGGAACAATATTTGTTATTCCATGGATTACAATGATTCCTAATGTAGCAATCAGCCCAATACTAATTATTGTTGGATTTCTAATGGTGCAAAACATTAGATATATTCCATTAGATAATATATCGGAAGCTATTCCTGCTTTCTTAATTATCGTAATGATTCCATTTACGTACAGCATTGCTGATGGTATGGCTTTCGGATTCATCGCCTACCCTATCGTTAAACTTGCTTTAGGGAAACAGAAAGAGTTATCCGTAGCAATTGTCATTATTTCATTATTGTTTATTTGTGATTTTGCATTAAAAATAGCTGGTATATAAAAAGATTCGCCTTTATTTGAGGGCGAATCTTTTTTTACAGTATTATATCTAAAAGCTGAATTCTAAAAAATGATTTACTTAGAAGAATATTCTTCCTCCCAAACCTGATTAAGTACTTGCTGAAATACCTCAACTGGCTGTGCACCAGAAACAGCATACTTATCAACGAAGACAAAAAAAGGAACACCTTGTACACCAACGGAACGAGCTTCCGAGAGGTCCTGAGACATTTGATCTGTATACTCTTTGCTTTCCATGATTTTCATTACTTCTGCACCATTTAATCCCACTTCTCCTGATAACCGTACGATTGTTTCTGTTTCACTTAGAACTTCACCTTCTGTGAAATGCGCACGATAGAAACGATTGAAAAATTCATTTCCTTTTCCTTGCTCTTTTGCATATTGAAATACTCGATGTGCGTCATAAGTACTTGAAAGTTTAGCCTTATCGTAATTAATTTCAACCCCAGAAGCTTTAGCCATTTCTATAACTGGGTCTAGCATAGACTTGGCCTGTTCTAACGGAATACCTTTCATTTTAGAAAATGTTTCTGCATAACCTTGACCAGGCACATATTTTGCATCCGGCATCAGTAAGAAGCTTTTATATTCTACCTCAACCTCATTAACATGTTCAAAACTCTCCAATGCTTGATTAAGATGAGATTCTCCTATAAAGCAGAAAGGACATACAAAGTCTGACCAAATTGTTATTTTCATTCTTTTCCCTCTTTCTTTTGGTTTACTGGCCCACAAATACCAGTATTAATATCGCAAATAAATCCTGAGGAAGTGTCTAAATCAATACTTTTTAATTTCTTTAACGTACTCAGGTCTTCCAATTTTTCTCTAGAATCCTTTTTCTTATTTGACGATGTTGCAGGTTGAGTCTGCTTGTCTTTCAACATCAATAACTCCTCCTTTTCCCTTATCCATGATTATAGAGGAAATCTCCTACGCATTCTAATAATTGAACTGGCCATTTCATTATAATATTCTTATCCAAGTTCCATTAAGAAATCCAATTTCATCAAAAAAGGACAAAATAAAAGACCAAATCTAAAAGTGATTTGGTCCAATACTAGTTTTTCTATTTATAAAAATTTGAAATACCAACTGAATTATTCTACAGAGAAAATATAGGAGTAAATAGGTTGATTTCCATTGTGAATTTCGATTTCTACGTCTTCATATGTTTCTTCTACGTAGCTAACTAATTCATTTATTTCGTCTTCTGTTACGCCTTCTCCTGAAAGAATGGTTAAAATTTCATCGTCTTCAGTGATTAAATCATTGAATAGCTGTTTGACAGCCTCAAGCCGATCCTTGTGAGTTGTAACTATCTTACCATCTGCTATACCCATGAAGTTACCATTCTCAATCGAAATTCCATCAATTTGAGTATCTCTAACTGCATAAGTAATTTGCCCAGTTTTCACAAGTGAGCTTGCTTCAGTCATATTATTTTTATTCGTGTCTAGGTCTTCCTCTGGATGGAATGCTAATAGTGCACTTATACCTTGAGGAATAGTTTTAGTAGTAACAACTGCTACATTAGCTTCAGCTAGTTCTTGAGCTTGTTCAGCTGCCATTACAATATTTTTGTTATTCGGTAAGACGATAACGTTTTTAGCGTTAGCTTCTGCAATTGCGTCTGCAATATCCTGTGTACTAGGATTCATAGTTTGTCCACCTTCAATCACAACTGAAGCACCAAGACTTTCAAATAACGTCTTAAGCCCAGAACCCATTGCGACCGTTACAATACCATATTCAGCCTTTTCTTTTGGTTTGTCACTGTTCTTTTTATCACCAACGATAGCTGTATGCTGTTCGCGCATATTTTCAATTTTCATATTGATTAGACTACCGTGACGTTGACCTATGGTTAACACATTTCCAGGATATTCTGTATGAACATGAACCTTTACAACTTCTTCATCAGAAACAACTAGTAAAGAATCACCATGTTCACTTAACTCATTTCGGAAAGCTATTTCATCAAAAGGATTTTCTTCTAGTTTTTCATCATCAAATTTCACCATAAATTCTGTACAATAGCCAAATTCGATATCAGATGTATCCATGAAATCTTGTGCAGATCGATGATGTTCAGCGTTAACCATTTCATCCATTTCAACTATATCTGAATCCTCAGGAAGTTCCTCACCTTTTAATGCTGCTAGAAATCCTTCATAAACCGTCACAAGACCTTGACCACCTGAATCCACTACTCCAACTTCTTTTAATACAGGTAATAGATCCGGTGTTCGTTTTAAGGATGCTTTTGCTTCTTGTAAAACTTTTTCCATCATTACAACAATATCATTTTCAGTGTCAGCAATTTCTACTGCTTTTTTAGCAGTATCTTTTGCTACAGTTAATATTGTTCCTTCAACAGGTTTCATCACAGCCTTATAAGCTGTTTGTACACCAGAATCAAAAGCAATCGCCAAATCTTTTGTAGTCAAAGAAGATTTCTTATCCATTCCTTTTGCAAATCCTCTAAAAATCTGAGAAAGAATAACACCAGAATTACCGCGTGCCCCCATTAGTAAGCCTTTTGAAAAAGCTTGAGCAACCTCAGAAATGTTTTCAGATTTGTTTTTCTTAACTTCATTAGCACCTGATGTCATTGATAAATTCATATTCGTTCCAGTATCACCATCTGGTACTGGAAACACATTCAGTGCATCAATTTTCTTGGCATTATTAGTTAAATGGTGTGCTCCAGCAAGCACCATTTGTGCGAATTTAATGCCTTCAAGCTTTTGTACTGCCACAATAGTTCCTCCCTTTAAACAGGCGTGCAAAAATTAATCTTTTGCAACACGTACTCCTTGTATGTAAATATTCACGGAATCAATTTCAAGCCCTAATGTTTTACTTAGTGTATATTTCACTTGAGATTGCACATTATTAGCCACTTCAGATATTTTTGTACCGTAACTAACAATTATATACATATCGATATGTAATGAATTGTCTTCCTGTCTTACCACTATTCCTCGAGAATAATTTTCTTTACGAAGAATTTCAGCGATACCATCTCTGATTTGACTTTTGGATGCCATACCTACAATACCGTAGCATTCGACAGCTGCGCCACCTGCTATTGTTGCAATAACTTCGGTTGTTATTGTTATGTGACCATCTTTTGTATTCAATTCAATGGACATTATTATCCTCCTTTAAACTTCTTCATCTTAAGGATATTTTACTACAAATCATTTACTTTTGCACTTAACACTCTTAGCGTTATCAATTAGTTTGCTTGTAATAATCATGGTGTGTAATCCTTTAATGTCAAGAGTTAACAAAGATTTTGCCTCTTATAACAATGCACGATTCTATTCATTCTGTCAAGTGATATTTCTTTGCATACTTATTGCAATCTTTCTCGACATGTGTTAAATTGTATAAGTATTAATTTGACTTATGTTAAGAGTAGGAGGGATTACCATGGCAAGAAAATGTGTTATTACTGGGCGTAAGACTAATACTGGAAACCAACGCTCTCACGCTATGAATTCCAACAGACGTAAATGGAAAGCTAATGTGCAAAAAGTCCGTATTATGGTAGATGGAAAACCACAACGTGTTTATGTGTCTGCACGCGCACTTAAATCTGGTAAAGTGGAACGCGTATAATATATACTCAGGATCATTTTACTGTATTTACATTAGTTATTAGCTAAAAGCACCCATCCTAAACAATGGGTGCTTTTTTCTATGGTTTGATTATATTGAAAGATTGATCACTGAATTAGGCGATTGATGAATAGAAGAACAATAAGACCAAATATATTTCTTAAAAAGGATCTGCTCGAAGTATTTGTTGCTTCTTTATTTTCGTAGTTGATGGAAAATGCGACGTAACTTAACTTATTAAATGAAGTACGTGGGTTTCCGTATAAATTTACAGATTTCCTGTGTTGAGGCCTCAAGGTGCGAGAAGCCATGCGCCCGATTCGGGAAAACATGAACCCTCTTAAACAGTACATGCGCCCGTTTCAGGAAAACATGAGCCCTCTTAAAGAAACATGCGACCAATTCGGGAAAACATGGGCCCTCTTAAACAAAACATGCGACCAATTCGGGAAAACATGGCCCTCACAGCCAGAGCATGCGACCGATTCTGGAAAACATGAGCCCTCTTAAACAGAACATGCGACCAATTCGGGAAAACATGGCCCTTACAGCCAGAGCATGCGACCGATTCAGGAAAACATGGGCCCGAATTATGAAAACATAGTCCTTGTTACTTCACACTCTATACAAATTGTGTACTTACCAATTAGAATACGGTCTCGGTAAAATGGTAAAAGCAACAACCCGTACAAAAAAAGAGCTTCTGCCAGTAAATGACAAAAGCAAAAAATCTTACTTATCTTTCTTAAAAATCCCAATCACTACACGAACAAATCCTCCAAGAACTCTAGGGAGCTTAATAGTATAAAATTTCATAAGTTCGCCCTCCTCCATTTACAAACACGATTACATGAATCGTCTAATTAACCACGACTCCTTACAACTAATACTATGCCTTCTTCAAACGAAAAAGTACCATTATTTGATATTAGCTTGTTTGAAATAGAGAGTGTAGAACCCATATTAATCGTCGCATTTATTAATGGATAATAGAATCCTGTAAGTGTTAAGCCCTTTACATCTTTTGTAATAGGGATAAAGGAGACTGTAGGAAAATTATCATCATTTTCTATTGTGTATAAACCAGGATAATGAAGTTCAAGCTGATTTTTATTATCAATAATTACTCCAACAATATTATTAATTAATACTTGTTCTAACAACTGAATATTAACTAATGTGTGATCCAATCTACCTCCAGTTACTCCAAAAAAGTAAATGGTAGAGGGCTTTAAAGATATTGCTTTTTGTATTGCCAATTCTAAATCAGTAAAATCTTTTTCAATCTCATATTGGTCAATACTTTTAGCTAGCTTTTTAATAGTGGCTAGTTCTTCTGTGGTAACAGAATCAAAGTCACCGATTGCATAATCCAAGTTATTTTTTGTTGTTAGTATAGAAAGAGCCCCCTTATCTGCTCCTATCCATATATCAATTTTTTCATGATATAATGATAAATCAGGAATGAGATAAGCAGGACCATTTCCAACAATGCCGACTGTAACCATTCAGATCACCTATTGTTTAGCAGCTTGTCTTATATCTAGAATTGCTTTTTTTCTGTCTTCTTTATTATAAACAGCACTCCCTGCAACTAACACATCGACTCCAGCATCCGTACAAGCTTTTGCTGTTGATACATTAACTCCACCATCAACTTCAATTTCAAATGAAAGTCCACGTTCTTTTCTCCAAGTTGCTATTTGTTTTATTTTTTCTAATGTTTGTGGAATAAAGGACTGTCCACCAAAACCAGGATTGACTGTCATGATAAGAACTAAATCAACATCACCTAAACAATCACGAATCATTTCAACTGGTGTCCCTGGATTTACTGCAACCCCTGCTTTTGCTCCGGTTGATTTAATTAATTGAATTGTTCTATGAAGATGAACACTTGCCTCTTGATGAACAGTAATGATGGATGCTCCTGCTTTAGCAAATTCAGGAATATATTGATCTGGATTTTCAATCATTAGATGAACATCTAATGGTAATGAAGTTACTGGTTTAATTGCATCCACAATTAATGGTCCAATTGTAATGTTAGGAACAAAATGTCCATCCATTACATCTACATGGATATAATCCGCTCCACCATTCTCTACATCTATAATTTCTTCTCCCAGCTTTGCAAAATCAGCTGATAATATGGAGGGTGCTATTTTAACCATCTTAATACCTCGGCTTTCTTGATTGTATTTCTTCCAAAAAACTAATGTAATGGTCATAGCGATATTTTGGAAGTTCATCTTTTTCTGCTGCGTCTTTTACTGCACACTTTGGTTCTTTCGAGTGTAAACATCCTCTAAACTTACAATAATCTTTTAACTCTCTAATTTCTGGAAAACAATCCATTAATTCCTCTGCATTGATTTCATTAAAATCTAACGCACTAAATCCAGGTGTATCTGCCACTAATCCACCATTAACTTCAATTAATTCAACATGTCTGGTTGTATGTTTTCCACGACCCAAACTCTTGGATATATCTGCAGTTTTTATTAATGCATCAGGACTTATCGTATTTATAAAGGAAGACTTACCAACACCAGACTGCCCAGCAATAACCGTAACTTGATTCTTCATATAACCCTTAATTCGGTCCATTTCTTGCGGTTCTTTAGCTGAAAATAATTCAACTTTATAGCCGATAGCTTCATAGTCGGCTTGATATTCTTTTAATGTTAATAACTGTTCCTCTGTAAGTAAGTCCGTTTTAGATAGAAAAATAATAGGTGTTATTCCTTTTGCTTCAATTAATACTAAAAATCGATCAAGTAATGTAGTACTAAAATCAGGCATTATCGCTGAACTTACAATGATTGCCTGTGTAATATTAGCGATTGGAGGACGAATTAATTCATTCGTCCTTGGTTTAATTTCAGTAATATACCCTTCTTTTTCCTCACGTATATCAAAAGATACAAAATCACCCACAAGTGGGGTAATATTCTTTTTACGAAATACACCTCTACCTTTGCACTGAAACAAATCATCTGCTGTTTGGACATAATAGAACCCACTTAAAGCTTTTACAATTCTGCCCTCCGGCATTTATTCACCTTCTTCATTCAAATGGAATAGTTTTATCGATAAGAATCTCATCATCACGCATAACTTTATAACGACCTTCAGATCCCTGTTCAATTTTTAATGTTATCGTTATCGTTTCATCTTTTGTAATTTTATATTGCTCAGCTACAATAGAAAAATCTTTATTATCATAGTCTTGAATATAAATATTGACTATTTGAGGCGGTAGTTCTTTATTTTCTTGCTCATCCTCGCTACCTTCTCCATTATCTGGATCAGGTTCATCATCTAGTGTATAGTTAACGTCAAATTCGAAAGTATATTGATTAACGGGTAATTTTTCCGGTCCAATTGATATATATACATCAATGATATCCCCTTCATTCATTTCCGTATTAGCACTTGGGTCTTGACGAATAACCATACCTTCAGGAACCGTATCAGAATTTTCCTTAATAGGATGCATCTTTAGTCCTAATGACTCCAAATGTTTTTTAGCTTCATCCTGTGTCATTCCATAAAGATTATCGAGTTCTATAGGTTCCTTGCCTTTACTAACTTCAAAGATAACTTTTGCTTCTGCAGGGATTACTTCCTCACCTTCCACTGGTTGAACTTGTCTTAAAATTTCTCCAGCTGGCTTTTCGGATGAAAATTCCTCATATGCGACAATATTGTCTTCATCATAACCCTTTTCTATTAATAAGCGTTTGATTTCGTCAAACTGTCTTCCAACATAATCATCAAATGGGATCTTCTCTTTTCCTGTACTTATATAAACCGTAACAGTTTGTCCTTCTTTTACTGTTCGTTCTGGTTTAGGATCTGTCTTTACAACTTTTCCTTCCTCCATCTCCTCTGAGGGTATATCTTCTCTTTCAACTTTCAATCCGATACTTTCTAATTCATCTTTAGCTTCACTATACTCATACCCTATAACATCTGGAATTGTAACATCCTTTGGCTTAGTAAGTGCTGGAACGACAAATACCAATACTAAAGTTAGTGATAAAAGAACTAATAGAACAATAGAAGTAATAAGTAGTTTTTTATTTTTTTTCTTCTTTTTCTTCTTTTTATCCTTTTTATCCTTTTTCTTCTTTTTGTTTACAGAATCTTTTTGAGTTTGTCCATTGCTACCCACTTTTTTTGTTTCTGCATTTGCTTGATGAATAATTGTATCTTGGTGAATGTTTTCAAGCTGACTCTCCGTAATAATAGGTATTGCCTTTGTTTCTTCTCCCACTTCGGTTGGTGGAAAATATTTTGGTTCGTCTATTTTTTCCGGTGAAAGCGCAACTTCCAAACTTTCTTCCATTTCATAAACAGTATTAAAACGATGAAATGGGTCCTTTGCTGTTGCCTTTAGAACAATGTTTTCAACACTTTGTGGTACATCAGGACTAAATCTTCTCACAGATGGTGTATCACTTTGTAAATGTTTTAATGCAATGGAAACCGGTGACTGTCCTTGGAAAGGCAAACGTCCAGTTAACATTTCAAAGAGAACAATACCTAATGAATAGATATCAGACTTCTTAGTAGCCATTCCACCCCTTGCTTGTTCAGGGGATAAATAATGTACAGATCCTAATATTGAGTTTGTTTGAGTGAGTGATGTGGCACTTAATGCAACTGCAATTCCAAAATCCGTAACTTTTATATGTCCATATGTATCAATTAATATATTTTGTGGCTTAATATCCCGGTGAACAATGCCATTTTCATGTGCATGGGCAATAGCAGCAGTCATTTGCTTCATAATTTCAATTGCTTCTGGCACATCAATTGGACCATAACGTTGGATAAATTCCTTTAGTGTCATCCCATCCACGTATTCCATCACCATGTAAAGGATTTGTTCTTCTTCTCCCACATCGTAAATGGTTACGACATTTGGATGCGAAAGACTTGTAGCAGATTGGGCTTCTCGATCAAATCTTGCAATAAATTCTTCATCATTCGCATATTCTAAACGAAGTACTTTAATAGCTACTTGGCGATCTAGAATGATATCTTTCGCAAGATATACGTCAGCCATTCCACCTCCGCCAATTTTTTCTTTAATACGATAGCGTTCGTTTAGTAAATGACCATTTAGCATGAAGACTCACCTTCTTCCACATTCGTTTCATGCTGTAAGATTACAAGCGAAACATTATCCTCCCCACCACGCTCATTTGCTAAGTCAACAAGGCTTTGTCCAATTTCTTTAATATTGGTAGCGGATTTCATATATTCAGCCAATTCATCATCTAGAACTTTATCAGTTAATCCATCAGAACATAATAATAGTTTATCTCCATCTTCCCAAGAGATAGTTTGGATGTCAGGTTCAACTATTTCCCCAGTACCAAGTGCTTTAAGGACAACATTCTTCCTAGGGTGTACAAGTGCATCATCTTTTGAAATTTGTCCTGTTTGAACAAGCGCGTTAACCAGTGTGTGGTCTTCCGTTAATTGTTTAAAGCTAAAATTATTATATAAGTAACATCTACTATCTCCAATATGGGCAACAGTAATAAACTCTTCCGTACAAATAGCAACGACAATGGTTGTACCCATGCCTTGACATTCCTCATTCTCTACTGAATGCTGATATATTAATTTATTTGCTTCAAGTAAAGTTTGTTTTAGCCATTTCTCTACCGCTTCCGGTGAATCAAATCCTTCATTTTCATTCCATTTCTTTTCAAAGGCGTTGGTAGCCATCATACTAGCTACGTCTCCAGCTTGATGCCCTCCCATACCATCCGCAATAATAGCTAAATATTGACCATTTGCACCAGCTAATATTCCACCTGAGTCTTCATTATGAATTCGAACTTGACCACGATCTGTAAAAAAATGTCCTTCCATTTCTATCACCCCTAATCCTAAAGCAATACTTTTTCGTAGGTAGGTACGTAACAAGTCCTTCCTACCCTAAGTGCAACATAGGCATTTTCCTAAAGGTATGCACTAATCAGCATAAGGTTTCTTAAGAAAAATAAAATTCACTTTCGGAGAATCCCTTAACGAATACCAATTTTACTAATATAAGTATTACACAATTCACCAAATAAGAATATCTTTTTCTGGTAATTCCCCATACTTTTCTACTAGTTTATTCATGCTTTTAGGAATTTCGTAACAGTCTAGTTAAGAAAAAACCATCCGTTTGAAAATCTTGCGGGAAAAGTTGCAATCCAAACGGAGTAATACCTTTTGAAGTCCTTAATTCAGTAGGCAACTCTTCGAAAAAGTTCTTATCTACTTGAAAATTCTTATTGTCTTTTAGAAATTTCTTTATGACTGCTTCATTTTCTGCAGGATCAACCGTACAAGTACTATAAACTAACAACCCATCTTGCTTAAGTAATGGAGAAATTGTGTTTAAAATATCTTGTTGAATTTCAGAAAGTCTTTTAATATCCTCTTCTTTTTTATTATACTTTATATCTGGTTTTCCTCGCATGACGCCTAACCCTGAACATGGTGCATCTACTAAAATGCGATCAAAGTATTCCGGTGTATACCGGTCTGATAAATTCCTAGCATCCATTGCCTCTGCATTTATAATAGAAATATTCAAATCCTTGGCTTTTTCATTGATTAGATTTATTTTTTTCTTATGTATGTCATGTGCGTATATGACACCTTTATTTTGCATTTTCTCAGCAATATGAGTTGCTTTACCCCCAGGCGCGCTACATGCATCTAAAACAGTAAAATCTGGATGTGCATCAATCATTTCTCCAACTAGCATGGAACTTTGATCTTGGATGGTGATACTTCCTTTTTCAAACAAAACCGATTTTAAAATATTACCGTGTTCAATAATAATACCTTGCTCTGAAAAAGCAGATTCAGATACCTCATACCCTTCACGCTTTAACTGTTCCATCGCATCATCCCTTGAAATTTTCAAGGGTTGTACACGTACTGAAATTGGTTTATGACTTAGATTTGCCATACACATTTCTTTCGTTGTTTCATAGCCATAATGTTCTATCCATCTTTTTACTAGCCAATCTGGATGACTAGTTTCAATTGCTAGACGTGTAACTGGGTCCTCAATTCCACTTGTACTAGGGACTCCATTTCGTTGAATATTTCTAAGTACTGCATTAACGAGAGATGCAATACCCTTATGTCCTCTTTGTTTTGCAATCTCAACACCCTCATGAATAATCGCATGATCGGGTACTTTATCCAAATAAACCATTTGATAAACAGACATTCTAAGAAGCATGTAAACCCAAGGTTCTAATTTTTTCTTTTGATTAATAAAAGAATTAATAAAAAAGTCTAGCGTCATCTTTCGCTGAATTGTTCCATAAACGATTTCTGTTAATAACCCCTCATCTTTTGGAGAGATATGTTTCGACTTAATTTCATGATTTATTAATAAATGACTATACCCGCTATCTTGTTCAATACGAAGTAATATGTCTATTATGGTATTTCTAAGAAGATATTTGTTCATTTATTATTCACCCATTTTGCTACCAATTTTTATACGATCGCTCGAGCCCTGTAAATAATCCTTCACAGTCATTCGTTTCTTTCCAGCAGGTTGAATTTCAGTGATGCGGATTCCTTTATGATTACCACAAATTACAATAAATGCTTCATCATCATCTTTAGCAGTAATTACCCCTGGCTCCCCTTTATATTCCTCTTCAACCGGCTCGCCCCACCATATCTTCATATTTTCATTTTGATAAGTAGTAAATGCTACCGGCCAAGGATGAAGTCCTCTTATTTGATTGTAAATTTCAATGTTTGATTTATTCCAATCAATTTCTTCCTGTTCACGTTTTATATTAGATGCAAATGTAGCTTTAGAATCATCCTGTTTAATAGGTGTTAATTCTTCTGCAAACAATTTAGGCAGTGTTTCCATTAATAAATCCGCACCAACTGTAGATAGTTTATCATGCATAGACCCTACATGATCTTTTTTCTCAATTGGAATACTTTTTTGTGTAAGAATATCACCAGCGTCCAATTTTTCAGCCATATACATAATCGTAATTCCTGTTTCATCTTTGCCTTGCATTATCGCATAGTGAATTGGCGCTCCACCTCGTAGTTCGGGAAGGAGTGAAGCATGAACGTTTATACAGCAGTATTTAGGCCCTTCTAAAAGTTCATTAGGAAGGATTTGCCCATAAGCAGCTGTAACAATAATATCTGGATTATAATTTAATATTTCTTGGTACTCATGACGAATCTTTTCCGGTTGAAAAACAGGAATATTATGTATTTCTGCTTCCACTTTAACTGGAGGAGGAGTAATTACTTTCTTTCTACCTTTAGGCCTGTCCGGTTGAGTTACGACTAGTACCACTTCATATTCGGATTGAACTAACTTATTTAAAATAGGGGCAGAAAAATCTGGAGTCCCCATAAAAACTATTCGTTTCATTTAATAGCCTACTTTCTACATAAGATGGTATGGTTGCATATCTACTGTAATCAATAAGTCCTCTTTTCGAACCTCATCAGCAAACTGATCCATAATTTTTTTGATATTCCTTCTAAGGTTTGGTTCATTTTTGTATTTTATCATGCATTGGTAGCGATATCTATCTTTCATCCTTGATATCGGTGATGGTGTTGGACCTAGTATGATTGTTTCCTCGGCTACCACCTTGGTAAGTAATTGTGCGATACGCTGGGTTATTTGAACTACTTTAACATGATTAGGATGTGATACCGTAATGAGTGCTAAATAGACATATGGCGGATATCGGAATGTTCTTCTAATCTGCATCTCTGCATTAAAAAATTGATGAAAATCATAGCTACTTGCAAGTTGAATACTATAATGTTCAGGAGTATAAGTTTGAACAATCACTTTTCCAAGTAATTCATGTCTTCCTGCTCTACCACTCACTTGAGTTAATAATTGAAACGTTTTTTCACTAGAACGAAAATCAGGTAAATGCAACATTGAATCAGCGGTTAATACTCCAACTAACGTAACATTGGCAAAATCAAGACCTTTTGCAATCATTTGTGTACCTAATAAAATATCTGCTTGCTTGTCAGCAAAACTCTTCAATAACTTTTCATGGGATCCCTTTTTCCTTGTTGTGTCTACATCCATCCGAATAACACGAGCATGTGGCATTAATTGTGCTAATGATTCCTCCACACGTTGCGTACCCGTTCCAAAATAACGAATGGAGTCACTTTGACATTCTGGGCATTCTAAGGGCATTCTTTCTTCATAAGAACAGTAATGACATTTTAATTGATTACTTCGTTTATGATAGGTTAAAGCAATATCACAATGTGGGCATTGTTTAACATGACCACAATCTCTACACATAACAAATGTCGAATATCCTCTTCGGTTTAGCAAAAGAACAATTTGCTCTCCACGTTCTATTGCACTTTCCATACTTTCCTTTAATTGAGTAGAAAACATGGAACGATTTCCAGTATGCAATTCTTCACGCATATCTACAATTTCTACATCTGGCATAGGTTTTTCATTTGTACGTTTATCTAACGTAGCTAATTTGTACACACCTTTTTTGGCTCGAGCAAAAGATTCTAAAGTTGGTGTAGCACTTCCTAGAACCACTGGACAATGATGATAAAGTCCTCGTTTAATCGCAACATCCCTAGCATGATATCTTGGTTGATCCTCTTGTTTATATGTTGTCTCATGTTCTTCATCAATAATGATGATTCCTATATTTTCAAATGGCGCAAAAATTGCTGACCGTGCACCAACAACAACACTTACCTTCTTTGTTTGAATTTTTCGCCATTCATCATACTTCTCACCATTTGAAAGAGCACTATGCATGACAGCTACTTCACTACCAAAACGCCCCTTAAATCGATTTACCATTTGCGGTGTTAACGAAATTTCAGGAACGAGCACAATTGCCTCTTTTCCTTCGTTTAATACATCTTGAATGGCCTGCAGATAAATTTCAGTTTTACCACTTCCGGTTACACCATGAACTAAAAATACATCATGTTCACTGTTTGATACTTTTTCTTTTATTGGCTGTAATGCTTGTTCTTGTTGTTCAGTCAAATTAAGTGGGAGTGTTCTTTCAAAAGAATCATCATTATAAGGGTTTCGATATACTTCCTTTTTAATTTCTTTTAATAATTGCTTATCTATAAGAGCCTTAACAACTGTTCGATTTGAATTTGTAATATGGAATAATTTATTTTGTTCAATCGAGTCTGAGTTTTGAATAAAGTAAGCTAATGTTGCTCTTTGTTTTTTTGCATTTTGGGGCAAATCGAATAATGATTCTTCTAATTGATAACTTTCTTTATTGGGCTCTATGAATGTAACAAGCTTTTTTGTAATTCTAGATTTTACAAGATAATTAATGGAAATGGTTGTCTCCTGGACCGCTTTCTGTAGTTTGGAATAAGAAATGCTTGAACCTTCAAATTCCTCAAAACTTATAACATCTCTACCTGCAAACAAGAACTCGAATTCCTTTGACAATGGTTCATCTGTATTTCTTATTAATTCTTTCTTATATTGTGCCTTCAAAACTTGGGGCAACATAGCTTGGTAGGCTGTAATGTACATGGTAAGTGTATCTTCTGCCATCCATTTTCCTAGTTCCAACAATTCTTTTGTTAAGACAGGATAAATGTCTAGTACATCAATAATTTCCTTTAACTTGTCAAAATCAGATGTTGATGTAATTCCCACAACGAAACCGGTTATTTTTCTCGGACCAAATGGTACGATTACGCGCATTCCTTCTGCAAGAATGTCTTGAAATCGAACTGGTATTAAATAATCAAATGTTTGATTGATCGTCTTCGCTTGGACATCAACTATAACCCTTGCAATATTCACGATTGATCATCCTTCATATCACGCAATATTAATTTTAGAATCTCTCTTGCAACCTCTTTTTTGCTTGCTTTAGGAATCACATGCTGCTCTAATTTTCTATTAAAATAGGTTACGATATTCGTATCGCTTCCAAACCCAGCACCATCCTCGGCCACATTATTTACGACTATAGCGTCTAAATTCTTCCGATTAAGCTTATCCAAACCATAAGCTTTTAGATTTTGAGTTTCCGCTGCGAAACCTACAAGAAATTGTTTTGTTTTGTTCTCTCCAAGTGTTTTTAAAATATCCTTTGTACGTTCCATTTCAACTTGAAGTATCCCATCTTGTTTTTTCATTTTATTATCATAGGTAACTTTTGGTCGGTAATCGGCTACTGCTGCAGCTTTAATGACAATATCATGTGAAGAAAATTCTTCAGTCGTTACTTTATACATCTCTTCTGCAGTTGTCACATCAATACGTTTTATAGTACCAGATGGTGTAGCTAAATTAACCGGACCAGATACTAATGTAACTTCTGCTCCCATTTCAGCAGCGGCTTCCGCTAGCTTATACCCCATTTTTCCTGTTGAACGATTGGAAAAAAAACGAACAGGGTCAATTTTTTCCCTTGTAGGACCGGCCGATATTAGTACTTTTTTCCCTAATAATAAGCGTGGGCTATTTTGATACGATTTTATCACTTCAATTATAGTTTCCGGTTCTTCTAATCTTCCTTTTCCAATCCAACCACATGCAAGATAGCCTGCACCTGGCTCAATAAAATGGTAACCAAAATTTACTAAAGTTTGCATATTTTTAATAACCCCGGGATGCTCATACATATTGACATTCATTGCTGGGGCAATGTATACCGGTGCTTTTGTAGCAAGAATAGAAGTTGTCATCATATCATCAGCTATTCCGTTCGCGATTTTCCCAATAATATTTGCAGTTGCTGGGGCAATTACAAACATATCAGCCCAATCCGCTAGATCAATATGAGCGATTTTTTCTGCATCTTTTTCATCAAATGTGTCGGTGTAAACCGGGTTCCTTGATAATGCTTGAAATGTTAGGGGGGAAATAAATTTAGTTGCTGACTCTGTCATAATCACTTTAACGTTTGCCCCTTGTTGTGTTAACTTGCTTGTTAAAGCACAAGCCTTGTAAGCAGCAATTCCACCACTCACTCCTAGTATTACATTTTTATTCAGCATGTTAACGAACACCTTTCCAGAACAATTAAATCTTCTAGTCTATTTATACCATAATTTTCTTATATTAAATAATCCCTTGCATTTTAACATGCAAGGGATTACCTTTTTACTTTTCGTTATCTAGCTTCAGTTCTTCTGCTGCAATTTCTTCTAGTGCCATACCTACATATTTATGAGATTTCGGACTAACAATTCGTGGGTTATTTAGTTCACGTAATTGTCTAGCTCTCTTAGCAGAAAGAGTAACTAAAGAATATTTCGATCTAATTTTTTCTTGTAATTCATCAATAGATGGTTCTAACATCATGAAAAATCATCCTCCAATAACTTTTTATATTGTGCTGCAATTCGTTCTCGCTTGCAATGTTCAGATTGGATTATGGACTGGACCTTTTCTACGGCTTTATCTACATCATCATTTACAACAACATAGTCATAAGCATCCATCATCTCAATTTCATTACGGGCTTCCTTTAAGCGATTAAGAATTACATCCTCTTTTTCAGTTCCACGATTTACAATTCTATTTTTTAATTCCTCTAAACTTGGAGGGAATAAAAAGATAAATACACCCTCAGGGAAATTCTGCTTCACCTGCATAGCACCCTGTACTTCTATTTCCAAGAATACATCATGCCCTTTGTCTAATGTGTCCACCACATAATCCTTTGGAGTACCATAATAGTTATTGACAAATTTAGCATATTCTAACAGCCTACCTTCAGCAATTAACTGTTCAAATTCTTCATTTGTCTTATAAAAATAATCAACCCCATCCACTTCACCAGGACGTATATCCCTTGTGGTCATTGAAATGGAGTAACGTAATTCCGTTTTCCTTTCAAATAGTTCTTTTCTCACAGTTCCTTTTCCAACACCAGATGGTCCAGAGAGAATAAATAAAATACCTTTCTCTTCTATCAAGTTATTTCCTCCTAAAAGCTTAGCACTATTATTCGTCAGTCATTTCCTCGTGACTTAATACACGTTGCCCAACCGTTTCCGGTTGCACAGCAGATAAAACCACATGATCACTATCAGTAATAATAACCGCTCTTGTTCTTCTTCCATATGTAGCATCTACTAATTTATTATTATCCCTTGCAACCGAGATAATTCTTTTAATTGGTGCTGATTCAGGCGAAACGATTGAAATAACACGGTTTGCCGAAACAACATTACCAAATCCAATATTAATTAATTGTAATCCCATATTACTTCCCCCTGTCATTCTAAACTATTATATAAGCTTTTTTGTAAAAATAAAAGTCTCACCATTTATTTACTCGAGATTTTGAACTTGCTCTTTAATTTTCTCAATTTCACTTTTAATTCCAATGGTCCATCTACCGATTTGGGAATCCGTAGATTTTGACCCAATTGTATTTGCTTCACGATTCATTTCTTGCACGATAAAATCAAGCTTTCTACCAATAGACTCCTCACCCTGACAAATTTCTTCTATTTGTTCTAAATGACTTAGTAAACGGGTAATCTCCTCTGTGATATCTCCTTTTTCTGAGAGTATTGCAATTTCTTGGTGGATTTGACCTTTATCAATAGTAATAGAATCTTCTATATATTCCTCAATCCGCTTCTTAATACGCAATCGGTACTCTTCTATAACCTTTTCTCTTCTTCCCTCTAATAAGAGTACCATATCTCGAATACTAGAAACTCGCTTTAAAATATCCTCTAATAAGTTTTTACCCTCTTCCATTCGCATTTCTTCGACTTGTTTACAAGCATTAGCAACGCATGTTAAAACAATGTTTTGCAGTTCACTTGGTTTTTCTTCATTTTCAACGACTGTAATAAGATCAGGCAATTCTGTTAAAACCGACATAGGGATATCGCCTTTCAATGCGTACCTATCCTTTATCTTTTTTAATTGTTGAACATATTGATCCAGTAAATCCCAATCGGTGACAATAGATTTGTTTACAAAATTATCACCATCAATATTAATATGTATTTCAATTCGTCCGCGTGAAAAATAAGATTTTACGGTCTTTTTAATCTTATCTTCTAGAAATATAAAGGTTCTTGGATATTTTGGAATGATATCTAAAAAACGATGATTTATCGATTTGATTTCTACAGAGATGGTAGTATTTTCTAAATGAGTTGTACTTGTACCATAACCAGTCATACTTTTTGCCAAAAATATCACCTACTTTTTTGAGCTATGGATAATTATAGCATACCTAGTTAGCTTCGAACGATATTTGACCTTTTTTAAAAAGATATATTACATTCCTTCACCAAATCCACACAAAAAAACCATCCACAAAAGTTGCAGAAGGTTTTTGTTTTTATTTGGACCTAATTTGTAATCCTAGTTGTACATATAATTCGCAGTTGATGGAAACTGTGCTGTAACAAAAGCCCTGTCTACCCGAGCATGTGCCCGATTCAGGAAAACATGGGCCCTCTCAACCCGAACATGCGCCCGACTCAGGAAAACATGAGCCCTGTCTACCGAAACATGCGCCCGATTCAGGAAAACATGAGCCCTGTCTACCGAAACATGCGCTCGATTCAGAGAAACATAAGCCCTGTTAACCGGAGCATGTACCCTGATTAAGATACATGGGTCTAGTTACCGCACAGTTTATAACAAGTTGTGTAATTAATAACTTATTTTTTCGTAAATCCGAATAGTACAGTTGGTATTGCAGCTAGACCGAGTACCAACATCCAATCTCTAGGAGCAAGTGAAACAGTATGGAAAATTGGTTGTAATGGCGACCAGTATATTACCACAAGTAATAAGAGAACAGATGAGATAACCGCAAATACTAAATAGATATTTTCAAATGGATTTCGTTCAAAGACTGACTTTTCACTTCGGCAATCAAATACATGGATAAGCTGTGCCATTACTAACGTTGTAAATGCGATTGTTTGTCCATAAACTAGATTGGCTGGGTTGTCTTGATATGTAACCATAAAGCCAATTAAAGTCACAATCCCAATCAGTATACCTCTAGAAATAATTTTAAAGCCTAACCCTCTTGCAAATACTCCTTCATTAGGACTTCTTGGTGACCGTTTCATTACATCATTTTCTGGTTTATCTAGGCCTAGTGCCATTGCTGGTAAACCATCTGTGACTAAGTTTACCCATAAAATCTGAACCGGTACTAATGGAAGTGGCATTCCGAGTATCACGGCAAATAACATAACCAATATTTCACCAACGTTTGATGCTAGTAAATAACGGATGAATTTCCGGATATTTTCATAAATATTGCGTCCTTCTTGAATTGCTGCTTTTATCGTAGCAAAGTTATCATCCATTAATACTAAAGAAGATGCTTCCTTTGTTACGTCTGTACCGCTAATTCCCATGCTAATACCAATATCACTTGCCTTTATAGCAGGTGCATCGTTCACCCCATCACCAGTCATTGCAACAATATGCCCTCTTGCCTGAAAAGCTTTTACTATTTTAAGCTTATGTTCTGGAGTTACCCTAGCAAATACATATACATCTTCAATTGTCTCCTCAAGATCACTTGTTGACATTTGATTTATTTGACTACCTTCTAACACTAATCCATTGTCCGGTAATAGCTTCAGATCTTTTGCAATTGCTCGAGCAGTCTTCACATGATCACCTGTAATCATTACAGTCTTAATACCTGCTTGTCTACACTCTTCTATAGCTGCTCTTACTTCTTTTCGAGGGGGATCAATCATTCCATATAACCCAATAAAGGTTAGATCTTTTTCCAAAAATGCAGTTTCGAGCGACATATCTTTTGATAATGGCCTCATACTAATTGCAATGGTACGGAGTGCTTTTTCAGCCATTCCATTAATAGCATGTTCTATCTTGTCTCGATCCCGTTGCTTTAATATCTTTCTATTTTCATGTTCTAACAAATAATTACAACGAGGCAATAATACATCTGGTGCTCCCTTTGTAATTAGGAAGCGCATCTCATTTTCATCTTCCACTACAACACTCATACGTTTCCGATCAGAGTCAAATGGAATTTCTTTGATTATCTTAAAATTATCTCCACTTAAGTGATTTAAGCCAATTTTTCTTGCTGCTACAACTAAAGCCCCATCGGTTGGATCTCCATCAATAAAATACTTCCCTTTTTTCACTTGAAGGATAGCATTATTGCATAATTGGCCGTATAGGAGCATGGTCTCTAAGTTAGGGTGGTTCTCGTTTAATTTCTTTTTTCCTATTAAAAACTTTCCTTCAACATCATAGCCATCACCTGTTACAGAAATATTATCACCGTTAAGAAACATTTCCTTAACAGTCATTTGATTTTCTGTCATCGTACCTGTTTTATCTGAGCAAATAACAGAAGCACAGCCTAATGTTTCTACAGCAGATAGTTTTCGTACAATTGCCTTTTTCCGAATCATTCTTTGTACACCAAGAGAAAGAGCAACTGTCACTATCGCTGGCAATCCTTCCGGTATCGCTGCAACAGCTAATGATACCCCAGCAAGGAACATATTATAAACAGGATGCCCTTGAATGACTCCGATTCCTACAACTAAAACAGTTAAAAGTAGTGCTACAACAATTAAAATTTTCCCAAGCTCTGCCAGTTTGCGTTCTAATGGAGTTGGTATTTTCTTAGTACTAGACATTAAAGAAGCTATTTGTCCCATTACCGTATTCATTCCCGTACCGACAACAATCCCTACCCCTGAGCCCCTCGTTACTAAAGTCCCCATGAAGCCCATGTTAACTTGGTCACCGGCATCAAGGTCATCTCGAACAATAGCGGTTGCGTGCTTCATTACCGGTAAAGATTCACCTGTTAAGGCTGATTCCTCTGTTTCTAAACTATTAGATTTAACAATACGAAGATCTGCTGGCACACGATCTCCACTACTTAATTTTACAATGTCCCCAACAACTAATTCGCGAGAAGATATTTTCTCCCATTTTTGATCCCGGTAAACATTGGCCATTGGAGCTGACAATTCTTTAAGCTTCTCTAGCGACTTCTCTGCCTTTTGCTCCTGAAAATAACCAATAAAACCATTGACCAATACAATTACCATAATTGCAATAGCATCAACAAATTCCCCAAGCATCCCAGCTATTAATGTGGCTGCAAGTAATACCAATACCATAAAATCTTGAAACTGTTTTAAAAAGATAATCCATTTTGATGTTTGCTTTCCTGATTCCAGAACATTATAGCCATATTGCTTATGGCGTTGTTCTACTTGATTAGGTGTTAGTCCCCTAGTTGTGGTTACTTGAAGCTTTTGTTCCACCTGTTCTACATCTAATTGATACCACTTTTTCACGTCGCATTCCTCCAGCTTTAAGCGAGGCAAAAACAAGCCCCTGTACTCTAGTAGTGATATATATGCAGACTTGTCCTAAAAAATGCTATAATTTAGGGTAGAGGTGAGTCAAATGCCATTTGACGGTATTGTAACAAGAGCAGTGACAAATGAACTTTTCAATCTGCTTGTGCCAGGAAAAATAACAAAAATACATCAACCATCGGATACTGAAGTTATAATGACTATTCGAAGCCAAGGTAAAAATCATGTTTTATTATTCTCTATTCATCCTACTTATTCTCGAGTACATTTTACAAAGGATTCTTTTCATAATCCTCCCGAGGCCCCTATGTTTTGTATGGTACTAAGGAAGCATTTATCTGGAGCTATCCTCGAAGCTATTAAGCAAGACGGTATGGAAAGAATCATTACCTTTCAAGTAAAAACAAGAAATGAAATTGGGGATATCTCCTCTAAAAAGCTTGTTCTAGAATTAATGGGAAAACACAGTAACTTAATTCTAGTAGATAGTGAAAAAGGAAATATTATTGATAGCTTAAAACATGTATCAATGGCTCAAAATAGATACCGAACCATTCTACCTGGATCAGAGTATGTCATACCACCACAACAAGACAAATTGAATCCTCTTGAAACTGATGGTGACACATTCATTCGTAAACTTGATTTTAATGCTGGTAAATTGGACACACAAATCGTAAAACTATTTACAGGTTATTCTCCGTTTATCGCAAAAGAGATAATTAGCCGAGCTAAATTAGGTTCAAATGAAATATATAAAGAGAAGTTCTTCGAAATACAGGAGCAAATTCTCCTAAATCAATATATTCCTACCATTTATAAAGGTACAAAAGAAGAATTTCATGTTATTCCAATAACGTCATTCTCTGGAGAAAAGGAAGAATTCACAACAACTAATGAAATGTTGGATCGGTTTTACTCGGGTAAAGCCGAGAGAGATCGGGTTAAACAACAAGCAAAGGATCTATATCGATTTATTCAAAATGAACGGGATAAAAATTCGAGAAAGTTAAAAAAGCATGAGCGAACTTTACAAAAAGCAGCAAATGCTGATAATTATCAAAAACTCGGTGAGCTTTTAACTGCGAATATGCATTTAGTTAAACAAGGTGATACCACTATTTCCGTAGTAGATTATTATGATCCAGAACAAAATGAAATTACTATTGAGCTTCATCCTCACAAAACACCTAGTGAGAATGCACAAAGCCTGTTCAAAACATATACCAAATTGAAAACATCTAAAGTAAAAATAGAAGAAGAAATTGAAAAAACAAATGAAGAAATAGAATACTTTGATCAGCTATTGCAACAAATAGATGTTGCAGGTGTAGAAGATATTGAAGAAATACGTGAGGAACTTCGTGAAGAGGGCTATTTAAAAAAGCAAAGTCAGGGAAAACGGAAGAACAAGCAACACACTCCAAACCCAGAAGAATATATATCATCAGATGGAACAACTATTTTAGTTGGAAAGAATAATAAACAAAATGAATACTTAACCATGAAGCTTGCACATCGGGATGAAGTTTGGTTCCATACGAAGGACATTCCGGGATCTCATGTTATTATTCGTTCCAAAGAACCTACGGAAGAGACAATTTTAGAAGCAGCGCAATTAGCAGCTTACTATAGTAAGTCACAAAGCTCCTCATCCGTTCCAGTAGACTATACTAAGGTACGACATGTGAAAAAGCCCAATGGTTCTAAACCGGGATTTGTTATCTATGATAATCAGAAGACGGTTTATGTTACTCCGAATAGATCACTTGTAGAAAAGTTAAGAAAATAATTCAAATGAAGAACTCATACAAGCGTATGAGTTCTTGCCACTTACAAACCATATTACAACCTACATTTCTACCACTGTAATTCATCGAATTCCTCTTGAACCTTCTTTTCAATCCAATCAATATCAATTGGCCCATTTACAACATGATAAGCCTTACCACTCCTATAAACCCATACACGGTTTTCATATATGGAAGCCCCTAAACTTTTATCTTTTAAGTAGATATCAATAGAAAATCCTTTTTCTTTTGATACATCACCATTCCATTCATCATCTTTCATCTTTTTTATCCGGTATTGACTTAAAAAATCAATTAACTCATCTGCATGTTCCTTTTTATCCGTTGTCCAAGCATTACCAAGAATTAATTGCTCAAAATCTTTACTATTAAAGCTAATAACATCATCTAAGTCCTTTTCCCGATAATCATTAATAGTGACAATGATTGGAATAGTAATTAGTATGGCAATAAATATAATGAAGTTTTTACGTTTATCAAGTCCTAACTTCAAGGAGAATTTTGCTAGTTTTTCTGATACATATGCCATCAATGGAATAAACACAATAAGATAAATTAAAATAGCAAGAATCGTACTATACCCATTATTCCATGATATATAGTTATCATAAATATTAGCGTAAACATAAAAGCTAAAAGGTATTAGAATGAAAAGGAATATAAAAAACAAAAATTTACCTTTTGCTTGATTAACACCCATTAAACTTCTGCTACTTAGCTCTTTTGGTATTTCAATTTTAGTCATTTCTTGTTTAATCTTATTACTCACGCACATCCCCTCCTCTTAGATTATTCCTAAGCTTAGCTAAAGCCCGATATAATATCGTTTTAGCTGTACCTAATGGAATCTCAAGTGTTTCAGAGATTTCTTTAAAGGTAAATTCCTCAAAAAACCTCAATATAACAACACTTTTCTCCTCTGCATTTAAGTATTCAATTAAATCTTGTACAGCAACTTCTAAATCAATATCCTCAATTATTTCTTCTGGTATGTTTTCCTCAAATCCTGGATGTAAGTGTGTGATTTTACACTGTTTCTTAAGTAAGTCCAGTGAACAGTTTATCGCAATTCTGATTAACCATGTTTTAAAATATTTAGGTTCTTTTAGCTTTTTAATTGTTTTAAAAGAACGGTAGGCTGTCTCCTGAACCACATCCAGTGCATCACTTTGATTTTTCACATATATAAATGCCATTCTATAAATATCTTCCTCATACATTTGAAACAATGTTAAAAATGCTTCAACATTACCCTTTTGCGCTTTTTTTACTAATTCCTGCAAGTAGCAGCCACCCCCTTTACTCTCTATTCTATCTATTTATTAGACAGTTAGATTGTTCATTTAGCTTTTAAAATTTAAAAAAATATTACAATCTCTATTCATGGAATATACCAAAAAGAAATCTAGAATAATAGTTTAAAAGCAAAATTAATGGGGAACCACAAGTATATGGATCCCCACGTTTTTTATTTTTGTACATTTTCATTTCATAAATTTAAAAATGAAATTAGATACTACATTAACCTAGAATTTCCATTGACCGCATTCTTTCCTTTAACATTATTTTATAATTTTCAAATTCATAGTTTGAATTGTTAATCTTTATCTTTTTTATTGTTAACAAATCAAATATTTCTTTTTCAACAGCTCTTCTTGCTTCCAATACTTTAATGGTTCCTTCTAATCCTTTATATCCGTTTACTTTCCCATAACCTTGGTTAGTATAATAGTCCATAAATCCCTTTGACCATTCTGTTGCTCTCTCGTGAACAGCTTTCCTAAACGAAAATTCCAAATCATCTTGTTCAATATAAATCAATATTGGATTTAATTTTTCTATAATCTTCTCTAATCTCAAAACATAATCAATAACTTTATCTTTTGGCGAACCATACTTTACCATTCCAATTGTTAATGGATTTTGTAGGAAACAGCATTCAAAAATATAAACTTTATTTTCATTAATTGCCTTTTCTGCAAATTCTGTCCATCTTTGTGTGATTAACTCTATATTCTTTTCTAAAGATAATTCATATATATCATTCTTGAAAATGGTATGGAATAAATCATCCGGAAAATGCGACCCATATTCATTAATAAGTTTTCGGTAGGGTAATAAGTAATTAATACCTTTCCTGGTAACTTTATTATTTATTAATTCTCTAAAATCTCCATTATTCGCTATCAAACTTTCAAACTCACTTTTATTAAAAGAAGCTACTCCATCATAATCAGCAGGGTGGTCTAGATTCCCTTCCAGAAATAATTCGGCTTGCTTATGGTTATCAATTAGAATATCCTTGAGTAACTTTGCTGTTGTTGATTTTCCGAAACCCGGTAGCCCTTCTACAATCAATAATTTTGTATTCAAAAAAAAATGCCCCTTTCTGTGGTATTTTAAAAGGTTTCAAAAGGCAAACTGTCCATTCTACTCACCACTAACATGCGGTATGTTAATAATTCTACAATTATTATCATTTTTCCTTCTTTTATAGAATCCGCTTCACTAAACACAAAAAAGGAAAACATGATTTTTATCATATCCCCCTTTTAATAATTTATAATATGTTGTTTTCTAAAAGATTGTTGTTAATGACACTTTTTATATAGAGTGCGACTTAACTAATAATCATGGGGTGAGCAACTGACCCGCGGGGGAAATACACTTCGCTTTCCATGGGCGGCTGGAGAGCCTCCTCGCTCCTTCGTCACTGCGGGGTCTCACCTATGCCTATCCTCCCATAGGAGTCTCCGTGTATTTCCCCCGCTGGTGTAGAAAAAATATAATGATTGAAATTCTTTCTAAAAATATAAGCTAAACCTTATTATGATTAGAAATTTTAACTAGCGTAGGCAGAATACGTAGACTCCTACGGGAATAGCACGTGTCCGAAGACCCCGCAGCGGCGACTTTTCCGCGAGGAGGCTGAGGCCGTGCCCGTGGCGAGGTAGACACTGCGATGGTTCTTTCGAGCAGATGTCGCCCCGGTACTGGAAGTAAAAGCGGAGTATTCTGCTGGAGCGGTGTGCTACCACTACACTATCCTCTTTAAGCTTTTGTCGCATTTTCCATCAACTGCGAAAGTGACAAACTTTACAAAAAACTGCCTATAAAAAAGATTTTTCTGTAAGCATCTTAATAAACTCAGCTACTTGAGGTAGTTCTCTAATTCCTTCCTGATAAGATACCCAAGTATAGCGCGTAACAGGTTTCCCAGCTAATTCTAATGCAACATGTGGGAATTCATCCATCATAGAATCCGAAACACTTTTTGGTAGAACAGCCATACCAATCCCTTGTTTCATGAATTGCTTACATGTTTCAATTTGATCCACGGTCATGGTGCGAAGTGGTTTAATCTGATGCTGATGGTGGTATAGCCAGTTATCGACAAGCTCGTGCATACTATCATCACTTTTAAAGGAGATTAGTGGTCGTTCTTTCAATGAATCCTCTGGAAAAGGCTCCGTATCAAAAATGTACAATGGATCATCGAATAAGCGTATACTTGTACTCTCTTTAAACTTTTCACCACGTATGATACATACATGGTAGTCCTTATGATTTCGCTTAATATCCTCACTAATACCAGTGACTAAATCAATGGTCACTTTTGGAAACTTGTTTGTGTATTCTCCTAGTATTTTTGGAAGGAAACGTTGGCTAATTAAAGAGGAACAAGCAATAGATAGTGTTCCTTGTACTTCATGACTCGATTTGGAAAGCTTATTTTTTAGTACCTGTTCTTTATCGGTAACTTGCTTTGCATGGTTCAGAATAATTTCCCCACTAGGTGTTAACACAAGACTTTTTGGAGTTCTAATAAAAATCGTTACCCCAAAGTATTCCTCTATATATTTAAGGCGCTGCGTAACAGCTGGTTGGGATATTAATATAGCTTTTGCTGTACCACGTATTGTTCCAACCTCATTCAATTTAAGTAGTAACTCATAATCCTCAATTTTCATTTTAATAAACCTCGGTCATGATAATTATTATTTATACGTTTTTATTATATAATAAATATCTACTTATTACATCAAGTTATTATAAATCAATAGTATTGCGCCATTCCAAAAGTACAGTTTTTTCTTCCTCACTTAGTTTTCCATCTTCGACTAAAGCTTGAATTAATTCCTCATAGTTTGTAAGACTTTGATAATTCATATCTGATGACTTAAAGTTAGCTTGAGCCTTTCTCAATCCATATGTAAAGATGGACAATACTTCGAGCACCCTAGCTCCAGAATTCCTCAATGCATTAACTGCTTCTAAAGATGAACCACCAGTAGAAATTAAATCCTCTATTACTAATACTTTTTTACCCGCAACATTTTCCCCTTCAATTTGATTTCCTTTTCCATGACCTTTTGGCTTGGAACGGACATAAACCATCGGTAGATTTAAACGCTCAGATAGCCATGCAGCATGGGGAATCCCAGCAGTAGCACAACCAGCAATTACATCTGGCTTTTCCTCCATTTGCTCAACCAATTCAACAAATGCATTGGCAATCGTTTTACGTACCTCAGGATAGGACATCGTTATACGATTATCACAATATATAGGTGACTTAATTCCAGATGCCCATGTGAAATACTCCTTCGGGTTAATTTGCACAGCCTTGATGGTTAATAGTTCTTTTGCTAGTTCTTGACTTATTTGCATGTTGATTCCTCCCATTCAGCAATTGCCTGTTCATAGGCTATTCTTGGATTTTTAGCTTTTGTAATACTACGCCCAATTACTAAATAATCTGCACCATTATTTCTAGCAAACCCTGGGCTTGCTACACGTTTTTGATCATTTACATCTGAATCAATAAGTCTAATTCCCGGTGTTACTGTTATAAAGTCCCTTCCACATTCCGTTTTTATTTGGTTTGCTTCATGTACTGAACAAACTACACCATCTGCTCCACTCTTCTTAGCAAAGCTTGAAAAGCCTACCGCAACATTCAATAGATTACCTGATATACCCAATTCTTCATTCAATACCCTTTGCTCCATTGAAGTTAGTACTGTTACAGCTATTAATTTGGTATCAAAGTTAGGATTACCATTTATAAGTCCATCCTTTGCTCTTTGAATCATTTCACTACCACCAAGTGCATGAACATTCACTAAATCTACTTCTAGACTAGAAAGTACTTTCATGGCACGCATAACCGTCGTAGGAATATCATGAAGTTTTAGATCAAGAAAAACTTTATGATTATTCTCTTTTAGCTTGTCAATAATTTGTGGTCCTTCACGATAATAAAGCTCCATCCCAACTTTTACTGGAACACCATGTAAATCATTTTCCTCTAGAAATCTTCCCGCTTCCTTCCAAGTAGGAAAATCCAATGCTAGATAAATAGACTTTGTCATGAAATAATCCCCTTTCCAACAGCTTCTTGCACCGAATTAAAATCATAGTTACTCAATACACTTGGTAATTCATCAATAATTTCAGAGCAAATAAATGGATTTTGAAAATTAGCTGTACCAACCGCTACCGCACTAGCACCAGCTAATAAAAACTCCAAAACATCCTCTGCATTTTGGATGCCTCCCATGCCAATAATTGGGATATTCACTTGCTGTCTAACTTCATAAATCATACGAATTGCTACAGGCTTAATAGCAGGCCCTGATAAACCCCCAGTTTTATTTGCAATCAGAGGTCTCCTACTTGGAAGATGAATTTGCATCCCGGTTATCGTATTTATCATGGACAATCCGTCTGCGCCAGCCGCTTCCACCGCCTTAGCCATCTGCATAATATCCGTGACATTCGGAGATAACTTTACATAAACCGGTAGATTACTAGCTTTTTTGACCGCTTCTGTTACCCGAGCTGCCATTGATGGATTCGTCCCAAATTGAATTCCACCATCTTTTACATTAGGACAAGATATATTCAGTTCGAGCGCATGTACCTTATCCGTTTTGTTAAATGCTCTAGCAACCTCTTCATATTCTTCTAACGTACTTCCGGCTATATTTGCTATTATATTCGTATCAAATTGGGACAGAAACGGGACTTCTGATTCGATAATCTTATTTACGCCCGGATTTTGAAGTCCAATTGCATTTAACATACCTGATGCCGTTTCAGCAACCCTAGGTGTTGGGTTACCAAAACGCTCAGATCCTGTTGCTGCCTTCATAATTACGGCACCTAGTTTACTAAGGTCGTAGAATTCACTATATTCACGACCAAACCCAAAGCAACCTGACGCTGGCATTATCGGATTCTTTAAGGATAGGCCTGGAAGTTCAATTGCTAAATCTGTCATATCGTAACCTCCTCAGCGTGGAATACTGGTCCGTCTTTGCAAATTTTCCGATATCCAGTGCCATCTTTAGTTGGTAAGACACATGCAAAACACGCTCCAACACCACAGCCCATTCGCTCTTCTAATGAAATAAATCCTCGCTTCCCTTCAAGTTTCGTTGTTAAGGCCTTAAGCATTGGAATGGGGCCACAGGAATAGTAACAGTCAAACAACCCAACTTGATCTAATACATCTGTGACATAGCCTTTATACCCATAGGACCCATTATCCGTTACAATAATGGTCTCCCCTAACCCCTGAAATTGTTGCTCATAAAACACATTTTCTTTTTGTTGGAAACCTAAAATAGAAACAATGTTAATTCCTTTTTCTTTTAGTGTTTTCCCTAGATAATAAAGGGGCGGTACACCAATCCCTCCCCCAACTAATAGAATAGTTGATTGTGGTTCATCTTCCGCTTTGAAACCATTTCCGAGAGGTCCTAATACATCCAAAAATTCACCTGCTTGATAGGTTGCCAGTTCACTTGTACCCACACCATTTATCTTAAATAGAATCGTAATTTCATTTCGTTCTTTATTGCAATTAGCTATAGAAATCGGTCTTCTCAATGTATGTGTTCCAATCTGTATGTGTAAAAACTGACCTGGTACAGCTTTCTCACTGATAAAATGATTTTCAAGCACCATTTCATACGTGTCTTTCGCTATAGCCCTTGAGGAAACAATCTTCATCTGTTCTTTTTTAATCATAATAAAACAGCCTCTTTTGTCTGTATTGGGTTTGCAGAAAATGTTGTTGAATCAATAACATTCAGTATTGCGTTTGCTGTATCTAAGTTTGTTAGACAAGGTATTCCACGTTCTACGGATACTCTTCGAATCATAAATCCATCTGAACGCGGTTGTTTTCCTGAGGTTATTGTGTTGACCACAAATTGTACTTTACCCTGTTCAATAATGGATAGAACGTTCGGGTCTTTTGCCCCTACTTTTCCAACTTCGGTAACTGGAATGTTTGCACCCCTTAAGAATGATGATGTCCCGGCTGTTGCGTAAAGCTGGAATCCTAATTGATGGAAACGGGTAGCAACCTCTAACATTTCGAGCTTATCTTTGTCTGATACAGTAATTAATACTGCTCCTTCACTTGGTACGGAGATGCCTGCTGCAAGTAATCCTTTATACAATGCTTTTTCCATTGTTTTATCATAACCTATGGCTTCACCCGTTGATTTCATCTCTGGTCCGAGAATGGTATCCACACTTCGTAATTTTTCAAATGAAAACACTGGAATTTTAACAGATACTAGATTGGATTCAGGTAGAATACCCGAACTAAACCCTAGGTCCTTAAGATTTTCACCCAAAATACATCTTGTTGCTAAATTTGCCATCGTAACACCAGTAATTTTACTTAGGAATGGTATTGTTCTACTTGCCCTTGGGTTTACCTCTAGTACATAAACATCCTCATCACAAATAATGAATTGGATATTTACCAACCCTTTTACTTGTAAAGCTCTTGCTATTCTCACCGTTGCTTCAAAGCACTTTTCTTTAACAGTTTCCGATAATCTTTGTGGTGGATAGACAGCAATGGAATCCCCCGAATGGACTCCTGACCTTTCAATATGCTCCATAATGCCGGGAACAATAATCGTTTCCCCATCACTAATGGCATCGACCTCTACTTCAATTCCAGTAATATACTTATCTATCAGAATGGGATGGCGATCTGTAATATGCCCTGTTTTTGTCAAGTATGCTTGTAGCTCATCTCTATTGTAAACAATCTCCATACGGCTACCACCGATAACATAAGAAGGACGAACCAGTACCGGATACCCAATTGATTCAGCTACCTCGATTGCATGATCCATATGTTTCACTGCTTTTCCTTGAGGACGTAACAATTGAAGTTTATCCAATAACACCTCAAATTTATCCCTATCCTCTGCAGCATCAATTGCTTCTAGATCAGTTCCCAGAATTGTAACCCCTCGTCTCGAAAGTCCTTCTGCCAAGTTTATTGCCGTTTGACCACCAAATTGGACGATAACGCCTTCTGGCTTTTCAAGATTAATAACATTCATGACATCTTCCAACGTTAGCGGTTCAAAATATAACTTGTCTGAAATACTAAAGTCTGTGGAAACTGTTTCAGGATTATTATTCATAATTATTGCTTCATAACCCATTTCTTTAATTGCCAGCACGGAATGGACTGTTGCATAGTCAAACTCAACACCTTGCCCAATACGAATTGGTCCAGAACCGAGTACTAAAACTTTTCTATTCCCTGATGGAATTGACTCATTTTCCTCTTCATAGGTACTATAAAAATATGGAGTTTGTGAATCAAATTCAGCTGCACAAGTATCTACCATTTTGTATACAGTATTAATATTTTCTTTCATTCGGAATTGATAGAGTTCATCAACAGATAGTTCCCAAAGTCTTGCAATATGATTATCTGAAAATCCTTTTTCTTTTGCTTCTTGTAATACTTCTTTTGAGTACGGGTTAGAACAAATTACATCCTCAAATAGGACAAGGTCTTCCATTTTCTTTAAGAAAAATGGGTCTATTTTAGTAAGGCTAAATATTTCCTCTAACGTAATTCCTCTACGGAATGCTTCAGCTATTACAAAAATTCGTTCATCATCAGCCTTTTTTAGTCTATATTTAAGATCTTCATCCGTAGCAAATGTTAAACCAGGTAAGTCAAGTTCTTCCGTACCAATATCCATGGAGCGAATTCCCTTTAACAGTGACTCTTCAAAATTTCTACCGATTGACATGATCTCTCCTGTAGCTTTCATTTGTGTACCAAGCTTTCGGTCACCGGTAACAAATTTATCGAATGGAAAACGAGGAATTTTTGTCACTACATAGTCAAGTGCTGGTTCAAATAAAGCGAAAGTCGTTCCTGTAATTGGATTTATTATCTCATCTAATGTTAAACCGACAGCAATTTTGGCTGCCATTTTAGCGATTGGATAACCAGTAGCCTTTGATGCAAGTGCTGATGATCGACTAACCCGTGGATTAACTTCAATGACATAATAATTAAAGCTATTTGGATCAAGTGCTAATTGAACATTACATCCACCCTCTATTTCGAGAGCTCTGATTATTTTAAGTGATGCATTCCTCAAAAGTTGGTACTCCCTATCACTTAACGTTTGTGAAGGAGCAACTACGATTGAATCACCTGTATGGATACCAACTGGATCAAAATTTTCCATATTACATACAACAATTGCTTGATCATTTTTATCACGCATTACTTCATATTCAATTTCTTTAAAACCAGCAATATTTCGTTCAATAAGACATTGATTCACTGGAGACAATGCTAGACCATTTCTAGTTATTTCGCGTAAGTCACCCTCGTCATAGCACATGCCACCACCTGTTCCTCCTAACGTATAGGCAGGACGAACAATTAATGGAAAACCAATTTTCTTTACAAAGTCAACAGCATCTTCAACGGTATTAACAATCCTACTTTCTGGTACTGGTTCTCCTAAAACACCCATTAATTCACGGAATTTTTCGCGGTCTTCTGCTTTTTCTATAGCTTCAAGCGAAGTCCCTAAAAGTTTGACATTATATTGATCAAGTATTCCTGTTTTATCTAACGAAACAGCTAGGTTCAAACCAGTTTGACCACCTAAGGTTGGCAGTAATGCATCTGGTTGTTCTTTTCGGATAATTTTGGTTAAAAATTCTACCGTTAACGGTTCCATATAGACTTTGTCTGCAACTGTTTGATCCGTCATAATGGTTGCTGGATTAGAGTTAGCAAGAATAACTGTATAGCCTTCTTCTCGCAATGCTTGGCACGCTTGCGTACCTGAATAATCAAATTCAGCTGCTTGACCGATAATTATTGGACCTGAACCAATAACTAATATTTTCTGGATGTCTGTATTTTTAGGCATATACTTCTTCCTCCCCTTTAGCTACATGATTATCAATTAATGATAAAAATTCATCGAATAGATAATTAGAATCTTCTGGTCCTGGTGAACTTTCTGGATGATACTGAACCGAAAAAGCGGGATATATTCGATGCTTTATTCCCTCGACAGAGTTATCATTTAAAGCAATTTGTGTTAATACCAAATCTGTATTTTCTAATGATGCCCTATTCACTGCAAATCCGTGATTTTGTGAAGTTAAGAATGTCTTGCCATTCTCCAGATCTTTGACCGGATGATTTCCACCTCGATGGCCAAATTTCATTTTCTCCGTTTGTGCACCACAAGCTAACGCTAGTAGTTGGTGACCAAGGCATATTCCAAATATCGGAATGGTTGGTACCACTTTTTGAATCATCTCAATCGCCTCTGGTACATTTACCGGATCTCCAGGGCCGTTAGTTAACATGATTCCATCTGGTTTTAGACGTAATATACTATCAGCTGGATAATTGTATGGAACCACTGTCACATGACAGTTGCGTTTCGTTAACTCTCTTAAAATGCCATGTTTCATACCAAAGTCTACAAGAACGATACGATGCCCACGCCCCGGAACAATATAAGGTTTTGTTGTCGATATTTGTTTGACTTGGTTATGAGGAACTGGCGTATTCGCTAACCTTTTTAATAGAACTTCTTCAGGAATCTCCGTATCAGCAATGTAACCTCTCATGGTCCCAGCTTTACGAATGACTTTGGTTAGTTTTCGAGTATCTATACCAGATAGTCCGGGAATATCATGAGCTTTTAAAAAGCTATCAATACTTTCATCACTTCTAAAATTTGATGGATATTCACTATATTCTTTTACAATTAATCCATTAATAAATGGTGCTACTGTTTCAAAATCATCTCGATTAATCCCGTAGTTTCCAATTAACGGATAGGTTAAGGTCACAATTTGACCACAGTACGAGGGATCGGAAATAATTTCCTGATAACCTGTCATACCGGTATTAAAAACTACCTCACCACTTATTTCTTTATCACTTCCAAAGCCTTTCCCAATAAAAATCGTACCATCTTCCAAGACTAATTTTCTTTTAAGCATTAGTATCCTCCTCGTAAATAATTTCTCCTTCATAAATGGTAAGTACCGGCACCCCTGTTACTTTCCAATTATGAAATGGTGTATTTTTTCCTTTTGAATAGAAGTTAAATTTATCAATTGTTGTTTCTGCTTCAAGGTTGATTAATGTTAAATCAGCTATTTCTCCTTCAGCCAGTCTTCCATAAGGCAGATTAAAAACGGATGCTGGTTTAATCGTTAACCAATCTACTAATTGCTTTATAGAAATTTCCCCAGGTTTTACAAGATTAGTATAAAGTAATGAAAAGGCTGTTTCTAACCCAACAATCCCGAAAGGAGCTTTAAGCATACCCTGTGCTTTTTCGTCCTCGCTATGTGGAGCATGGTCTGTTGCAATAAAATCAATTGTTCCATCTAGTAAACCTTCTATTAATGCTTCCTGGTCTTCTTTACTCCTTAGTGGTGGGTTCATTTTGAAATTGGTATTATCACTAAGAACCGATTCTTCGTTTAATAATAAGTGATGGGGAGTTACCTCGGCTGTAACATGAATTCCAGCTTTCTTTGCATCTCGAATGACCCTTACTGATTCTTTTGTGCTAACGTGACAAACATGGTAATGACATCCAGCCGCTTCTGCTATTAAAACATCTCTTGCAATTTGTACGGACTCACTTAATGAGGGTATTCCAGGTAGGTTTAAGCGCTCGCTAACTTTCCCATCATGGACAACACCACCGTAAACAATCGAGTTATCCTCACAGTGAGCAACTATCGCCTTGTTACATGCAGCTGCATTCTTCATAGCGCGAAGCATTGCGTCAGCGGTTTGAATGCCAACACCATCATCTGTAAAAGCAAAGATATTTAACTTAGATAAGGCTTCTATATCTGTTAGTTCTTCCCCTTTTAATCCTTTGGTAATAGATGCATACGGTAAAACACGAACAACTGCATCTTGATCAATCTTATCTAGCAAGATATTAATTGTTTCTTCACAATCTGGAACTGGATTTGTATTTGGCATGGAACAAACTGTTGTAAATCCACCTCTTGCAGCAGCCATAGTTCCTGTTTTTATTGTTTCCTTATGCTCGCCACCTGGTTCACGTAAATGGATATGTACATCGATGAATCCTGGGGTTAGAAGTTTTCCTTTACAATCTATCGTTCTGTCGATTTCCTTTATCTCAATCGAAGTATTAATCTTTTTAACTTTCCCACCATCGACTAATACATCGCAGCTTTCTAACTCACCATTATCTACTAATCGTTTAACATTCCTTAATAGAATTCTCATCAATACTCCCCCATTCGTTTAATACATGTGTTAAGATTGCCATTCTCATATAAACACCGTTTTTCATTTGTTTAAAAATCCTTGAACGCCCACATTCGACTAAATCTCCATCTATTTCCACACCACGATTAATTGGTGCTGGATGTAATATAATCGCATGTTGTTTCATTTTTCTTTCTCTATCGATTGTTAATCCATATTTTGTGAGGTAACTTGACGTTTCATATATTTCCTCATGTCTTTCGTGTTGGATTCTTAAAAGCATGACAACATCACAAAATTGAGTTGCCTCATCAAGACTTACATATGGATAATCAAGTGACTCATCTTCATATCCTGGTGCGGCACTTAAATATACTTTTGCACCAAGTCTTTCCAGTGCATGTGCATTTGATTTGGCTACACGGCTATGCTTAATATCTCCTACAATTACAACATTTAAATCTTCTAATCTACCAAATTCCTCATAGATGGTGAGAAGATCTAGCATACATTGTGTTGGATGCTCTCGCTTACCAGCCCCTGCATTGATAATAGGAATATTTATTCCTGATTCTAATTCTGTAAACCAATCGTCTGATCTATGTCTAATTATCGCCACATTGGCACCAATGGATTCAAAGGTTTTCACCGTATCAAATAGTGATTCCCCTTTTTGTATGCTAGACTCTTCCGCATGAAAGTCTAGTACTTCTAAACCCAGTTTTCTTTCTGCAACAGCAAAACTCATTTTCGTTCGCGTACTTGGTTCAAAGAATAAGTTTGCAGCGAAAAGTTGTTTTGGAATGTTGTCGTTCTTTCCCTTTTTATACTTCTCAGCGTTTACTATTAGATTAAAGATTTGTTGGTTCGTTAATTGATCAATTGATATAAAATGATTCACGTATATCCCCCATTGTGTTCAATATTTTTATTTACCTTAGAATAATAGGCAATAAAAAAACCTCTTTGCAATTTGGTCGCAAAGAGGTATACGTGCAGAATTTTATGCACGTAACTTGAGCGACCTTTTAAATCTCTCTGGATTTTATTAAAGGTCTTATCATTATTTTTCATATATGGACACGGAGTCAGTTCCATCATCTATTTCGTTTAGCTGAACAACAATTATCTCTTTTTCTGATGTAGGAATATTTTTCCCTACGTAGTCTGCACGGATCGGTAGTTCGCGGTGCCCTCTGTCAACCAGTACAGCTAATTGTATTTGTGATGGCCTTCCCAAATCCATCACAGCGTCCATTGCAGCACGCACAGTTCTTCCAGTATATAATACGTCATCAACTAAAATTACTTTCTTATTACTAATATCAACAGGTATATATGTGTTACGAATTTCAGGTTCATTTGAGTCCACTGCTTTTACTAAGTCATCTCGATATAGTGTGATGTCTAAGTCACCAATAGGTAATGATAACCCTTCAATTCTTTGAATTTTTTCTTGTAAACGATTTGCTAGTGGTATTCCCCTAGTTTTAATTCCTACAATAACTAGTTCCTCTCCACCTTTGTTTTTTTCTAAGATTTCATGAGCAATACGAGTAAGTGCTCGATTGATAGCTTGTTCATCTAGAATTTCCGTCTTTTTAAACATGGTTTACCCCCCAAACAAAAAACCCTTTTCTCCATGAGGAAAAAAGGGTTTTAAATACATGTATCCCGTATAAATAACCGTACCCTTTTTAGCCTCTCTGGACTGATTTAAAGGTTCTTATTCATTTGTTTTATTATTTCAAAATAAGTGGATTCTGTCAATACATTTGTTCTAACGTCCCCAATAATTCCTTAAAATAACTAGGTGCTTCCACTTCAAATCGAAGCCACTCCCCTGTTACCGGGTGAGTAAATCCTAATACTTTTGCATGAAGCGCTTGTCCATTTGTATCTAATGTTTTACGTGGACCATATTTTGGATCTCCAACAAGAGGGAAGCCAATATATCGCATATGAACACGAATTTGATGCGTTCTGCCTGTCTCTAGTCGACATTCAATATGGGTAAATTCCTTAAAACGATGTAAAACTTGAAAATGAGTTACTGCTTGTTTACCATTTTCAGCTATGCCCATTCTTTGTCTATCTTTTGTATCTCTTCCAATTGGAGCATCTACCATACCAGTATCATGATTGATAACTCCGTGAACAACAGCCTCATATTTTCTTTCAACATCTTTATTAGATAGTTGTTCAGCAAGGCCAGCATGTGCTTTGTCACTCTTTGCTACTACCAATAGCCCACTAGTGTCTTTATCGATTCGGTGGACAATCCCTGGACGCTCAACACCATTAATTCCTGATAAATCATCACAATGATATAAAAGTGCATTCACAAGTGTACCTGATTGATGCCCAGCAGACGGATGCACGACCATTCCCTTTGGTTTATTAACTACTAATAAATCTTTATCTTCAAATACAATATCTAAAGGAATATTTTCAGGTGTAATATCTAATGTTTCAATCTCTGGCGTTTCCCAAGAGATTACATCCTCAAGTTGACATTTATAATTAGCCTTCACAATCTCACCATTTACCTTCACAAGCTTCTTCGTTATCCAACCTTGGATTTGTGAGCGTGATTGATCAGGGTTTATATCAGATAACAGTTTATCAATCCGTATTTTGCTTTCATTTTCCGTAACAACATGTTGTAAGCTCATTTACGCTTTTCCCTTCTGTTTCTTTTCCTCGAATAGTGTTGCAATGATAACAAGGATAACACCTATTGTTAATGCTGAATCAGCAATATTAAAAATCGGGAATTCATAACCGAATATCGTAAAGTCGAAGAAATCTACTACTTCTTGATGGAATAATCGATCAATAAAGTTCCCAATCGCTCCTCCTAAAATAAGACTAAGTGCGGAAGCAAACAATATATTATCCTTACCATATTTATGTAAATAATAAATAATCCCGATAATTACAATGATGGTAATGACGTAAAAGAAACCCATCTTTCCTTCTAAGATTCCCCAAGCAGCACCACTATTACGATGTGAAGTAAGATTAAAAAAACCTTCAATTATTGGTATTCTTTCATATAACTCCATGTTTTTCACTACTAAGTATTTCGTAAACTGATCAATTGCTATTACAAAAATTGCTAAGAGATAATATCGATACATTTCTCGTGTCCTCCGATTTAAACTACTTTATCTACTTATAGATTAGAATAAAACCTTAGTTTATCTTATACTTTATTAGGCAAAAATTCAATGGTTTGTGAGTTGGATTGGATTTTCAAGTAGAGAATCTCGACGTTTTTCTATCTATTAAACAAAAGGGAGTACAAATCACGATGGATTTGTACTCCATAAATTATTAACTAAAAGCTTACGCGTGATAGTGTTTTTCAACTACATCTGCACAACGTGAACATAATGTTGGATGGTTTCCATTTTCCCCAACTGTTTCTGATGCAACCCAACAACGCTCACATGTGTCGCCAGGGTGTTTTTCGACAAGAACATCGACATAGCGATATTCTTTCGCATTAGCAGCACTTTCTGTAATATCTGCTTCTGACACGATAAGTAGTTGATGAACATGTTCAATAGATGATAATACTTCTTTTGTTTCATTATCCTTAGGAACTACTGTAATTTTAGCCTCTAATGATTTTCCAATTACCTTTTCATTACGGGCTTCTTCTAGTGCTTTTAGTACATCGCCACGGATGGACATAAAATGATTCCATTTATCTTCTAAACCAACAAAGCCTTTAATTTCTCTTGGTTCAGGAATGTCGGTAAGCTGTGGACTCTTAGCCTGAACACCAGGAATGTACTCCCAAACCTCATCCGCAGTATGAGGAATTATCGGTGTTAATAGTTGGACTAATGTTGTTAAAATTTCATAATAGCCTGTTTGAATACTACGACGACGGTGATTATCAGCAGCTTCAATATATAGAATATCCTTAGCAAAATCCAGATAGAATGAGCTTAAATCATCCGCACAGAAATTATGGATACGATGGAAAATTGGAGAAAACTCATATTTCTCATAGCTTGCTCTAACTTCCTTTACTAGCCCTTGTAATCGATGTAACATGTAACGATCTACTTCTTCCATTTGTGCTTCCTGAATACGATCGGTTTCCGGATTAAAATCAGCAAGGTTTGCTAGCATGAAACGGAATGTGTTACGAATTTTACGATAGCTTTCCGATGTTTGTTTTAGAATGTCATCTGAGATACGTACATCCGCTTGATAATCTACAGAAGCAACCCATAAGCGTAGAATATCTGCACCTAACTGCTTCAATACTTTTGAAGGTAAAATAACATTACCAAGTGATTTACTCATTTTTCGGCCATTTCCATCTAGTGTAAAACCATGACTAACAATTGATTTATATGGTGCCTTACCGGTTACAGCAACAGCAGTTGAAAGTGAGGAGTTGAACCAACCACGATATTGGTCACTTCCTTCTAAATAAACATCTGCAGGTCTTCTATGATCCTTACGTGTTAATAATACCCCTGCATGTGATGAGCCTGAATCAAACCATACATCCATAATATCTGTTTCTTTCGTGTATTCACCATTTGGACTGTGCTCTGAAGTAAACCCATCTGGTAATAAATCTTTTGCTTCACGCTCAAACCATACATTCGAACCATGTTCTGCAAAAAGATTTGCTACATGCTCTACTGTTTCTTCTGTAATGATTGGCATTCCATTTTCACCATAGAATACTGGAATTGGTACACCCCATGTACGTTGACGAGAAATACACCAATCCTCACGATCACGAACCATATTATATAGTCTAGTTTCACCCCAGGAAGGATACCATTTAACTTGTTTAATCTCGTCTAAAATATCCTCACGGAAGTCTTTAATTGACGCAAACCATTGAGGAGTTGCACGAAAAATAGTTGGTTTTTTCGTTCTCCAATCGTGTGGATAAGAGTGAGTAATAAAGGTCATTTTTAATAATGCGCCTGCTTCTTCAAGCTTTTCTGTCACAACTTTATTAGCATCGTCATAGAACATACCTTCAAAACCTGGTGCTTCATTTGTAAATACACCTTTGCCATCAACTGGAGATAGAGCTTCAATACCATATTGCTTAGAAACGTAAAAGTCATCTTCCCCATGGCCAGGTGCAGTATGAACACATCCAGTTCCGGCATCAGTAGTTACATGCTCTCCTAGCATTACTAATGATTCACGATCATAGAAAGGATGTTTTGCAGTTGCACGCTCAAGTTCTTTACCCTTGAATGTTTTAACAACTAGTGGATTTTCCCATTCTAATTCTTTTGTGAGGTTCTCTAACAGTGCTTCTGCAACAACATATTTTTCATTTTTCACTTCAACTAAAACATAGTTAAAGTCAGGGTGTACACTAATTCCTAAGTTTGCTGGAATTGTCCAAGGTGTAGTTGTCCAAATTACTATTTTATCTCCTACATCCAATACGCCTTTCCCATCAACAACATTAAATGAAACATAAATAGATGCAGAACGCTTATCATAGTATTCAATTTCCGCTTCCGCTAATGCTGATTCAGAAGATGGTGACCAATAAACTGGCTTATACCCTTTATAAATATAGCCTTTCTTTGCCATTTCTCCGAACACACGAATCTGCTCTGCTTCGTAGTCTTTTGTAAGTGTGATATATGGATTATCCCAATCTCCACGTACACCTAATTGTTTAAATTGTGTACGTTGTCTATCCACTTGTGTCATAGCATACTCAGCACATAATTGTCTAAATTCAGCAACAGTTAACTCTTTACGATTAACTTTCTTGTTTTTTGTTAATGCTGCTTCAATTGGCAGACCATGTGTATCCCAACCAGGGATATATGGAGCATGGTATCCTGACATAGACCTGAACCTAGTGATAAAATCCTTTAAAATTTTGTTCATGGCATGGCCAATGTGAAGGTCTCCATTTGCATATGGTGGGCCATCATGAAGGATAAATAGAGGTCTACCTTCTGTTCTTTCTAAAGATTCTTCGTATAGATTTTCTTCTTCCCACCTCTTTTGTCGTTCTGGTTCTTTATTTGGTAAATTTCCTCGCATTGGAAATTCGGTCTTTGGCATCAGTAACGTTTCTTTATAGTCCACTACTATTTCCTCCTTATGTTTAACAATTCATTAATTATTTAGGCTGTAATCGATAATTAATTATAAACCGCGTTTGCAACCCTATTTATACACTTCGCTGTAATCGCGCTGCTAGTGAGCCTCCCTTAGCAGTCTAAGTGTACACTGGCTGCTCCAAGCTAAAACCTATTACTCATCTCATCAATAAGTAACTATTTGCAAAAAGCTCAAAATTTAGAAACAAAAAAAGCCTCTCAAATCCCAAAAAGGGACGAGAAGACTCGCGGTACCACCCTTATAAATTTGAAATAAATAACATTTCAAATTCACTCGATATTCGTAACGTGAATGGTCGTCCAATTCTACTTTGCTTTTCAAATTGGATACTCGAGAGTGATTTTCTAAAAACGTGCTGTACTAGGCTCCCACCAATCCCTAGTTCGCTAAACAAGCAACTTGTTTTTATACTTTCTCTGTCATCATATTTCTATAAATATTTACCTGTTCGTGTAAGCATTATATGTAAATTTTTATAAAAGGTCAAGATTTAAGAATCCTGATTAGCTAATTCTAGCTCTTTACCCATTTCAACTTCAAATAATTCTTCCCAATCATCTGTTCCAATCATATCAAGTTGCGCTTCTACTAACATCTTCAACCGGGTGCGGAATACTTTTGCTTGTTTCTTAAGTTCTTCTACCTCAATTGAAATTTTACGTGATTTACTTAATGCCTCATTAATGATTCGGTCTGCATTCTTTTCAGCCTCTTTGATAATAAGCTTTGATTCTTTGGAAGCATTCCCTTTTACTTCTTCTGCAGTTTCTTGAGCAATAAGAATGGATTTGTTCAATGTTTCCTCTATATTAGTAAAATGACTAAGTTTTTCATTCATTTGATCAATTTTCTCTTTTAATTCTTTCTTTTCTCGAATAACTATTTCATAATCTTTAATAACCTGATCTAAAAATTCATTAACCTCGTCTTCATCATATCCACGAAAACTTCTAGTAAATTCTTTATTATGAATATCTAATGGCGTTAATGGCATAGTTGTTACCTCCCTATAGAATTTTAATAAATAATAATAGTCCCTAATTAGTATACCAAGTAAATTCGACAAAAAGTATGTAATTCCTGCAATTTTAGATAATTCTTTTTGTAAAAGGTCAAATTGGTAAGCCATTTCGAACATACGTTAGCTTTCTTAGTGAAGCAATAATAACTTACTACTAAAAAACTTAAAAGAACGACTCTTTGATATACATTATATATCAAGAAACCGTTCTTTACTATACCTGTAATAGAGCAGTCGTTATTTTTATTTTTTCTTTTTTTGTTTGTCCATTAATTCCAATTAACTTACTTCTTCCTTTACCCCTTAAAGATAATAAGTCACCTTCTCGTAAAATAAACTTACTATCTTCGACAATACGATAGTTAACCTTAACCAGACCTTTTTGAATAAAACTTTGTGCATCTTTTCTTGAAATGGCGTATACTTCTTTCAAAATTGTATCTAGTCTTAAAGAAGAAACAATTTTTTCTGAATTAGTCCAAGTAGATTCTTGTTCAATCATATTAGAAAAGGCTTTTTCTTCAAAATTAATATTTGCCTTCTTGATTCCTGTCAAATTCATCAGGACAAAAGCAGAAATATCTTGATCAAGTAATATTTGTACTTTACCGTCACCAGCGAAAATATCCCCTAATTTCTTTCGTTTAATTCCTAAGGATAAAACAGAGCCTAACACATCTCGATGTGCAATTGAAATAAACTTTTCATGATAGGTCGCCTGTACTAAAGAAATATTAAAATCCTCATCCGAAATTTCTTCATAATATGGAGCAATTAATGCCCTTTTTCTCTCTGAATAGATTCCACCGCCAAATAGTCTCAGTTGAAGTTCTTCATTAGTTGTTCCGATTAGCATTTCAACGATTTGTTGTTCACGAGGATCAAGAAAATCTGTTAATTTAGATTGAAAAGAACGTTCAACCTGGTCTATCCACGACAAAACTTGATCAATGAAACCATGCTCTTCTTTACGAAAATGTTGATAAATATCCATTTAATCCAATCACCCAGCAATAAACCTAACAATTATATTATATAAGCCCCATATTCCTGTTCCAGCGAAACGTAACACAATAATTGCTACAATTGGTGAAAGGTCAATCATTCCAAGTGGTGGGATAATTTTACGAAATGGTTCTAAAAAAGGCTCATAAAGCTTCGTCATAACATTACCAAATGATGACTCACGAGCACCCGGAAACCATGACATAAAAATATAAATAATTAATCCAATAGAATAAATCTCTAAAGCTCTTGCCAAAATATCAAAAATAATATACAACATATACTAAATTACCATCCTTTATTTAAATCTTCTTCAAATGATTCTGATATGGAACCAGATACATCAACATTATCCGGTGCACAAAGGAAGGTTTGTGATCCTAAGCGCTGAATAATACCATCGACTGCATATACTGTGCCACTTAAAAAATCTACAATTCTCTTTGCTTCATATGGTTCCACTCGCTGAAGATTAATGACAACTGCCCGTTTATTTACAATATTATCTGCTATTTGTTGTGCCTCTTCAAATGTCCTTGGCTCACAAAGAACAACCTTAGATGAGGCTGTTTTTACACTTGTTAAATTGATAATATTATTATTTGTAGGTTTAATCTTATTACTTGGTGCCACTTCTTGTTCTTCTTCTACATACTCATATTCATCTTCATCTACAGCAAAAAGAGTTTTAATCTTGTTTTTTATACTCAATATTGTCACCTCACATATTTGACCCTACTAATTTTGAGCCGATTCTAATATGGGTTGCACCCTCTATAACGGCAATATCGAAATCATTACTCATTCCCATTGATAAAAATTCACATGGTGCTTGTTGATAATTTTCTTGTTTTACTTTGTCTCTTAATTCTCTCAGTTCGCGAAATACTTTATGTAATAACATTTTGTCAGCAGAGTGTGGTGCCATTGTCATTAGTCCAACAATACGTATATTTGTATAGTCAGCTAGTTTTTCAATAAACGGTATGACTTCCTCTGGCTGTATGCCGTGTTTAGATTCTTCGCCACTTACATTAACTTGCAAAAAACAATTAACAACAGCAGAAGCACGTTTGTTAATTTCCTTTGCTAATGACAGTCTGTCCAAAGAATGGATATAATCTACCTTATCGATAATATCTTTTACTTTCCTAGTTTGTAAGCTTCCAATAAAATGCCAGGAAACATGATTACCGAAATGATTATACTTTTCGATGAACCCCTCTTGTCGATTTTCGCCAAGATTCAATATACCAGCATTCACTGCCTCCTCGGTTCTATCTATTGTAACATATTTCGTAACAGCAATGATGGTAATATCATCTGGGTTTCGATTGCTCTTTCTACAAGCAACTTCAATCTCTGCTTTAATTTCTGCTAAGTTTTGTGAAACATCCATTACTGCTTTTTTCTCCTCCTTAAAAGTCAACCGCTATAGCCAATAAACCCTAACATCCGACCAGTTTTACCATTATCTCGTCGATGTGAAAAAAATAGGTTTTCATCTCTAAACGTGCAATAATTTGTTATATCTATATTACTACGAAATATACCTGATTGTACAAGGATTTCGACATTAAGTTGTTTTAAATCTAATAAATAATGCCCATCGCTCACAGATGTTAACACTCTATCTGCCAGTTCTTGTGGTATACGATTCTTTACATATTCATCTACCTCATAGTATTCGCATGAAATGCATGGTCCAATTGTAACAAGTACGTCGTTTTTGTTGCATCCTAATTCCAAAAATTTATTAGTCATTTCCTCAGCAATTCGCCCAACCGTACCTTTCCAACCTGCATGAGCTATACCTATATATTTGGTAACGGGATCAAAAAAGAATAAGGGTACACAATCAGCAAAAAATGCAGTACATAGAATAGCAGTCTCCCTTGTTATCAAACCATCTATCCCTTTTAAGGAGGATTCTACTGACCTTGCTCCTCTTCCAACATCTGTTGATTCCACTATATGAATAGAGTTATGGTGTACTTGTTCACCAGAAACCCATTGTTCTAAAGAAATATGTAATATCTTTGCTAACTTATTCCTATTTTCAATTGCGTTATCATAACTATCTGAAACATGCAGGCCAAAATTATTGGTGGAAAAGTATCCTTTACTAGTTCCCCCATTGCGAGATGTGAATCCTACCTTTAGGTTGGAGTCTATATTCATCCACTTTTTAATATATAACAATTGTTTTCCATCGTATTCAAATACGTCTTGCAAAATAATTCCTCCTACTAGTTATGGCTCCATTCATTCAATGTATAATTTAGGACCAGTTACATCTTTAACTAATATAACGTCAGAGCCAATTGTTACGATTTGCTCCCAATATATCATCAATTCATCAGACTTTCCAAAAAAACCACCTTTTTTATCTTTCGTGTAAATCACTAAGGCAATTATTCTTCCACGGTCTGGATCAATTTCTAAATCTGATATATGACCTAATCTACTTCCATTGTTGATTACAATAACCTCTTTAACTTGAAGATCAGATAATTTTATCATCACGGCTCACCTACCCTTACTAGTGATGTATATGCATGGGTTACTTAATTCATTCTGAGCTCGATTATGATTCTACCATGACTTGTAAAATTAAAAGTGGAGCCTGTTATGAAATGTTATTCATAACAGGCTCCTCACAATCAAACTTAATCTTTTCTACGTATTTCCCTCAGGGCTTCTCGTTTTTCATCCAAAGCCATTTTCCTTGCTATCCTCGGTGCATTCCACAATGGAGGTAGTAATAAAAATGAAACTGGAACCGCAGTAATAACAATGGAATTTTGAATGGAAGAGATACTATCGCCCATTGGTAGTATCATTACCGTTGTTAATCCAAAAATCATTGCCCAAAAGACTCTTAACCAGCGTTTTGGATTATCATTCCCTGTTAAAGTTGCTGCAACAGTGTATGACATTGTATCAACTGTTGTAACAACAAATATAATAGCAACAATCAAAAATCCTAGTCCAAACATTGTTCCTAAAGGTAGTTGATCTGTTATTGCCATCACAGCCGCTTCCATACCACCATCATTTAATGCGTTGGAGACAGATCCTGGATTTTCCTTTTCAAAAAACACTCCTGTACCACCAACAATGGAGAACCAAAAATTATTAACAATAGGGGCAACGATAGATACAGCAATTACTAATTCCCGAATTGTTCTTCCTCGGGAAATCCTGCTTAAAAATACGATTAACATTGGTGCATAGCCGATAAACCACCCCCAGAAGAATATTGTCCAGGAACCTAGCCAACCACCATCGCCACGATATAAACTCATCGTAAAGAAATTTTGCAAATGTACCCCTGTTCCACCAACAAAAACATCTATGATAAACATTGTTGGTCCTAAAAGGAGGACCATAACTGCCAGGAAAATCGTAAAGATTACATTATAGCGGCTTAAGGTCAATATCCCACGATCTACACCTGTCGCTGCAGATATAGCAGCAATAATTGCTAGAATAATTACTACAATAATGCTTACTGTCAATGTATTCGGCCAACCAAATAGATGGTTAAATCCATAAGCAATCTGTAACCCTAAAAATCCAAGTGGTCCCAATGTCCCAGCAACAGTCGCAATTATTGAAAAGGTATCTACAGAGGTACCAACAATACTTCTATGATAAATCTTGTCTCCAAAAATTGGATATAATAACCCCCTAGGCCTTAAAGGGAGTTTTTTATTATAATGCACATACATCATAACTATTGTAGCCAATGTTCCTAAAATTGCCCACGCCGTAAATCCCCAATGCATGAAAGACTGGGCAAAGGCTGCAAATATATTATTAAATTCCCCTCCACCATATGAAGGTGGTGTATTCATATAATGATACATCGGTTCTGAGGCAGCCCAGAAAACACCGCCACTTGCCAGCAATGTCACTAAAATCATAGCTATCCAGCGAAAATAACTATAAATTGGTTTATCTAGATTCCCCAATTTCACCCTGCCATACTTGGAAAATGCCAGTCCTAGCCCAACTAAAAAGTTACCTAACAACAGAAGCTGCCAATAGGCCCCAAATAAATTTGCTGAGTGGTCAAACAAAAATGTAATTGTTTTCCCTACTCCTTCGCTGTTAATAACGGATAACACTATAAATACAATCAAAAAACCACCACTTGCAATAAATACAGGCCAATCCAAATGTTTCTTTTTGTTAACTCCCACGCTTTTCCTCCTGAATAGTTAGAAGCAAGTGTCTAAAATATAAATGAATATGCCATTAAAGACCGTTGGGTAGGTAGTGATTATTATATCTATTTCATCTTAATAACCATTGACGAAACCACCGGCTTGCTCAAATTTAAAAATACGATTTATAATTATATAGTTAATAAAGCAGTATGTAAACTTTCGAAAAATTCATGGTTTATTAAGAAATCACATTATCTATCACTATTTTTTTCATATTCAGCCGTATTATTCTATATTTTGTATAATGCCTAATAAGTAAAAATGACTACCAAATCTATTTACGATTTGATAGTCATTTAACCACCCTTCTATAGCCATTACTTTGAAATAAGCAGTATAACTTCGATGAACTTTTTCTTTCAGTTCTACAACTTATTCAAACATTTGTTTATTCATTTGATTTATAGCTGCTTTTTCCAATCTAGATACTTGAGCTTGAGAAATACCAATTTCATCAGCTACCTCCATTTGGGTTTTTCCTTGGAAGAAGCGTTTATTTAATATCATTTTTTCCCGTTCATTTAACTGGTACATACCTTCCTTTAGGGAAAGCTTGTCGACCCAAGAGTCATCTTTATCCTTATCATCACTAATCTGATCCACAACATAAATTGGGTCGCCCCCATCGTTATAGATAGGTTCAAATAATGAGACAGGATCTTGAATGGCATCCATTGCAAACACAACATCCGAATGTGGTACTCCCATCTCTTCAGCTATCTCTGCAGGTGTTGGTTCTTTTGAGGTTTTATTTATAAGTTTTTCACGTACTTGTAAAGCCTTATAAGCAATATCCCTTAAAGAGCGAGAGACCCGGATTGGATTATTATCCCTTAAGTATCTTCGTATTTCTCCAATAATCATTGGCACTGCATAAGTAGAGAATCGAACATTATGACTTAAATCAAAATTATCAATTGATTTCATAAGACCAATGCAGCCTACTTGAAATAAATCATCTACATATTCGCCACGATTATTAAAACGCTGAATCACACTTAACACAAGACGAAGGTTTCCATTAACCAATTCTTCTCTTGCAAAAATGTCCCCGGCTTGCATTTTAACGAATAATTTTTTCATTTCCTCATTCGTTAAAACAGGTAATTTTGATGTATCAACTCCACAGATTACTACTTTATGTCTAGTCATTCTTTACCCTCCCAGTTGGAGATGCTGTTCAAGGACAGTATCTCCTAGGAAGGTAAAATTTATGCAAGTTGACAAATAAAATTAAGGTCTTAAAACTTCTAAATTCTTGTTATATCAGGGCTAAACCATTTTATTAAATTCTTTTTTCAAACGACGTATAATTTTCTTTTCTAAACGTGAAATATAGGATTGAGATATTCCTAACATATCTGCAACATCTTTTTGTGTTTTTTCTTCTTCACCAACTAAACCAAATCTAAGCTCCATGATTTGTTTTTCCCTTGCATTAAGTTGTGATAAAGCATCTTGCAATAAATGCTTATCAACTTTTGTTTCAAGGTTTTTCGTTATTACATCATCATCTGTTCCTAACACATCTGACAATAACAATTCATTTCCATCCCAATCAATGTTTAATGGCTCATCAAATGAAATTTCTGACTTAAGCTTATTATTTCTTCTTAGATACATTAAGATCTCATTTTCAATACATCTTGAGGCATATGTAGCTAGTTTAATCTTTTTCTCTGGGTTAAACGTATTTACAGCTTTAATTAAACCAATTGTCCCGATACTAATTAAGTCTTCAATATTTATACCTGTATTTTCAAATTTTCTTGCAATATACACTACTAGTCGGAGATTACGTTCAATCAATACGGATCTTGCAGAAAGATCTCCCTTTGTTAATAAGATTAATAACTCACCCTCTTCTTCCTTAGAAAGAGGTGGTGGTAATGCTTCACTTCCACCTATATAATAAATTTCCTTAGATTTAATTCCTAATTTTACGAGTAGCTTATACCACCAAACACGCATTTTTAATGTTAATTTCTTCATAACTATTCGCTCCTTTTTCTGGATTGTATGATAAGTTTTTTAGACTATTATTACTAAAAACCAAACAAAACCTACTTCAAACTTTAACGGCCACTAGACCCAACCGTAATGCCTTTAATTACGAACCGGTTAATTCAACACTCATTCCTAGGCAGTGTGAATTGTTGCTAGCTTTATAATTTGAGGATGAAGTAAACAATGATAGCGTTTATCTATTGTTAAATCTGCAAACTGTATGCCAATTAAAATCTTTGTAGCTATTATTTGCTGGTTATCATATAAGATTGTTAGTTTTTCAGGTTTAATTGTAAAGAGAAACTTACTTTTCCCTTCAACCCCATGAAACGGAACAATTTGTATATAGTTCTCCCAGGATACAGGAATTCGTTCAACATCAAATTCCTCGTATGCTTGCCTAAGATTTTCCCAATCATCTTTTTCAAACCATTGTTTTAAAAACGTCTCATCACAAATAATAACTGGTCTTTTGGTAAACGGATCCACCAATTGATTACCACTATCAATATATCCAGTAGTTGAATAAACTTTATTTTTAATGCTAATGGATACGTCATGTAGCTGGTCATAACGGATTTTCTCAATTGCATGCTTGTCCATACGATTCTTCGTAAACCAAAAAGCAATTGGAAATCCAATTACAACAAAGAGCCAACTTATCGGATCTCCAAGTCCACTACTAAAAGAGATTAATCCAGTGGTGGTTAATGCAACTGGGCTTTGTAAAAAATAATGTGCTGCAAACAGCCCACCTCCAATTGCAAATGATACAAAATAAAACAATATTAATTGCTTTAACATTCGATTTATAGAGATAAACCGGAATGTAGCCAAGATAATTAGAATAGAATAAAGTATCTTTCCAAATACAGTTGAAATATATGAATTTGGAAAATAGAGTGTCATTGGTACAATTAGTGATGCAACAAAGGCCCCTATTATCAATCTTCTTTTTGATGTATACTCACGACACAGTACTTGAGTTAACATCAAAAGCATAAAATCTAGGAAAAAATTCAATAGCCATACTGCATCAAGATAAATAGTCATACTATTCCTATCCTTTCCAGCATTACAAAGGGTTCTTTCTAATTTTTATTATTTCACCTAAGAAATTCACTCCTCCTAAACACATGGTAATTCTGGAGAAAACTACTCAGATATTCTTTTTCATAAATGAGTAATCCACTGATTGATGAAGTATAAAGAGAAGTATAAACTAGTTATCAAGCGAAGTCTGTCACTTCTTGTATGCAAAATAATGCTAATTTCAACTAGTTATGTCGAGGATTTTTTGAAAAGAACTATTACCAATTATTCATTTTATAATGTATTTTGATAAAGATTTTTTCTTAATGTTTGTTGCTTTATATTTTCTCAGTTGATAGAAACTGTGCGGTAATTCACTTTAGAATTTAATTCGAGCGTCTAACTCCGCTGGTAGTGAATTAGAATCATTGTACTTAATTACTAAGAAAATAAATACGTTACAAACAATTCATAAATAGGAAAATCTAACTAGCGCAGGCAGAATACGGAGACTCCTGCGGGAACAGCACGTGTCCGAAGACCCCGCAGCGGTGTTTTTTCCGCGAGGAGGCTGAGGCCGTGCCCGCGGCAAGGTAGACACTGTGAGGTCGTTTCGAACAGATGTCGCCCCTGTGCTGGAAGTAAAAGCGGAGTATTCTGCCGGAGCGGGTTGATAGCAGTTCACCAACTCCAGCTATATACAAAAGTTACCGCACAGTTTATACAAATAGTGAATTTCACAAGAATCTTTTAGGAAAATGCCTTAGTAGAAAAGAAAAAACGTACAGCTATTATTAGCTGTACGTTTTTCTAATCAATAATTATCTATTTCTATTTCGGTTACGTAAGAACGTTGGGATATCTAAAATATCTTCTTCTTGACGTGGACGTATTTGTTGTTGCACTTGTTCTTTTACGTGAACATTCTCATCATTAGCTCTTGTTGTAGTAGGTTGGTTTTGATTTACCGTTGGTCGTTGCCTAACTGGCTGTTCAACTTTTTTATTCTCATCAAAACCAGTAGCAATAACAGTAACAATAATTTCATCTTTCAAGTCTTCATTAATTACAGAACCAAAGATTACGTTAACCTCTTCATCAGCAGCATTCGTAACAAGATCCGCAGCTTCTTGCACTTCATATAGACTTAAGTTTGTACCACCAGTAATATTCATTAAAATACCATGGGCACCATCAATTGATGTTTCTAATAAAGGTGAAGAAATTGCCTTTTTAGCAGCTTCTGTAGCACGATTTTCACCGGTTGCAATACCAATTCCCATTAATGCAGATCCTTTGTTAAACATAATTGTCTTAACATCGGCAAAGTCAACATTAATCAATCCTGGTTTTGCAATCAAGTCAGAGATACCTTGAACCCCTTGACGTAATACATTATCGGCTTCCCTAAACGCTTCAAGCATTGGGGTATTTTTATCAACTATTTCTAGTAAACGATCATTAGGTATAACAATTAATGTATCTACATTATTCTTCAATGCTTCAATACCGGATATGGCTTGTGTAGATCTTCTACGACCTTCAAATGAAAAAGGACGAGTGACAACACCAACGGTTAGAGCACCAAGGTCTTTAGCTACTTGAGCAATTACTGGAGCTGCACCAGTTCCTGTTCCTCCACCCATTCCAGCAGTAACAAAAACCATATCTGCACCTTGTAAAATTTCTTCAAGCTGTTCTCTACTTTCTTCAGCAGCCTTTTTCCCTACCTCCGGATTTGCACCTGCACCAAGTCCTCTAGTAAGCTTTCCACCTATTTGTAACTTAGTTTCTGCTTTTGATAAATTTAAAGCTTGTGCGTCTGTGTTAGCAGCAATAAATTCTACACCTTCAACTCCATGGTCGATCATTCGGTTAACAGCGTTATTTCCGCCACCACCAACACCAATAACTTTAATTGTAGCTAATTGGTCAATACTTGTATCAAACTCTAACATTTTTCGTTCCTCCTAATATGCAAATTACAAGATTTCTAGAAGCTAATTTTAATGTGGGAACGCTTATTAATCGAAGAAATACTTAAATAAATTAGCAATTCCAGACTCTTTTTTATCATTTTCGTTTTCATTAGTATTTTTTACCGGTTGTTTTTTCATTCGTTTTGGTTTCGGTTCTTCCACATGAGTTGTTATTGCTGGGAATAATTCTTTTCCTTGTATTTTTGCATTATGATAAGCAAATTGTAAGATTCCAACACTTGCAGTAAATTGTGACTCACGTACCCCGATGTAATCTGGTATTGCAATACGAACATTTGCTCGGAAGACATCTTCAGCAAGCTCAAGAGCTCCTGACATCTTCATTGTTCCTCCAGTAAGAACATAGCCCCCTGGTAGTTCATGATATCCCATTCTACGGATTTCTCTTTCAACATATGCAAAAATCTCTTCCAATCTTGCTTCAATCATATCAGCAATTTGAAGTTGGTTGAATGTTTGTTTGGCATTACTACCAATGATAGTTGCTTCAAATACTTCATCTTCCAGAGCATCATCATAAAAAGCATGACCATGATTTACTTTAATTTCTTCAGCCTCTTCTGTAGAAGTTCGTAAACCGATTGATAAATCTTTCGTAATGTTGTCTCCTCCAAGAGGGACCACGCTAGTTGATACCATATGGTCATTCTCAAATATTGAGACTGTTGTACAGCCACCACCTACATCGATGAGTGCTACTCCCAAATTCTTTTCATCCTTGGAAAGTGCAACCGTACCTGCTGAAAGTGGCTGTAAACAGATATCTGACACTTGTAAGTTAGCACGTTCTACACATTTCAAGATGTTATGTAAGACTGTCTTAGAGCAAGTGATAATTGTACCTTCCATTTCTAAGCGAACACCAATCATACCTCGTGGATCGGTAATTTCATCAAGTCCATCGACAATAAATTGTTTTGGGATAACATCAATAATTTCTCTTTCCGGGGGAATGGAAATTACTTGTGCCCCATCAATAACTCGTTTTACATCTTCGTTAGTGATTTCACGGTTTTCACTTTGAACTGCAACTACCCCATGACATGGTTGAAGCTGAATATGATTTCCACTAATACCCACTACAACACTATCAATCTGCATTCCTACCATCCGTTCTGCTTGTTCAACTGCATTACGAATAGAATGTACGGTTTGATCAATATCAACGATGGCACCTTTTTTCATACCATTTGATTTTGCTGTCCCAACACCAATAATGTTTAATGAGTCGTTTAAAACTTCACCAATAATTACTTTAATTTTCGTTGTACCTATATCAAGACTGACAAGTATATCATTGTTGTTCAACAAAGGCACCTCCTAATTCAGAAGCATCAAAAAACATCGGATATATTTCTTAATGCAATAATTAATTCAAAGTTCATTTAATAACTATACTATAATCTCTTATTTTAAAGGATTTTCTCAAAAAAGGGAATATATAATAGCCATTTATCTATAAAAACTATACATATTTTAATAGATTTAATCCTTTAACTAGATTATTCTTCTAAAACGGATAAATTCTGTCCGTTATTCTTCATTATCATTGGTAATTATTTCTTCCTCTTCCGTAATTTCCTGATTAAATGGCTCAAAATAAGCACCTACTCCAATATGAATAATGCCTTCAACATTTGGATCGAGTTGTGCCGCAATTGATGGATAAACTTTCATCTTTTCTGAAAAGTCTCGTACAGAAGACTCTACAACAAACCCATCACTCATGAATAATATAATTTCTTTATTATTCTCATCGGTCTGTGTCATGTGTATCTCTGAAATGATGTTTCGAATATTTGTTGTTAACTTACTCAATTCCTCAGACATCTCAGTTAGAACTTTTTTATCCGAAAAATTCACTAATAACGGTGCATCCCCAGTTAATTGTTCATCTCCACTATCCGAGAACACCTCTCCATTACCTAAGATTGGATAATAGCTATTTTCCTTTTTTATATACCCAATTCTTTCATGTTCTATCAAATGTATCTCTATTGTCCATGGAAGCTTTGTCTCAACCGTAACAGTATCAACTAGTGGAATTTCTTCCAGAGCTTTAGTAATTTCTTCTTTTTTTATTGTCCATATGTTGGTATCTTTCTTAAGACCGCTTTGTTCAATAACCTCTTTATCAGGGTAGAAGGAATTACCAGTAACTAGAATAGTTTTAACATGGCTAAGTGGTGATTGAAGATAGACTATGATAGATATTAAGAAGAAAAAAATAGATAAGTAAAACACAAGGCGTCTATTAGCCTTCTTTTTACGGGCTTGCTTCAATTTGGGGATACGGTCCTCTATTGAAACAATTTTCTCTTTCGTCATTCCTATTCTTTCCTTTTTTAAAAATTAACACATTAAAACGGCATACCAGATGCCGTTTAGACTGAGTTATTTAAATTATAACATAACAATCACAAAAACATATAGTACACATCTAAATACTTTCACAATAAATTTTTACCAATTATAGTGTACAGTATATTAGTAAGAAATAATAGTTTTAGGCTGCTTAGACCGAATACTAATATTTCCCTTCTTCTACACAGATATTACAAACTTGGTTCATTAATAAAACATATCAAAATTAAAGTTTAGCATTTCTACTTATATTTAACAAAATTCCTACAGAACACAATGTTAAGGTCAATGAAGAACCACCATAACTTAAAAATGGAAGGGTTATACCAGTAACAGGGATTAACCCAATAACCACACTAATATTAATCATTACCTGTACCGTTAACATGGAAACAATCCCTAGTGAAAGAAATCTTCCAAACGAATCCGGTGACTCTAATGCAATTCTTATTCCACGCCAAAATAACAAAATAAATAATACTAGTAATAGTGTTCCTCCCATAAAACCTAGCTCTTCCCCAAGTATTGCGAAAATAAAGTCCGTTTGGGGTTCTGGTAAGTAAAAATACTTCTGCAAACTATTCCCTAATCCTACCCCCATTAAGCCACCCGGTCCGATTGCATACAAGGATTGAATAATTTGAAATCCATCACCTAGTGGATCTTCCCATGGATTTAAAAAGGCCGTTATTCTACTTATTCGGTATGGAGCAGAAATAATAAGCAAAGCAAAACCAAGTAATCCCAATACTCCTAAACCAATAAAATGTGATATCCTTGCACCAGAGACAAATATCATAATCATACAAGTTAGTACTAAAACCATTCCAGTACCAAGGTCTGGTTGTAGCATGATTAGTCCAAAAGCTGTAAACACTAAGAGCAATGCTGGAAGAAATCCTTTTTTAAAAGAGGTTATATATTTCTGGTTTTTCGATAAAAACACAGACAGAAATATAATAAGTCCTAACTTCATAAATTCAGAGGGCTGTATACTGAAAGCTCCGATTCCAATCCAACTTTGTGCTCCTCCTCTTGTTAATCCAACACCTGGTATTAATACGATTAAAAGGAGTCCAAAACAAACTAGCAAAATAATTTTTGCATACTTTGCCCAATTGCTATATGGAATATACATAAAGAAAAACATTCCTGCTACACCAACACCAGCAAATAATACCTGTCTTTTAACAAAATAAAACGAATCATTAAATTTATAATCAGCCCAAATATACGATGAGCTATATACCATTATAATTCCAATAGATAGTAGTAATAATATAATCGTTAATAATATATAGTCCGGCTTGTCCTTTATAGAAATCTCTCTATTTAACAAAAAAACACCCCTCACAACGTTTGTTGGAATAAGGGGCATTTCATCAAATAAATTATTATGGATATTTATTTAAACAAGCCCCTACTTTATTGTATGCACGGCTTGTATAAACATGTCTCCTCTTTCTTCAAAAGTCTTATATTGATCCCAGCTTGCACAGGCTGGCGATAGTAGAACCACATCAGATGATTCAGACATTTCATATGCTTTATGAACAGCATCCTCTACATTCTCAGCAAAAATTATAGTTTTAATCCCTGCCTTAAGAGAAGTATCCTTAAGCTTATCAGCTGTCTCACCAAAAACAACTACACCCTTAACATTTTTAAGATATGGGATTAACTCATCAAAACCATTCCCTCTATCTAATCCACCCGCAAGTAGTATTGTAGGTTGATTAAAGGATGAGAGTGCCTTTTGAGTTGCAAGTATATTGGTAGCTTTCGAATCATTATAAAATAAACGGCCATTTATATTTGCAATAAATTGTAAACGATGTGTAACACCAGTAAAAGTCTTTAGAACTTCAATTATTCCTTGGTTTGTTGCACCACTTAATTTCGCGGCACTCACCGCTGCTAAAATATTTTCTAGGTTATGAGTTCCAACTAATACAATGTCCTTTAAAGCAATAATTCTTTCATCTTTAAAATACAAGTAATCTTCATCTACCCATGCTCCATTTTCTAGTTTTACAGAAACTGAAAATGGCACTCTGATTGACTTAGCACTTCTACTTGCTTCGACAACATTCGGTTCATCTGCATTATATATTAAATAATCATCTTCCAATTGATTAATAAAAATATTGGCCTTCGCTAATTTGTAGTTCTCAAGTGTTTTATGGTAATCCAAATGGGCCTCAAATATATTTAATAGAACAGCAATTTTCGGTTTAAATGTCTTAATTCCCATTAATTGAAAAGATGATAGTTCCAGTACTAATCGTTCTTCATGCCTTAGACTTCTTGCAACTTCTGTAGCAACTATACCGATATTTCCAGCTAACTTAACAGGAGTCTTACTCATTCTTAGCATTTCATAAATTAACATAGTTGTTGTTGTCTTTCCATTCGATCCCGTTATACCTATAATCATTTCCTCTGCCAACTGTCCAGCAAGTTCTATTTCAGTAATAATTGGAATATCTCTGTTAACTGCTTCTTTCAAGATAACATTCTCATAAGGTATTCCAGGATTTTTAACTATTAAATCAATATTATTTAGTACGGCAAGTGGATGTGAACCAATAACCACATCTGCTCCCAAAGAACGTAATTCACTAACCAATTCGTCCTCTTCGGTAGCCTTTAAGTCATTAACACGTACCTGAATACCACTATCAAGTAGAACCTGAGCTGTAGCTGCACCACTTTTTGCGAGTCCTAAAACAAGTACATGTGCATAAGGAAAATTAACTAATTTATTCAACCTAACCACACCTCGATGTAAATACCAAGAGCAGCAAAAACAAGTCCCATCAACCAAAATGTAGTAACTATTCGCCATTCTGACCAGCCAACTAATTCATAATGGTGATGTAATGGACTCATTTTAAATACCCTTTTGCCGGTAGTTTTAAATGAAATAACCTGAATGATTACTGATAAAGTTTCCATTACAAAAACTCCACCAATAATAACTAATAAAATCTCCATTTTTGTTAAAATGGCAACTGCTGCTACAGCACCTCCAAGTGCTAATGAGCCAGTATCTCCCATAAACACTTTTGCAGGGTGTGCATTAAATACTAAAAATCCTAGCAGAGCACCAACAACAGCTAAGGAGAATATAGCAACCTCTATTTGTGGTTCACCATACCACGCTAAAATCCCGAATGCACCGAATGCGATTGCTGCAGTCCCAGACAATAACCCATCTAGTCCATCTGTCAAGTTTACGCCATTTGAGGCACCAACAAGTATAAAGATAATTAAAAATGCATAACCAATACCAAGATCCCACTGAATATCTGTTCCTGGTATTTGAATATATGTTGGGAATCCTTGTTTCTTTAATATAATATAAAAAATAATAGCAATTATTATTTGTCCAAGCATTTTTTGCCTAGAAGTTAAGCCTAGATTTCTTTTTAATACAACTTTAATAAAGTCATCTAAAAATCCTAATAAACCATAACCTAATAGGACAAATAATAATAAACCTAATTCATAGCCTATTTCCCCATCTCCGAATTTACTTACCATAATAAAAGAAGTGATGACTATACTTAGCATAATCAGGATACCACCCATTGTTGGTGTACCAGTTTTCTTCATATGAGACTTTGGTCCTTCTTCCCGTATGCTTTGTCCAAACTTCAAACGTCTTAAAAACGGAATTAAGATTGGGGATAAAAGGACGGTAATGAGAAAAGCTATCGCTATTGTTATAATTAAACTTAAGATATTCATGAAATTTCCTCCTTCAACTACCAACCGTCCAACCCATTTTTCTCTAATCTAATTTATTTTAGTTCTTCAATTATCGATTCTAGTTTCATTCCTCTTGATGCTTTAAATAATATAAGTGATTCTTCATTTAAATATTGTTGTAACTTTGGAATCACTTCTTCTTTTTCATAAAAATGTTTAACATTCATATTAGGATACTTTTTCTGAACTGCCTCGCTTATTACATTCGAATCTTCGCCGATTGTATACAAGCAGGTTATTGAATCATTAATTACTTCTGCTACTGTTTCATGTAAACTTTTAGATTGCTCCCCTAACTCAAGGACATCTCCAAGGACTAAAACCTTGTCCTTATATCCGTCCATTTGTTGAACTACATTAATAGCAGCAATCATGGATGTGGGTGAAGCATTATAAGCATCATTAATGATAGAAACACCATTCATGCCATTAAATATTTCAAACCTCATACCTGTTAGTGATATGGTTTGAAGTGCATGTTGGATTTTTTCAGCATTAATCCCCAGCAACGTTCCTAGTATTATTCCATAGGATGCATTTTTCACATTATGTGAACCCAGTAGTGAAATAGTGTACTCTTTTCCATCCGATCCTTTAAACGATGTTTCATTTCTCTTCAAGTTAATGTCTGAGACAATAAAGTCGTTATGTTGACCAAATCCTACTTTGATTACATTACTCTGAACATGGACATGTGAAAGTAATTCTTCATCCCCATCAATAATTAATTTTCCATTCTTATCCAGTCCACTAAGTATTTCCAATTTTGCTTTTGCAATGCCCGCACGGGTTCCCAAAAATTCAATATGTGATTCTCCAATGTTTGTAATAATTCCATAATCAGGCTTAGCAATATTGGATAGCAGCTCAATTTCTCCGAAGTTACTCATACCCATTTCTAAAACAAGTACTTCTGTATCTCTTTCCATGGAAAGAATAGTAAATGGTAATCCGTACTCATTATTGAAATTGCCATCTGTGAAATGAGTTTTATATTTTTCTTTTGCTACCTGAGCCACAATATCTTTTGTTGTAGTTTTACCATTTGAGCCTGTAACGCCTATAACAATCGGATTTATTTCATCACGATAAGCGCTTGCCAAACGCTGTAATGCCTCTGTCGTATCATCAACAAAAATCACAATCAGTTCTTCGGGTAAACCACCCGGTAAAGCTTTGCTCTTATCCCATAATGTTGCAGTTGCTCCATTTTCACATGCCTGCTTTATATACTTATGACCATCTAAAGATTCCCCAACTAGTGGAATAAACAAAGAATCCTCTGATTTAATTCTGCTGTCAGTAAAAAATCTTTTAATTTCTATTTCTCCATCAACTTTTCCCAGTACATCAGGAAAGATAGACGTTAGCCAATTGACCGTAAATAACATAATTATTTCTCCTTCATTAACAATGCTTCTTTAGCCACCTCACGATCATCGAAATGATACTTGATATGGCCTATTTGCTGATATGTTTCATGTCCCTTGCCCGCTATTATTACTATATCATCATCAGTTGCTTGGTTAATTGCATGATAAATTGCTTTTCTGCGATCAGAAATCACTTGGTAGTTGCCTTCTGAATTAGATATCCCGCTTATCATATCATTTAAAATAACATCAGGATCTTCTGTACGGGGATTGTCTGAAGTAAATATTGCCTCATGCGCATATTTTAATGCAATTTGTGCCATTAATGGCCTCTTCGTACGATCTCTATCCCCACCACAGCCGACAACAACATATACCTTTCGCTGAGCAAATTCAAGTATGGTGGTTAAGACATTTTCTAACGAATCTGGTGTATGCGCATAATCAACAATGACTGAAAACAATTGCTTATGTGTTACTAATTCAAAACGACCTGATACACCTTTTATGGATTCAAGTGCCTTTTTAATGATGGAAAGTGGTACATCATTCGCTAGTGCAGCAGCACTTGCAGCTAACATATTCGATACATTGAACTTGCCAATTAACTGACTATTGATTTCAGTATTACCATTTGGCGTACATAATAAAAATTTAGTACCTGTTTGAGTTAGTGAAATTGATTTTGCCATTATCATAGAATTATTTTGAATGCCATATGTAATAACCTTTTGAGCAGTAGAACGGATAAACTTATGACATGCTGAATCATCTTGATTGATTACTGCAAATTTACTATTGTTCGAATAATATCCACTACCCAATTGAGCAAACAAAAGACTCTTGGCTCGTAAATAGTCATCCATGGAATCATGGTAATCCAAATGATCTTGCGTTAGATTAGTAAAAATAGCAGTATTAAAATCACACCCATACACTCTTCCTTGATCAAGTGCGTGGGAAGACACTTCCATTACGACTTGTTCGACTCCATGATCAATCATTTTCCTAATTGTATTTTGCAAAAATAATGCATCTGGAGTTGTATTATCAATCGGAAAAAAATCTTCACCAATTTTCAACTGTATTGTCCCAATAACACCTGTCTTCTTGCCATAATGCTTAAATATTTGCTCCAATAGATATGTTACGGTTGTTTTACCATTCGTTCCTGTTACTCCAATTAAAGGCACTTGATTAGTTGGAAATTGATAAAACTTCGCCGCAGCCATCGCTAAAAAACGAACTGTATCTGGAACTACAATAACCGGTATGTTAGCCTGAACATCTCTCTCAGCTACAATAACAACTGCTCCATTTTTTTCAGCTTCTACGACGAAATCATGACCATCTACTGTAAAGCCACTAATGCAAACAAATAAATCTCCCGTTTTAATCTCTCTAGAATCCATTTTTAGATTGTTAATTTCTATGTCGTATAGGCTTGAGAATTGTTGTGCGAATGGATGAAAAGAAAGAACTTCCTTTAAACGCATAAAGACATCTTCCTTTCTCCAACATACTATTCTCTTTCTGGGATATTTTTAAGAGGGTAGATTACCATCTTAAAAATAATCACATCCAACTTATTATACCAGAATAATGGTTTATGCTGAATGGTTTTTTACATTATTATTTTATGATATTGTCCAACTTTTTTTGCATTTCATTTTGACGGTTGATGGAAAATGTGACGTAACTTAAAATCATTTATTAAATGTAGTACGTAGGTTTTTATTTAAATATACAGATTTCTGTGTTGAAGTCTAAAGGTGCCCAAAACCATGCAACCAAACGTGAAAACATCTGCCCTCTTATTCAGTACATGCTCCCGTGTCGAGAAAACATCTGCCCTCTTATTCAGTACATGTGCCCGAGTCAGGAAAACTTGGGGCTAGTTACTGCGCATCTTAAACAAATTCCGCAAACAGTTTTTAAAACACAAATTTATTTTAAGTAGGACTATAAACAAATTTAGAATGATAGTCTTATAATACATCAATGCGTTCTACTTCTGCCGCTACCCTACTGTAATTTTTTATTCACTGTCTTTCTCTTTTGCCTTTTTCTCATCTGATAAATATATCCTAATTTTCGAACCTGGTTCCACTTTTGTTCCTGCTGCTGGATCCTGATCAATGATAATGTCCCCTGAACCGCTTGTTTCCACAGATAGGTCAGTCATCATTTGAACTAATTGTTTTTTATCTAGTCCAACCAATTCTGGCACTTCAATCTTTGGTTGCTCTGGCCATAAGTATTCTTTATCTAACCCATCTGTGCGTGGCTCCACACCCATAATTGGAAGACTTTCTTTAATAATTGCACCTACAATAGGTGCTGCTACCGTACCACCAAATTGTCTGACTCCTTTTGGATTATCAACAGCAACATATACTACAATTTCAGGGTCATCTGCTGGGGCAAAACCAATAAATGATACAATATGGTTATTTTCTAGATAGCCACCATTTGCTCCAACCTTCTGAGCCGTACCTGTTTTACCTCCAACACGGTAACCATCCACATACGCCGGTCTACCGGTTCCTTTTGCAACAACACTTTCTAATGCTTTTCGAATTTCTTCAGAGGTTTCTTCAGAGATAACTCTATTTTTCAGTTTAGGTTCTTTTGAAGAAACGATTTCCTTCGTGCGCGAATCAACCCACTGTTTAGCAATAAATGGTTCGTATAAATAACCACCATTAATTGCTGCCGATACAGCCATAACTTGCTGTATCGGCGTTACAGATACCCCTTGCCCAAAGGCAGTTGTTGCTAGTTCTACTGGCCCAACATTTTCTGGTTTAAATAAAATCCCAGAACCCTCTCCTTGTAAATCAATTCCTGTTTCCTGTCCAAATCCAAATTCCTTAATATAGCTAAATAACTTTTCTTTTCCAAGTTCTTCACCTAAGTGAACAAATCCAGGATTACAGGAGTTTTGAACAACCTCTAAAAAGGTCTGCTCCCCATGTCCCCCTGGTTTCCAACATCTTAATTTAGCGCCACCAACTTCTATAGACCCATGGTCATGGAAGTGATCGTCTTGAAGATTGACGACTTCTTCCTCTAAAGCAGCGGCAAGTGTAATAATTTTAAACGTGGAGCCCGGTTCATACGTACTCCATATTGGTAGGTTTCGACTATAAATGGTAGGATCAACTTCTTGGTAATTCTCCGGATGAAAGTTTGGTCTTGTTGTCATTCCAAGAATTCCACCAGTATCAGGGTCCACTGCAATCGCTAATGCACCATCAGGATTATATTTGGCTACAGCTAAATCTAATTCACGTTCCATAATGGTGTTTATACGAGAATCAATAGTTGTAACCAAATCATAGCCATCTTTTGGAGGTGAGTAGACATCAGCAAGTTGATTAAGTCGTTTTCCTTTTGCATCTGAATAAAAGGATAGACTCCCCTTTTCACCGTTTAACAAATCATCGTAATAGAGTTCTAATCCCATAAGTCCTTGATTGTCAATTCCTGCAAATCCTAGTACATGTGATAAATCATCACCAAATGGATAATGTCTTATCGAATCCTTAGCTAAGTAGACCCCTTCAATGTTTAATGTCCTAATAGCCCTTACCTGTTCATCGGATAATTTTCTTCCTTCAGGGTTAATATTTTCAGACATAGATGCCTTTGTTACATGCTCTAATGCTTTTTCAACCGGCATGTCCAATATTTCAGCAAGTTTTTTTGCTGTGTCTTCAGGATCTTTAATTTGCCTTGGGACCAATACGACAGAAGGAGCAGTAACGTTTTCAGCCATTATCTCACCATTCACATCTAATATATGACCTCGTTCTGGTTGGAATTCGATATTTCTACTCCACAATTTATCTGCTTTTTCCATTAATTCATCGCCTAGAACAAATTGTACATATCCCAAGCGAAGATCGATAATGCTAAAAACAATTATGCCAATAAGAAAAACAGCGACTAATCGTTTTCTAACTGTTACAGTTGATACACGCTTCATAATCCATCTCCTTCACACAGGTAGGCTTGTATCAACTATATGTAATTAAAAAATGATTAGAACACTGTTTTTCTTAAACTATTCTTTTAATTTTTTTTATTAAACTCACTCAAAAACATCGTCAGATTCGTTCTCAATCGCTTCTTTATCTGATGTTTCATCGATAGATTTCATTTCTTGAAGTTCTTTTGGTGTTTTTAATTCGATACCAAGGTAAGTCCCTTTATCTACTTTTTGCCCTTCTTCAATACTCTGTGTAACAACATATCCACTACCTAAAATTTCTATATCGAAGGAAAGCATTTCACCTAACTTTAATACATCCCTTAGTGACCACCCAATAATATTTGGCATTGTAGGATTATCTGTTAAAATCAGGAGTTTTTCATTAGGTAATATCTTCATCCCCACTTCCGCACTTAATTGGACAACTTTAGTGCCTTCTCCAATAACAGTATAGTCTACACCAGCTTTACTCAAAGAATCAGTAATAGATGCAACGGATTTCCCTTCAACATTTGGAATCTCGTATACATTAACAGTAGATGTTTCACCCTTATCAGGAGTGATACTCAAATAGTGTAATGCATTTTCCATCACATTGTTAAAGATAAATGAGACAGGGGCTGAACCAGGTTCAATTCCGGACTCGAATTCTAGATTAGGCTGTTTTACAGAAACGTACATCATTAATTGTGGATCATCGGAAGGTGCCATCCCTAAAAATGAGAACACGTAGTTTTCGTGACCAGTTAAATATCCGCCGTTAGGATCAGGAATCTGAGCAGTTCCGGTTTTTCCACCAACAGAATAATCATCTAAATTAAAGCGACTACCAACAGCATGTTCAGATTGCACAGCAGAAACTAGTAACTCTCTTACTTGTTCAGCCGTTTCCTTTGAAATAGGTTCACCTACTACTTCAGGCTCATGATTTTCAATCACATTATTAGTATCTGGATCTACAATTCTATCAATAATATATGGTTTTAGCATTTTCCCATCGTTTGCAATAGCTGTTGCTGCCTTCATAATCTGAATAGGTGTTGCTGTACTCCCTTGTCCGAATGATGTTGTTATTTTCTCTAATGGCCAGTTATAGAGTATTTGACCTTGTACTTCTCCTGGCAAATCAATTCCGGTTGGTTTATCGAAATCGAATGCTTTCAGATATTCAAGAAAAGTATCTGGACCCATTTTCTCCCAAACTAGTTTAGCAGCTGCAACGTTTGAAGATCTTGCAAAACCTTCATCGAAAGAGATAGTGCCCCAACCTTTTCTATTAAAATCATGAATTGGACTTACGCGATCACTAATTTGGTATTTACCAGACATATATCCTTCGTCACCATTATAAACCTTAGACTCTATCGCAGCAGCCCATGTAAACATCTTCACGGCAGATCCAGGTTCAAATGGGGTAGAAATAGCATCATTATACCAGTTTAGAACATTTGCAGGATTATTAGGATTATAACTTGGGCGATTGCTCATTGCTACAATTTCACCCGTTTTGGGATTCATTACAATCGCAGTCATTCTTTCAGGATTATATTTTTCTTCTACCTGAGTCATAACATCTTCTACTAGTGTTTGAATTTTCTGATCGATTGTTAAATAGACGTCATCCCCATTATCTGGCATTTGAATCACTTCACTCGGGTCTAATAGCTTTTTATTATAAATATCTCGTTGATAGGATATCTTTCCATCTATCCCCTTCAGGAGGTCGTTCATTTCACTTTCAATACCAGTTACACCTGTAATTTCTTTAAAAGTAGCTTCTTCAGTTTTCATTTCCGTTTCACGGGCAAATCCAATAATATGGGATGCAAACATACCATTGGGATAATAGCGAATATTCTCCTGAATAAACCGGATTCCAGGAAGTTTTAACGCTTGAATATCATCCTTTGTTTGAAGCGATATTTCTTTACCGATTGCTCCAAACTCTACTTGAGATAGATTACTTTCAATTCCAGAATTCAATCGTCCAAGAATATAATCCTTCTCTGCATTTAATAAAGGAGCTAATTTTTCCGCTGTTTCCACAGGATCAACGACATGTTGTTTCTCCTCTAAATTTTCGGAGTATCTTTCATCAACAATAGCATACATGCGAAAAGTCGGCATATCATAGGCTAGTGTCATGCCATTTTTATCATAGATTTTACCACGTTCTGAGTCTATCGTATAAGATGTTGTCCGCACTTTGGTTGCCCATTCATCTAATGAGACTCCCTCTACTACTCCAGATGCCTGGATATACAAAAAACGTCCTGTTACAATTAAAAATGCCATGATGAAGATAACCATTAATACTCCAGCCATGGCATGTGTAGTCTTATTTTTTTTCATCCTCAATCACCCGTATTATTGATTAAAAGCATTGGCATGTTTAACTTCAGCAGCTTGAATGGTAAAACCACTTTCCCTTGCAATTTGTGTGATTCTTTCTGGTCTACTTAAATCTTTAATTTCAAATACTAACCCTTCATTAATAACTTGTTGATCAACAATAGAATTTTCTATTGTTTGGATTTCACGATTTAATGAATCTGTTGAGGAAGAGTAGGAAACCATATAGCCACCAGCAATTAATAGAAAAGCAGCTACAACAGAATAAAGTATCTTTTCTCCTTTTGTAATCCAGCTTTTTTTACGTATTACAACCTTTTTTTCAACTTGTGGTTGATATGATGTATAGGATTGTTCCCAACTTCTTGCATGATTTGCTGCCATTATTTATTCCACCCTTCCCCATAATTAAAATCTTCTGACCAGTTATTAACTTTTTCTATAATCCGTAGTTTTGCAGATCTTGATCTACGATTTTCTTCTAGTTCAAATTCATCGGCTACTATTGGTTTGCGATTAATTGCTTTAAAAGGAGCCTCATATTCTTTTGGAATTACTGGTAAATTCCTTGGAGTCTCTTTAGGCGTACTCCATTTTTTAAAAGCTTGCTTACAAATTCGATCCTCTAATGAATGAAATGTAATTACAGCAATTTTTCCATTTATTGAAACTACCCTTGCCGCCTGATGCAAAGCATCATGGAAGGCCTGCAACTCATCATTTACAGCAATACGTATCGCTTGAAAAATACGTTTAGCAGGATGCCCACCTTTTCTTCTTGCAGGTGCAGGGATTGCATCTTTTATTATATCTACCAATTGAAAAGTCGTTTCTATTGTATTCGTTTTACGATATTCTTCAATTTTTCGTGCAATTTGCTTTGAAAACTTTTCTTCCCCAAATTTAAAAAAGATGGAGACTAGGTTATTATACGACCAATAATTCACAATTTCAAAGGCAGATAATTCCTGTCCTTGATTCATTCGCATATCTAGTTTGGCATCATGTTGGTAGCTAAATCCTCTTTCCCCTCTATCTAATTGTGGAGAGGATACACCTAAATCAAATAGAATTCCATCAACATGAGTAATATTATGATTTTGTAGCTCTTCTTCTAAATTTCGAAAATTACTATGAATGAACAGCACTCGTTCTTTGTATGGTGCTAGTCTTTCTTTAGCTGCTAGAATAGCATCCATATCTTGATCAAATGCAATTAGTAATCCTTTTTCATTAAGCTGAGAGACTATTCTTTCCGAATGTCCCCCACCGCCTAAAGTACAATCCACATATGTACCATCTGGCTTTATATCTAAACCTTTAACTGACTCTTCTTTTAATACTGTATAATGTTCAAACATTTTTTTACACCTACTTTTGCGATTTCTGGTTAAATATCAAAGTCCATTAAATTCTCAGCAATTTCTGCGAAAGATTCTTCAGACTCATTAAAGTAGTCTTCCCAATTAACGCTCGCCCAGAATTCAATTCGATTCGATACACCGATTACCACACACTCTTTATCTAAACCTGCATAATTGCGAAGAGGCTGTGGAATGTTTATTCTTCCCTGCTTGTCTACATCGCATTCTACTGCTCCAGAGAAGAAGAATCGCGTAAAGGCTCTTGCGTCCTTTTTTGTAAGTGGGAGTTTTTTTAGCTTTTCTTCTAATATTGTCCATTCAGACATCGGATAGGCGAATAAACATTTATCTAATCCACGGGTAACAACAAATCGCTCACCAAGTTCGTCACGGAACTTTGAAGGAACAATAATTCTTCCTTTAGTATCGAAGTTATGTTGGAATTCACCCATGAACATTTAGTCCGCCCCCACTTTCATACACCTATATTACCACAATCCCCCACTTTCCACCACCTGTTTTTCAAAAAAAGTAAAAAATAAGCTAAAACAGTTAATATGAACCAAAAAAAACTGCCTTTCCATGAAGAGCAATTCAGCTAAAACACTTACTAAACAAGTGTTTTTAGCCATCTTTGCTTCTATAGAAAGACAGTTCCATAAAAAGTGGTTCAAAGTGGTGGGACCTTATACATATACAATGAAATGTTCCTTTTCAAACGGACAATTATAAGCTGATAATTCTTCAAAGAAATGAATACCAAATTCATTTAAGTAAGGAATAGGGTTCCATATTCTTTCTTGTAATCCGTTAGGGTACAGAACATTTTCAAGGATTGTAAAATCATTTAGTTCTTTTTGATATCGATCTTCCAAGGCAAGAATAATCCGTTTCTCTAAAAATTCAACATCTCGTATAATATATTCCAGGTTCTTCTCAGCAAGATTATTAACGTCAGACCGAATTCCTTTTGCAATCTCCCGTAAAGGTTCATGTGCTTTTGTTATAGTAGCTTTTATTTCAGTTACAGTTTCCTCAATAGGTGGATTTATCTTTTCTTTAAACCAAGCATCCTTAATGACACTAACCTCACCATTAATTGCAGCCTTAATCGGTATATTATATTTTGTTAATAATTTTTCCGTTTTACGATCAACATACGTAAAAGATAATCTCGGTACTACCGGAGGCATCTTTATATCTAACGCATGAAACGCAGGCTTTAAGACTGACCAATAACTTATTTCACCCGGACCACCAATAAAGGCTAAGGTTGGCAAAACTAAATCTTGCATTAGTGGTCGGGTTACTACATTATTACTTAGTAATTCCGGAGACTTAACAGCAATTGCCACTAACTCTTCCGTTGTTAAAATTACTTCTTGTTGTTTTCCGACCCAATTACCTTCTGGATTCCTACTTAATAAAACCCTCTCTTTATCTTTATGATAAAATAGATTTCCATTATCTTTTGTAGCATCTAAAGAAATAGAATACCCTTTTTCTGTTATTTCATTAAAACACTCGAAAACACCATGACTTATTTCTTCTTGCTTTTGAATCATCTGTACAAAAAATTCACTTTCTAATCTTCGCACCGAATCATTACCTGAATCCATAAGCACAATGCCTTCATTTTTAAATAACTTCAGAATTAATCGAGCAAAAAAATCAACATAAGTAAAGGATTGATTTAGACAATCCTCTACTATTGTAAAAATTCCCTTCGTATATTTCGTCTCTTTTAATTCCTCACTCAAGGTATTTATAAAGTGTGACATATTTTTTTTATCTAACTCTAAATGTGACACAGAGCGCTTATCAAGAACCCGCTGCCCCACTTTGAATTTCTTCATTTTATGGTTACGTTCCATATACACATGATTTATTTCATCAAAATCATGATCTTCTCCCGCAATCCAAAATACTGGAATAACTGGAATTCCTAATTTTTCTTCTTGTTGCTTCGCAAATTGTATAATAGAAATTACTTTATTTACTGAGTATAAAGGACCAGTTAAAACACCAGCTTGTTGGCCCCCAACTACAACGACACTTTCCTCATCTTTTAACCGTTCAATATTACGCAGAGTAGAACTTGGAGCTCCCCAGCTTTTATTTAATTGAGTCAGCACTTCAACAAGCTCTTGTCTTTGAAACGAACGTGACGTTAATTCTTTTAATCGTTTATTATACTCCGTGAATCCATAATCAAAATGATCCATAATACGTTTATTTTGATTACGATAATCTTGGATTAGGTTATTTTGGTTTTCAATCTTTATTTGTTCTACTCGCATTCATTACGTACTCCTTTAAAGGTAATAGTCTATAGGTATTGTACAAGAAAGATTGTATTTTATCATGTTTTCTGATTGCTAATAAAGAAAAGTACTTATCGATAAACAATCATACACTTTTACCCACTTTTAAACGTAAGGAGTATTTATACAAGAATAGCTTTGACGATTCCGATTATCACCAGGATAATATAAAGCACAAAAAAGATTAGAAAAGATATTCTCCATAATAGCTTTAATGCTTTTTGGTAATTGATTTCTACATTATTTTTCCATTGTAGAACAATTACAATAGTAAGGACACATAACATAAGTACAATTATATAACCAAGAAATGACCGTCCAAACAAATAGGAAAACATGGTATTCACTTCTAATATGTAAATAATAGTTGTCCAACTAATCGCCTTTTGAAAAGCTTTAATTGGATTTTGATAAATTAGTTTCAAAGAATAGTATGTTAAAATGGTCATCAAAATTGGTGCTGTAATGATAAATGCAAGCAATACAATTAAAAAATCTAACATATACGAATATTCCCCTCTTAATGGCTAGTTCTTTATATTATTTTTTAATTGTAACAAAATAATAATAATTTGTACGCAGGTTTTCGATATATTTATAATTAACACTATCAATATGACAATCTAGCCAATTTTGTATTATAATTGAACTATAATATATAAAAACTAATTTTCTGACAACATAAGGGGATGAATTTTGTGGAAAATGTAAAGGTTGAAAAACTATTAATCAATTACAAAACATTAGAAGAATTTAAACGCTTTAAAGAATATGGTAATCAAGAATTATCCATGCTAGAAGATTTGCAATCCAATATAGTAGAGAATGATAGTATCTCGCCTTTTTATGGTTTATATTATGGCGAAACACTTGTTGCCAGAATGAGTTTGTACAGAGTAGACAAAAAATATGACAAATACTTCGAACCACAGCATGAGTATTTAGAGTTATGGAAACTGGAAGTTCTACCTCATTATCGTGACAAGGGTTATGGAAGGAAATTAGTAGAGTATGCACAGGGATATAACTTACCTATAAAAACAAATCCAAGAATAAATTCCCAAGGTTTTTGGGAAAAAATGGGATTTCAAAAAGCAAAATACGAAATGCAAAGAGACTTTGGACAAAACCCATTACTTTGGCTACCGGAAGGGATAAAAGAAAAAAGTGCCAACTAAAATGAAGGCCCTTTCATAATTAATTTCAATTATTAACCAAAATGAGAGAAGTTGAATCTATTAAAGACTTTTTAGGCGCAGTTTGTATAGGGTGGTAATTAATAATTTTTTTGTAGCGCATCATACCCGCTCCGGAAATACACTTCGCGCATCCTAAGGCGGCTGTTGAGCCTCCTCGTGCTTCGCACTGCGGGGTCTCACCTATACCTATCCTCCCATAGGAGTCTCCGTGAATTTACGGAGCTAGTATAGAATAAATTGGGATTGTCGATCTTAATTTATATAAAAAAAAAAACAACACACAACCCAAGAATAGAAAAACAACTGTAGCGTAGGCAGAATACGGAGACTCCTGCGGGAACAGCACGTGTCCGAAGACCCCGCAGCGGTGGTCTTTCCGCGAGGAGGCTGAGGCCGTGCCCGCGGCAAGGTAGACACTGTGAGGTTTTTTCGAACAGATGTCGCCCCTGTGCTGGAAGTAAAAGCGGAGTATTCTGCCGGAGCGGTCACAATACACTTCACTAGTATTTTTGTTCGTGTAAGTACTACACAAAGTTACCGCGCAGTTTCCTTCAACTATTTGTTTAAATTAATTCTAAAAAATACATAGCTTTATTAAACTTCAAAGAGGCTAATCATAACGATAAGCCTCTTTTATCTTGCGTTTATAATATAATAGCTGTTAATTTTTATCTTTAATCCAATTCCAAAGATTACCCATTTCTTGCCATGCATTTTCATACCGTTGTAATTGCAATTTCAACTTTTTATTTTCTTCTTCCAATTGTTTTAAAAGTTTTTCTTGCTCTTTTTTTGCTAAATCCTGATGTTCCGCAAAATTTGATTTCATCTTCTCAAGTAACATTATTGCTGATTCTATTGTATCTTTTTCAGGAGTTACTTGTGAATCATCAAAGTTCCAAATTGTTTTTCTCCCACCAAGTTTACGTTCTTCTTTAGCACGTTGTATTTGTTCTTGGTACTCTTTACGAATAGTTGCATTCCATCTAAACCCACATGCTGCAGAAGTTCTTGATAATTGCTTTGCTACCTCTTTAAAGGCTTCAAGTTGCGTTTTTCCTTCTCTTATATGACGAAGTACTGTCTCGGCTAGTATAATGTCTTCATCTTCAGTCCAGGCGTCTTGCCTTGTCGCATTCATAACATCACTCCTTATCTCTTTGCTACCAATGTATGCACAAAGTAGGAGTGATAGAATACTCTTTATAATAATTTTCCAAATTATTCTCTTCTCTAGCTTCGATTTAAAAATGCTAACACTGCATTTTTATGCTCTTCTGAATCCCATAGTGTTGCACATTTTTCCACTTCTTTTTGCATGGTATCTTTTAAGCCTATTACACCTATTTCTTCTAGGAATATACTTTTTAATATTTGCATCTGCCTATAAGATTTAGTTAAATAAGATTTTAATAGTTTGTCCGTATTCTCCCACTCATTTTCATTTACAACTCTATGAATCCAGCCTTTCATTTCTAAAGTTTTCACATCATATATAGTACCTTCCATAATCCACTGATATGCAAAACTGGGATGTACTCGTTTGGCTAATAGTACTCCTCCGCCCCAGCCAGGAATAATACCCAGATTTGTTTGAACAAATCCAAACCTTGTACCACTTTTTGCAATTCGAATATCACATGCAGAAGCGATTTCACAACCTCCTCCTGCAGCACCACCATTCAATAAAGCAATTGTTGGTACTTTAAAAACTGCTAGTCGATGTAATACTTCCATCATCTTTAAAAGACTAGTCTCTGCATCAGCGACAGAAAGGTCTCCATGTAAATCTGTTAAATCCCCACCAGCACAAAACATCCTGTTTCCAGCTCCAGTCACAACTAGAAATTTCAAAGGATCATTATTTGCTTTTTCAAGCACCTGCAATAGACTCTCGGCCATTTCCATTGATATTGCATTCCGCTTCTCAGGTCGATTAATCGTGATTATGCCGTAAGCCTTCTCCGGATGAAATTGATATGTAATTGTCTTTATCATTGGACATCCCCCTTTTATGTTTATGATGCAAAAAACAGACCACATATTCTGTGATCTGTTTCGCTTATGTCCTATTATTTGCTAACAACTTCTTTTCCATCATATTGCCCGCAAGATTTACATACATGGTGTGGCTTTGTTAGTTCTCCACAATTTGAGCATTCTACCATGCCAGGCACGTGTAATTTGAAATGAGTACGACGTTGTCTTTTAACTTTTTTAGAAGTTCTAGTTTTAGGTACTGCCATGACTTACACCTCCTTCAAATACGAAAGAAACAAAAAAATAAAATTTATTATTCTTTCTCAATATCTTTGAATAATGACTCCAGCTTTTTAAAACGTGGATCAATTTTCACTTCATTTGGCTTTTCTGAAAGTACTTCCCAACCATTTCCCTGTTGAATCAATTCATTTGAATCGACGTTATCAGCAAATACTCGAAAAGGAACCTCCAATAGAATATTTTCCTTTATAAATGGCATTAAGTCAAGCACTTCTCCATGAATTGGATGAATTTCTGAATCATCTTCATCAGCAAAATAAGCTGAGCTAGTAAATATCTCTTTTGCTTCGATTTTAAATGGATAAGGAACATCGACAAGTGTACGCGCACAAGGCAAAATCATTTGACCAGTCATAGTAAATGTGAAGAAAAACTGTTCTCCTTGCATATTGCAAATACCTTGAACTTGTACTGGTTCAATTTCTCGTATGTCATTATTCATTATTTCTAGTTCAGAAACATCTACTTCACCAGAAAATGAAAAAGGCTTGTTATAAGCATTTTTCTTTAATTGCGCTAATGTAAATTTCATTAATTTCACCCCAAGGCAACAAGAGTAATTTTAAAAGGAAAATGTACTTTTGTCAATATATTTTCTTTACAGCAGATAAAAATATTCTTATTTGTAGCATTCCCCGACCCTTTTTTCTATAATCAACCATAACAGGAAATAATAATTTTGCAAACTGTTTAATCATATTAGGGGTGTTTAAATGAATATTTGTGGATTAATTGTAGAATACAACCCCTTTCATAATGGCCACGATTATCATATTAAAGAAGCTCAGGAAGTAACAAATGCAGATTGTATGATTGCTGTTATGAGTGGGTCATTTCTGCAGAGAGGAGAGCCTGCTATTATCGATAAATTTCATCGAGCGAAAGCAGCGCTTAACTCTGGAATTGATATTGTAGTTGAATTGCCATTTGTCTATGCTGTTGAAAGTAGTGATTTATTCGCTAAAGGTTCTGTAATGACACTTCATGAATTAGGTGTCAATAATATTTGCTTTGGAAGTGAGTCTGGTGATATTCAAAAATTCATTCAGGGCTATTCCGTATTTATTGAGAACAAAGATATGTTTCAAAGCATACTTAAAACAGCTTTAAAATCTGGAAAATCATTCCCAGATGCTAGTAAAATTGCATATGAAGCAATTGGTTTAACGGAGGATGGAATGGATTTATCTAAACCAAATAATATTCTTGGTTTTAGTTATGTTAAGACTATTTTGGAAAATAAGTTACCCATCCAACCTTCAACAATACGAAGAAAAAATAATGAATACCACGACACAGAAATAACCGGTTCAATTACTAGCGCTACAAGTATTAGAAAGCAAATTTTTGATCACCAAATACACATTTCAGCATTAAAACACACCATGCCTACTGCTACCATTGACCAACTAACTGTTTATAACAATCAAGCAAAAACATTGCATTATTGGGAAAAATATTATCCTTTCCTTCATTACAGAGTTACTACGATGTCCTATGAGGAACTAAGGTTAATTCATGGTGTAGAAGAAGGAATAGAATACCGTATAAAAAAAGCAGCAAAAGATGTCCACTCATTCAATGAATGGGTCGAACGAATAAAAACTAAACGGTATACGTGGACAAGAATACAGCGAATCTTTGTTCATATACTAACGAACACAAAAAAAACTGAAATTAACCTTTTATCTACACCACAATCTGTTCCATATGTACGTCTTTTAGGCATGACAAAAAAAGGACAACACTATCTAAATAAAATAAAAAAAGAAATGAATGTTCCTATTTACCAGAAACTTTCTCGAGATTTACATCCAATGCTACAGCTTGAAGAAAGAGCTACAAATACTTATTATAGTATTTTACCGAGTGAAAATAGGTATTCATTGATGCAACAAGAATTTAAAGGGCCAGTTAGGATTCCCTGACAATGACTTACCAAAATAGGACAGCCCCCCCAACATACATTGTTGGGGGTCTGTCCTCTCTACTCTAATTCCTCAAGCAAATAATTTAATGCATCGTCAAAATTATCTACCGGAACAATAACCATCTCCGTATTAATTTCTTCTGCCGTTTTTTTAGCAACTTCGTAGTTGGAGTCTCCCCCTCTACCAGCCTCATTAGGTGCAAAGAAAACATCAACACCCTCTCGGTCTGCAGCAATTACTTTTTTATCAATTCCACCTATTCTACCAACATTACCTTCATAGTCGATTTCCCCAGTACCTGCAATTTCATGACCTTTTGTTAAATCACCTTCAGTAAGCTGATCATATATTTCTAACGAAAACATTAACCCTGCACTTGGGCCACCGATATTTCCACTTGTAAAGGAAACCTCCGGATTAACTTTAACATCTCTGTCTGTAACTAGTGTTATTCCAATCCCAATTTGTTTTGTTTCCTGATCAATAATATCTAAAATAATTTCTTTTTTTATTTCCTTCTCATTACGAAGAATAGATAATGTCACTGTGTCTCCAAGGTTCTTATTTTCAATATAAGTAATTAAATCGATTGATTCCTTAATTTCTGTATCATCAATACCGACGATATGGTCACCCATCTCTAGGATCCCATCAGAAGGCATATCAGGTGCAACACTGACTACATAGACCCCTTTATAGTCTATTGTAATCTCTTTTCCTGCTGCGGTATAAGCAACCACTGTTGACGCTTCTTGCGAGTTTTCCATCATTTGAAGTTGCGCTTGGAAATACTCATCGTCCGATATACCTTCAGGACGAATATCATTAATATCCATAATGTCATGATGAGGTAAAACTTTTGCTAAGACAAATTGAACTGGTGTTGCTTGCCCCCCACGAACAGTGACTAGATGAAAATCTCCCTCACTCTTGTCAGCACCCTCTACTTGAACAATAGGATTTAAAGCATCAGCACCACCTGGTTTTTGAATATAATATGGTAATTCGTATGTAGAAAGAAAAAAAGCAATGATAACAGCTACAACTAAAGAAATTACTTGCCCTTTAGAAAACTTCATAGTCGACCCCTTCCATAGCAAACATCTCAAGCCTTTCAAACGCTTTAAATAATATAAATAATCTATCTGGGTAAAAGTGTATGGCATATTCAGGTAATGTATGAGCGTATATTGATATAGATATTTAAAACTTGTCTAATTCATTATTTGTTTTAAAGAATAAAATATCAGACTAGTTTTATTTTACTACTATAAAAAAAATAAGTACAGTTATGCAATTACTAGGAGGCAGTCTTTTGAAGCAATTATCCAAAACGTTTATACTTGCTGCAGTAACCTTTTTCTTCGCATTTACATTAATTAAATATCCCAGTAACGCCTTGGAGGCAAGCATCCGCGGTTTAGATATGTGGTGGGAAGTAGTATTTCCCTCTCTGTTACCCTTCTTTATCACTGCTGAACTATTACTTAGTTTTGGGGTTGTTAAATTTTTGGGGGTAGTGTTTGAACCTATAATGCGTCCACTTTTTAATGTTCCTGGCGTTGGGAGCTTCGCTTGGATTATGGGGATGGTTAGCGGCTATCCAACTGGCGCAAAAATATCCGTTCGACTAAAAGAGCAAAATCAAATTACACAAGTTGAAGCTGAGAGACTTGTTGCCTTTACAAACTCTTCCAGTCCTTTATTTATATTTGGGGCTATTTCTGCAGGCTTTTTTCATGATGTAAAATTAGGCGTACTGCTTGCAGTCAGTCACTATGTGGGGAACGCTCTAACTGGAATTTGCATGCGTTTTTATGGAAAAAATATGGATAAGCCTTATAAAAAGGAGAGTCGTAAAATATCGCTTAAAAGGGCTTTTAGCGCCATGCATGAAACAAGAATACTTGATAAGCGACCAATCGGAGAAATTTTGGGGGATGCCGTCATTAACTCCATTAAAACACTGGTTATGGTTGGGGGATTTATAATCCTATTTTCCGTGTTGAATAAAATGTTGTTTCTAATTGGGCTTACACCTATTATTGCAACGCTATTCCAAAGTATTTTCCATGTACTATTCTTACCAGTAGAACTGGCACTTCCTTTTATATCAGGACTTTTCGAAATCACTCTAGGGGCTAATATGGTATCCAAAGAAAATGTTGATCCTTTTCTATCAAGTGTTATAATTGTCAGCTTTATTCTTGGATTTAATGGTTTTTCCATCCAAGCCCAAGTTGCTAGTATTATTTCCAAGAGTAAAATACGTTTTTATCCATATTTCTTTGCACGCATATTACATGGCTTTATTGCAAGCTTCCTTACCATTTTACTCTATAAACCACTCTATCTAGATAAAAAAGATTATAATCTGGAAGATATGCCTGTATTAAACCCTGAACAAGACAGTGAGTGGGTAAATATACTAATGACTTTGGAGCAAATTGGTCCTATCATTACAATAGGTGCCTTCGGATTAGCATTTCTTATATTATATAAGCGAGTTAAAAATAAGCAGTAATAGAAGTATGGCTGTCTTTTAGGAATACCCACTAGACAGCCACTAATTTACTGTTTATATTTACTCTTTAATGCTTCTGCTACAACTACAGGCACTAAGTCAGTTACATCTGCTTTATATTTAGCTACCTCTTTAACGATACTAGAACTTAGGAATGAGTATTGATTATTAGTCATCATAAATAACGTTTCAATCTTTGAATCTAACTTTCGGTTCATTGCTGTAATTTGCATTTCATATTCAAAATCACTGATAGCTCTTAATCCTCTTAAAATAACTTGTGCATTTTTCTCTTCTGCATAATCAATTAATAAACCATCACTTGAATCAACTTTTACATTCGGTATATGTTTAGTCGATTGTTTAATAAGCTCTATTCTTTCCTGTACAGAAAATAATGGTGCTTTTGATTGATTATTGAATACAGCTACTATTACTTCGTCAAATACTTTCGATCCTCTTTCAATAATATCTAAATGTCCAAAAGTAATAGGATCAAAACTTCCAGGACAAATTGCTAATTTAGTCATACTAGCACCCCTTTGTTTAGTATAAAGTGAAACTGCATTTAGTGAGGGTGATTGTTTTCCCCCACTGATGATAAATACAATAAATCATGGTTGCTCTAGCTGCCTATCCCCACTAACAACTCTTATGTAATAGTTGAATTCTTATAGTGTAGGTTTGACAGCTAGTTAACTTGCGATAAACAATTATATCTTTTGATAGATAGTTACCCCTATAGTCCCGTACTTTAACTGTTTTATTAGGCTTAGTCCTGAGACCTGTTCCGGTAATATATCTTTTAAATCATGCTCGCAATAAATAATACCCTCATCATTTAGCAATTGTTCTTTTATAATAGTCTCTAGTAATTCCAAGTAGCTTATTTTACTATATGGAGGGTCTAAAAAGATTAAGTCAAATCTAAGTTCTCTTTTGGCTACTGCAGCTAAAGCTCTAAAAGCATCAGCTCTAAATATCTCACTTTGTTCTTCTAATCTTAACAGAGACGTATTCTCGCGGATGATTTGAATTGCTTTTGGATGTTTATCAACGAAAATACAGTTATCCATTCCTCGGCTCAAAGCCTCTATACCTAAAGAACCACTTCCAGCAAATAAATCCAAGGCTTTTCCCCCTTGAAAAAAAGGGCCTATTATTTGAAAAATAGATTCTTTAACTTTATCTGTTGTTGGCCTTGTATTGTTTCCTGGTACCGCCTTTAGCTGCCTTCCCTTATGTATTCCAGCTATTACACGCATCATATTCACCTCTAATAATCACTCGTTACAATCCTACCACAAAGAAAATAGTATTAAAATAGAATATATTTATTCTAGAAATATTTTTTATCATGTATATTATTTTCACCTTTGTACATAATAGCTTAATGGAACAGCTAATGCGTAGCTTGGTTGTTTCAAAACACGGAGAAGACTTACACTTCCCCATAAGTTCTCCTCCGGTTTCTCCTCTCCCTTTGCCTTTTTGTTTTCTAGCAAGAAAACAAAGGGACCTGCAGAATTATTTCTGCAGGTTTTTTTATTTATTTCGCAATTTGGATAAAGCTTAGTTGGTATTCTTTATAAAGTCCGCAGTAATAAGGACTATATTTCAGAATCAGTCGCATGTTCTGTCTGCGAGGGCCCAGTTTTCCTGATTTAGTTGCATGGTCATGCGCGCCCTTAGACCTCAACAGCGGAAATCCGTATTTTTATATGGAAACGCACGTATTTCAGCTATAAAATGATTAGTAGTTACTGCGCTGTTTACATCTACTATATAGTAGATATTGAACTGTGAAACAAACATCTTTTAGCTAAAAGGCCATTTCATTATCTTTCAGATGTAATGCATGTCTATTAATATTTCCCCTATTAATAGTTCCAAAAAAACAAAAAACCTCCCGCTGTTGGCGAGAGGTATTATATTCCCATTTTATAGTCATATTGCTTGGCTTTGTCAGGTTTTGCATTCTCGTATTCTGTACGAATAAATGGTTTATAGGAACGATCTACCTTTGAAACAAATGAGTATTTCAATAATTTCGTTTCAATTTCATCGATTTTATCTTGATCCACATACATAACCGCATACTTTAACTTTTTTGATATATAAATTATATATCCTAGTCGTTTTAATTGTTTTATGTTTTTTGAATGTTGAAACCAAATAATGATTCCTTGGCGTTTCGTTCTCATGAAAAGGTCCTCACAATTTTAGGCTTATTTATTCAGTAGTTTAACAGAATAACCTCAAAACATCAATATCCATATATTAAGATACTTTACATCCACAGCCTCCACCATGTCCACAGCCATGATCGGTAAGTGCTGCACCATCCTTTGGCACTTTAATTTGATCACTTACACTAAAAGCAATATATTGACTTTTTTCATCTAGTAAACCTTGAAATTTACGTTCTGCAACTTTAAATGTTGCAACTTTATCATTTAAATCCATTGCTCGTTTCTTCACACGAACGGATTTCATTATGTCAGAGTAATCTGGATGATATCTACCAAATCGCTGTACATCTTCATATTGATCTTTCACAGCTGCGAATTCTTTTATTAAGCGCTGTGTCTCTGGATCTGTATCCATAGCTAGTTTTGCGTTCTTGTACTCTTCATAAAGATCAGAGCTGAGCACCATATCTGCTAGCATTTCAGATTTGTCTAATATTGTTACATATTCTAAGGTAGCTATCATAATTTTATTCACCTCCACCAATAGTTTATCATCTTTTTGGCGAAAATGAAAAACAATTAATCTTTCATCATTTCTGCAAATTGCAAAAGCATCCCTACCATTTGAACATTTTGATTCACTTTTTCAACTTTTTGTGAAAATGTCTTTCCATAAAAACGTTTGGCCTCTTGTTCAATATCAGAAACCTTAGACGGATCCCTCGATAAATATCGATACCACTCCGGATTATTCCGAATAAAGTTCATTAGATCTGGTCTTGAAACTAGATGATTATATAATTTTTCATCCATAGTATTCACTAATCCTTAAACCAGCTAAAGGGATTTCGTTCATCCGTACGAGGTCCTTTTTTAGACCCTTGATACTGGTCTATTAATTCTTGAATGGTCGAGATTGTTCCACTTAATTGATGGACTTGTTTCTGCACTTTGTCAATATCCATATTTTCGGCATATTTCATTACTTGATTAAGAAACTCTGACTTATTCTTCTCTTTATTCTCTGATTGAGATGGAGATTCATCCTCTTCTTTGAAACCATCCCAATACGCATCATCATCACCTAGAAGCATCCATTTTTCATAATACTCTTGCCAGGAACGCCCAGATTTCCTTATTTCCTTACGAAGCTTTGGATGTTGATTTATAAAGTCACGGAACCCTTGAATAGTTGGATGTAGAGTGTCATTACCCATATCATTTCACCCCATTTTAACAGCTTTTCATTAAGGCAATCATACACTAGTATAATTTATGCTGTTTCCATGGTTCCTGTGCACTGTCCTAAGCAATCTATTAATTTGGTTTAGTTAAAAAGTTTTGTGTATAATACAAACGGTAAACGCCGACGCCTAAATGTGTATACTCTTCTTGAAGTAGAGCTTCACGGTGTCCTTTACTGTTTAGCCATCCTTCTACAGCGGCTGGAGCATCAACATATTGTGCTGCAATATTTTCCCCAGCAGCAAAATAATATATTTCTTGTTGCTCAAGACGTTCTTTCAATCCTTCTCCGTCAGGACTGTAATGGGAGAAATAATTTTCATCTGACATGTCTTTACTATGAGAGAAGGCAACCTGACTGATTTCCTCTTCCCATATTAATGTATTTTTATTAAAACTTGTACGAATAACATTTGTAATATCAAATATTTGTTGCTCCATACCTTCCTCTACTTGTTTCCATTCTTTATTAGTTAATTTTGGTAACTCAGGTAACCCTCCGCGATACCGCAGTTCATAAGGTCTTTGCAAAAGTAGAATATCTCCAGTCATAACTCGAATGGATGAGAGTTGATCGGTAAATGTGTCAAAGTATACTTGTACATATACATTTTCCGATAGTTTAACTAGTGGGTGCATTTTTATATCCTCTTCGTCCATAAAAAATGTATAAGTCGATATACCGTGTCGATACGCAACTTCTTCTGTAAATTGTAGTTTTGCTTTTACACTTTCATAACTATCACCAAATGTTAAAGGCTCTATTGGAATATTATGACCTGTAGCATAAACCGTTTGAATTATGTCATCTATCACCCCGAACTGGATATATTGTGATTGGTCATTTGTATAAACCCACCAGGTATATCCATATCTACTTAAGTCTTTTCGCTTTGGTTCACCTAGCTCTTCCGTTAATTCAGATGTACCTTTACCTATCCAATGATAGATATCACCTTTAAACTTTTGATTTTTAATAATATTCTCTGGTACTTGCTTGTCGATAGGATCTTTTTGCTTTTGTGAAACAATATGACTAATATTATCAAGTGCCTTCTCCGGTTCCAGTTGCTTTTTTTCTAGAAGAAAGAATGAAATCAATACAACAATAACAAATAATACGAATACTTGAATCCAGCGCATTTTACTCTAGCTCCTTCTATTAAATCTTATAGTTAAACTATATGATTCACGATTTAGTAACATGCATAGAAACTAGTAATAATGACCAACTATCTTAAAATTCTCTAATTCAGTTTTGTATTACTCAGCTTCAACAAAAAATAATCGTTACAATTTAATGACTAACCGAATTTAATCCCACTTAAAAATTCCCATTTTCATTGCAACTTATGACAAATAATACTATTATTAATTTAGTGAGCAAAAATGTGAGGTGTAGAGAAAATGAAATTAGAAAACTTAGGAATTGAAGATACAGTAATGGATCTTAAGCCACTTGATCATTTAATGGGCTTACACGCATTCATTCGTGCTGGACAATGGGACTATGAAAGGGTTACTTATGACTACAAAATTGGTTCCAACGAAGAAAATGTTACATATTATATCCGCATTCAAGGTTATGCTATTGAAGGGGATGTGGACCGCAAGGATGCTGTGATTAAATTACTTACACCTTTACTTGGTAAACACTACTATCCACATGGAGTAGAGTATGGAGAAGGCGAAAACTTCCCAGCAAACCTTGTAGAGCGAGCAAACAAGATTTTACAAAAAGTTAGTGAAGAATTAAAAGAATTAACTGCTTAATAAATATAACAACTAAAATAAGCCAACTACTCATTATTCATAGAGTTAGTTGGTTTTTTATTCTCTACACTCATTAAGAGATAAATGGTATGTCAACACTAAACTAAACATTATTCTTAAGGAATATAAACGTTTTATAGTGCTAAATAAGATGTTCCTTATTGAAAATATAACACACAGTTTGTCACTTGACTTTGAGCCTCTGCAGGCGTGATTTGATTGCCTGAACGCCAGCTTATTAAAAACGTGCTGGCTTGCCAAAAAGGCTATCACGCTTTCTTCTCCAAGTAAAGTGGGCGCATGGTAGTTAGATAGCGGTCCTCTCTAACTGATTCTGGTGCTTGTATTCTCTTGGCGTTAAGTAATCAAGTGATTGATGAATTCGAATGTTATTAAACCAATTGACATAATCGAAGAGCTCCAGATCAAGCTCTTTCTGACTAGAAAAAACAGCCCCTTTAACGAACTCTGTTTTAATTGTTTTAAAGGTTGCTTCAGCGACTGCGTTGTCATATGGTGTACCCTTGTTGCTTAAGGATCGGTCAATGCCAAATGCAGTTAATGCTTCATCGATTAATTGGTTTTTGAATTCGCTCCCACGGTCAGTATGGAATAATCCAAGATGATTCAAACTGTATGGTACCGTCGCAAAAGCGCGTTGAACCAACTTTGCATCTTTCTTTGGACCTGCGCTATGACCAATGATCTCACGGTTGTGTAAATCAACGAGTACACAAATGTAATGCCATTTTTGTTGCACACGAACATAGGTCAAGTCACTGACATCAACTTTCAATGGTTGTTCTTGGGTAAATTCACGGTCTAATACATTGCCAACGTCCGATTCATTCACAGTTGACTTTTGTGGCTTAAATTGGGCAATCGTATATTTAGAAACAACCCCTTCCGCCTTCATGATTCTACCAATTCGACGACGTGAGACCTGCCAACCTTTCTTTTTGAGTTCTTTTTTAATTTTACGCTGGCCATAGACTTTTCTGTTTTCATTGAATATCTGGATGATTAGTTCTGTGAGTTCATCTTCCTCTTTTGTATCATGTTCCTTTGCTTCATAGTAGTACGTGCTTCGTGGAATTTGCAGGACTTCGCACATTGCTGATACCGAGTATTTGTGGCGGTTATTGCGAATCACATCTACTTTCGTCCCATGATCAGCGCGGCTTGCTTTAAAATATCGTTTTCCATCGCAAGTTTTTGATTCTCTTTACGTAGCTTGATTAACTCTTCCTGTTCAGGTGTTCGATTATCCTTTTCTTCAAACGAACCAGAACCATTGTACTGAATAATCCATCGATCTAAAGAAGACGGTGTCAGCTCATATTCTTTGATTATCTCGGATCTTGGTTTACCTGAAGCATGTAGCTGGACGATTTGTTCTTTGAATTCTTTGGTAAAAGTTCTTCTTTTTCTTTTGGTCATGACTGACTCTCCTCCGACTTATTGTTGAGTTCAGTTTATATGACCTTAAAATATTTGTCTAATTAAGTGTAACCGATTCAAAACCCCTCTAGTACAGCTAAACAAAGTTGTACAAATGAATAGTTTTATATGAATTTTGGAACGTCTCTCAACAATTTAATGAAATGAAAAAAGAAGTGGTAGCAATTACGCTACCACTTCTTTTATATACCTAAAATTGCTTTTATTAGACTTGTTGTTTGACCACCATCAAAGAATACATAAAGTAAGAAATATACTGCTATACCTGTAATAGCCGAACCAAACCAAATTACTGCAGTTATAGGTCCTATTTTGCGATGTTTAGTAATATTGCGCTTGAAGGCTAAAAATAGCGTTACAATGCCAAAAACTGCTCCAGTCGTCGCTAACGTAATATGAAAAATTAAAAATACCGTATAATAAATTTCCAATTCTTCAGGTCCACCAAAGCTTGTATTTCCAATGAAAATTGTACGTGACATATAAATAATAAAGAACAATAAGGCACTTATCGCCGCAGCTACCATCGTTTTTTTATGTGCCTTTGGTCTATCTGTAACGATAAATCTCCATCCAATTGCAACTAAAACAGCACTAAGAAAAATAAAAAAAGTACTAATCGTAGGTAAAATTGCCATGATACTATTCCTCTCCTACTAATATGAGAAAGGAGAATCTTTCTTTTCTCTCCCTTCTCTCCCTATTTAATTTACATCATTTGTTGGAACAGTTGCCGGTAATGGGTCAATCTTTAATGTTTCCGGACTAAACCAAGAATAAAATACTTTTGCTAAAATAGATCCATAAATTATTTCCTGCATAATCTTCATAATAATTCCGCCAAGCTGTTGATCTTCTAATGTACTCATCGATGAAAACATTTCAGGGCCTGTAATCTGGAATGAAGACGCAAGACTTGATAGAACATCACCAGGTACACATAATGCTAATGCTTGAATCCAAGCTCCATTTGAACTGTAAGCCGCAAACAATGGTACGTCTGAAAAAATTATCAATACACAGGCTGGAGTGATTAATACACTATTTCCAAAGATATAAAAAATCTTACCAAGTGGATGTGTAATTTGAGCAAATTCCTTAAGTGGTGACATAATTGGAAACCAAACTAAGAAACCAGCAATCAATAATACTAAATGAAAGGATGTATGAAATACAGGTGATGATTTGGTTAAGTCAAATATAAACGGTAGGTGATACATAGAAAATAATCCATTAAATAATATAATTGAAACTAGTGGGAAAGTTAGTAATTTCATTATTTGTTTAATTACTGGTTTAAGAAGTACTTTTTCCCATATCCACACTGGAATACCTTTAATCATAAGTATCGGAAAAACAATTAAATATATCGCCATTTGAATCATATGTGCAGTAAGAGTTATATGAGTTAATAAATCAATAGGCGAACCTTTTACAATATAGAGTAATACCAAGCCTAGATAAAAAAAGCATTGCTGTTTTATCGTTGGCTTTTCTTCAACTCCAAATTTATAACGAAGCGGCCCAGTAATTAAGAAATATATAACACCTAACGAAATAACGAATAAAAAGAAATAAGGACTCCATAATGCACGAAACCCGAATAATTGTAAATTAAGCCACATTGTAATTCACTCCATAGTTATCCTATTATCTATCCTTTTAATTATAACCTAAATTCCATACAGAAACACCGGTTTAATATGACAACTTTTTAAATATATAGTAGATAGTTAAAATTTCCTAACTACCAAATAAAATAGGACCGGGGATACACATTCCCCGATCCAAATTTTTACTACCACCAAATTACTAAGCTAAGTGCAGACACTGTTAAGATAGCCGCCCACACTCCACCGTATATCATTACAGATGCTAATTCATGACCTTTATCCTTCATGTGCATGAAATAATAGAACTGAAATGCTACTTGTATTAGTGCAAGAACTAGTAATAATGGAATAGCAAGCATTTTACTCATTATACCAGAGCCCACAATCAAAAATGCAATGATTGTAAATAGGATCATTGTGGCAAAGGTAATTAACTGCTTTTTCATTTCTTCTTTATTTTGTTGTCTTTGAAATTCATTGGATTTGGTGTTATTAGTCATAGTTTACGCCACCTTCCCCATTAGGTATACCACTGTGAAGATGAATACCCATACAACATCAATAAAGTGCCAATATAGACTAAATGTATTGAACTTCGGTGCGTTGTAAAGATTTAATCCACGTTTTGCATTTCGAATCATAATAGCGGATAACCAACAAAGACCAAATAAAACGTGCCCTCCGTGGAATCCAACCAGTGTATAGAAAGCAGATCCAAAAGCAGAAGAGCGGAAAGTAAATCCAAATTCATGGATATAATGATAGAACTCATAAATCTCACAGCCAAGGAATCCGATACCTAGTAGTCCTGTAATACCTAACCACAATTGCATCTTTTTAAAATCGTTATTTTTCATGTGATACATTGCGTATACACTTGTTAAAGAACTAGTTAAAAGTAGCATTGTCATAAGAAATACTAATTCTAATCCGAAAAGTTCCTCTGATGTTGCACCACCTGCAGTTGAGTTTTTCAATGCAAGATACGTACCAAAAAGGCTAGCAAATAGAACTGTTTCTCCACCTAGGAAAAACCATAATCCTAGGAATTTGTTCTTACCTTCAAGGGTTGCCTTCTCAGGATGCTGTGGCATAACTTCAGGGTTTAAGGAATGATCGTGACTCATATTAGTCAGCCTCCTTTTCTAGTTCTTCTTTCGTGATATGGTAACCATGGTCATCCTTCAATGAACGAACTAGCATACAAGCTAATGCTAACCCCATACCACCAAATAAGAAGATGTAGGCTACATCAGTAACCGTTTGATAAATGAATCCAAAACCTGCAATAAAGAATCCTAATGATATTAAGAATGGAAGAATAGATCCATTCGGCATATGAATATCTCCAAGTGGTTCCGCAGGTGTAAGCTTACCATTACCTTCCATTTTTTCAATCCATAATGCATCTAAACCACGTACTAATGGAAGTTGCTTAAAGTTGTAATGTGGTGTTGGTGATTCAACAGCCCACTCTAAAGTACGTGCATCCCATGGATCTTGTGGTGCAGGATCACCTTTAAACCAGCTGTAGAAAGCATTATATAGGAATAAAATTACTCCTATGGTCATAAACACTGCGCCAATCGTACTTATAAAGTTACCTGTATCCAAACCTTGGTCCTCCAGGAACACCCAGTAACGGCGTGGCATACCCATTAGCCCTAAGAAGTGTTGGATAAAGAAAGTTAAATGAAATCCAATGAAGAAGTTCCAGAATGCCCATTTTCCAAGCCTCTCATTAAGAACTCTTCTAAACATAATAGGCCACCAATAATGTAATGCAGCCAAAATACCAAATACAACCCCACCCACAATTACATAGTGGAAGTGTGCGATAACAAAGTACGTATCATGATATTGGTAGTCTGCTACTGAAGTAGCAACCATTATTCCAGTCATACCTCCAATTGTAAATGAAGGAATGAATGCCAATGACCAAAGCATTGCTGAGTTAATCGTAATATTACCGCCCCATAATGTTAAGAGCCAGTTGAAAATCTTAATACCTGTAGGAACCGCAATTGCCATTGTAGCTATAGCAAAGATTGAGTTTGCAACAGGTCCCATACCAACTGTAAACATATGGTGAGCCCATACCATAAATCCTAAAAATGCGATTAGGATAGTTGCAAATACCATTGCAGTATATCCAAATAAACGTTTCCTTGAGAATGTGGCAAAAATTTCACTAAAGATACCGAACGCCGGTAAAATCAGGATATAAACTTCTGGGTGACCAAAGATCCAGAATAAGTGCTGCCAAATGATACTGTTTCCTCCAAGCGCTACATCAAAGAACGCTGAATCGAACATACGGTCAAACATTAACAAGAATAGACCGACTGTTAAAGCTGGGAATGCAAATAAAATTAGTACACTAACAACGAACGTTGTCCATGTAAATAACGGCATACGCATGTAAGTCATACCAGGTGCACGCATATTTACTATTGTTACTAGGAAGTTAATACCTCCCATTAATGTTCCGGCACCAGATATTTGTAAACCTAGTACGTAATAATCAACACCATGCCCAGGTGAAGTCGCTGAAAGTGGTGCATAAGCAGTCCAACCAGCATCAGGAGCACCCGTGAACCAACTTACGTTTAACATGATTCCCCCAAAAAGGAATAACCAAAAACCTAAAGCATTAACGAATGGAAACGCAACGTCTCGTGCTCCAATTTGGAGTGGCATGACTGCATTCATTAAGCCTAGTAATAATGGCATGGCCGCAAAGAAAATCATTGTCGTACCATGCATAGTAATCATTTCATTGTACAAACCAGCTGACATAAAGTCATTCTCCGGTTTGATTAATTGGATACGTATTAGCATAGCTTCTAATCCACCGAGTAGGAAAAAGAAACCTCCACCATAAAGATATAGTTTACCTATTTTTTTATGGTCAACAGTTGTCAAGTAATCCCATAATACGGCAGCGAAGCTTGTTTTCTGAGCAGTTACTGTACTCACAAAATAAACCTCCCTTTTTCAATCTATAAGCCCTATTTTAATCCACCAGCACTCTCGATTGTGATTTCAGATGGCTTTAATTGCAATAAATATTCTGCAATAAGTTCTGCATCTTCATCACTAACCTTTGGATATGCTCCAGTCATTTTATTTCCTGGTTTGATTAATTCAGGATTTACAATCCATTCAACAAGTTTTTCTTTTGTCATATCTTCTACACCAGCTAGTTTCGTACGGTCTCCAAAGTTAGTTAAGTTTGGACCAATTGCTGCAGGTGATGAACCGATTGCATGACAACTAATACAGTTGTTTTGTTCGAATAGATCTCTACCTTGTGCTGCTGTATCTGTTGCAGGTTCAGCAGTTTCAGGATCAAAGTTTTGCATGTCCGCAACCCATTGTTCAAACTCTTCTTGACTTACTACTACAACTTTAAAGTCCATTAAAGAGTGAGAAGGTCCACAGAACTCTGCACATTTACCCCAATAAACTCCCTCTTCATATGCATTGATGTAGAACGTATTTTCGTTTTCAGGGTTTACATCCAATTTACCCGAAAGTGTCGGTACCCAGAAAGAATGGATTACGTCAGATGATTTCATATTAAAATAAACTTTTGAGTCTGCAGGTATATAAACATCCTGACTTGTTTGGATATCCAGACCCTCATAATCAAAATGCCACCAGTATTGGTTTCCTGTAACATTAATATTTAAAGAATCACTAGCATCCGCATCGTCAGCTAAATCAAATTCATAAATAAGTGTTGGAACTGCAATAATGATTAAAAGTAAAATCGGAATAACTGTCCAAACTGTTTCTAGAGTCTTGTTTCCTTCTACTTGTTTAGGTATAAAATCTTCTTGCCCTTTTTTCTTACGGAATTTAATAAGAGCTAGAACTAATAGAACCATAACGATAAGTAAAACAAAAGACATGATAACAGTAGGTAAAATAATTAAATCCATTGCCTTATCGGCACCATAACCTTTTGGATCTAATGCTGTTAAGTTTTCCTTACCACAGGCTGATAGAAACAGTGCTACAAAACCTAACAGAGAAAATACCTTAAATTTTCCCATCCAACCTTTCATGTGTTTATACCTCTCTTTCTATTTTTCCTTCCTTATATAGGTAATTTAGTAAGGATCTTGATTATTAAATAGGAAAGCAATTTTTTCTACTCTTCCCCTTTAGTCACCCTAACCATTCCTTTTGGCAAAAACTGTTGACTATATTTAATATACCTAAAAAAGTCAAAATTATTGTATCTAAAAGGAAAGTAATGATAAAGGCAAGTACTTTTTTTCTTTTTTGTAAGCATTTTCATGATAAAAACTGAAAATTGTTTTTTTATTTCCGCAAGTACAATAGCATCTCCCATTTTTTTGAGGAAGTTGTCTCTTTTAAAAAACCATCCTGTATACCCCCCTTTTAACCTCAAAATAAAAAGAAACATATAAAACAAGCAACCTTCACTTTAACTTATATGTTACTGTTACATCAGGGTATGTTATGCCAATTGTATCACGGTTCAATCTTACAATCTATTTGCCCCCAGGTGGAAATCTGTCGAATTCGATCGATAACTTCTGACAATTTTGTGAACCTTTTGTTACAAACAAATAAAAGGCTAAATTGCCTTCTTTACAATTCAATCATCGTCTATGTAATCAAAACCAGAAGTACTCGAAAATTTACAGAATATCCCCTATACTATTTCTAGCAGACAATGAAAAAGTTTGCAAGGTTTTTTTACTATTTCCATTAGTTCCTTATTCAATTGCGTCTAATGTTTAACAATTATGTGTCAATTGCAGTTTTAACTTGAATATAATTTGCTTTATAGTAAGAATAAAGTTTATTATTAATATTGATATCATAAAGTGAAACTTCATTCAGTGTGTGCTTTGTTCTTGCTCCGCTTAATGTTAGTCAAACGAATCGAGTGTTTACGGCTGCCCTCCCCCACTCTGCTTTCATAGTTTTTCTGTAATTCTTGAAGTGAGGAGCATAAAGCTAGTTAACTTTCGATAAATATCTGTAGAAAAACACAACAGGATATAAAGTGAGGATAATGGTTTATGATTAGAATATTAAAATGGCTCTCGGTTCTAGCCGTCATAGGAATGACTTTCGTACTAATAGGTGGTGCATTAGTTACTAAAACAGAGTCTGGAGATGGTTGTGGTGATAGTTGGCCACTATGTAAAGGGGAATTAATTCCATCTGAAATAGATATGGAATTAATAATAGAGTTAAGTCATCGGTTAGTTTCAGGATCTGTAGGATTTATTGTTCTTATATTAGCCTTCTTATCGTGGAAACATATTGGCAACATTAGGGAAGTCAAATTTCTGTCATTATTATCAGTAATATTTCTTGTACTCCAAGGCCTAATAGGGGCTGCAGCTGTTATATGGGGACAATCGGACTTTGTACTTGCTGCACATTTTGGTATTTCCTTAATTTCATTCGCAGCAATATTCCTATTAATGTTATTAATATTTGAGATTGATAAGAAATTTGATGCCTCATCATTACATATTAAAAAGAAGCATCGAATAGAGATTTATGCTTTGACTATTTATACGTTAATAGTTGTCTACACCGGGGCATTAGTCCGGCACATAAATGCGAATTTAGTTTGTGGTGATTGGCCATTTTGTTCCAATACAGCCCCACTTGATTTTGCTTCTTATAGCTTTGAACAGTGGATTCAAATGGGACATCGCTTAGCAGCTGGTATTTTATTCATCTGGACTATAGCACTTTTCATAAGAATGATTAAAAACTACCGTAATAGTAAAGTAATGTATTGGGGATGGATCACAACAGTTAGTCTTATTTCCCTACAAGTTTTATTTGGTGCACTGATTATATTTACCTTATTAAACCTAGCAGTTGCTCTAATGCATGCACTTGTTATAACTTGTTACTTTGGAATGCTAAGTTATTTCATTCTCCTATCAACAAGAAGTGCAGCAATGGAAAAGAATAATGACGAAGACGTAGAAACTGTAAGTTCAATTATTAAATAAAAAAATGCAGCCAAATGGCTGCATTTTTTTATTGTTATTCAATTTCAATTAATAGATCATTTACTTCAATAGAATCTCCATCATGAACATGAATGGATTTAATTATTCCACTAAATGGTGCTTGAACAGTAGTTTCCATTTTCATGGCTTCTGTGATTACTAACTCATCACCTTTATCTACTTTCTGTCCCTTTTCACAAACAACTTTAAGAACTGTTCCAGGCATTGTAGCACCAATTTGCTTCTCATTTCCTTTATCTGCCTTAGGTCTTGTTGTAATTTGCGTTTGGACACTCTTATCTCGAATGTTAACCTGACGAGCTTGACCATTTAACTCAAAATACACAACTCTTGTTCCATCTTCTCGCGGTTGGGATATAGAAATTAATTTTACAATCAATGTTTTACCTTGCTCTATCTCCACCTGGATAACTTCACCTATATTCATCCCATAGAAAAATGTTGGTGAATCAAGAACAGATACATTCCCATACTCTTCATAAAAGTGATGATAATCCATAAATACCTTTGGATATAAAGCATAAGCTATCATATCAAAGCTAGTCACTTGACGATCAAGCGTTTTAAATAAAGTATCTCTCATATGCGTAAAATTAACAGGTTCTAATAATTGACCTGGTCTAACCGTGATAGGCTTTCTACCTTTTAAAATGATACGCTGTAGTTCTTTTGGAAAACCTTGATATGGCTGACCAAGATAACCACTTGCTAACTCAACAACGGAATCTGGAAAATCAATCGTATCACCTTTTTCATAGACATCCTCTTCCGATAGATTATTTTGAACCATGAAGAGTGCCATATCCCCTACTACTTTAGAAGAAGGAGTTACTTTAATAACATCCCCAAACATATCATTAACCCGGCGATACATTGTTTTCACTTCATCCCATCTATCTCCCAGGCCAACTGCTTTTGCTTGTTGTCTAAGGTTACTATATTGTCCTCCAGGCATTTCATGTTGATAGATTTCAGTATGTGGCGCCTTCATACCACTTTCGAATTCATGATAATATTCCCGTACATCTTCCCAATAGTTTCCTAACTTTTCATAACTCTGCACATTAATTCTTGGTTGTCTTTCCTTACCCTCTAGTGCATGATACAACGTTTGTGCACTTGGTTGGGATGTTAATCCAGCCATCGGGCCATTGGCAACATCTACAACGTCTACACCAGCATCAATTGCACGTGCATACATGTGAACTCCATTACCACTTGTATCATGTGTATGCAAATGAATCGGAATATCAACTGTTTCTTTTAATTCTGAAATCAATAAGTATGCTGCTTCCGGTTTTAACAAACCAGCCATATCCTTTATTCCAAGAATATGGGCACCTGACTGTTCAAGCTCTTTCGCTAGATTCTTATAATAGTTCAAGTTATATTTCGTACGTGAAGAATCTAAGACATCCCCTGTATAACACATTGCTACTTCAGCAATTTTGTTTTGATCACGAACCGCTTGAATTGCTGGTCTCATACCCTCTACCCAGTTCAAGCTATCAAAAATTCGGAAAACATCGATACCTGCACTTGCACTTTTCTCAACAAACTGATCAATTAAGTTATCTGGATAATTCTTATACCCCACTGCATTACTAGCTCTTAATAGCATTTGCAATAATACATTAGGCATTTTCTCTCTTAATGAAAGTAACCTTTCCCAAGGATCCTCTTTCAAGAATCTATATGCAACATCAAAAGTTGCTCCTCCCCACATTTCAACAGAAAATAGGTTTGGTAAAAGCTTTACGGTTGGCTCTGCAATTTTCTCTAAATCTTTTGTACGAATACGGGTTGCAAGTAGTGATTGATGCGCATCTCGGAAAGTTGTATCTGTTAGTAACACTTCCTTTTGGTCCTTCAACCACTGCGCTAAACCTTCAGGGCCTTTTTCATCTAAAATTTGCTTAGTCCCACTTTGAAAATCAATATGATCTACCTTAGGTACAACTGGATTCTCAAATGCAGGCTTACCTTTTTTTGTAACTCCTTCAAAACCATTAACAGTTGTTTCCCCAATAAAGGTTAGCATCTTCGTACCGCGGTCTTTACGTTTAGGAAAAACAAAAAGTTCAGGAGTCTCATCAATAAACGTTGTATTGTACTCTCCAGTAATAAATTGCTGATGAAGCATAACATTTTCTAAAAATGGAATATTTGTCTTAATTCCTCTAATACGAAACTCTTTTAAGTTACGAACCATTTTTTGTACAGTTTGTTCAAAGGTTAATGCCCAAGTCGAGACCTTAACTAACAGCGAATCGTAATGTGGTGTAATTTCTGCACCTTGGAAGCCATTCCCAGCATCAAGTCTGACACCAAATCCTCCACCAGTACGATATGCCATAATCTTACCTGTATCTGGCATAAAATTATTTAATGGATCCTCAGTTGTAACACGAGACTGTATGGCATACCCTTGCGTCGTTATTTTTTCTTGTACTGGTATTCCAATTGATGGCTCATGAATATTTTGACCATCTGCAATTTTTATTTGTGTTTGAACAATATCAACACCTGTAATTAATTCTGTAATTGTATGTTCTACCTGAACACGCGGGTTTACCTCAATAAAGTAAAAATCATTATCTTTTACCAAGAACTCAACAGTCCCTGCATTTAGGTAATCGACATTTTTCATTAATTGTACTGCTGCTTCACAAATTCTTTCTCTTAATTCATCAGACAGAGATAAACTCGGAGCAACCTCAACCAATTTTTGATGTCTTCTTTGAATAGAGCAATCACGTTCATAAAGATGTACGATATTACCGAACTCGTCGCCAATAATCTGTACTTCAATATGTTTCGGTTGTTCAATTAACTTTTCAACATAAACTTCATCATTACCAAAAGCTGCCTTTGCTTCCGATTTAGCTCGGTCATAACTTTCCCTAACGTTATTCGCACTTCTTACAATACGCATACCACGGCCTCCACCGCCGAGAGATGCTTTAATAATAATTGGATATCCATATGTACTACCAAAGGCTTCTACTTCTTCTAAAGATGTAACTGGACCATCCGTACCAGGTATTACTGGTAGGCCAGCCTGCACTGCCTGACTTCTAGCTCTCACTTTGTCACCAAACATATTTAAATGCTCACTTGTTGGTCCTATAAAAATAAGACCTTCTGCTTCACAGCGTTTAGCAAACTCTATATTTTCGGATAAGAAACCATAGCCTGGATGGATTGCATCTACCCCAACACGTTTAGCAATTTCAATTATTCCGTCAATATCTAAATATGCATCAATCGGTTTTTTTCCTTCTCCCACAAGGTAGGACTCATCCGCTTTATAGCGATGATAGGAGCCCAAGTCCTCCTTGGAATATATTGCTACTGTACGAATATTAAGTTCTGTACATGCTCTAAAAACACGTATTGCAATTTCACCACGATTAGCAACCAATACTTTTTTAATTTTCTTTAACTTGACCATTGTTTTCCTCCTTTAATCAATCGATTATTTGGAATATCATTTTCATTTACAGGAGCAGGTTCCCGTTCTTTCTTCTTAACTGTCATAGCAATATTGTTTAATACACCCATTGAAGCTAATAATATTAACAAGGAAGAACCTCCATAACTTACAAAGGGTAAAGTTACACCAGTAATAGGTAAAATCCCACTAGCAGATCCAAGGTTAATAAATGTTTGAATTCCAATCATTGATGATATACCAATAGCGAGTAGCGCACCAAAACTATCATTACATTTTCGAGCAATATATATTCCTCTCAAAACAATTGTTGCGAGCAAACCAATTACAATAATTACTCCAACAAATCCTAGTTCCTCTGCAACAACTGCCATGATGAAGTCCGTATGGGGGCCAAACAAATAACCTAATTTTTGAACACTTTGACCAAGTCCCTCACCAGTTAACCCTCCAACTCCTATTGCAACATAGGATTGTATTAGTTGATAACCGTCATCTTTCGGAGACTCAAAAGGTGCGTAGGCTCCAGTAAATCGACTAATACGTTCATCTGTAACCATACTTGGTATAGCAATCGCTACCAATAGTAAGCCTATTGCAACTAGCAAAAATAAATGCTTAAATCGAATTCCTGAACTAAAGATTACGGAGCAAGCAATTAAAAATATGATAGCGGCAGTACCAATATCAGGTTGTAGTACAATTAAACCAAGGATTGCTCCTGTTAAAATTAATGGAGGTAGTACTCCTCTGTTGAAATTATTAATATAGGATTGTTTTTTTGAGTAAACCGATGCTAAGTACATGATTATACCTAACTTCGCGAACTCCGATGGTTGAAGGTTTAAAGGACCCAAGTCAATCCATGATTTAGCACCCCCACGAACATCTCCAAAAGCAAATACTGCTAAGAGCAATATAATAATACCCATCACGATAATTGGTACAAGCTTTTGATATGCTCTATATGGAAAAAAGGTACAAAATAGAAATCCAACTAATCCCATCCCAAACCATTGCAATTGTCTAACTAAATAATGTGTACTTTCGTATCCCTCAACAACAACAGTCATTACCATACTTGCACTATAAATCATCACAACTCCAAACCCGGTTAAAACTATTGGTGCGATGAGGAGTGTAAAGTCACAATCTTTTAACCTTCGAAACATTTCGTCCCTCTCCAATTTGCATTAATCACTGATTAAAACTTTTTTCTTACTCTTTTTATGTACATTTAAACAAAAAAACCTTGCCATTCCATATGTAGGCAAAGTTTTTAACACAAAATACTCCCACACAAATTTAGTGGTATTACACAGACTTTTGTGCTGCTTCATGAAGTATGTTTAAACGCCTCTCTAGGTTTTCTAAAAGCGATTTTCCTTCATTTTCATTAATTAAGTTTAATCGTACGGCAAAATCGATCTCCCTGGAGAGACCAAACATTTGCGTATCTAAAACTTCCTCATATAACGGACATTGCGGCATAGTAAGGTTATCAATTTGGACTTCAATAAGCCGTAATATCTTATCAGCATCAGCCTTTAGAAGGGCATAGGCCTTTTCACGATGATCGATCGTAACCTTCTCTATCAAAATATCCCCTCCACCAAAACAAACTTAACTAAAACTTATTTTTTAAGCTTGTTCTCTTCTTTAATCATGCATTCCTCTACCATTATATTATCGTTTACTACTATAAAATGCAAATGTTAGTTACACTAAAAACATCATTATTAATGGTTCTTCAATCTTTGTCTTTTCATTTGTTGGATATGTCTGATATTCTTAAATGGTGATATATTTTTTGGAAAGGTGGAAAACTATGATTGTTCCTATACTTGGAAATGTAGCATACCAGATTACAATGGATCCTACTGTATGGATATTCGATGATCGAAAAATCATTTTAGAAGAGGCATTCGATGTTAATCTTAAAAAAGAAGAAATCGATGAGGTAAAATTAGCATCTGAAAAATGGGAAAATGCAATAGGAAGAACAGCTAAGCCCCCAGTTAATAAGAGCTTAACAAAACATGAAAGAGAAAACATTTTAAAATATTCTTATGTAATGCCTATCAATGACTTTTTAGATTATGCAGAGATAAAAGTTGGCTCAACTGATGCTACCCTTATTACAAATGATGGCGATATAGTGATGAGCATAGAACAACTTTATGACAGCTATTTGTTATTTGCAATTGATGGTAAACCACTGAAGGAAGACGGCCCAGTACATCTTCTGTATAAGGATGGCACCAATATGGATCAACCAATTAAGGGAATTAATAAAATTATAATAAATTAACTAATATTTCATTTACATAAAAATTACATCTCTAGAGGATAGGATAAGATTTTTTCTTAACCTATCCTCTTTTTCATTAGGTTGTATAATTTATCATCTAATACTCAAAATAATAATAAGCTATTCACACTTATTAGGAGGAGTGTTAGATGTTTACACGTTTTGGAGTTCTAGCTATTAGCTTTCTTTTACTTATAGGTTGCGCTCAAGATAATGAAGATCATGCTTTGCCAACAGAAAAAGAAAATCCTAACGACCGAATAATCAATGTGAAAAACTCGGCCCCTAGAGAAGAAAGAGAATATTCTAATGAACAAATAGCGAATCATTTAGCAAACATCGCAAGTGATGTACCTGAAGTAAATGACGCCGTATCGATTGTTGTAGGGCCATATGCAGTCGTTGGAATCGATGTTGACAAGGAATTAGATCGCTCTAGAGTTGGAACTATCAAATATTCTGTACTGGAAGCACTTCAACACGACCCTTATGGAAAAACTGCCGTTGTCGTAGCTGATGCAGATGTGAACGAAAGAATTCGCGGGATGAACGACAAAATAAAACAAGGCTATCCCGTTCAAGGAATTGTCGATGAGTTAGCAGCAATCGTTGGTAGATATATGCCTGACTTCCCATTACCAGAGGATCGTCCCGAAGAACCAAATCAAAACCAAAAAATAATTGATGATGAAAAAGAAAAGCAAGAAATGGACGATATAGTAGACGATCAATCCAAGAATAACCGAGAAAAACGAGAAGACTGAGAAAATGAGGTATCCAGAACTAGGATACCTCATTAATTATTTACTCATTTGCTTTAATATGGTTATAATATTGAACCCCAAATTGAGATCCCTCTGATACCATTTTGGCATTTTCTAGTTGATCTATTTCTAAATCATCAACTTGGTCAGGTTTCCCTGCATTATATAGTGTTAAGTCTTCATCAATCTCAGTGGAGTCTGATGAGGTTAGATGGTTATTCCTTGCTTTGGTACCCATTAAATAGCCAGCAACACCAAGACCTAATGCAGAAACTACATATCGCTTTTTCACTCTATCATCCTTTCTATCGTTTATTTTAATGTTCCTCTTTTATATTGAAATTAAACATTTTCTATTAAGATATGATATAGTTAATTTACAGTTATTTGACCCGAGGTGATAAGATGCAGGTTAAATGTGTTTTATGTGATGTAGTTGAAAATATAGATGATTATTCTCTAGAAGCGAAACGATTACGAAATCGAAAAACCCATATGTACTTATGCGGAAGCTGTAATGAAAGAATAAAAGAAAAGACTTTAGACCGTCATGCAACTGGGAAGTTTCGTTTGTTTGAGGAAAAGAAAAAAGAAGACGAGTTAATATAACCAATTTATTACTAAGTTAAAAGAGGCATTTCAGGTTTTCCAATCTGAAATGCCTCTTTTTAGGTTGTTTTTTTACCTTTTCGTTGTAGATGTAAACGAATTCGATAAATTGCTAAGACTAAACATATTATAACTAAGCTTTCTGTAAGTGGAAGTGGTGAACCACCTGAAGCTACTGACCAAACAATAAACAATATATATAATACAAATATGCCTATTGCTAATAAAATATAAACAATTATTGATTTTAAGATAGGTAACTTTTTAGCAAAGCCTAATTTATAGGCTAAAGCAGCAAGAATAAAGTTGACCGGATATAAAATATTAAATAATTGCTCTACACCATAGTGTTGCATAATAAAGTCATAAACCATATGAATCCCCCATTATGTATGTTCAAGCTTTATCATACTAGATTTATAATAATCTTGCTAGTATAAGTCACCAGGTTTACGAACTCTTTCATGAAAAGTTTTTTATACTTTCCTATACTACTAAATAAAAATTTGAACAAGTTCAAAAAAAGTCTTATACTTGTTATGTACTTAAAGGGAGTGTTTTTAATGAGAAATGTTAACATACCAGCTTTACTCTTAGCTTTACTTGTAGTTTCTATGTTTATTGGAGTTGGGTTTGCAATTGCACTTCGCAGTATAGGGCTTATTCTACTTTTTATTTTATTAGGATTTGGTATTATGGGTGCAGGTATTGCCAATAAGAAAAAGAAAAGTGGCTCACAAGTGTGAGTCACTTTCTTGCTTTTGTTATGAAATCATTTAATATTCGTGAATGAACTTCAGGATGTCCAGCAAATACAGAGTTTCTTTCCAACATCTTTATTCCTTTACCATCAATATTCGTTGTAATACCACCAACTTCTTTAATAAGTATCATTCCCGCAGCAAAATCCCACGGCGAAAGACTCATAGCTAAATAACCTTCTAATACACCTTCTGCAACAAAAGCAAGCTCTATTGCAGCAGAACCATATGTTCTGGAACCACGAGCAGTCTTTACTAAGTCTTGCATAATTTTTTCATCGACCAATTTGTTTTCACATAACCATAAATGGTTTAATCCAATTACTGATTCTTCTAATACAGTTGTTTTCTTTAATGGTGGAAGTTTAACTTCATTTTTAAATGCCCCTTCTCCACGTCTAGCACTATACAGTTGATCCTCCATAACATTATAGATGAGTCCGACTTCCCCTACCCCATCATGATAGATTGCAACTGAAATTGCAAAATTTCGTTTTTGTTGAACAAAATTCATTGTCCCGTCTATTGGATCAATAATCCAAACCGTACCATCAAGTGCTTTCACCTCATCTCCAAATCCCTCTTCTCCTATTAAGAAATGATCTGGAAATGTTGATTTAATTTTTTCAAGAAAATATTTTTCTGTATTCTTATCCATTGAGGTAACTAAATCATTTGGATTAGATTTAGAACTAATATCTAATGGGTCATTTATCTTATTCCTTATCGTCCTTCCCGCTTCCAATATCCATTCTTTTGCTTTCCTGTTAATTTCATCTAATATTAAATTCTTCATTATGTAAATCCTCCATATTCTCTACTATCATTTATAGTATCAAAAGATAGCAAATGAGTATACATTGACACTACCTCATAAGATAAACTCGCTTTCGATATCTTCTTTAAATTAGTTTCTAGTTGTGAAGCTCCATGAATGACTTCTCGAATGGACTGTATGATACTACAAGAAGTAATGCTCCTTTGAATATTGTCGCTATATGATAGGCACTTTCTGCTTTAGTTTTACAATATGTGCAGGAAGCATTTATTTTTTTCCGAACCCAGCAAATAACTCAAGGAAACTTTAATGTTCCTTGAGCTTTTTGTGACTAATTATCAAGTAAGGATAATAACTTCTTTCGTAAAAGTTTTAGTTTTTCTTTTGATTTTATAATTTGCACCTTATCTTCAACCTGCATAGCATCATAAAGTGTCAGTAGTTCATAATCAATTTCCATTCGTATTACTGGAATCTTTTCTTTTTCTTCATTTCTTCTGACCTCTTCTAATATATACTTCAAAAGATCACATCCCTTCTTGATAAATTTTAATAAGACCTTCTAATTTAGTTGTCCATGTTTTCTTGAACTTTCTGTCTGTTTTCTTTATATATATGAGATTTAACAAATTTCGTTCATAGGAGGTCCAAGACAATAAATTCTTATACTTGACTTGTTTATATTAAGTTGTTCATAATAATAAATATAATTTAATATTTGCAGAAAGGTGTTTTTATAGATGAACATAACTGGATTTAATAAAACGGATTTTGACACATTTCATATAGATGGATTAGATAGGAGAATGGAAGCCATTCAAACACGTATCCAACCTAAGTTTCAAGAAATTGGACAAGAATTAGTAGATCATTTATCAAGTAAGTTAGGAAATGAAGTTTATCTTCATATTGCAAAACATGCAAGAAGAACAGTTAACCCACCTAAAGATACTTGGTTAGCAATTTCAAATAATAAGAGGGGCTATAAAAAACACCCACATTTTCAATTAGGACTATTTGATGATCATTTATTTATTTGGTTGGCTTGTATTTATGAATTGGATAATAAAAGTGATATAGCTAAAAGTTTTCTAACTAATTTTACTCAATTGAAAAAGTTACCATCTGACTTTGTAGTTTCGTTAGACCATATGAAAAAAGATTCATTTAGTCTTGATACTCTTGAGAAGTTGCATGTAGAACGCTTTCGCGATGTGAAAAAAGGAGAATTTCTAATTGGCAGACACTTAACTCCGAATGACCCAATCGTTTCGGATGGCGGTAAATTAGTCGAACTAGTTAAGAACACATATGATTCCTTAATACCTTTTTATCAAATGGCTTTACAAGCGTAATCTAGGGAAGTATTGACATATAATACATTCCCTACAAGAACAAGTGATAAAAGGATAAGAAAGTGGAGCAATCGCATAGTAGTCCTTCATTTAAGGGTAACTATGATACGAATAGTTACTTTTTATACAAAATCAGCAATATAAGTCATATGATGATAGTCCAAAAAACAACTCCGAAATTATATAATTTCGGAGTTGTTTTAGTATGTCTTATAAATATGTTTACTTCATTTTTAAAATGGTGCCTTCACTTTCCAGTGCCTTTTTTATTGTCTGATACCCTGAATATCCAGAGTCCCTTTCAAATTCTGCAAAGTATTTTTTTTCCTCACTTTTTGAAGGTACTACTTGTTTAAATTTCCGATAACCAGCAAGTAAAATATTACGGTCAATTCCTTTTTCATAAGCTCTTTCTATTAATGAAAAAAATTGAATAACATCAATAATTTCTTCTTTAGTCCAACTTGAATCAACTGGATAAGAATAATTCATGCTTACCCACCTCAAACTTTCCACTTATTTTTAATTTCTTCCGCTTCTGCAATGATTCTTTCTATTAACTCTTGAACAGAAGGTAGATCATGAATACCTGCAATACCCTGTCCTGCCCAACCAAAACCTAATTCCGATTTTCCATCATATATATATTCCCTATTAGCCTTACCGCTTATGTAATCTTTTAATCCTTCATAACCAACTTCATTATCTTCTAATTCTATTATTTTATCAGTCCACGAATTTCTTATGGCACGTGCTGGCATTCCAAGTGAACGCTTAATAACAACTGTCGAGTTTTCATCAGCACCAAGTAATGCCTGTTTATAGACAGGATGTGCATGAATACATTCTTTTGTTGCGATAAATCTTGTGCCCATTTCAATTCCTTCTGCACCTAAAGCTAACCCGGCCATTAAACCTCTTCCATCAACAATTCCTCCAGATGCAATAACCGGGATGGATACACTATCAACAACCTGTGGTGTTAAAACCATTGTTCCAGTATCTGTTCGACCCAGGTGTCCTCCTCCTTCATGTCCAACTACAATAACTGCATCTGCCCCCAATTCTTCTGCCTTTTGAGCTTGTCGTTTTGCTGCAACCAAAACTAAAGTTTTTATAGGATGTCCTTTAACCATATCCAGGACACCTTTGGGATTCCCTCCAGTAACTGAAATGATTTCAACCCTTTCCTCTATAGCAACTTCAACCATTTCTTCAAATGGACGATTATGCTGACCAATGGCAAAATTAACTCCAAACGGTTTATTGGTTAATTCCTTTACTTTAATTATTTCCTCTCTTAAGGCTTCTGGATTCCCCAAACTCATTGCTGTAATTTGCCCTAATGCACCAGCATTGGAAACCGCAGCCGCTAAGTCTGCATATGCCAAATATGCTAGACCACCTTGAATGATTGGATATCTAATATTAAAAATCTCTGTCACTCGCGTTCTCATAGTTCTCCTCTAGCCTCCAATATAACAATACTACTACAATCCTACCATTTTTTATCACGTGTTTCGAACATAATATTACCTAGTCCTAGTTTCTATTGTTTGATGACATTTTCGAAATGAAAAAGCTACACAAATGTGTAGCTTTTAGAAAGGAATGTTTGATTATCGCATGTTGCTATTGGAATTACTTATTTGAATTGGATTTACAAGTAGGGCATGTGCCATAAAGAACCGTCACCTTATCATTTTCATAGTGCTCAATAGTTTCTTGGCATTCTCGACAAACGATTGTACCCATTAATTCCAGCTCCTCTTTAACTTTGTAGGACTTTATATGATATAGTATGCAACAATTGAATATTATAACACAATTAGTATAACACATTAAACTAAAAATGTACCAGTAGAAATGATCTACTGGTTAAAAATATTTATTGATCCGTTTCAATTAAATTTGGATCTAAAACTTCATAGCCCTTTTCTCGAAGACCGATTACAATATCTTTTAATGCCTCGCTTGTCCACTCACGATCGTGCATTAATAAATTAGCTCCATTCTTTAATAAAGAATATGGTACATCCACTTCCGGTCCTTCTCCGGTCACCATTGCTCTAACTAATTTATCTTTATCAAAGTATGGTTTGAAATAATCATAACCATAGGACCAATTCATCAGAACCATATTCTCTTCTTGTGCAATTTCCCTTGATTCATCCGTATTAATCCCATGTGGTGCTCTAAAGAATTTAGGTCTTTCCCCAATAATTTCTTCTATCTTATCATTTAAACTAACAATCTCAGTTCGTTGCTCCTCAGGATCATGTTCTAAGTCCTTTAAATTAACATGATTATATGTATGGTTTCCAATAACAAACCCCATATCATGGATTTGTTTTAACTTTTTTGCCTCCTCAGGAGTATCAATAAAATGTCCGTTAACAAAGAAAATCGCATTAGCATTCAGTTCTTTCAATGTTTTAGCCATTTCTAAAGAATAACTATCAGGAGCATCGTCAATTGTTAAGAGCACAACTTTTTCATTTGTACCCTCTTTAATTGGTACTAAAGACCAGTCCTCTGAAACCCGATATTGTGCAACTATTTTATTTTCTTCTTCAAGCTCTTGTTCTTCCTCAGTACTTTCAGGATTACTTTCCTGTTCCTCTATTTTATTACTTTCCTCATTTATAGTATCTGAGACCTGTTCTTCTGAATCTTTAGGTTTATCTACTGCTTCTTTTTTTTCCGTGCTTGTACAAGCAGCTAAGATTATAACAAGTAGAGTAAAAATAAATAGAAACTGAATTTTCCTCATGCAAAACCCTCCTGATGTCGTTAAAAGACCTCATTTAATCTTAATTTAATCCAACTAAAAACACAAGACAACCTAAAATAAATTTATTAACTGGTTAAAATCTAAAATAGTTCAGTAATAGTTGGAAATAGTAAGTATATGAACAATTCATGTTAGCAGAAAGGATTTTTATAAATGAAGAAGGTATCTAAAGTATTTTATGTATCTGTTATTATCAGTATATTATTTATCATTTGGGGAGTAATACCAGATTCTGTCTTACCAAATGGGAATTTAGAGAATGTTACGTCAAAAATCCAAAGTTTTATTGTAGACAAGTTTGGTTGGTTCTATCTAATAAGTGCATCATTCTTTTTATTTTTTTCCATTTTCCTCATTTTTTCAAAATACGGCAAAATAAAATTAGGTAAACCAAATGATGAACCAGAATACTCCTATATTACCTGGTTTGCAATGCTCTTTAGTGCAGGTATGGGAATAGGATTAGTCTTTTGGGGTGCTGCAGAACCCCTCTCACATTTCCATAATCCCCCTTATGGGGAGCCTGGAACTAATGAGTCAGCTAAAACAGCTATGCAATATAGCTTTTTTCATTGGGGACTACACCCATGGGCGATTTACGCTACACTTGCACTTGCTCTCGCATATTTTAAGTTTCGAAAAAAATCTTCAGGTTTAGTAAGTGGTATTTTAGTACCTTTATTCGGAGAAAAAGGAAAAGAAGTTTGGGGGACAACTGTTGATTCCATTGTTGTGTTTGCTACAGTATTTGGCGTTGCAACATCACTTGGTTTTGGTGCCATTCAAATTAGCGGTGGATTATCATTTGTTTTCGGTATTGATCAGAATTTCTTATATCAATTAATCATTATCGTAATAGTGACAGTACTATACCTTCTTTCTGCATCAACAGGGGTAAATAAAGGAATAAAATATTTAAGTAATGCAAATATCATATTCGCATTTGCTTTAATGGTATTTGTTTTAATACTAGGACCAACAAATTTCATCTTAAATTTTTTCACAACTTCATTTGGTAATTATATTCAAAATTTACCTAGCATGAGTTTTCGAATGACACCTTTTAACGAGGATAATACACAGTGGATTAAAGACTGGACTATATTTTACTGGGCATGGTGGATTGCATGGGCTCCATTTGTTGGAACCTTTATCGCAAGAGTATCCCGTGGTAGAACAATAAGAGAGTTTGTTCTTGGTGTTTTACTTGTACCAACAATTTTTGGCGCACTTTGGTTTACTGTTTTTGGAGGTTCAGCAATACATTTAGAATTTTTCGAAGGAGAGAATATTTATCGTTATGTAAGTGAATTAGGAGAAGAAACAGTTTTATTTGCGGTATTAGAACATTTCCCATTAAGTACACTAATATCCTTTCTTGCAATCCTGCTAATTAGCACTTTCTTTATTACATCTGCTGATTCTGCAACATTTGTACTTGGTATGCAAACTACTGGCGGAAGACTGGATCCACCAAATTCTGTTAAACTTGTATGGGGAATAATCCAATCCGGTGCTGCAGCTGTTTTATTATGGCAAGGTGGACTTGGCGCACTTCAAACCGCTTCGATTATAGCAGCATTTCCATTTACCATCATTATGTTATTGATTGTTGTTTCATTATTGAAGTCCTTTAAGCAGGAAGCTAAAGAAATTGAGATGAGAAGGAAAAGTTAGACAAATATAGTAAAAATAAAAAGAGTGATGTTTTGTAAACATCACTCTTTTTATACGTTTTTACAACATATGAATTGGTGTTCCAAGTGCTACTTCTGCAGCTTCCATAGTAATCTCACCTAATGTTGGATGAGCATGGATTGTTAAAGCAATATCTTCAGCTGTCATTCCAGCTTCAACTGCTAAACCAATTTCAGAAATCATGTCACTAGCATTCGGACCTGCAATTTGACCACCTAAAACTAATCCATCTTCCTTACGAGTGACTAATTTTAAGAAACCATCAGTTGCGTTAAGAGATAATGCACGACCGTTTGCACCAAATGGGAACTTAGCAACTTTTACATTGTAACCAGCATCTTTTGCTTCTTGTTCAGTCATTCCAACAGATGCAAGTTCCGGTTCAACGAAAGCTACCGCAGGCATTCCAATGTAATCCACTTCAGATTTTTCTCCACTAATTGCTTCAGCAGCAACTTTACCTTCGTAAGATGCTTTATGTGCAAGTGGAGCTCCTGCTACAACGTCACCAATTGCGTAAATGTTAGTCACATTTGTACGACATTGCTTATCTACTTTGATTAGTCCTCTGTCATCAACTTCTATACCTACTTGCTCTAAACCAATTTCACTAGTATTCGGACGACGACCAACTGTAACTAATACATAATCAGCTTCAACTGTCTCTACTTTTCCATCAACTTCATAAGATACTTTCACACCGTCTTTTGTTTCTTCAACACCTTTAGCCATAGCCTGTGTAACGATTGTTGCACCTTTTTTCTTAAGGCCTTTTTTCACAAGCTGTGTCATTTGTTTCTCGAAACCACCAAGGATGTCTTTTGCACCTTCTAAGAAGACAACCTCCGTACCAAAGTTAGCATATGCAGTACCTAATTCTGCGCCAATAAATCCTGTACCAATTACAACCATCTTCTTAGGTACTTCTTTTAAATCTAGAGCAGCAGTAGAGTCTAATACGCGCTCAGAAAACTTAAATGTTGGGATTTCAATTGGTGATGAACCTGTTGCAATAATACAGTTTTTAAAAGTATACGTTTGAGAAGATTTCTCATCCATTACTTTTACAGTATTTCCATCGACAAAATATACTTCACCACTCACGATGTCTACTTTGTTACCTTTTAATAGGCCTTCAACACCGGAGGTTAATTTATTAACAACGGATGCTTTCCACTCTTGTACTTTAGAAAAGTCAACAGAAACACTCTCAGTTTTAATTCCAAGAGCTTCGTTTCCTTGAGCTTTTTCTACAGAGTGACCAGCTTCAATTAAAGCTTTTGATGGAATACAACCAACATTTAAGCAAACTCCACCTAAAGCACCTTTGTCCACGATAGTTACTTTTTGACCTAATTGTGCGGCACGAATTGCAGCAACATATCCCCCAGGTCCTGCACCGACAACTAGTGTGTCTAGTTCAATTGGAAAATCTCCTACTACCATAATCTTACGCCTCCATCATGATTAATTGTGGATCATTTAATAATCGCTTGATTTGATTCAAGGCCATTTGAGCAGTAGCACCATCTACAATTCGGTGGTCAAAGCTCAATGATACCGCAAGTACAGGAGCAATGACAATTTCTCCGTCACGAACAATTGGTTTTTCAGCGATACGACCAATACCTAAAATTGCTGCTTCAGGATAGTTAATTACTGGTGTAAACCACTGACCACCAGCAGAACCAATATTAGAAATTGTACTTGAAGCACCTTTCATCTCATCTGGTGCTAGTTTACCATTTCTTGCTTTATCTGCCAATTCATTGATTTCAGCGGAAATTGTAAAAATAGATTTACGATCTGCATTTTTAACAACTGGTACAAGAAGACCTTTGTCTGTATCTGCAGCAATACCAATATTGTAATAATGCTTTTGAACAATTTCTTCAGTTGCATCATCAATGGATGCATTTAAGATTGGGTATTGTTTCAAAGCAGAAACGATAGCTTTTACAACATATGGTAAATAAGTTAACTTAATTCCTTGGTCAAGCCCAACTTGTTTAAATCTCTTACGATGAGCAACTAATACAGTTACATCCACTTCATCCATTAATGTTACGTGAGGTGCTTTAGACTTGGAGTTAACCATCGCTTTAGCAATTGCCTTACGGATAGGCGACATTTTTTCACGTGTTTCTGGGTAATTTCCTTCAAGAACAGGAGCTTTAGCTTGAGCAGCAGGTGCTTCTGTTTTTGCTTCTGCAGCAACTTCATTAGTTTGAGCAGCTGATTGACCACCGTTTAAGAAGCTATCTATATCCTCTTTTGAAACTCGACCATTCTTACCAGATCCTACTACTTGTTTAATGTTTACACTATTATCGCGTGCATATTTACGTACGGATGGCATTGCAATAATACGCTTATCATCATCTACATCAGTCGCAGCTGGTTGAGCACTAGTAGTAGCTTCTGCTTTAGGTGCTTCTACTTTTACTTCTTCCTTTGCAGGCTCAGTTGGTGCATCTCCACCTGCATCCTCATAACCTTCCGCATCAAAGGAGATTAGTGTGTCACCTACAATAGCAACTTCTCCTTCTTGTACGAAAATCTTAGTAACCGTTCCTTCCACTGGAGAAGGAATTTCAACTACAGCTTTATCATTTTGTACTTCACAAAGTACATCATCTTCTTTTACTAGGTCGCCTTCTTTTACCATCCATGAAACAATCTCACCTTCGTGGATTCCTTCACCGATATCCGGTAATTTAAATTCAAACGCCATTCAAAATCCTCCTATCTTGTATTAGAAATTCATTACAGTGTTTACTTTTTCAATGATGTCATTATAATTTGGTAACCACACTTCTTCTGCTTCAGAGAATGCGTATACCGTATCAGGTGCTGCAACACGTAATACTGGTGCTTCAAGATGTAGGATTGCTCTTTCTTGAATTTCAGCAACAACATTAGCAGCAATACCTGCTTGACGCTGTGCTTCTTGAACTACTACAACACGATTAGTTTTCTTAACAGACTCTAGGATAGTATCTATATCTAATGGTGAAACCGTGCGTAAGTCAACAACCTCTACGTCAACACCATTTTTTTCAAGCTCTTCTGCTGCTTTAAGTGAAGCATGGACCATCGCACCATATGTTACAATCGTAACATCTTTACCTTCACGTTTTACATCAGCTTTGCCAAGTTCAATTGTGTATTCCCCTTCAGGTACTTCTCCACGGAAAGAACGGTATAATTTCATATGCTCTAGATAGATTACTGGATCGTTATCACGAATAGCTGAGATTAATAGTCCTTTTGCATCATACGGAGTAGAAGGAATTACTACTTTCAAACCAGGTTGCTGTGCCATTAATCCTTCTAGGGAATCCGCGTGAAGTTCTGGAGTGTGTACTCCTCCACCAAAGGGCGAACGAATTGTAATAGGTGCATTTTTTGTTCCACCTGAGCGATAACGCATACGTGCCATTTGTCCACTAATTGAATCAATTACCTCATATACAAAGCCAAAGAATTGAATTTCCGGAACAGGGCGATAACCTTCCATTGCAAGTCCAATTGCTAGACCACCAATTCCCGATTCTGCTAATGGCGTGTCAAATACACGTTCTTCTCCAAATTCTTTTTGAAGGCCTTCTGTTGCACGGAATACTCCGCCATTTTGGCCAACGTCTTCACCAAACACTAGCACGTTTTCATCATTTTTAAGTTCAACGCGCAGTGCATCAGTGATTGCTTGAATCATTGTCATTTGTGCCATTGTTTACTTCGACTCCTTTGCTTTGTACTCTTCCATTTGTTCTTGTAAATTATTTGGAAGTGTTTCGAACATAAATGAAATTAAATCTGTAACTTTCTGCTTAGGATGTTGATCTGTTTTTTTAATAGCTGCCTTAATGTCATCTTTCGCTTGTTCAATGACCTTATTTTCTTCTTCCTCAGACCATAGTTTCTTACCTTCTAAGAACTTACGGAATCTTACTAATGGGTCTTTTTTCTCCCACTCTGAATCAAGATCTGTAGAGCGATAGCGAGTTGGATCATCACCAGCCATAGTATGTGGACCATAGCGATAAGTAATTGTTTCGATTAACATTGGTCCTTCACCAGCAATTGCACGTTCCCTAGCATGCTTTGTTGCAGCATATACTGCAAGTACATCCATACCGTCTACTTGAATTCCTTCAATACCTGCCGCGATTGCTTTTTGAGCTAATGTTTTAGCTGCTGTTTGTTTTTCTCTCGGTACAGAAATAGCAAATCCGTTATTTTGAACGATAAAGATATTGTGTGCCCCGTATGCTCCGGCAAAGTTAATTCCTTCATAGAAATCACCTTGTGAAGTACCACCATCACCTGTATAAGTGATTGCTACATTTTTCTTGCCACGCATTTTAAGACCTAAACCAACACCAGCTGCTTGTACATATTGTGCACCAATGATGATTTGTGGTGGTAATGCATTAACTCCCTCAGGCATTTGGTTACCATGGAAGTGTCCTTTTGAGAATAAGAATGCTTGATACAATGGTAGACCATGCCAAATCAGCTGTGGAACATCACGGTATCCTGGTAGTATGAAATCATCTTTTTCAAGAGCAAAGTGACTACCTAATTGTGATGCTTCTTGACCTGCTGTTGGAGCATAGAATCCTAAACGTCCTTGACGGTTTAAAGCGATAGAGCGCTGATCAAGAATGCGAGTATAAACCATTCTTCTCATAAGCTCTTTTAATTCATCATCTGATAAATCTGGCATGTCATCCTTATTGATAATCTTTCCATCTTCATTAAGAATCTGGAACATTTCGAACTGACTTTCAACACTTTCTAAAACGTGTTTCAAAATAGTTCACCTCTTCCTTTCTTATATCCATTTAAAATTATCTTTACTATCCTTCCCAAAAAAAAGGAAAATCTGTACCTATTTGCAGTTTTTGTATATGTGTAAAACTCGAGGAGTTTACCTAGCTGTAATAAAAATATAAACTGTTACATAAACCTCGCAAAAAATACTGGTACAATTTTTAATACATCTAAAGTTTAGCGTATATAATTCCTTCCGGTCAACTACTTTGACTTATGTTTTATTATTTTGCCCAAAGGTTTTTTATATATCGCATATTTTTTCCGATAAACTGTTATAGTTTCACATACTTCCTGTATCATTTTCTTTATCCAGATTACTATTTTTAAATATGTCTATGTACTTTTCACTACCGTTTATTGTTCAAAAAATTATATTTCCACATTAAAACTACTAGGCTGTTTTTGAAATGTTAATTGTCTTTTTTTAACAGTTGGTGGAAAATGCGAAGTAACTACTAATTATTTTTCAGCTGAAATACGTGTGTTTCCATATGAAAATACGGATTTCCGCTGTTGAGGCCTAAGGGCACGTAAGACCATGCAACTAAATCAGGAAAACATGGGCCCTCACAGTCAGAACATGTAACCGATTCAGGAAAACATGAGACCTTCCATACAAATCATGGGCCCGATTTATGCGCACTTTATTCAAATTGTGTAATAAACAATACTTGTAAAATCAGCCAATAAAAAAATACCCACCCCAGCATGGATGAGTATTTAACAACTATTATTGGTCACTCTCGACATATTTAACATTAATTTCGGCAGTTTCATAAAAGCTTTTTTTCAGTTCATTGTAATCCATTGTAAGCTTATTAAAAGTATCATTCGCTTTAATGACTTCTTGATATTTCAAATTAACTTTTTCTATATGAGCTTGTAATTCCTCTTCTTCTAAAGCTTCTTGTAAAAACTTTTCATATAATTCTTTTTCAAGAGTTAATGATTCATTATACGTTTTATTAAGTGTTTCATAAGCTTCAAAACGATTTATCATAGCTTCATACATAGATAAAGCTTTTTCCTTAACCTCTTCATCTTTTATTTCCTTAATTAGATCCTCTGACTTCTCAAATTCCTCTCGTGACGCATCTAAACTTTCTTTTTCAAGCTTGATTTTCTCTGAACGTTCTTCTATTGAAGCAATAGCTTTATTTGTAAGTTCTTGAATTTTATCCATTTCTTCTATACCAAGCTCAATTATTTCTTTATAGAGTCCTTGTTCTTCTTGTTCCAGTTTCGTAATTCCATCTTGCTGCTTTTGAAAGTTATCTTCCAACTGGACAGCAGCTTCTAAATGGTTGTATATTTGCGTTTCAGGACTATTTCCACATCCAGCTAATAATAAAACAGTTACTAAAGTAATGATACCGAATACATGTTTAAAAATCATGTTATTTATCCTCCTCTACCAATACTACGATGACTCATTATTTATAAACTGATACTTAGTATATCACAAAAATATACTGTTGAACTCTTAATTTATGAAGCATGTCTATAGTAAAATTATGCCTTAAAAATTAAATATATGATAAACTATTTTAATGATTATAATATGATAAAGTGGAAAGTGAATAACTTAATAGAAATGGAGAGAATTACATGCTAACTATGGATGATGTAGTTCGTGAGGGTCATCCCTCACTTCGCAAAGTTGCAGATGAAGTATCTTTACCTCCTTCAGATGAAGAGATTTCATTATTACAAGATATGTTAGAGTTTTTAAAGAACAGTCAAGATGAGAAGATTTGTTCAAAATATAATCTTAGACCAGGTGTTGGTATTGCTGCACCACAGTTAGGTATCGAAAAGAAAATGGTTGCCATACATTTCGAGGATGGTAATGGTAAACTGTATAGTTATGGATTGTTTAATCCTAAAATCGTCAGCCATTCGGTAGAAAAAGCCTATTTGACAGTTGGTGAAGGCTGTTTATCAGTTGATCGAAATGTTGAGGGGTTTGTACCAAGATATGCTCGAATTACTGTAAAAGCAATCGATTTAGAAGGTAATGCTATTAAACTACGCTTAAAAGATTATGCAGCAATTGTTTTTCAACATGAGATTGACCATTTAAACGGGGTCATGTTTTACGACCATATCAATAAAGAAAATCCATTTGAAATCCCCGAAAACTCAAAATCTATAGATTAATACAGGGTTTGACGCATTCATTGTGTCAGACCCTTTGTTTATTACAATGCATAGAAATAATAAAAAGGAGAAAAATAGGAGAAGAAACTAGACCTTGGTATCTAACTAACCTTCTTTAGATTATTTCTATAAATTTTTTTATAGTAAATCGATGAATTTTATTTCCATATTTTCAGATTCCATACTATACTATAGATAAGAGGGATTGGACGGTAGAAGTTTTTATATGCTTTTCTTTAATCTTTTGGAAAGGAGTGTATGTCCTTATGTTACGTCGCCTAAAAGAAAAGCTAAAGAAGCGTTGGAAAGATTTTTTAGGCCGGGGACGTGTACCGACAACTTTTAAAGAATTAAGAAGAAGTAAGGACAGGGTATAATGAACAGCCAATCTACCGATAATGATTTATCTAACAACAATGTTACCTGTCTTTTTGTTAAGTGAAGCGTTTAAACGGAATCGAATGTGGAATTAGTACTTATGAATGATGGACCGGATAATAACGGATGTATTAAACTTGTATAAATAAATACGGGATCTCCGGATTCTAACCGGAGATGACTACATAAAAAGCTTAGGCTCTATTTTCAGAAAAACTAGCATTTGCTCGTTCTTTAATGAAGTAACTACTTTTATTGTCTACGGGAGACTTCTCCATTGGACTTCAAGTAGCTACTAAAAGGAGATTACTCCCTTGAATTAACTTACGATGCCGTCAAGCACTTTCTTTGTTAGTTTTTCTATACGAATGGAAAGTTTTATCCTTTCCTAACTACTAAGAAGTAGTTAGCTTTTCTTTTTATGATTTTTTTGAATGGTAATAATATGTTTTAGAGAGAGACAGGAGAGATAGTATGATATTTAAAGTAATTTATCAAGAAACTTCGTATGAAGTACCAATACGAGAACGTTCTAAAAGCCTTTACGTAGAGGCAGAATCTGAAAAAGAAGTAAGACTAAAATTAACTGATCGCAAATATAATATTGAATTTATTCAGCCACTTGATGAGGCACACCTAGAGTATGAAAAGAAATCTGAAGAATTTAATTTGGAGACCATTTAGCTTATGAAATTTGTAAAAAATGATCAAGCAGCGGTCTTTGCACTAGGCGGATTAGGTGAAATTGGAAAAAATACGTATGCAGTTCAATTTCAAGATGAAATTATCTTAATTGATGCTGGTATTAAATTCCCTGAAGACGAACTTTTAGGTATTGACTATGTCATTCCTGATTACACATACCTAGTGCAAAATCAAGATAAAATTAAAGGGTTAATTGTAACTCATGGTCATGAAGACCATATTGGTGGAATTCCATATTTACTGCGAGAGATTAATGTACCAATCTATGCAGGTAAGCTAGCGATCGGCTTAATTAGAAATAAATTAGAAGAACATGGATTATTAAGAAATGCAAAATTAATTCCCATTCAAGAAGATGATGTCATTAAATTCCGAAAAACATCCGTAAGCTTTTTCCGCACCACGCACAGTATTCCGGACTCATACGGTATTGTTATAAAAACACCACCTGGTAATATTGTTCATACTGGTGATTTCAAATTCGACTTCACACCTGTTGGAGATCCAGCAAACATAACAAAAATGGCAGAGATAGGAAAAGAAGGAGTACTTTGCCTTCTTTCTGATAGTACAAATAGTGAAGTACCAGGTTTTACATTGTCTGAAAAAGTTGTTGGACAAAATATTAGTGATATTTTCAGCAGAGTAGATGGAAGAATTATTTTCGCAACCTTTGCCTCCAATATTTATCGACTACAACAAATGGTTGAAGCAGCAGTGAAGCATAATCGCAAAGTTGCCGTGTTTGGCCGAAGTATGGAGAATGCAATTAACCTAGGACAAGAACTAGGCTATATTCATGCTCCAAAAGATACTTTTATTGAAGCAAATGAAATTAATCGCCTCCCTGCAAACGAGGTAACCATTTTATGTACCGGTTCTCAAGGTGAAGCAATGGCAGCATTATCCCGTATTGCTAACGGTACACATAGGCAAATTCAAATTATACCTGGTGACACTGTAGTGTTTTCTTCCTCACCAATCCCAGGAAATACGCTAAGTGTCAGCAAAATCATTAATATGTTATATCGTGCAGGTGCCGATGTTATCCATGGTAAATTAAATAACATTCACACCTCTGGTCATGGAAGTCAGGAAGAGCAAAAGTTAATGCTTCGTTTAATGAATCCGAAGTTTTTCATGCCAATCCACGGAGAATATCGAATGTTAGTTGAACATACAAAACTTGCTGAGATGTGTGGACTAGATTTAGAAGATTCTTTTGTAATGGATAATGGAGATGTTCTTGCGTTAAGTAAAGATAGTGCACAAGTAGCTGGTAGAATTCCTTCTGGAAATGTATTTGTAGATGGAAGTGGTATCGGTGATATTGGTAACATTGTTCTAAGAGACCGTCGTATCCTCTCAGAAGAAGGTCTTGTAATTGTGGTTGTCAGTATTAACATGAAGGAATTCAAGATTGCAGCAGGGCCAGATATCATTTCCCGCGGTTTCGTTTATATGCGTGAATCTGAGGATATGATTAATGAAGCTCAAAAGCTTGTAGCAAGTCATTTGAATAAAGTGATGGAAAGAAAAACTACACAATGGTCTGAAATCAAGAATGAAATTACAGATACGATTGCCCCATTCCTTTATGAAAAGACTAAACGTCGACCAATGGTTTTACCAATTATTATGGAAGTTTAATTTTAAAAGGAAGTTTCCCAAAGTTGGGAGACTTCCTTTTTTTGCTAAATAATAGCTAAGCATAGTTAATTTCAAATTATTCGTCAATTACTAATTGTCTTTCAAATCTAGCAATATCCTTATCCGCACCTACGACTACTAGGATATCTTCTTTTGTTAGTATATCATCTGGTGTTGGCGAAACATTTATATTAGTTCCTTGTTTTATTGCCACTACCGTACAACCATATTTTGCACGGATATCAAGCTCAATTATTGATTTACCTACCATTTTCTTTCCTGCTTTTACCTCGACAATACTATGATCATCGGAAAGTTCAAGATAATCTACAATATTATTTGAAATAATACTGTGAGCAATCCTACGCCCCATGTCTCTTTCCGGATGAACTACTTGATCTGCTCCAATTTTATCTAGAATCTTCGCATGATAATCATTCTGCGCTTTTACTGTTATTCGTTTTACCCCTAATTCAACTAATACAACCGTAGTTAAAATGCTAGCTTGAATGTTATCTCCAATAGCAACAATAACATGATCAATATTCTTAATTCCTAATTCTTTAAGTGTTGTTTCATCTGTTGAATCAGCAATTACGGCATGTGAGGCAATATGTTTATACTGATTAACTCTTTCTTCATCACGATCTATCGCTAGTACTTCCATACCTTCTCTACTTAACTCCTGACAAATACTTCCCCCAAATCGCCCTAAACCAATCACGGCAAATTCTTTTCTCATAATAGTTCCTCCAATGTAAATCCTAATAATTAATACTTTAACAATTCAATGAAAAAGAAGCAATTCCTTTAGGATTTGCTTCTTTAAATACAGCTTTTTCAAAAGTTTGTTGCAGTTTGAATAGACTGTGCGGTAACTACTGTATATTGCCCTTTGCTCTTAATGAATGGAGTGAGTGAACTGCTATGCTACCGCTCCGGCAGAATACTCCACTTTCCGCGGGCACGGCCTCAGCCTCCTCGCGGAAAGACCACCGCTGCGGGGTCTTCGGACACGTGCTGTTCCCGCAGGAGTCTTCGTATTCTGCCTACGCTAATTTAATGTTCTAATTTAAGAAAGCGTATAGATAATGGAACTCCAAATTAGCTCCGGAAATACACGGAGACTCCTTGAAAAAGAAAACCACTTTTTCTGCGTGCGATGTTTTACTAAGAAGCTTTCCTTGTCCTATGGGAAGATAGGCATCGGTGAGACCCCGCAGTGCGTAAGCGCGAGGAGGCTCATCAGCCGCCCATGGAAAGCGAAGTGTATTTCCGGATCGGGTTTGGTGCTCAATCTAAAATCATTAGTTACAGCACAGTTTCCATCGACTATTCAATTAAAAACAATTATGAACAGCTTGCTTTTATGAACTAGATTGCATCTAGCATTTGAAACTGTGAACGTACTAATTCGTAATATTCACCTTTAAGTTCCATTAACTCCTGATGATTACCATTTTCTAATATCTTACCTTGTTCTAAAACAAAGATATTATCTGCTTCTCGGATAGTAGAGAGTCTATGTGCAATAATTATAGCAGTTCTTCCCTTCAATAGTTTTCGAAGTGCTGCTTGTATCTTTAATTCTGTTTCTGTATCAATACTAGCCGTTGCTTCATCCAAAATAATAATGCTTGGATTTGCTAACAGTGCACGAGCAAAAGATAATAATTGTCTTTCTCCTGCTGATAGTATATTACCTCTTTCCTCTACCTCTGTTTGATAACCACTTGCTAAGCGAGAGATGAAATCATGTGCTCCTACCATTTTAGCAGCCTCAATAATCTCATCATCACTTGCATCAGGCCTTCCAAAGCGAATATTATCCATGATTGTACCTGAGAAGATAAAAGTATCCTGAAGTACAACACTAATATGTTGACGCAGACTCCTTAGGGATACTTCACGTAAATTTTGACCATCAATTTTAACCTGACCTGTTGTCGGATCATAGAAGCGACTAATTAAGTTTGCAATCGTTGATTTACCACTTCCGGTATGACCAACTAACGCGATTGTTTGACCTGATTTCATTTCAAGTGATATCTCATGAAGAGCAATTCTATCTTGATCATATGAGAATTGAACTTTATCAAACTCTATATGACCTTTCATTTCTTTAAAGTCAAAAGGATTTTCAACTTCATCAACATTTGGCTTCTCATCTAGGTACTCAAAAATACGCTCAGATGATGCCATGGCAACTAATAACTGATTATACATTTGACCAAGTCTAGAAATTGGATCCCAGAACATTCCCAAGAAGAAAGCAAATGCAATAAAGGTTCCAAGTTCGATTCCGCCATTAGTAGGTCCTAATAGTATTAGATGTGCACCGTAAGCAATCAAAATTACTGTACCGATGGCATTACTCATTTCTACAAAAGGACGGAACATTGCACTTTTTTTCGTTGCATTAATCCATGCATTATAGTTATCCGTATTTAATCCATCAAAGAACTCTGTATTTTCTTTTTCCTGTGTAAAGGATTGGGTAATACGAATACCTTGTATACTTTCATTCAAATGCGAATTCATCCGAGATTGTTGAATACGAACCTCTTGCCAAGTACGTCTAATTTTCCTTCTAAGAACAGTTGAAATGAAGAACATTAACGGTAGAATTACCATAACCGCGATAGCTAATTTTGGACTTAATGTAAATAGTATCGTAACGATACCTAGTAATGTTGCAATGTCCATTAATAGATTGATAATACCATTAGAGAATAGATCTTGTAGTGAATTTGTGTCATTCATTATTCTAACTAAGATTGACCCTGCTGATTTAGAATCAAAGAAGTTATTTGATAATCCTTGTACATGGGTAAATAAATGTTGCCTTAGATCATAAATAACATTTTGACCAAGTAGGTTGACCCATTTAATTCGTAAATAATTGGCCCCATAACTGATTAAATAAAGCACTGCTATTGTGATAACCAAATAGATTAACAATGTTGTATCTTTATTTTCTATTGCAATGTCAAATGCAGCTTTACCAATTAAGATTGGTATCGCTAATCTAATAGCAGTAGATATGATCATCGTAATTATTGCACCAAGTAAATATGTTTTTGTATAAGGCTTTAAATAAACAAATAAACGCCAGATTTGTTTCCAGTTAAAGGGTTTTTCAATTGCTTGATCGACAGTATAATAAAATCGTTTTAAGTGTCGTTTATCTCTTATTTTTTCTTCTTTATTAGCCAATTAAATCCCCCCTTACACCACAGAATTCATGATTACATCATGATCTTGATATTGAATGTCGTAAATTCGTTTATATGCTCCATTATCTTTCTTAAGCAATTCATCATGTGTTCCCCGTTCAATTACATTACCATCGTCGAGTACTAGTATTTCATCAGCATGTTTTAGAGATGAAATACGATGAGCAATGATAAATGATGTACGTCCCTTCATAACTTCTTTCAGCGCTTTTTGAATTTGGAATTCTGTTTCCATATCTACTGCACTAGTAGCATCATCTAAAACTAGAATACTAGGATCAACACAAATGGCACGAGCAATAGCAATACGCTGTTTTTGCCCACCGGAAAGCCCCATCCCTCTTTCTCCTAGTAAGGTATCATAGCCTTTAGGCATTTCCATGATAAAATCATGTGCTTGAGCGCGCTTAGCAGCATCGATAATTTGATCATCGGTTGCATCTGGATTACCATATGCAATATTTTCCCTTATAGAAGTTGAGAATAAGAAAGATTCCTGTAATACAAAACCAATATGATTTCTTAATGTCTTTAAATCGTACTCTTTAACATGCCTTCCATCGATTAATACTTCACCATTCTCTGGCTCATAAAAACGGGTAATTAATTGCGTAATACTAGTCTTACCAGACCCTGTTGCTCCGATCAAACCAATAGTTTTACCAGGAGGTGCATCGAAGTTAATTTTCTTCAAGGCTGAATCATCATCTTTTGTATATGTTAATGTTACATCTTTAAAGGTCACATGGCCTTTAATCGATTCTTTTACAGCATCCTCTTTTACAGCAATGTCCTCATGTTCTTCGAGGATTTCTCTTAAACGCTCTCCAGATGCTTTAGCTTGCGAGAACATATTAATTACGTATCCAACGTTCATAAGCGGTCCCATGATATACCAAACAAGACTAAAGAACGCTACTAGTTCTCCTAATGCAAGAGTCCCGCTTATTACTAGGTGACCCCCAAATGCAAGTAATGCTACAGCACTAACATTCCCTATAAATTCCATTAATGGGAAGAATTTTGCCCAAAGTTCGGAAGTGCTAATATAATTTTGACGATAGTCATCATTACTTGTAGAGAATCTTCCTATTTCATAATCCTCTCGCGATAATGATTTTACTGTCTGCATTCCACTAATATTTTCTTGAACCCTCGTATTTAGCCTTCCAAAGGATTTACGAATGCCACGAAATGCTGGATGTGCAACCTTCTCAAATTTCATAACAACAATAATCAAGAACGGCATAGCTGCCATTGTTACAAGTGTTAACGGTACAGAATAATAAAACATGACACTTAAACTAATTCCTATCAATAAAACAATTCGAATTAATTCAGCAAATCCAAAGGAAAGGAAAAAGCGAAATCCTTCCACATCAGATGTGAGACGGGACATAATATCCCCTGTTTTCGCATTATCATAATATTTAAAGGATAGAATTTGAAGTTTTTTATAAAGTGCATCACGTAATTTATAAACAGCGACAACTCCAAAACGTTCCGCTAAATATTGATGAAAAAAAGTTGCAATCCCTTTGATTAACATTAGTATTACGAAGATTGATGAGATCCATGGTATTAATTCATATCTCTCTCCTCCTACCACATCATCGATTGTTATCTGTAAGATAATAGGATACACAACTGTTATGACCGTTACAAAGAACAAGAAAAACAATGACCAAATAAAGTACTTTCGGTACGGCCAATAAAATTCTTTAAGCTTCCTAAATGTATCCACCCTAATTTCCTCCCCCAAAGTTGATATTCTATAACGTAATTACTAATATAACGGTTTCCGAAATAAAATACCACAACTTTTACTTAATTTTTTAAAAATATTTTTTATTTCCATTAGACAAAAATTAAAGAGGCCTCTCACCTACCCGAGAAGCCTCTTTCTAATTAGCTTAATTTCTCATTAACCATCTGTGCAATTTCGTCAGCGTTTTGCCCACTTGCACTTATCACTGGACCCGCAATACTTGTATCTGCCATTCCCATGACATCTTTATCTAATCCAGAAATCACACAACAATCACAGTGAGCAGTATCTGCTTCTGATTTCAATTCAATGACCTCATGCCCCATTGCCATTAAAGCTTCTTTTACATCTGTAAGGGAACCTTCAACCCCGATTCTAGCCATCCTATCACTCCTCTAAGTATACAAATTTACATGTATAGTTTGACCGAAAGTTTAGAAGATATGCGGACTAGCTAACATTATTGAATAAAGTTTTTAAAACACTCCGTACAGCTTGAACTCCTACTACTAAAGCCTCTTCTTTCGGATTAATTTTAGCATGATGTAATCCATAAGTAGAATCGACTCCAAGCCAGAACATAAAACCAGGAATATCCTTCAACATGAAACCGAAATCCTCACCAGTCATGGCTTCCCTTGCTTCCACATACCGAATATCAGTAGAATTCATTGTCTGCTTAAACAGGTTAATATAATTCGAATCATTGAAAACCTGATAATAGTTTGACCCATAATCCAATTTAATTTCACATTCATAACTAATTTCAAACCCACGAGCAATGGACTCCAATTTCCTTTTAATAGTGTCAATAGCTAATGGATTTAAAGTGCGTATTGTCCCTTCTAACCTTGCAGTTTCCGCAATGGCATTTTGAACATGGCCACTTGTCATTTTTCCGATCGTGACAACTGCACTTTCAAGTGGATCTAATCCTCGAGACACGATGGATTGAATTTGTGAAATAAAACTTCCTGCTGCCACCGCCATATCTTTTGTTAGATGAGGGTATGCCGCATGGCCACCTTTTCCAATAAAATCAATAAACAGTTCACTTGTGTTTGCAAATAGTAAACCCGACTTACTGGCCACTGTCCCAACAGGATATTCTGGTGCAATATGTAATGCAAAAATACAATCTGGTTTCCATAGTTGGAAAGCCTTTGATTGAAGCATAGGTAAAGCGCCCCCAGGACCTTCTTCAGCAGGTTGGAAAATAAATACGACATCATCTTGAATCGGATTATCAACTATGCTTTTTAATACACCAAGGGCAATTGTCATGTGAAAATCATGTCCACATGCATGCATATTTCTAGGATGTATAGAGGAGAAATCAAAACCAGTCTCTTCTATAATAGGAAGTCCATCCATATCAGTTCGATATCCAATCGTTCGTTTTGGATTTTTACCAGCCACTTTGACAAGTATCCCGGTCTTCCAAGTCTGAATTTCTACTTGCTCATTAGCTATCTCTCTAATTTGTCTTAGTAGGTATTCTTGTGTCTTAAATTCCTTAAATCCCAGTTCCGGTATTTGATGTAATTCTCGACGGATTCGTCTAAGTTCCGAAAACTCCATTTAGCATCACCCCGTCTTAATTATCCAAATTACGAAGCTCATGCATAATTTCAGTTTTTGACTTTGTTCCTTCATCGATCTTTTTAAGTACTTTTGCTGGAGTTCCAGCAACTAATGTATTTGGAGCTACATCTTTCGTAACAACTGCTCCAGCTGCTACAATTGCCCCTTTTCCAATCGTTACTCCCTCTAACACAACTACATTGGCACCGATTACTACATCATCTTCTACAACTACTGGCTTTGCAGATGGTGGTTCAATAACCCCCGCTAACACGGTTCCTGCGCCAACATGACAATTCTTTCCTACCGTTGCACGACCACCTAACACTGCATTCATATCAATCATCGTTCCTGCACCAATTACTGCTCCAATATTAATCATAGCCCCCATCATAATGACCACACTATCACCAATTTCAACTTGGTCACGGATTACGGCACCAGGTTCAATTCTTGCATTAATGTTTTTTAAATCTAATAAGGGAATAGCAGAATTTCTGCGATCATTCTCGATAACATAATCTGTAAGGACAGATTTATTTTCTTCAAGAAAAACGGACACTTCTTTCCATTCTCCAAATAATACGCCACTATTTTGTTCTACAAAGGATTGTATTTTCCCATAGGATAACGTATGTAAATTTTCTCCTTTTAAATAAACTTTAACAGGTGTACTTTTTGTACTATTCGATATAAAATTAATAATTTCATTGGCATCCATCATCTTCATGAGGTAGCCACCTCCTAATTTTTATAATTTTCACTTTAACATGACACTTAAGTTTGGGCAATAAAAATATAAGAAAAACACCCTCTGCATTTACTGCAAAGGATGCTCTTTATCTAGTCGATTTATTTTTTCCTGAATATATATCTTTTCGTATTTCTTTTAATATAGCCCTTCTTGTAAGAATACCATCAAAATATCCTTCGTCATCAACAACACATACAAATGGATAATTTATTAATGCTTTTAGACCTTCCACTAACGTATCCTCTTTTAATAATCTTGGTATATCGGTTACCATCACATCTTTAACTTGTAATTCGGATAAGCGATCAATTTCAAATCGTTCAAGACCTAATATTTCATTTAAAATCTTAGTTTTACCAACTGTACCCTCTAATTTATACGTAGAATCCAACACTGGAACAGCTGAGTATCCTGATTTAACTAAAACTAAAAGAGCATGCTCTAAAGGATTATTTACTTGAACATGGGCAACTTTCTCAGAAGGTATCATCATATCGGCAATCGTTAATGCCGTCAATTCTCTATCTTGTAATAAACTCATAATACCCACTCCTTTTTACAAAACTAACTTAAATTATACAGACAACAGATGAAGGGGCTTACATCTTCTATGCAGGAAGGATAGTATAACTTTCCATCTACATATTGCAATTAGAGCATTCGCCCAATGACTTGCACACAGCAGGTGAAGGTTTCCATGAATAAAACTTCTAAGGATACCAATATCGAATGCCAAATTATTGAATTACTTTAGGAAATTATTACTAACCAATATTAGTGTAACATACTTTTACCAAATTTAGCATGTACAACATGTCACTTAAATTATTGAATAATTTGTAACGCAATTAAAGATGAAACTATTGGTTTTAAACGGTTTGAAATTATTGCTGCTTTTATATATAGTGTAACATTAATTGTTATTTCTCTTGATATATTCTATGTAGTAGCAACTCGTTTTGTTGCCCCCAAGAAGTGGACTCTAGTATGATTTTCATCCGCTTCATTACGGATTATTATCAGTATTGACGCTGCTTTTCTCGTAATGAGAGGTGACTCAAAAGAAAATCTACTATTAGAAGTGTCTTATCAATGAGTTTAAGGAATTATTTAATATCAATCATTGCACCCTTCAAATTGAAGGTCAAAACATTTTATCACACTCTTGCGTTCATTGTAACTGAAATATCAAAGCCCTAAGCAACTGCTTAGGGCTCTGAGCTTTTTTCATAACTTTTTATTTTTATAGGTAGAAATCAAATTTAAAATGGGAACTTGTTTAACCACTGACCACCATCCATTGTGATAACTTCCCCATTTATATATGCTGCCTTGTCAGAAGCTAGAAAATAAGCAAGTTCTGCTATTTCTTCTGGCTTGCCTAATCTACCAAGTGGAACAGATTCTAAAGTTCTCTTGGCTGCCTCCTCAGACAGAAATAACTTCTCAGCACCACCAGTCCTTTCTATTGGACCTGGTGCAATAGCATTTACACGAATACCATACTTAGTACCCCACTCTACAGCAAGTGTTCTAGTCATATTTAACACACCAGCCTTTGCTGCAGAAGAATGGATTACACCCGCTCCAGCATTCCATGCATATGTAGCTACCATATTTATGATAGATCCTTGAATTTTTTCCTTAATCCAATACTGTCCAACCGCACTTGAACAATAGAATGTGCCATTAAGAACAATATCTATGACAGAATTCCAACCATTTACAGAAAGATCCTCAGCAAAACAAATAAAATTTCCAGCAGCATTATTAATTAAGTGATCAATTCTACCAAAACAATTTACCGTTTCAGAGACCATTCGTTCTACATCTTCAGGCTTCCGTACATCCATAGGCACAATATGGATTCCACCTTTAGCTGTTTCAGCTAATTCATTTCTTACAGCCACAAGTTTGTCTTCTGCCCTTCCAGTTAAAACGACATTTAAACCTTCATCTGCAAACTTTTTGGCCATATATTTTCCCATTCCACTTGAGCTACCAGTTACAATAACTGTTTCATTCCCCATAAATTCTCCTCCTAATGCCTTCATACTACCATACTATTTATATTTATTGAAAAAGTCAAAAAACACGATATTTTATTCTCTATCGCACTATACTATAAGAATATGTATGCTATAATTTATAACATTATATTTCACGAAGGTGACAGTATGAATAGAAGATCATTTTTAAAAAAATTAATAAGCAGCACGATTACTTTACTTGGGTTAACAGGCGGAACATATTATTATGCTAGAAATATTGAACCAGGTTTACTGACTATCAATATGGAATCCATTTTATCGAAAAAGCTTCCAGATTCTTTTAATGACTTTAAAATAGTTCAGTTTTCGGATACGCATATTGGTTTTCAATATACTCTCGAACAATTCCAAGAATTAATAACTAAAATCAATACATTAAATCCAGATTTAATTGTCTTCACTGGTGATTTAGTAGATGAACCAAATAAGTATGATTGGAGTCCAAAATTAACACAGCTATTACAGGAACTCCAAGCACAGAAAGGAAAATACTGGATTTACGGAAATCATGATCATGGTGGCTATGGCACTGAAATCGTTCAGGAGGTTATGGAAAAGGCTGATTTTACCCTCCTTAAAAATAGTCATCAAGTAATTGAAAAAGGTCTGGATCGAATCATTTTGGCTGGTATTGATGATGTCATTCTAGGCTCACCTAACTTACCTAAAGCACTTGAACAAACTAATCCCGAACTTTTTACGATCCTTCTTTCCCATGAACCAGATTTTGCTGATACTGCTCTTCAGCACCATGTAGATGTCCAATTATCAGGACATAGCCATGGAGGTCAAGTTAGACTTCCGTTTGTAGGACATTTATATACGCCAATTTATGCTGAAAAATATGTGGAGGGTAAGTATACTTTTGATTCTAGTAATTTTAATTTATACGTTAGCAGAGGTATAGGAACTACTAGATTGCCATATCGCTTTTTTTGTAAACCAGAAATAACACTCTTCACCTTAAAAAAATCTTAAACATACTCCCAAATACATAACACTCGCATACATTAATAATAAGTTAGTGTGGAGAGGGAGAGTTTAATGAATTATCAACAAGTTCATGGCTTTTACAATGATTATAATCAAACTGATGAGAGATTTTTTCCGATTGTCCCATTTTTAACTGGTTTAGTAGTAGGCCCACTCTTATATAACGCATTCAATCCATACTATGGATATCCAGTGCCATACCCTTACCCTGTACCTGTTCCATATGGTTATGGATACAATAATGTTTTTGGCAATAGTTACGGAAAAGGTTATTATTAAAGAAAGGAAGCCCTAATCGGCTTCCTCTTTTCTTTAACAAGTACAGATGCTATTTCTAGTACTTCCGTTACCATTTGTATTTACTGTAACAGTTTATCCATAGTTTTAACTGTTCTTAAATGATAAGATAGTTTAGAGAACGAATGCATAAAAAAGAAAGTCATAGATACTTTCTAACCGGACAAAGAAATTACATAACGGAGGGTACGTAATGAAGAGAAAGATTATTTTATTTATGATAACTAGTGCTATTCTTTTACTTTCTGCATGTGGGTCAAAGTATGAAGGAGATTATTCCTACCCTATTGGAGATTTCACTTTTACAAACCAGAATGGGGAACAAGTAAGTAAAAGTGACTTTGATGAAAAAATATGGATCGCTGATTTCATTTATACTAATTGCGAAACTGAATGTCCACAAATGACTTATTCTAAACAAAAAGTAGATCGTGCTTTAAAAGAAGAAGGAATTGAAGATGTGGAATTTGTTTCTTTCAGTATTGATCCAGAAGTCGATAAACCAGAGGTTTTAAAAGAATATGGCGAAGTACGAGGTATCGATTTTGAAAAAGATAATTGGACGTTTTTAACTGGGTATGATTTTGATACAATTAAAGAATTTGCTGTTAAATCATTTAAAATACCGGTAGAAAAAATAGATGATGCCCTTATGCATGGTGTGCAACTTTCCATTGTTAGTCCAGAAGGAAATGCAATAAAACACTTTAATGGATTCACACTCACAGATGAACAAATTGAAGAAATGGTAGCCTTCATTAAAGATATGCAATAGTGCCCAATACAAAAATCCGAACTACGATTGTAAATTCTTCCAATAGGATTTCAATCCATTCGGATTTTTCTTTATGCCCTTTAAGTTTTATAGTTCATTTTGTATAAACTGCGCGGTAACTAATAATTTTTGGTAGCGCATCATACCCGCTCCGGAAATACACTACGCTTTTACTTTCGAGCACAGGGGCGACATCTGCTCGAAAAAACCATCGCAGTGTCTACCTTGCCGTGGGCGGCTGGTGAGCCTACTCACTCCTTCGTCGTTGCGGGGTCTCACCTATGCCTATCCTCCCACAGGTGTCTCCGTGTATTTCCGGAGCTGGTTTAGCTTGAATTTGATTAAAAGTGATTTTAAATGAAAATATGTGATAAAACAATTTTTTTAGAAAGCCAATACTAGCGCAGGCAGAATACGGGGACTCCTCGAAAATAAAAACCGATTTTCTTCGTGCGATGTTATGCTGCCGAAGCCTTCCTTGTCCTACGGGAACAGCACGTGTCCGAAGCCCCCGCAGCGGTGAACTTTCCGCGAGGAGGCTGAGGCCGTGCCCGAGGCAAGGTAGACACTGTGAGGTATTTTCGAACAGATGTCGCCCCTGTGCTGGAAGTAAAAGCGGAGTATTCTGCCGGAGCGGGATTTTAGCACTACACCCACTCCATTCCTAAGAGTGAGGAAATGTTTACAGTAGTTACCGCGCAGTTTCCATCAACTATGCATCCGAACTTAACAAAAATTAAAATTTATAAACCAATTTAAAGCTCTACATAAAATTATCATTTGAAAATGGACAAGCTTTAAGATACTATTAATACAAATAAACAAAACAACACTGAAAGGAGGATATTCATGACAGAGAACTACACTGTTTCACTTAATGACTTAGCTAGAGCGATTTACACGGTAAACCGACATGCAAAAACAGCACCAGATCCTAAACATTTATATTTTATTAAGAAAGAAACAATCCAACGGTTGCTAAAAGAAAATCGTGCAAAGAAAATAGGTTTGCACTTCTCTGAACATCCAAAATTAAGTAACCAGCATTCTACCCTCTTAGTTCAGGTGGATGAATATTATTTTCATATCCCTCCAACAAAGGAAGACTTCCAGGACCTTAAACATTTAGGGCAACTTGATCAAAATTTTCGTAATCCCCAAGCGAAAATGTCATTATCTCAAGCGAAGAAGATAATCTATCAATATATTGATTGGAAGCCAGCAAATAAAAAGCCTAACAAAACACGGCAACAATATACATCTTCATATTTTACGCCATCATCTCTCGGTAAAATGGAATGGCCACCACGTAAAACATTTCGATAATAAATACCTCAGCTAGGGAAATACCCGAACTGAGGTATTTTTATACCTTCTTTTTTCTTATCCAAACCGCTTTAATTAAATGTACAACACACAACAGAAGTCCAAAGATTGCAATAGCTTGTAAAGATACTTTGAATAGCTGATATGTTAGTAACTCTACTTTTCCAACAAAAAGAACTATTACAAAGAAAATAACTATAAAAGACAAACCACTTATAAGATAATTTAATAACCTTTCAGATTTAATTGATAACAAGATAAATGTAATGGGACGAAATATAAAATAACAGCCCATAATTCCAAGGATTATTACAAACGTAAAAAATACTTCCTTTGGAATTCCTAATGACTGTAAATGTGATACTTTAATCCAATCTACCAATTCTAAATCCATTCAAACCCCACCCTTTATTCATTATCAACCATTCTAAACTGTTTTACAGAAATCTATACAACTTGTATTAGCTTTTTCACTTAATATTCTTTAGTGTTAGGAAGGTATAATGTAGTCTGCACTTAGAGAAAAACTAACAAAAATGTTAAGTTACATTATTAAAGTGTAGTGAATGCGATTTTTTCTAATAATTGCTATAATTAGCTTAAAGTTCGTTTAGGGGTGGTTGTTACTTGAACAAAGCGGTTTTCTTAATCATGCTTGGAGCAGCATTATGGGGTACAATTGGTTGGTTTGTAAAAAACTTATATACATATGGTTTCACACCGATGGAAGTTGTTACCTTACGAGCAACATCTGCTGCTACCTTATTAATTATTTATTTAGTAATAAAATCACCAAAATCATTGCATTTAAAATCTGTGAAGGATTTAAAATACTTCATTGGGACAGGAATATTTAGTATTGTATTTTTTAACTTTTGTATGTTTACTGCTATTGAACTTTCAACAATACCTGTCGCAACAGCATTGTTATATACTGGCCCTGCGTTTGTAACTATTTTTTCGTATTTTTTGTTTAAGGAGGCTTTTACTAAACAAAAACTTCTTGCACTTTCAGGAACCCTTTTAGGTACATGCTTTGTTGTAGGACTTCTACCTACGAATTTAAATTCGGTATCTATTGAAAGCATTCTCTTTGGACTTGGCTCTGGTGTCGGTTATGCTTTATATAGTATTTTTAGTAAATACGCTTTACAGAAATATTCTAGTTTAAGCATAACGACATTTACCTTTATTGTGGCTTCCGTAACACTATTACCTTTTTTCCCATTTCAAGAGAAAGCGTATTTATTGGCTAATCCAGAAGTTCTTTTTTACGTCTTTGGACTTGGACTTTTCCCTACAGCAATAGCTTATATCGTATATACATATGGATTAAATAAAACGGAGGCTTCTAAAGCTTCCATTTTAACGACTATTGAGCCAGTAGTAGCTATTTTAATCGGAATCTTTATTTTTAAGGAATTGTTTACTTTTGTACAAATGATAGGAATGTCACTAATTATAGGTGCAGTTATATTAATGCAAATCAAACGTAAGGAAGGCATTCCCTATCAAAAGGCAAGTTAATTAATCATGTAACCTGGAGGAAAGTCATGGAAAATCTATTAAATCATCAAATTAATAAAATTGAAATATCTGGGATTCGCAAGTTTTTTAATATGGTTTCCGAGGAAAAAAATCTAGTTTCACTAACAATTGGTCAGCCTGATTTCCATACACCTGATCATATCAAGCAAGCGACAATAGATGCATTAACCATGAACAAGACAACGTATACAAGCAATGCTGGGATTATAGAACTACGTAAAGCAATTGCAAACTTCTATGAAACCAATTACAATATAAGCTTCCATCCAGAAAATGAAATTATTGTTACTACGGGAGCATCCCAAGGAATAGATATTGTTTTTCGTACAATATTAAATCCAGATGATGAAGTTATCTTACCGGCACCAATTTATCCAGGTTATGAACCGCTAATTACGCTTGCAGGTGCGAAGCCTGTTCATGTTGATACAACTAATCATGAATTTAAGTTAACGAGAGAATTACTTGAGAAGGCTATTACACCAAAAACAAAATGTGTAGTTCTCCCTTACCCTTCTAATCCAACCGGTGTATCTTTAACAGAGTTTGAATTAAAAGAGCTACTCACTGTATTAAAAGATAAAAAGATATTCATACTAGCAGATGAAATATATAGTGAGTTAGTATATGATTTTAAACATGTTAGTATTTCCACCTTTTCTGAAGTACAGGATCGTACAATTGTTATTAATGGTTTATCCAAATCACATTCCATGACAGGTTTTAGAATTGGTTATGTGCTTGCTCCAAAATGGATTACTAGCCAATTGCTAAAAGTTCATCAATACAATGTATCCTGTGCATCATCCATCAGTCAATACGCAGCATTAGAAGCTTTGACATATGGATTAGACGACCCTCATATAATGAAAATGGACTATCAAACCCGAAGAGACTATGTTTACGATAGGCTTATTAAAATGGGACTTTCATTAAATAAACCGAATGGAGCATTTTATTTATTTCCTAAATTTCCCTACTCTAAGATGACATCTTTTGAATTAGGGTTAGATTTGGTAAAAAAAGCTAAGGTCGCACTAGTACCGGGGGGAAGTTTTTCCATATTTGGGGAAGGTTATATGAGGTTATCCTATGCCTACAATCATCCAACATTAAAAGAGGGCCTTGATCGATTAGAGAGATATTTGTTAAAGGAGTATGAATAAATGTAGCAATAGACGGGATATAAAAGATATCCCCCCTATTCGCTATATGATAGTGATTTTTGATTTATCTGTTCTCTGTTTGTGGACAAACTTTTGTCTTTTTACGTTGTTCATAAATATTTAGTAAGCGATCAAGTTCTTGGCTAAGGGCTATAGATTCTAAACTGGTTATTCCTTGCTTTAAGGCAACAGCACTCATTGTATTTCTTAGTTTCTCTATTTCTTTTAAAAGCATGTCAGTATCGTACATAAATTAATTACAATACCTCCTTTACTATTTCTATTACTTTAGCATATGTAAACTATTTTGAACAACTAGGATGGTATTTAATGTGATTTTACAATTCCTAAACTTTTTATACACTTATTTAGGCTTATTCTTGCTATAATATATATAATAATAAATGCTTCAATGTACTTTTTACGAAGAAAGGAATGTCTTCTTTGGCCGGAGTGAAACAAAAAAACGAATTGGTAGAATGGGGTAAGGCAATATTAATTGCCATCCTTCTAGCATTTCTATTACGCACTTTTATATTTGCAACTTCCATTGTTGAGGGAGATAGTATGGATCCCACTCTTCAAGATGGAGAACGTGTTATATTTAATAAATTCGTTTACATGATTGACGAACCTGAAAGAGGAGATATTGTCATTATCCATCGGCCAGAAAAAAATTACGTAAAGCGAGTAATTGGCCTACCCGGTGAGACGATTGAGATTAAAAATCATAAACTCTATATAAATGATGAGCTTCATGATCAAACGTTTTTAACAGAGGATGCAAAAAATCATACGGGCAATTTTGGTCCAATCACCATTCCAATAGGCAGATACTTTGTCATGGGAGATAATCGGTCCATCAGTAAAGATTCTAGAAACGGTTTAGGCTTTATTATGGAGGATGAAATTATCGGTAAATCTGAGTTTGTATTTTATCCATTCAGTGAAATGACCAAAACGAGATGATTAATTAGGAACAAACGTAAGGTTGTCTTTCGGATTCACATCCATAAAGACAACCTTTTATGTTTGCAGATAGGAAAATACTACAATATTTCCCGTTAGCAAAAAAATCCAAATAAAATTTCACTAATTATTTTTCATTATCCCAAATTAGACTTCCAATGAAATATAAAAGGATTACAAAACAAAGAATACCAAATGCTGTTTCCATTCCCATGTTGCGACACCTCCTAGACCTATTATATGTATAATTTCGATAATTTAATAATACTACTAACCTTTTATATCATACCATAACTCATCCCTAAATAAAGAGAAATATGTTAAGATATAATTAAAATTATTGGCGAAAAAGTTCGAAAGATGATTGAAAGTTGGTGAGAATTTGTTACATTGTCCATATTGTGGATCTATAGTTAAGGAAGAGGAATCATTTTGTGTAATTTGTGGTGATGAGCTTCCTAAAGATATCCATTTACGTTCTAGTAAAAAGAAAAAATTCAATAAATATTGGATAGCTACGTTAATATCCTTCATATTTATTTTACTTGCAATAAATCTTTTCAATAGTTTCTTGCAAAATCGTTCTGCTCAGGCAATGGAATTTTATGAGCTTGGTGAAAAAAGTTTAGAGGTAAATGATTATCAAGCTGCACAGGACTTCTTTTCAAAAGCAGTTGATAAAAAGCCTAATTTTATTCAAGGAGAAACAGCACTTGAATTTATACAAAAAACCTTTGCTATCGAAGAAACACTCCAAAAAGCAAATGAGGAATTAGAAAATAGTAATTTTCAAGATGCTCTCACCTTAATCAATGATGCAGAATCTTCTTTGAAGAACTTTGATGGAGTCGCAACAACGACACTAGTAGAAAAAATCGTTTCTAACCGTAATACAATAAAGATTGAACAGTTAAAGAGCTTACTTAGTGATGCCCCACCAATCGATGAGTTAAAAGTGTTACTCTGGGAAGCTGATGCAATAAAAAATCCTGAAGCTGTACAAATTACAGATAATATTCGTAATCAAATTATTGATTTTACCTTTACTAAAGCAAGCGAAAAACTATCAGAAAAACAGTTTAGTGATGCACAATTCATTGTAGAAGATGGTATAAAGTACGCTCCGAACTCGGAAAAACTGCATAGTTTACAAACGACAATTGAAAAAGAAAAAGTATCATTTGAAATTACCCAACAACAGCGTATCCAACAAGCAATTGATACAGCTGAAGAAGAACGTGAAATGAATGAAACAGATGCCATTGAAGTGGTATCTGTAAAACCTGAAAATGATGACCAAGGTAATTTGGTTGTTAAAGGTGAAGTTAAGAGTATCGCAACAATACCTGTAAGCTCTATCCTGGTAGAGTATTCTCTTTTAACAAATGATAAGGAATTTCTATCAAATGAGGTTTATGTATATCCTGATACTCTCTACCCTAACGAAAGTGGAAAATTTGAATTTACTCATTATGATATTGACCAAAATGTTGAAAAAATTAATATAAATGTCAAAAAGATTACTTGGTACACCAATTAGTACTCTTATGGAGTGAAAATATGATAAATACAAAAAGAAAATTACCAATTATCATCTCTATTATCTTACTAATTCTCGGAATTGCTTATTCAATCTATCTATATTCGGATTGGCAATCAACCAATTTGGCTATTAACAATCCCATGATTAAAAAAGTACAATCCGAAAATGAAACGATAAACTTAAAAACAATAATACACGAAGCGGAGAAAAATGTTGTTCAAATTGAAGCAAAGAATGATTATGAATCACTGACAGGCTCAGGTTTTCTTTATAATGAAAAAGGAGATATTATAACCAACGCACATGTCATCAAGGATGCCGAAAGCATTTATGTTAGAACTGCTAATGCTCGTATATACCCAGCTGCAATTATTGGGGTTGGAGAAAACACAGATATTGCCGTCCTTCGAGTTCCTCAACTTGCTGGCGAAACAGGACTCTCCGTTGATACAGATACATTAGCAGAAATTGGAGATGAAGTAATCGCCTTAGGAAGTCCACATGGATTTCAAAATACGGTTACCCTGGGGATAATTTCTGGAACTGAACGTAACTTTACTGTAGATGGATATGATTACAATAATGCTTATCAAATCTCTGCTCTCATCACACATGGTAATAGTGGTGGACCATTAATAAATCGAACTACAGGGGAGGTTATAGGTATAAACTCTGTTGGAACAGAAGATGGCACAATAGGATTTAGTATTCCCATTATTGATGTAATAGAGGAAATCGAAAATTGGTCTAAAGAAGCACAAAACAGTCAACTTACATTTACTAACACAGAAGATTTACTAAATACAATTGACCCGACACAATTTAAGCAAGATGCAGAATATGTAATGGAATATTTCTTAGATAGCATCATCATCCGGGATTATGTAGCTGCTTATTCATTACTAGGTGATTCCATTCAAACACAGACTTCTTACTCTTCCTTCCGTGAAGGATATATTCAGATTGTAGATGTTAAGTATAAACATCAATCTACTACTATTGATGATAGTCACGCATCCATAAAGGCAGATGTGACCTTGACTAAAAATCAACCTAATGAAGAAGAACCAATCAATGAAAATATAACATATGAATTTATAATTGGATTTGAAAATGATCAATTAAAGATTACTACTATTGATTATAAGGACGAATAAATTTAAAGAGACAGACCCAAAGTTGTTCGGGTCTGTCTCTTTTTACTAGTCAAGATTTAATTCAGAAACTTAGTCAACATCTTCGGTGGCAGTGGTTTACTATAATAGTATCCTTGCATCTCATCACATCTCTCATTTGCAAGAAAATTTAGCTGTTCTAACGTTTCCACTCCTTCTGCAATAACCTTCATATTTAAAGAATGTGACATATGGATAATGGATTTTACAATCGCTTGATTTTCTCTTTGGTTTTCATTCAAAAACATTTTATCAATTTTTAATTTTGTAATCGGAAATATACTTAAGTATTTAAAAGATGAGTACCCTGTTCCAAAATCATCAATGGAGACAAGTACACCTAATTCGCGTAACTGATGTAAAGTTTCTAAAATCTCTTCCTCGTTTGACATAGCCATACTTTCTGTTATCTCGAGTTCAAAATAATTGGGGTGTAAATCGGTTTCTTCAAGAACTTGCTTTACCTTCTCAACTAAATTTGGCTGGTAAAATTGTTTTGCCGATAGATTAACACTAACCGTCAATGGTTTAAATCCTTTATCCTGCCATTCTTTGTTCTGTCTACAAGCTTCCGATAACACCCAATCACCTATATCAATAATAAGCCCAGTCTTTTCAGCTAATGGAATAAACTCAATAGGACTAATCAATCCTTTTTCAGGATGATTCCAACGTATTAAAGCTTCTAATCCTACAACTTCATCTTTACGTAAATTCTTTTGTGGCTGATAATAAAGTTCAAATTGCCCTTCCCTAAGCGCCCTTCTTAACTCTGATTCCATTGTTAGCATTGTTTTAAAGTTCTCAGAAATGGACGATTCAAACAAATTAAAATAATTTCTATGCTTTCCCTTTATAACATACATCGCAGAGTCCGCATGCTTAATTAAATCTGAAGCCGTTTTACCATTCTCGGGATATAAGCTTATACCAATACTTAATGTAGTATAAATTTCATATTCATGAATCTTGATTGGTTTTTCAAATTCTGCAATTATTTCTTTTGCTAATGCTTTTGATTCTTCCTTTGAAGAATTTCTTTGTACAATTAAGAACTCGTCCCCACTCATTCTAGCAATAAATGTATCCATTTGTTGGAACGTCTTTAAGCGACCTGCACAAGCCCGAAGTAACTCATCCCCGAAAGAGTACCCTAATGTGTCATTTATTTCTTTAAAATAGTCTATATCAAGGAAATAAACCGCAAGATGCTCATTAGATTCTTTAGCTTGTACAATTGCTTCTTTTAAAACTTTATTAAAAAAGTTTCGATTTGGTAAGTCAGTTAATTCATCGTAATAAGCCATATATTCTATCTTATTTTCCGTTTCAATTCGTTCTGTCACATCTTTTACACTAGCAGCTCTAACAATCTTTCCGCTTTTGTAATAAGGATATTCGTACATTTCAATATAAAAAAGTGTCCCATCCTTTCGAACTCCTTTAAGTTCAAGTACACCATTAAATGCAAGATGTTCAAAATCTGCTAACCTTTGATAACTTTTAGGATCAATCAAATGCTCCATTGATTTTCCTTTTAATTCTTCCTTAGAATAGCCAAACATAGTTGCAAAAGTTTCATCACAATCAATTATGTCTGTTTTACCATACAGAACGATACCCTCAACTGAACTATTTGAAATTTGATTAATATACCGTTTAATCTCATCCGCCCTATTCCGAATAGAAAGTTCATTTAATAGTAAACAATACATATTCTCTTTAACATTAAGTGACTTAACTTCGATTAACTTTCCTTTCTCATTCTTAATTTCCATTAACAAATGAGATTTTTGAGACTCCAACAGTAAATGAAAATCTAGATAATCAACGATGGATTGATCATTTGAATAATTGAGATTTAAGATGGAAAAGGCCTTCTCACTTCCATCAAGGATTAATCCATCTTTATCTACAAACAAAATTGCTTCATTTAAAAAAGATAATAACTGATTATTCATTGGCAACAATAAATGTTCTTCATTCATAAAGGACTCTCCTCACTTGTTATCAACTTACCCAATACTAATTCGTTCCTTTGGATAATGATAATCCCCTGTTTTCTTTGTTTTTTTGAACATAAATAGAAACGTTATTATTCCTACTCTACCGATAAACATCAATATCATGAGAATTACTTTTGTTAAAGTTGATAACTCAGCTGTAATACCTAAAGACAATCCAACAGTTCCGAATGCAGATGTAACTTCAAACATAATTTCTGTGATGGAAAATGGTTCATAGGTAGTAATAAACAGAACCGAAATAAATACCATTAACATAGCCATTAATGTAACTGTTACGGCTTTCATTAAGTCCTCTTCATGAACTTCCCTTCTAAAAATCCGTATACTGCTACCACCACGTGCATATGTAATGATAAAAATAACAGCCAAAGCAAATGTAGTTGTTCTGATTCCTCCCCCAGCACTACTAGGTGAAGCACCAATAAACATTAAGAAAGACAACCACAAATGATTGGATTCTGTTAACAAGCTTACATCCATTGTAGAAAGCCCACCACTTCTAGTCGTTACAGATTGAAATAGCGCATAGAATATACTCTCATGCCAACTTTTCCCTACAAAAAAATTATGCATATCTAATAAATAAATAACAACACTTCCAACAACAATTAAAATACCAAAGGTTAAGGTCGTTACCTTTGTAAATAAACTAAAATGAATAGACCTACGATTGTTTTTCTTCAAAAATAAAAAGTTTTTGATTTCAATTATAACGGGAAAGCCGATAGCTCCAAAGATGATTAACAACATATTTATAAACTGTATAAAATAGTCATCTTTATATGGTATGAGTGACTCTCCAGTTATATCAAACCCTCCATTAGTAACAGCACTAATCGTACCAAAAAAACCATGAAAATAAGCTTCAGAAGGTGATGGATAATACTTTAGAAAATATGTACCTAAGATGAGAAAAGCGATAAATTCCACCGTTAATAAAACAATAAAAATCTGCTTAATTAAACGTACCATGCCTTCAAAGTTAGTTTGATTTTGATCTGTCATAATTAATTGACGTTCCTTTAGCCCAATCTTCTTACCAATTAGGAGCCAAATAAACGTACCAATTGCCATCACACCTACTGCACCTAACTGTAAAATAAATGCAAGAATAAAAATTCCTTCCGTACTTAGTGTCTCAGAGATAGGAATCGTGCTCAAACCTGTAACACTTAATGCGCTTACAGCAGTAAAAACAATATCAATAAATGCAACATCTACTCCATCCTGAAATGCAATAGGTAAACTTAACAACACCGTTGAAAAGATTGCAGCTAATAAATAAAAAAACAAAATAATTCGTACAGGTGATAACTTATTTATCCAACGTAAAAATGATTTTGGTAACATCAGTATACATACTCCTCAAATTTCCCGGAATTTTCAGGAAAATCCTCAATTTTATTATAGCATGATTAAATTATATTTCCTCTACTTTCGATAACTTGTAAATAGAAACTTCAAACCACAGGTTTTAATACACTGAATAGCGTATGGTTTTGTCGACCAAACCTTTATGCTACGATAAACTATATAATATAATATCCAAAGATTATAAATCAAAATAATGAATTTGGAAAGACTTGTTTAATATTTTGGAGGATAAAAATGGAACTAACCCCTGAATTAGGACAAAAAATTATTAATGAAACTAGAAAACTAATTAATGAAGACATCATTATTCTAAATGAAAAAGCTATTATTATTGCAAGTACAGATTCATCACGTATAGGAGATTTTCATGAAGGTGCCTTTCTCACCATTAAAAGCAATTCAACTACAGTCTTGTCAGAGAAACATATCAAACAGTTGGAGGGGATCCGACCTGGTGTAAATTTACCTATTACAATAGAAAATAACGTAATTGGTGTTATAGGTATTACGGGTGATCCAAATAAAATCATCCCATTTGCATCTGTTATGAAAAAAATGACTGAATTACTAATCCGCGAGAATATCTTTATACAAGAAACCGAATGGCATGCAAGAGCAGTAGAGGCATATTTTTTTGACTGGATTCAATTAGAAGACATATCGTTAGAATTTATAAACAAAGGGAACATGCTCGGGGTAGATATATCCCCTCCCTTCCGGTGCACGATTATCGATACTAGACAGGAATTACCTAGCAACCAGATAAAAGAAATCCTAAACCTTCTTCAATTAAAAGTTAAATGTATTGCTATTCGTTGGGGACGTAATCGAATCTTATTTATAACGGAAGAAAAATCCTATGAAATATCCCAATTGAAATCTCATCTACAATCATTTCATAGCTATGTTGCATACAAAAACGAGCTTAAACTAGCTATAGGAATTGGTACAATATCACATTCTCCTATCATTAAAGAATCTTATCAGAATGCAAATAAAGCACTATCAATTGGCAAATACAAATCAATGACAGCCTATGAAGACTTATTACTAGAAATTTGCTTGGATGAAATCGGAATTGAAGTTAAGAAAGAATTTACTAGAAAGGTATTTTCTAATCTTTATAAGGAAAAATCCCTATTCCAGACATTGAAAGTAATCTTGAAGAATAATATGAATTTAAAGCAATCGGCAAAAGAATTACATATTCACATTAACACCCTACATTATCGATTAGCCCGTATTGAACAGCTAACAGGATTTAACCCAAAAAATACTCATTCCATCACGCTATTTTATATGGGAATGCGCTTTTTGGATGAACATCCAATATAATAAAATTTTCGCATTAAATATTTGTGTGAAAATCCATATCTAACGCCCTTCTTTTCTATTAAAATAAAAGAAAAACTTTAGGAGAATGCCTATATGTTAGATAAGCATGTAAAGGAAGCATTAATTTCTATTGTTGGTCTTGATAACTATCAGGATTCAAAAACTAGTTTACTAACTTATTCATACGATGCTACACCAGGATTTCAATCATTTCCAGATGCAGTAGTATCTCCAAGAGACAGTCAAGAAGTAGCAAAAGTAGTGAAATTATGTAATCAATATAAAATCCCGATAGTTCCTCGTGGTTCTGGAACAAATCTAAGTGCGGGAACAACCCCTTTGCACGGTGGAATCGTGTTATTAATGAAACATTTAAACAACATAATAGAAATAGATGAAGAAAATCTAACTGTTAGAACACAGCCCGGAGTTGTTACCCAAACACTTATTGAAGCTATAGAGGATAAGGGATTCTTTTATCCTCCTGACCCTAGTTCAATGAAAATCTCACAAATCGGAGGAAATATTAATGAAAATTCCGGTGGACTACGTGGGTTAAAATATGGCGTAACTCGCGATTATGTATTGGGGCTTGAGGTTGTTTTACCCAATGGAGAAATTATAAAAACCGGAGGAAAATTAGCAAAGGATGTTGCTGGTTATGACCTTACTAGATTATTTGTCGGATCAGAAGGCACCTTAGGCATTGTTACAGAAGCAACGTTAAAACTAATTCCTAAACCGGAAACGAAGAAAACTATGCTAGTACTCTATCAAAATCTTGATGCTGCAGCACGCTCTGTATCAGCCATTATAGCAAATCGAATTATTCCAGCAACATTAGAATTTTTAGATCAGCCTACCTTAAAAGCTGTAGAAGATTTTGCTCAGATTGGCTTACCTACTAATGTCAAGGCAGTCTTAATTATTGAACAAGATGGACCGAAATCAGTCGTCGACTCAGATATGGAAAAAATAGCAACTATTTGCCGAGAAAATGAAGCCGTGGAAGTAACACTTGCAAAATCTAATGAGGAAGCAGAAGCATTAACAACAGCAAGAAGAGCCGCTTTATCTGCTCTAGCTCGTTTAAGACCTACAACGATTTTAGAAGATGCTACAGTACCCCGTTCTGAAATAGCAAAAATGGTAAGTGCCATTAAAGAAATAGCGAATCGAAACCAAGTAACCATTTGTACTTTTGGTCATGCTGGTGATGGAAACCTCCACCCGACTTGCTTGACCGATATTCGTGACAAAGTAGAAATGTCGCGTGTCGAAAACGCATTTGAAGAAATATTTAAAAAGGCAATCGAATTAGGAGGAACGATAACCGGTGAGCATGGTGTCGGAGCAATGAAACTTCCCTACCTCCATTTAAAAGTTGGTGAAGCTGGCATTGATATTATGCGAAATATCAAATTAGCATTTGATCCAAATAATATTATGAATCCAGGTAAAATGTTCACAATGTCGGATAGAAAAAGAGTGGTGATTCAAAAATGAAAACTGCAGAAAAGGAAAGAATCTCACAAGGTTTTAAGGAAAAGATGGATTATGACGAGTTACTTAATTGTATGCGTTGTGGTTTTTGTCTCCCAAGCTGCCCCACTTACATTGAATCTGGCATGGATGAAGCTCACTCCCCACGAGGTCGAATTGCAATGATGAAGGCAGTAGTTGATGGTGATATTGCTCCAGACCAGGATGTGAAGCGCTCACTTGATTTATGCTTAGGTTGTAGAGCTTGTGAACCCGTCTGCCCTTCAGGGGTAAAATATGGCCATCTATTAGAACAAGCTAGAGACATCATATATCAAAATAAAAAGTCTTCCATCGTAGAAAAAACGGTTCGTGGAATTGTGTTTAACAACCTCTTTCCACATCAAAATCGCATGGTTACAGCAACTAATCTGCTTGGTTTTTATCAACGTTCTGGTTTACAAAAAGTTGCAAGAAAAAGTGGTATAATGAACTTCTTTCCTGAATCAATAAGAACGATGGAAAAGGTTCTTCCAACTGTACCAAAGAAAAAAGAACTAAAAAGTCGTCCAAACCATCTTCATGCCATACACGTTCAAAAGAAAAAAGTTGCTTTCTTTTCTGGTTGTTTAATGGATACGATGTTCATGTCAACCAATGATTCTACAATGAAACTTCTCCAGTATGCTGGTTGTGAAATAGTTATACCAGAAACACAAAATTGCTGTGGCGCACTTCATGGTCACAGTGGTGAACGTGAAAAATCGAAAGAAATGGCAAAAAAAAATATAGAAGCATTTGAACATATAGGTGCAGACTATATCATTACGAATGCTGGTGGTTGTGGGGCATTTTTAGTCGATTACGGTTATTTATTAAAAGATGATCCAGAATGGTCTTACCGTGCAGAGAAATTCTCTTCAAAAATAAAAGATATTACAAGTATTTTAGTTGAATTAGATTTTGATAAAGAAAAACTAAGGTTGGAAGAACAGATTGTTACATATCAAGATTCCTGCCACTTAAAGAATGGTCAAAAAACGTTCATAGAGCCTAGGAAGTTATTACAATCTATTCAAGGTGTTACTTATGTAGAAATGAAAGATGCCAGTAGGTGCTGTGGGTCAGCAGGTATTTATAATATTGTGGAGTCTGAAATGTCAATGCAAATTCTAGACTATAAAATGGAGCAAGCTAAAATGACAAAAGCAAAAACAATCATTACAGCAAATCCTGGTTGTTTACTACAAATGAAGCTCGGAATTGAACGTGAAGGTTTATCAGATACAATGAGAGCTGTTCACATTGTAGATTTCTTACTTGAAGCTTTTGAACAATCACTTTAGAAAAACAGTCATTCTTCCTTCTTTTAAAAGGTATGTTATTTTTATGCTTTCCAACTACTTATAAGTAATGGCGAGGCTAGTCTGATATAACGGTCTAGCCTTTTTTATAGAAGACTTTTGAATTTAGTTAGTAAAATTTCCCCCTCATAACCCTTTTCAATTAATTCACTAAGCATTTCTTCAATTTTACTTTTTCTTTTATCAATAATTTTCCCCATTAACATAACATTTATATGTTTTCCAATATTATTAATACTATCAATGGATGTAATAAATGTTGCTGGAGCATTGGTTGTTTTTGATATCTTCACTTCAATCATAACTTGTTCTTCCTTTTCTTGTATTACCTTAAAAAAATCTAAGTAATTCTTGTCTACTAATGCCTCAATGAGCCATGTATTATTATCATCCTCACGGTTAATAATGAGACCATCTAACAAATTGATATCTGTCTTAACTATTTCTTCATTTTGACTTTCAATAATTTGTAATCCTTTTAGCAAAAATGTTTTCATTCTTTATCCACCCCCTCTTTTTGAAAAAACTCACATTCGCTCTTCTTCTAGAATATGCGTTAGTTCTTCATATCTCGGCGCAAAGCTTTTATCAATCCTGGTAAATATAAAGGTTAAGTTCAGTGTACCAAAATTTTCTTACTAATGATAACTATTTTGGTTAATCACATACTAAAATAAAAATATGGAGGGTCTTCCCGTGATATCAGTAGTAATTACTGTTTTACTAATTGTTTTTCTAATCATATTACTCATGATTCGTGCAAATCGTATAGCCAAAGCTATTGCCGTGGAAGAAGACGTAAAGGATTAATTTATATATTAACTGAAAAAACACACAAAAACTGTTCCTATTATAGTCACCAAGTGATACTGTATAGTTAGAGAAGAATTTTTAATAAACAGCACTTAACAGGAGTGTCATAAAAAATATGCGAAAATCACTTGGTGTTTTATCTTTCCTGCTTTTTTTTGTTGTTGCCTGTACAAATCATGAGCCTGCCATTGTAAAGGTGGATACACCACCTGAGGAAGTAGCAGAAGAACCTGAACTTATTGAAGAAGTAAGTGATAATGAAGAAGTTGATGAATTTATTGAATTTAAATTAGATGAGGAAGTTCTACGTGTTAACCTAAAGCAAATTCCAATTCTAAGTGCTTATTTGCATGCAGCAGATGATCGACAAGCTGTTATTGAAGAGATGGGAATTCAACATATTTTAAATAAAGACGGAAACATTATATATTTACTCGAATTTTCGTGTACCAATGAAGAATGTTCCTATCTTTTACTAGATGAGACCAGTGAAAACACAGGATTATTAGTTGCAGATTTAGCGATATTTGAACATGTTACAATATCACCGGAGGACTCAAAGTTATTACTAAAATTCAACAGAAATTCTACTCACGAATTTCCACTTTCTAACGTTGTCGTCATAGATTTAGAAGAATGGCATGTGCTCTCCATCGAGAACGATTCTATTACAAATAATTTTCTTGATTACCAATGGCCAATTTTGTTCGTTTCTTGGATTGACGAAGAAAGCTTATCAATTACTGTGCCTGATACTATTGAACCAAATAATTTACATTCTGAAACCACAAATAATAATGTGAGTGAGGTGATTTTCACAGTAGAAAAATAATAAATATTACCAGTTTTTTTATAGGATATTTATAAATAAATTTGCTAACTACTAAAGGTGTTCCAATTGTGGAGCACCTTTTTTTGTTTCAATAACTTTCAAAGATAGGCAAATCAATACTTGTCATAACGTACAATTTCTCAAATGAAAAGCACTATGGACAAGACTCAAATCGGAATATCACTAGTAGCTACAACGCTTATTTTAACGATATTTCTAAATGAAAATTGGTAACACCTAACAAGTATATTTCGACAATATTTCACGATGCTATATAGTGAAAGCTATTTTGAGGAGGAAAACACATGACAGTTGGTAGCCAAATTAAACAAGCAGTTGCTGGACTAAAAAGTGTGCAGGCAAGCTTCGAACAGTTTGCACTTCAAACGGAGAACAAACAAGCAAAACAGGTATATGAACAAGCTGCACAACAAACCCAAAGCATATTAGACAGTGTCGAGCCTCGCGTGCAACAAATTGAGCAGGAAGAACCACAATATAAAGGTTTCTAACTGAAGAGGAGGTTACCTCTCCTCTTCAATCATTTAAAGAATTAGGTGAATAACATGGTGAAATATCGATTTATAATCATATATGGGATTATATCTCTGTTTCTAATCGTTGGATGTGCTAATGATAAATCTGAATCATCTAACTCACATGAACAACTTAACATAACACAGATTTCCTCTAATCAAGCTTATAATCAGGAATACGCTAACGAAGCAAAGCGAATATTATCGCAAAAAAATGATATCCAGAAAATTTTCGCTGTTAATTCCGATGATTTACTTATAATAGCTATTGAGATTCCTCACCATGATCGGTTTAAACTGTCGAAAATAAATAACGATTTATCAAAAGAAATGGATAAGAAATTTGAAAAGGATAAAATAAGTGTCGAGCTTGCTACTGACAAAAAGATAATTTTAGAACTAGAAGCACTTGAAAAAGAATTACAGAATAACAACATTTCTAAAAAAGCATTAAAAAAACGCCTTGACCACATCAGTAAATTATTGAAGGAACAAACATAGCATCCAGTACTAGTTGATCATTAGAAAGAAGGTATTCAAATGGCAGATAAAAAGAAAAAAAATCTCCCTCCAAAAGCTCAAAATTATCAAGCTTTTCAAGATGAACGAGAGGTAAAGCGTCCTATCCTTAAAAATTGTTTAAAAGCATTTTTTGTAGGTGGATTTATTTGTTTTATCGGCCAGCTAATTTCTACATTATATATATATTATTTTGATTTCACCGAACAAACAGCTGGAAACCCTACTACTGCAACATTAATCTTTATCACAATGCTACTTACAGGGTTTGGCGTGTATGATCGCATCGGCCAATTCGCTGGAGCCGGCTCTGCTGTACCCGTTACTGGATTCGGTAATGCTGTCATTTCTGCTGCCATCGAGCATCGCACCGAAGGATTTGTACTCGGTGTTGGTGGTAACATGTTTAAATTAGCGGGTTCTGTTATATTATTTGGTGTTTTCTCTGCTTTCATAGTGGCATTAATAAAAACAATTATAATATCTTGGGGTGGATTTTAAATGCTAGCAGGACATCGTACTTGGATATTTGAAAATAACCCTGTAATCATTTCAACTGGCACTGTTGGTGGTCCATTCGAAGCCAATGGAAAGATTCCACATGCATTTAATATATTACATGACGATATGTGGTTAGAGGAAGATTCCTTTGAAAAAGCACAGCAAAAGATGATGGAAGAAGCATGTCAGTATGCAATTAAAAATAGCCCCATTGAAAAAGAACAAGTATCATTCTTCATCAGTGGTGATTTAATCAATCAAATAACACCTACTAGTTTTGCTGCTAATACAATTGGGTCCCCCTATTTTGGTTTATTTAGTGCCTGTGCTACATCAATGGAAAGCCTCGCACTTGCAGCCTTTATGATTAATGCGAATGGTGCAGAATATATACTTAGTGGTACTTCTAGTCATAATGCTGCAGCAGAAAAACAATTTCGTTATCCTACAGAATATGGTGGTCAGAAGCCTCCTACCGCTCAATGGACTGTTACAGGAGCTGGCTGTGCATTAGTTGCTAAATCTGGAAATGGACCAAAAATAACTTCTGCAACAATCGGTAAAATTGTTGATATGGGAATGACAGATCCGTTTAACATGGGTGGCGCAATGGCGCCTGCAGCTGTAGATACAATTATTACTCATTTAAAAGAAAGAAATATCGATGCTTCATACTACGACCTTATTATTACAGGAGATCTGGCACATATAGGTAGAGAAGTTGCATTAGATTTACTCCATCAGAATGACATAAATATTGCAGAAGAAAATTTTGTTGACTGTGGACTTACCATATATCGTGAAGACCAACCTGTATTAGCTGGGGGAAGTGGACCTGCGTGTTCAGCAGTTGTTACTTATGGACATTTTCTAGATTTGATGAAAAAAGGAGAAATGGAGAAAATACTTGTAGTAGCTACTGGGGCCCTTCACTCCCCTTTAAGTGTGAATCAAAAGGATCCAATTCCATGTATTGCTCATGCAGTATCCATTGAAACTGGGAGTGATATTATATGATTTTTTTCTGGGCTTTTGTTATTGGAGGTTTAATTTGTGTAATAGGACAAATAATGTTTGATGTTTTCAAATTAAGTCCCGGACATACATTGAGTATTTTAGTTGTTGCAGGAGCAATCCTCGATGGATTTGGATTGTACGAACCATTAATCGATTTCGCTGGTGCAGGGGCAACCGTACCTATAACCAGTTTTGGTAATTCATTAGTACACGGCGCAATGGCCGAAGCAGAAAAACACGGAATTATCGGAGTGATAACCGGAATGTTTGAAGTGACTAGTTCTGGTATTTCCGCAGCGATTATATTTGGAATGATTGGAGCCTTGCTTTTTAAACCAAAAGGATAACTTATTAGGGGGATTCCTATGACAGTCGGATCACAAGTGAAAACATGCTATGCAAGTATTAAAAGTATTGAAGCAACCTTATCCATTCTCAGTAATCAAACAAATGAATTACATGCTAGAAATGTCTATAGAGAAGTAGAAAGTATAGTCCAAGAAATAAAACAGGACTTAGAAAAACAAGTTCTGTTATTAAGTAGAGAAGAACCACAATACAATCAATAAGGAGGAATTATTATTATGGCAGACTGGATTCAAATTGCATTTCGAGCTGTTTCTCTCCTTATTATATTATTTTTCTTTACAAAATGGCTTGGGATGAAACAACTATCGCAATTAAATATATTTGAATATATAACTGGCATTGTTTTAGGTGGAATCGTGGCCATTCATGTAAGTACATTGGATAGTCCTATCCATTTTGCTTTAATTTCCATGTTTATATGGTTCATTATCCCTTTTGTAGTTGAACAAATATCCTTAAAGAGTAAAGCCTTTCGCGATTTCACTCAAGGCAAAAGTAGGGTTGTCATTCAGAATGGAAAAATTATGGAAGATAACCTTAAGAAGGAACATTACTCGACGGACGATTTACTAGAGAGCCTGAGGGAGAAAAACATTTTCAAAGTAGCAGACGTTGAGTTTGCTGTCTTAGAACCTAATGGCAAATTAAACGCTCTCCTAAAAAGTGAAAATAGACCACTAACAGCTAAGGATTTAGAACTAGAGATTGCACCTGAACGAGAGCCGCAGACCGTCATTATGGATGGAAGACCTCTTCTTGAACCACTTGCAAATATATCATTAAATCCTACATGGCTGGATACAGAATTGGAAAAAATGAATGTCAGTATTGAAAATGTATTTCTTGGACAAGTAGATAGTAGCGGGCAATTAACGATCGACTTATACGACGATACAATTGCAGTACCCAGTCCTACACAGAAACCATTGTTACTCGCTACAATGAAAAAGTGTCAGGCTGACTTAGAATTATTTGCTCTAGCAACTGAAAATGAAAAAACAAAGCAAATGTACAAAAAAAATAGTGAGAAGTTACAAAAAGCAATTGATCATATTTCACCATTATTAAAGTAAAATCCTACTTTCTAATAACGAGTAGGATTTTACTTTTTGACTGTTTTCTCATAGATCGTTGCTAATTATACAATTTTTATAAACTGTGCGGTAACTAATAATGTTTGGACTGAGCGTCATACCCGCTCCGGAAATACACTTCGCTTTCCGTGGGCGGCTGGTAAGCCTCCCACAGGAGTCTCCGTGTATTTCCGGAGCTGGTTTAGCTTAAATTTGATTAAACGTGATTTTTAATGAAAATGTGTGATAAAACAATTTTTATTTAGAAAGCCAATACTAGCGCAGGCAGAATACGTAGACTCCTGCGGGAATAGCACGTGTCCGAAGACCCCGAAGCGGTGGTCTTTCCGCGAGGAGGCTGAGGCCGTGCCCGCGGAAAGCGGAGTATTCTGCCGGAGCGGTGTCTTAGCACTACACTAACCTCTTAATTAAAGTTACCGCGCAGTTTCCATCAATCCTGAAAGAAAATAGAAACAAACATTACGAAAACAGTCTACTTTTTAAATTCACCACATATTTTACCAACTAACATGGAAACGTAATAGAGTGAAACCTTAAACTGTATATTTTTACAGTGATTTAAAATGCTACAAAATTTATAGGTTGGAGTTGTCAGATGAAATGTTAAGAAAACGATTTAAAAAATTACTAGAGGATAGCCCACCACCGGAAGACAAAAAGTCTTCAATAAAGGATATAAAAGTAAAGGAAGCAATTATAGACCCAAACTTAGATAAGACATTAGAAATATTTCAATCCATTTACTCCTATCCAAACAACCAAGATGTTAAAATTCGCAAAATGAATATTTCTGGACTAAGGAAAAATGGAGCTATTTTATACATAGATACGATAACAAATCCAATGGTTATAGAAGAACATATTATAAGCCCTTTGCTTACAAATGAGGATAAAACTAAGGAAATTAGTGAAATTGTTACAGCTCAGTCAATCACTCCAAAAATAGTTATCAATGAAGCTTTAATTGAAATAAACAAAGGAAATGTCGCACTCTTTATAGAAGGTGAAAGCCGCGTATATTTAATAGGAGCAAGCCAGTTTGAGGCTAGAAGCGTAGAAAAACCGGAAAATGAAAACGTCGTAAAAGGACCAAAGGAAGCATTTATTGAAAAAGCAGCAACAAACATTTCCTTAATAAGAAAAAAAATAAAGAATGAAAACTTAGTTGTAGAATCTTTAGTAATCTCTGAGCGGTCGAATAATAATCTTTTTTTAGTTTACGAAAAAGATTTGGTTAATAATAAAATACTACAAAATGTAAAAAACCGTCTGGACTCATTGAATGTTGATGCTATTCAAAATCTTAGCTTGTTAGAACAACAGATAGAAGAACGAAAATATTCTATCTTTCCAACCATTTTATACACAGAACGTCCTGATCGGGCTGCTTCTTTTATAGAGGATGGGCATATTGTCTTACTAATGGACAATTCACCGGATTCTTTAGTATTACCTGCAACGTTTTGGTCCTTTTATCATAATTCAGAGGATCATTATTTACGATTTCCTTATGGGAACTTTACAAGATTATTACGATTTTTAGCTTTATTTATTACCCTATTTACGTCATCTTTGTATGTGGCAGTTGTCACGTTCCATTCAGAAATGGTACCACCTGATTTATTGCTTGCGATTGCAGCTACACGAGAAAAAGTTCCTTTCCCCGCTGCTTTTGAAGTTCTTGTTATGGAATTAGCATTTGAACTAATTAGAGAAGCTGGGTTACGCGTACCTAGTCCAATTGGTCCAACCATTGGAATTGTTGGAGCACTCATTTTAGGTCAAGCTGCCGTACAAGCCAATATTGTTAGTCCAATTGTTGTTATTGTGGTGGCATTAGGGGGTTTAAGTTCCTTTGCAATTGGTGATATTAGTATGAACTTCGCAATTCGAATTAGCCGATTCTTGTTACTAGTTAGTGCCAGTTTTTTTGGATTATATGGGATAACTGCATTTTTTACTGCAGGAATGTTTTATTTGGTTTCCATTAAATCATTCGGAGTACCTTATCTTTCCCCGATGACTCCAACTTACGTTTCATCCGGCGATACGGTATTTCGAAGAATATTAAAAAATGAAATCTTTCGACCTGGCTATCTAAAGCCAAAAGATATGGAAAAAAGATAGGAAGATAATGAATGGAAGAATCAAAGGGTAAAATCGGATTAAAGGAATTCATCGTCCTTACCATCATCATGATTGGCACAAAAGTTGCTGATGATACACCAGCTATTTTATTTGAATCCTTGCACAATGCAGGTTGGATGGCCCCTCTCATAAATGGAATTATTGCGATTATTCCTATATACCTACTAATAAAGGTCGTTACCAGTTATGACAGGAAAGGTTTAATCCATGTTACCAATGATTTGTTTGGTAAATTCTTTGGTTTCAGCATCGTGTTTATTTTATGGGTGTTTTTATTTTCCGCATTAATTATTGACACAGCTATCTATGCAGATATTATCACATCGGTATATTACATCAAAACACCCACTATTATTATTTATGGTGTTCTGATGTTAGTATGTGCTTACGGGGCCAAAAGAGGGTTAGAACAAATTGGCTCCGTTGCTTATCTAACTTATCCCTATTTACAGCTAACTTTTTTTATTGCCTTACTCTTAACCATAACTCAGGGAAATGTCCATTTTCTTTTTCCTCTTTTTGGACCAGGTGGTTGGGAAGTATTGAAAGAAAGTGCATTAAAGCTTTCCATTTATGGTGATCTTCTCTATCTATTCATTCTTATCCCTTATATAAGCAGTACGAAAAATTTTAAAAAGGGTACATGGATTGCTTTTATTATCATTGTCCTTAATTTAACGATAGCAATGGCAAGCTATGTTTTTTTCTTTGATTATAACTCAGTTATGGAATTAAATTATCCATACCATGAAGTCATTCGAACGATTACAGGAGGTTTTTTAACGAACTTAGAAACATTCTTCTTTCCCTTTTGGATTATTGCTTCAATCGTAAGATTCGCTATTTATCTTTACTTAACCGCAATATTGTTTGGACATCTATTTAAAATCAAGCATTTTGAATATGTTATTCCAACCCTTGCAACCTTGATTGTATTTATTGGAGTTATCCCTGAAAGCACATCCAGTACCATTTTTCAATTAAGACAGGGCTTATTATCTATTTCAACACCTGTTTTTTTCTTTTTACCTTGTCTCATGTGGTTGGTTGCAAAGCTAAAAGGAGTCACTAAAAAATGATAAAGTTGATTAGCATAGTTAAGTTTATTTCCCTATTCGTTTTACTATTAATACTCGGCGGTTGTTGGGATCAAAAAGAAACAGAAGAGCAAGCCTATGTTATTGCAATTGGACTTGATAAAGCTGAAGAGAGTGAAAATCTGGTTAAAGTCACTTATTTAATCTCTAACCCTGAAGCTGGTACTGCTGCTGTTGGGGGTGGAAGCAGTAGTGAACCACCACGTGAAATCATTTCGTTTGAAGCAGAAGACTTCGTTACCTCCCGAAATTTAGCTAACACGGTCATAGCAAAACAAATTACATACGATATTCTTCAAATCATTGTGGTGTCAGAGGATTTTGCCAGAGATGATGATTTTGTTAGATGGATTTATGATGCTACGAAGTCGATGGAGATCCGGAGGGATTCTAAGCTATTAATAACGAAGGAAGATACCTTAACGTTTTTAGAGATTAATCAACCTAAATTAGAAACAAGACCACATGAATATTTCAAAATGCTTTTTGCACGTGGAAAGGAAACTGCCATGTTGCCAGTTTCTGATTTGAACACCTTCTTTCGAATAACGGAAGCAGATGCCGATCTCTTTTTAGGAATTTATGGGACAACGGAAAAAAGTGAGAAACAACATGGTAAAGAACCAGATCAAGTTATAGCAGGTGAATTTCATTACGAAGGTGAAACAAACCCGACCGAATTTGCAGGTGCTGCCGTCTTTAAGGAAGGAAAAATGATAGATGTAATTACGATAGAGGATACGCGCCTCGCTTTTTTGCTAAATCCAACCATGAACGGCGTGGACATTTTGGCATCCTTCCCAGATCCATTTGATGAAAATTACCATATATCTACCCGAGTAAATAAAATTAGTGATATAAAGATAAAAATGGATTTAAAAAAAGAACAACCAGAGATTAATGTAACTTTACCAGTATCAATAGACCTTTTATCCAACCATAGTATGACAGAGTACCAATTAAACGAACAAAATAAAGAAAAATTAAAAAAATCGTTTGAAGATACTTTAGAAAAGTTATTTAAAGATTTTGTTAAAAAAACACAAGAAGAATATAAAACAGAACCATTTGGATGGTCATTAATCGCAAGGAAAAAATTTCTAACAATTCCGGAGTGGGAGGATTTTGATTGGATGAAAACCTATCCCGATATGAAAGTAAACATTACTGTTAACGTAGAACTAGGAAGTTTCGGAAGACAAGGTGGCTTACCAAGCTTGGAGGAGGTTCGGGATTAAGTGATTATTGCTGTTTTATCAACTATGATAGTCATGTTTTGTTATACAGTTGGTTTTTCCATAACACTATGGAAAGGAAAAAGTAAAGTTGGGGCTATCTCCGTTTTCATCTTAGCAATCGGAATCCTCGTTACTCCCTTCTTTTCCATTCTTAGTTTTTAAGAAAGTTTGTGATATTAGAATAGTCTGTGGTATAAATAGTTTACTTATACCACAGACCTCCTGGTTTTATTTTATAACATTTAATAAAGTTTCCCCTGACGATATAATATAGTAGAAAGTTTCATTACCGCATGAATGTAACAATTCTGCCTAAGTGGAAGTGGATCATCAAAAAACTGGGGGTATATAGAATCAAATGTTTCTTTCATTTTAGTAAATTGTTTATCAAATACCTCTTCTTCCGTATAAAATTGTGTCTCTCTTCCCTGAAGCCACTCTAAATAAGAAACAATTACTCCCCCGGCATTTGCCAAAATATCTGGGATAATAATAATCCCCTTCTTGCTTAAATAAGCATCCGCTTCAGTTGTTATAGGTGCATTAGCGCCTTCCACTATAATTTTTGCATGTATGTCTGACATATTATCTTTATTAACTTGATTCTCTAGCGCTGCTAAGAATAAAACATCAATATCCAATGTAATAATTTCCTCACGACCTAAGATTTTAGCTTTTATAGCCGCATTTCCTAATTGTTCTTCTGAGGTAGGAAGATCACCTTTATTTGTTGAAACAAATTTTACTAATGCCGGAATGTCTAAACCATCCGAGTTGTAAAGTGTCACATTCCGATCACTTACCGCAACAACTTTATTATTTAGATGATTACATTGAAATGCCGATAAGGCAGCCACAGATCCAACATTTCCGAATCCCTGAACCGCTAATTTTAATGACTGATCCTTCAAGGTTAAAGTTGTTTTAGCAAATTTATTGTCGCGTTCAGCTAACCAGTTTTCTTTCGCTCGGGCAAAGTCATGTAGTAAATAACGAAATGTGAAGTATACACCCTTCCCAGTAGCTTCTCGCCGACCTAAAGAACCTCCATTAATAATACTTTTACCGGTAAAGCTACCAAGGTATGATTCTCCTGGGCGAATACTTTTATATTCTGCCATCATCCAATCCATTTCCCGTTCCCCAGTTCCAACATCGGGTGCAGGAATGTCTTTATCAGGTCCAAGAATATCACTAAAATATTGAACATATTTCTTACAAACTACATAAAGATCCTTTTCACTGTATTCTCGAGGGTCAATAATCACTCCACCTTTTCCACCACCAAAAGGCACTTCATGTAATGCATTTTTTAATGTCATTAAGGAAGCTAAATTCACAACCTCATCTTCTTTTACCGTTTCATGGAAGCGAATACCACCTTTATACGGACCAAGCACATTATTATGCTGTACCCGAAAGGCCGGAATCCGAACAACTTGACCATTTTCAAGTGCAATCCTTAGATATGATTTGTTTACATGATTGGGTGTTGAAAGGATAGAAAGTAAGGATGTAAATGCTTTATTTCTACCCTCACCTACTAAATCTGGTAAAAAGCTCCCATCATCGATTAATACCTTTAAAGAATCTTTTACAATATCTACCGTTTGATTCACCAAAATAAAACCTCCATAATATTTAACTATAATAAGAGTGTAACAAAATCAAACAGAGATACCAATAAATAATCTCAATTTACAGAATAAACACAGCAAATAAAGTCATGATAACTAATCCTGCAATTACTGGGATAAAATTTTTACGGACTAACTCCATAACGGAAACACCACAGAATCCTGCTATAGCGATCAGGGATGACCAAGCAACAATCGTTCCCCCTCCAGTCCAAATTGCTCCCATTTGGCCAATTGCTGCCAAAGTTTCCGTATCCATACCTTGGGTTTCAAGTGATGCTGCAAGAGCGCCTGTTAGCGGTAAACCCGAGAAACCCGAACCATCTAATCCCGTTATTATACCAATGATTAGAAGACTAAATGCAGCTAACAAGGCACTTTGAGGTAAGAATTCTTGGGTAGCTTCCACCAAACCAAATAATAAAGACGGCCCCTCTTCCACCCCTAATATATTCCCAGCAAAATCTCCACTTCCCAAAAAGAAAAATCCTGCAATTGGTATAACCGGCCCCATCGCTTTAAAAGCAAATACAAAACCATCGGTAATATGATTTGAAATATAGTCGAGTGCGTGATGTTTACCAAAAGCAATCGTAGATAAGAGTAATAAGATAACAGCAACTCCACCTACAAATGCCGCACCATCCCCACCTACTAAACCACCACTTCCAGTAAATAATTTATTGTACATCATATAAATGACAACAACTAATAGTGAAAGTGGAACAAATATAGCAAATACTTTACTCCATCTCGTTAAGTTATTTGTTTTAGCTTCATTATTGGAATTCTCTGCTGCATTTAAAATTTTTAAGTCTCTTTGATTTTGTGGATCATTCTTTAAACGAATACCCTTTCGATACATAAAGTATGCAAGTAATATGGCTATGCCACCTGCTATTAAGGATAATATCAGTGATTTGTCAGCCACACCCCCGGCATCCTCTAAACCTGCAGAAGTTGCTGATAAACTCGGAGCGACCTGTACAATATAGTCAGAGGATAAAGCCATACCCTGACCAGCAAGTGCAATTGCTACAGCAGCTGTAATTGCTGGTAACCCTGCCCTTACAGCTGCAGGTACTAGTAATGCGCATATTAATGGTACCGCTGGTGTTGGCCAAAAAAACAATGAAATAATATAGGTTACACCTACCAATACAAAGAATGATATATGGCCATTCACCATAACTTTTTGTATTGGTTGAATCATTCGAACATCTGCCCCTAAATCCTTCAACGAATTTAATAAGGCTAACATGAAAGTAATGATTAAGAAAATACTAAACAACTCTTGAGCAGCAATTAAGTTTGCATTAAATATTGCAGTAAAGCCATCAACAATGCTTCCCTTATATACCCATGCAATTATAAATGTACCGAGTAGAGTAGGAAGCACGACACCTTTTCGGAATATCATTGTTACAATAATAGCGAGCGTAAAAATACCATAAAGCCAATGGACTAAAGTCAGCTCTACCATTTACATCTTCCTTTCGTTCCGTTGTGCTATAGCCTATGCGTTTTTAAACACAGCGGTGAAAGGGTTAGACAAAAATAAATAGGTATTTAATCATAACTAGTCCTCTTTTTTCTTTTCTTCACAATCAAAACAGATTAACTTTCCATTTCTATGGCTTCCATTTAGAAACCCACTCTCACAAAAAACTTCATTCTGACATTTACTACATTTACCGACTAATTCCCTCATTCTCTTCGCCCCTTCCCTTTAGTATAAAGGTTTAATTAACCTACCTTCGTAAAATTTAATGCTTTGTATTTTCACAGTTGATGGAAAATATGACGTAACTTAAAATCATTTATTATGTAGTACGTAGGTTTCCATTTAAATATACAGATTTCTGTGTTGAAATCTAAAGGTGCGTAAAACCATGCTACCAAATAGGGAAAACATAAGCCCTCCTAGACTAAACTTGCACCCAAACAAAACTTGGGTCTAGTTACTGCGCAGTCTAAACAAATTGTGCCACTAACTACTTTTTAGAAAATAGCAAATTAAAAAGAGTAACCTCAATTACGAGATTACTCTTTTGATGTGAACGGATTATTTATTTTAAGCTGATTGCAGCAATGTTTTAGGTTGTTTGATAAACAAGAAAAAGACTACTATTGTTGACAAAATGAATGAAGGCAACATATAAGAACCATTATATATTAGTGAAAATAGCCATACAGGTTGACCTTCTGGTGCGGAACTACCCCAAAACACAATTCCAGCATAGAAGTGAGCTAGAAAACGTAATCCTGTACCAATAAATACACCTAATGTAATATATGTTAATCGTTTCATTACTTTTCCATCTTTAAGTGATTGTTGTATTGGTTTAGCAAAGACTCCTGCAACGCCTAAAGCGGTAAATGCGAAACCATATTCAATAAATGCTTGGTATGGGTGGAGAATAAATGCACCAAATGCCATTTGAAGAATTCCCCACAAGAGCCCTGTAAGAAGCCCTCCTTTTAATCCCCAACGGAAAGCAACAATAAATACTGGAATCATAGCAAATGATATGGATCCTCCATTAGGCATCTTAAACGCTGGTAACAAATCTAATATTAAAGCTAACGCTGTAAACACAGCAACCTCAACCATAAATAATATTTTTTTCGAACTCACATCATATTCCTCCCCTAATGTATTCTAAAAATCTAAAAAATTTTTAGACACAAAAAAAGCAATGCCAAGGGGAAGCTTCCTGATGGGGAATTCCGCTCACATTGCATACTTTATCCATCACAAAAGCCACCATCCCTACGCTAGTACTAACTAACAGGTTCTAAGGGTCTGAACATAAGTGTTCACTCTCAGCCAATTAGGCTCCCCCTGTGGGCTATTTTTCACTTTTTTTGTTAAAACTATTGTAGCTTAAGTATAGCATTTTAGCAATCAATCTAGATTATAAAGAAATAAACTCCTCAACATCCTTCACACAAAGTGCGATTGCGTTTTCCCAAAAATCAGATTTTGTAAGATCAACATTTAAATGTTTTCTTGCTAAATCTTCTACTTCCATTCGGCCTGTATCTCTAAGTAATGCAATATATTCATCTTCAAAACTCTTATTGCTATTCTGTGCATGTGCATAGATTCCAAGACTAAATAAATATCCAAAAGTATATGGAAAATTGTAGAAAGGTGTTCCCGTAATATGAAAATGTAATTTGGATGCCCAGAAAGTAGGATCATATTCACTAAGTGCATCACAATATGCTTCTTTCTGCGCCTCAACCATTAACTCATTTAGACGTTTAGTGGAAACCATTCCCTGCTTACGTTCTTCGTAAAATCTAGTTTCAAAAAGGTACCTTGCATGGATATTCATAAAGAATGCTATACTGCGTTGTACCTTATCTTCTAATAATTCCAGTTTTTCTTGTCTAGTTTCTGCACGCTTTACTGTTGCATCCGCGACTATCATTTCTGCAAATGTCGATGCTGTTTCAGCTACATTCATTGCATAGCCCTGATTTAATCCGTGCATGTCATTCATAACATGCTGATGATATGCGTGCCCTAATTCATGAGCAAGTGTTGAAATATTCGAGGAGGTACCTGAGTATGTCATAAATACTCTAGTTTGCTGACTATCTGGAAAGCTAGTACAGAATCCACCTGGCCTTTTCCCTGGACGATCTTCCGCTTCAATCCAACGCTTTTCAAAAGCGTTCTGAGCAAAATCTGCCATTTTAGGGCTAAATTGTTTAAAATTACTAATGATGAATTTTGCACCTTCTGTATACGGTACTTTTTTAACTGTTTGAGTTAAAGGTGCACCAATATCATATATACTTAGCTTTTCTTTACCAAGTAGTTCAGCTTTTTTGTTTAAGTACATTACAAAATGCTCTTTATTATTAGTTATTGCATTCCACATTGCATCCAATGTTTCCTTTTTCATACGGTTTATCTTAAGTGGTTCTTTTAAAACATTATCCCAACCACGGTGTTTATATTTCTGCAAACGAAAACCAGCTAAATGATTTAATGTTTGTCCAAATAATTCTGAATTACCTGCCCATGCTGTACTCATTTGAGTAAATACATGTTTGCGAAATTCTGGATCTGGACTGCTTAATTTATTGGCAGCCTGTCCTACAGAATAAGACTTAATTTCTTCGTCCTCCGTAATATTCACGGTCATATTACCAACAATAGTTTGATACATTTGCCCCCATGCATTGTATCCATCCACAGCTAAGTCGTTTATAATAACTTCTTGTTCTGATGGAAGTAATTCTTTAGCACTTTCTCTTGCTTCATTTAATACAAATGCTACCTCTTGTAATTCATCATTTTCTAATAAACTTGCCCAAGTGTCGTTAGAAACAGAAATGAACTTTTGGTTTAAAGCAGTTCGAATCCCCCCCATTTTTGCAGCTAAATCACTTCTTTTACCAACTAATATATTGGCATTTTCATCTTTAACATCTTGTGCGCTTAAACAGCTTATGTAGGCAAAGGATTCCCTAAGTTTTTTCATCGTAGTTTCTAGTTTTTTTACAATATTAGCTAATAAAGAGATAGGATTCTTTTCTTCAGGTTTATATTCTGTAACAAGGATTGATAACTCTTCCATTTCCGTCTCTACGTTTTTCAAATAATCCTTAAATTCCTTCGACTCACTTCCTCCTGGAAAAATGACATCCAAATCCCATATCTTCTCGTACTCCCTAGTTTGTTGCATCAAATCTCTCCTTAAATTTTAAAATTAGAATTAATTAATATATTAACAATAAATTAACTGTTTTTCACTAAAAATATTTTATAACCCGAAATATTTTATTTCCGAAATATATTCACTTAAGTAATAAAGGATGTCTTAATGAATAATTTCCCATTAAGACATCCTATGTTCGTTATGAATTTGAGATTGTTGCCCCAGTAGTTGGATGAGCGTAAATTTGAACCTTACCAAAATCTCCAGTTTGAATAATATAGACATGTGCTTGTGTGGTACCTAATATTTTATACTTTAAACCACCAAATTTCTTCGGATTCAAATAGCCCTTTTCTTTTCCTTTTACCGGCGAAACATTCACAGGATACACTCGCCATGAACTCTCTGAAGCAGGTAAGTTCAAATAGCGATCCCCAGAACTTTTCACGTTAGTATTGGATGCACGATTATCATCTTCACTTATGGTAGATGCTGTATTCGGACCAGCATAAATCTGCACTCTTCCAAAGTCCGCCGTCTCAATAATATAAACATGTGCACCAGTACTTCCTAAGATTTCATAGGTTAGACCACCAAATTTCTTCGGATTTAAGAAACCAACCTCATTTCCTTTTACTGGAGAGACCCCTATAGGATATACTCGCCACGAACTTTCACTAGCTTTTAGATGCAAATGCTTTTCAATCTTCTCATCCGTATTCGTTAAAGGACTTGTTGTTACAGAACCAGCACTACTATTTATTACTGCGCCAGTGCTTGGATGCCCATATAGTTGCACCTTACCAAAGTCACCAGTTTGAATGATATAGACATGTGCCTGAGGCTGCCCTTGAATTTCATAAGTTAGTCCACCAAATTTCGCCGGATTCAACACTCCTTTTTCATTTCCTTTAACTGGGGCAACATTGAGTGGATATACACGCCAAGAATTCTCTGAGGCAGGTAAATGAATAAACTGCCCTTTTGAACCGTCTGCTCCACCTTTCTTAGGTTTATTCGGCGCTGGATTGATTGGAATATTGACATTACTTTCTTCTCCGGTTGGAGCTTTGTAGGTGTATCCTGCGTACTGACAAAATGCTTTGACAACTGCCTCTGCATATTTCAAATGATGATTACGCAATTGCTGAATATCGTCTCCAGGTGAATCAGCAAATCCATATTCAATTATATTTGTTACAACACTACCAGTCTCTCTTATCATAAAATAGTAATCTAGGCTTGAGTTTCCTGGAAGTGTTCGGGTAAACACCCGTCTTATATTTTGTCCTGCCTTTTTTAATTCATCTGCAATCTTTTGTGCCATAGCCTTGCCATCGTAAATAGAATGAATTACCTCGGCACCATCCCCACCGCCAGCATTAAGGTGATTAGAATGACAATAATTTGCTCCACTTTCACGAACAATTCTCGTCCGCTCATCAGGTGAAAGATGTTTATCCGTTGTCCTTGTAATGGAAACAGGTAGACCCAATTCTCTATAACGATTATATTGATACAACGATATTTTTAAGGCTAAATCCTTCTCTTTCCAATAACGATTTGTACCACCACCTGGGTCCTTACCACCGTGACCAGGATCAATGATTAAGATTGGTCTTGCCATTAGATTTTCTCTCCTTTGCTTTGATTAGACCTTTTTCTCGTAGTATATCCCTCTGAGCAATTCCTCTCTTTGTTATATAGTTATTTCTAAACCATGCATTTAGTGCAATAATTATTGTAAAAAGTGAAGATACAACTTGTTCTAATGTCTCACTATCTATTGGAAGGGGTGATTTTCCAAAGATTACTAGTAATTGATTTATTAAAGCCAAGAAAAGCACGGATGTGCGAATAACAGTACCTTTGTCCACTTTTTTACACCTCCCTTACACGTGTATATATTATTATTTTCATTACCTCCTTTAATTGTGTAGGCGCAAAACCATAATATGAATATTTTCAATACTATAATCGTGTTACTCCTTAAAGAAGTGGCAAAAAATTTTTACCAAAATATAATTAATTAAAAATAAATCAATTAAAGATACTTGACTTGCATCTGTTATAGTTATATACTAAGTTACGTAAAGTAAGTTAAATTCAATTAATAACCATTGGGAGGAATTTTATTATGACAAAATCAGTTTGGAATATAGACAAGAGCCATAGCGCGCTGGATTTTACTGTAAAACATATGATGATTTCTAAAGTTAGAGGATCCTTCTCAGATTTCGATGCAAAAATTGAAGCAGACCCTAATGATTTAACTGATGCGAAAATCGAATTCTCTGTAGATGTAAATAGTATTAATACACGTAATGAAGATCGTGACAATCACTTACGTTCAAATGATTTCTTTGATATTGCAAATCATCCAAAGATGACTTTTATTGCTACAGATATTAAGAAGAAATCCGACGACGAGTATACTGTAACTGGTGCTTTTACTCTACGCGGGGTTACAAAGCCTGTTACTTTTGATATGACAGTAGAAGGTGTTGCTAAAGATCCTTGGGGTAATGAAGTAGCAGGATTTAGTGGTTCAACAAAACTAAATCGTAAAGACTTCGGTCTTGTATGGAACGCTGCACTTGAAACAGGTGGGGTACTTGTTGGTGAAGAAGTAAAAATTAATATTGAACTTGAAGCACATAAACAAGCATAATAAAATAAGGACCGTTCCTCCAATTGAATTAGGAGGAACGGTCCTTTTTCTGATTAATGATTGCATATTCTGAAGTAAAGACTCGTACAGCCATTTTTCCATCTTTAGCTTTTGCACGAATTAAAATGGGATGACTATATTCATTCTTGAAAACAAAGTCTGGTCCCCACCAACTTACTGTAGCATCTTTTCCTGGTGGAACATATGGTACAGAGCGGCTATGAGAATATCTTTCAAGAATTTCGATTCCTTTTAAAGAAACAGCATTAAATAGAGTTGATGATACCTGACAAATACCACCACCAATATCTTCTGATAATTCACCTTTAACAATAACTGGAGCCTTTTTATATCCTTTTTCCGCAGTACGTTGTCCAACTACACCATTAAAAGAAAACGTTTCTCCCGGAAAAATAACATAGTTATTAATTGCTTCTGCTGCTAATGCAATATTATGAGATCTCTCCTTATTACTTGCCCGGTAGTAGGTAAGATAGTTTCCTATTTCTTTTGAACTTATTTCTGATAATAACTCCGTATCAACTTTTGGATATACATTCTTTTTAGGTAACTTCATTTCAAACGAAACATCACTATAAAAAAACTCATAAAAAAAACGAATAAAATTTTGCCGGTCTAATGTTTGCCCCACTTTTTCAGGAACAATGGTCCATGAATCATCTAAAGTGGCATTAACAGGTTCTTGGTACACTTGTTCTTCTAGTCTCTCAAGTAATAAAGTTAATTTTTCACGATCAATAAACATTTTGTCAACATACTGATATGTAAAGTCACTACGAATAATAGTTTCATTAATTCCATCGTCAGATAATATTAATTGGTTTTCTACAGCTAATGTACTATTTGCTATAAATATAAAGATAAGTAAAAATATCAGAATCCTCTTCATTACTATTCAAGCACCTCCTACATATAGTTTTTAGAAGAACCTTACAAAACCCACCTTACTATCATTAGCAAGGTGGGATTCATTATCTAAAATCTCGCTTGTCTTCTAACGACCGACAGGTAACTATATAACCAACAATGGCTGCTAGTCCGATTAAAAACCACTTGCATATATTTTTCATAAAACCACCTCATTATTAAAAGTAACGTCTAAAACGGACGAATCTTGCCTTTTTTCATTAGTAGTAATGGGCCCCCGAGTAAGAATAAATAGCGATCATCAACAACCTTTTTCATAGCTGCAGCCGACTTACCATATAACTTTTTACCAATTAGAATAGTACCCATTCCATCAGTAACTCCGAGACTTGCCACAGTCCCCTTATCACTAAAAGTGAATTCCTCTAGAGGTAGATTGTGGATTAGAGCTTGAATATTGGTCACACAGGTAGTCGCATGTTGCATAGCTGCTTGAGCAGTTGGAGGATAAGGACGATTTTCATATTTATTCATTACCCAAGCACAATCCCCAAGAACAAATATATTATCATGACCTGGTGCTCGTAAGTCTCCATTGACCGTTACCTTTCCTTTTGTCAGTTCGAATCCCGATTTACCTAAAATCGAATTACCGGTAACTCCCCCAGTCCAAACAATGGTACCAGCCTTAATTAACTCATTGTCATCTCCCACAATAAATCCTTCATTTGTACATTCGTTTATTCTTACACCTTCTAGAATATGCGCACCACGTTCTTGTAACGATTTTCTTCCGTAGGATACTAAATCATTGTCAAAGGTTGGCAATATACTCGGAGCTGCTTCTACATTGATAATTTTAGCCTTTCCTCTATCAATATCATATTTTTTACATAGCTCTGGAACTTTTTCTACAAGTTCCCCTACAAACTCAATACCAGTAAATCCACCGCCACCAACTAATATGGATAGACTAGATTCATCGGCTTCCAGATCATTATTAAATTTAGCAAATTGGTATTCAATATGTTCACGTATCAATCTACAAGAATCAAAATCTTCAATAAAAAATGCGTGTTCATCCATACCTTTTATGCCAAATGTGTTTGTTTCATACCCTAAAGAAATAACTAAGTAATCATAAGAAAGTTCGCTATGTTCTAAGATAACTTGACTTTCTTCTTTATCAACTTTAACAACAGTATCATAGATTATACGGACACGATTTGGATTTATTACATCTCTAATCATAATACGAGCTTGATTTTGGTTGATTGTTCCGGCAGCAACTTCATGGAGCCATGTCGTTTGATAATGATAATTATGCTTATTGACCAATACTATTTCTGCTTCTTCTGGAGAAAGAGCTTTCATTAGTTTTTTTGTTGTCATCATGCCTGCATAGCCTGCACCTAATACAACAATTCTAGGCTTCGTATTCAAGAATCATTCACCCTTTTCACTATAATTTCGATATTACACGTTAAATTAAACACTATAGTATTATGCATAATCCCTGAATATATCCGATACTAATAACTTTTTAATAGGATGATTAAATGCCGTTGGACTAGCATAAATATGATTATAGGGGGGATTAACATGCCATTAAAAACCGTGAAGAATCTTTCTTCTGAAACAATAAACCAACTAAATGAAGTTATTAAGAAAAGTAAGAAGAAGAAACGATATGAGAGATTACGAAATAACGCTCTGATGGCTGCTTTATTATTATTACTTGTATTTTTCACTATTCTTTATGTAACGGAAATAAGTTACGTTTCTGATCCATTTGCCACTTTTGCTAGTATTGTGATGAATCCATTTAATTTATTTATTATTGGACTTATATCACTTTCATTTGTCTACTATAATTTTTATCAAAAAAAACTAAAAAAGGAAAAAGACAAACTAAATAATGTTAGAAAAGAGGTCATTGACTACCTTAATGATTCTAAAAACATGAACCTGCAAGACAAAGTGGAAATGATAAAAAAGGAAATGAAAGATGTATATGACATCAATCTATACGTTAAAAACAAATAACCAAATTATTCTTTCAATATAATTTGAGAAAAAACAATGGGAGATATATTAGTTGGTAAAGATGTGGCTGAATTCGTTGCACCCTTCACCCTTAATGGTGAGAAATTGATGAACATTCTGGTTATCCTCATACTTTATATAATTACCTTTGTGCATTTGTCCGGCATGATCATAAAACGCAAATTGAAACAAACAAAAGAAAAAATAGAGGTGTTAAGTACCTCTATTTTTTTAAATTCCTATTTTAGCTGTTGTAATGTTCCTGCGGATATATTCATTATTGTCGTACCAGGATAATAAAATGAAATTATTTCTTTATAATCTTTTCCTTGTTCACCCATGAAGTGAGCACCCCATTGACTCATCCCTACACCATGTCCGTATCCCCTCCCCTTCATCGTGTATACTTCATTTTCTAACTCAAGGGAATCAATGAGATAACTTTTAAAAATTGTCCCACCAATCATTGGACGAATTCGATTAAGATTTACATCATCCAACTGAACTTGTTCAAATAAGATTAAACCTTCTAGTATTCTTCTCATAAATGTAACACTTATCGATCCACTCACACTCCGTCCAGAAGCTAGTTGATCTCCTTTTAATTGGAATTTAGGTATCGTTAAAATCTTAATCTCACCCGGATAGCCATTTCGATTTAACCAGCTTTTAATTGTATTTGTAATATCCGTTTCCTTTTCCTTACTATTTTCCCACCAATTGGGATTATTAAAGTCGATATCCTCGTACTCGATTTGAGTCTCATGAAGTGAATACTCCCACGGATGTGTTGGATCAAACGGATCGTCCTTAATAGGGAAATAATTCAAAGGTTGTCCTCCCCACACATTAGCATTATTTTCCGTAATGCCACCATTACTTGCCGAGTAAAAAGTTTCAACTAATTTGTTATTATGTGTGATAACCTCACCCTTTGTTTCTTCCACCGCTTTCGTTGTATTAACATCCCACTCATACCCACCATAAACCTGATAACTAACCGTATCATCCATTAGTTGATCCATTTTAGAAACCGCATACGTTCTCGCTGCTAAGGTTTGCGCTTTTAATGTTTCAAGTCCCCATGATGAAAAAACTTCAAATGGAACAACACCTTTTAAATAGTCTTCTAATGGTAATTGGTTAATAGGTCGAATTGAATTCGCCTCGTCAACAATGAATTCCATCGCACCTAAATAAGGTCTGTCATTAATAAAAACTACATGATTCGTGTCATACTCTTGTGGAACTAAGATTAATCCTCCGTTTATTTTTTGTTTCTTCCCTTTCTCTTGTTTTAGATATAACTCTCCTTTCTTTAGTGATAATGTATAGTTCACTCCTTCTTGTAATTGTAAAGTTGGATCTAAACTAAAGTAGTCTCCTTCAATTTTAATGTCTAGTTCATTTGTGTTTCCGATATAGTTCCTGAGTTTCACAGTAACCATTTTGTCAGCACTTACTAACGTTGGCAAAAGTAATATACCTATCATTGTAAAAACAAATGTTATGTATCTCATGAGTATATTTTTTCTAAGGTTCGTTTTAATATACATCCTAAAAAATAGATTGACACAATAATCATTTATGGTTAATATGTAGTTAAGTTCATACGGTTACCTTTAATTCAGTCCTGTGAGACTGGCAAGGTGTATAAGACAGCGAGACTGTCTTGTAGAATCATAGTGATGGTGTGACCATTTCTGTATTCTTATGCTTAATAGCACCTTGTCCTTTTATCGGGCAAGGTGCTTTTTTATTTATCTCTTACCTGGTAACTGATGAACAATTTTTTAAAGGGAGAGAAAAACAATATGGCAAAATATGATGAGATTCAAGTAGATCAACGCTTACCACTTTTTCAAAGTTTACCATTAAGCTTCCAGCACTTATTTGCAATGTTTGGTTCTACTGTACTTGTACCTATTATTTTCGGGGTAAACCCAGCTACTATTCTATTAATGAACGGTATTGGAACATTGTTATACATCTTTATTACGAAAGGAAAAATCCCAGCTTATTTAGGATCTAGTTTTGCTTTTATTGCACCGGTTGGATTAGTAATTAGTCAATACGGATATGAATATGCATTAGGTGGTTTCCTTGCGGTGGGTATCATTCTTACCCTTGTAGGTCTTCTGGTAAAGGTTGCAGGTACTGGATGGATTGACGTATTATTTCCACCTGCGGCAATGGGAGCAATTGTTGCTGTAATTGGATTAGAATTAGTACCAGTTGCTGCTGGTAATGCAGGTTTAATTGCACAAAATGCAGCAGACACTTCATGGACTATGGATCCAACAACAGTGATTGTGGCACTTCTTACATTAGGAATTACTGTTATCGGTTGGGTAACTTTTCGTGGATTCTTTAAAATTATCCCTATATTAATAGGTTTTGTAGCGGGTTATATTATTGCATATTACTTCGGATTAGTAGATTTTGAACAGGTAAAAGAAGCAGCTTGGATCCAAGTACCAACTTTCTACACCATGCAATTCGATTGGTCGGCAATTCTTATCATCATCCCAGCAGCCCTAGTATTAATTCCTGAACATATTGGGCATTTATTTGTAACCTCTAATATTGTAAAAAAAGATTTAGCTAAAGACCCTGGACTTGACCGTTCACTAATGGGGAATGGTATTTCAACTATACTTTCTAGTTTCATAGGTTCTACACCTAATACAACCTATGGAGAAAACATTGGTGTACTAGCTATCACAAGAGTATATTCCACATGGATTATTGGTGGCGCAGCAGTTATCTCTATCTTACTATCATTTGTAGGTAAGCTAGCAGCTATTATCACCTCTGTTCCACCAGCAGTACTTGGCGGAATTTCCTTATTGCTATTCGGTATCATCGCAGCTAGCGGGATTAGAATGCTTGTAGAAGCTAAGGTTGACTATAGTAAATCCCAAAACTTAATTCTAACTTGTGTCATTTTAGTTATTGGAATTAGTGGAGCAACCATCCAAATTGGCGAAGTTGGACTTTCGGGTATGGGATTAGCAACGGTTGTAGGTATTCTACTAAGTCTACTATTTAAGCTATTTGATGTTTTAAAATTATCCAATGAAAAATAATAAAATCTATAAACTGTAATAATAGAAGCAGCTGGGATTATTAAATAATCCCAGCTGCTTCTATTTTTCAAACTCCATATTCCAAGAATAATAATCATTCTTAGGATTTTTGTCGTAGCTTAAATATGCATTAAACTTCTTTCCTTGTTTACTTGTTAGACCCTTTACATAAGCTTTTTTATTCTTCAATAGACTCTTTACCATAGTCTTTGTCGGTTTCTTCTTTAACGCCGATAAATACTTGTCATTCTTCCAAACAACAAACTTACATCCTTTTTTCCAGTTGCTACATCCAAATCCTTTTCTACCCTCGATAATATTCCCACCACAATTTGGGCAAGTCCCAAGTACCTCATTAGATAATTTTGAAGTAGTACCTGTCACCTCATGGATGGTAATTTCTTTATCTTTCTTTATTATTTCAACAGATTCCGTTGTGAAATTAAAAATGGTATGAAGAAACATATTTTTCTTAACTAAACCCTTCTGTATATCAGAGAGTGTTTTTTCAAGACGTCCAGTAAATTCAAGGTCAAAGAGTGATTTCACAGGAAAAGTTTCGACTAATCTTTTACCTAATTCTGTACTAATAAGATTTTTACCACTTGCAGTAATATACCCTACATCTTTCAGTTTCTTTATCGTTTCTGCCCTTGTTGCAGGCGTTCCGATACTGAACCCAGTTAATATATTTCCCATTAATTCTTCATTGTCGTCTTCCTTCATACTTTTTCCGCAGGTTTCCATCACCCTTAGTAATGTTTTTTCTGTATGTGGTTTTGGTGGTTGGGTAACATGTGTTGATACTTCTGTTTTCCCCACCGTGACAGTCTCACCTTGTTGTACAATCGGGAGTAACTTGTCCTTCGAAGAAATCTTCTCTACCTTTTTCCAGCCTTCAACTAGTTGTACTTTTCCCCTTGATTCAAATATCCCCTGCAATTCAACTTGTAAGATTTTAGTCTTGATTTTCGTTTCCTCATACTCTGCAATAGGCATAAATTGTGCAATAAAGCGATTTTTGATTGCTGTATAGACAATTTGTTCATCAGGAGTTAAACGAGTAGGTTTCATGTAGGTTGGGATGATTGCACTATGGCTTTCCACTTTTGCATTGTTAAATACTCGTTTCGTTTTCATGAATTTAATTTCATCTTGATAAGGCAAGCCCTCACTAACCGTTTTTAATACTTTAGCTGTTTTACCAACCAAACTTTCTTCTAATGCTGTACTCGAAGTTCTTGGATAGGTGATGAACTTTTTTTCATATAATACTTGCGCAACTTTCAATACTTTATCGGATGTCCATCCTTTAAACTTACTAGTGATAAAACCTTGCAAGTTGGATAGATTAAATAAAAACGGTGGAAATTCCTTTTTCTTTTCGACTTTCTTTTCCATTATTATTGCTTCTTTTTGTTGAATAAGTTCTTCCATGTTAGCTAACATTTCTTTACTCTTAAACTTTTCTTCTTTTCCCTCAATATATGTACCTTCATACATGTCGTTATTATTGGTTACAAAGGTTGCTGTAAGTTTAAAATAATCTTCAGGTACAAAATTCTCTATTTCTTTGTCACGGTCATAAATAATCTTTAAAGTTGGAAGAAGTACACGACCAATGTTCAGTGCTTTTCCTTTCCCTTTTTGGTATTTTAATGTTGCCACAGAGGTCAAATTAATACCAATTACCCAATCGACCCACTGTCTACTAACACCAGCATCTTGCAATGGACGTAACTCTTCATTTGGCTTTAAAGAATAAAGCCCTCTTAAAACTTCATCTCTTGTCCATTCATTTAACAACAACCGAAAAACAGGTTTATTAGGTTTAGCCCTGTAAATAATGCTATCCCCAATCAACTGGCCTTCCCGATCATAGTCACAAGCAGAAATAATCCCATCTACGTCTGCTCTTTTCATCAAACTATGTATGATGGTTAGTTGCTTCTTAGCTCCTTGGTCGGCCCATTGTCTATTTTTCGGATTACTTTTAACCTTGTACTCAAATTTCTCTGGAATAAAAGGAAAATTATCCATTTTCCATCTTGCCATTTTTGAATCATAGTCTTTTGCATCAAACAGCTGTAATAGATGCCCAAAAGCCCAGGTAATAACATACTGGTCACCTTCAAAATAACCGTCCTTTTTTCCTTTAATGCCAAGTGCATCGGCAATATTTTTAGCAACAGACGGCTTCTCTGCAATAATTAACTTCAAACTAGCACCTACTTTCATTATTGAAAAATTAACAGAGAGGAATCACTTAATAGGTAAAAAAAATAGAGGAGAGGAAAGCGAGTGAATCTATTATACTACATTATTAAAACAAATTTAACCCATTTCTCATTTATGACTGGCATTACGCGAATGGCAAAATACTTTTTTAAAGGTTATACTTTACAAAATAGGTAGGTGAGAAAAATGCTAGCAAAAATAGAAAAGCAATCAAATGGCTATATTGTTACATACAACCGCCAGTTGGAGCAACCTCAAAAAGTTGTTTGGGAAATGCTTACTAATAATGACAAATTATCATTATGGTTTAATGAGCTTCGTATTATTGAACATAATCAAGGAGGAGGATATTTGAACTTTGATATGGGAGACGGTACTTATGAAAAAATGGATATTACCGATTACCAAGAATATAATGTTTTAGAATTCACATGGGGAGACGATCTCGTCCGCTTCGAATTAATTGATCAGGGCAACCGTTGTAATCTACTTTTAATTGAAAAGGTTACTAAACTTACTGAACATACTCCAAAAGATTTGGCTGGTTGGCATGTATGCTTGGATGTAATAGCCATGATCCTTGATAAAAAAGAAGTTGAAAATAGAATGGATAGTTGGAAGTACTGGTTTGAGAAATATAATGAAGCATTAAGTTTGTTTAAGTAAAGGTAAAAGCAAAACAATCAAGTTACAATTGTTTTGCTTTTTCAGTTGCAATATAGTCGACTAATCTATCAATTATGTCTGGCCCGTCTTCCTCGTCGAGAAGGTTATTCAACATAATAGAGAAAATCAATTCCTCCCCTTCCTTCGTTGTTAAATAACCAGATAATGTACTAACTCCCATAATTGTACCTGTTTTTGCATTTACTTTGAGTCCATCCATTCTCTCATTCAATGTACCACCTTTCATGCGATCCTCTTCTCCAGCAATAGGAAGTGCACGGTAAAAGATTTTAAACCATGGCTCCTTTTGTATACGGAAGAGAAATTTAGATATTTCATTTGGTGGAATTAATGTTACGTGAGATATACCAGAGCCATCACGAATAACTAGTTGTCTAGTATCAACACCTAATTCCTCCAGTGTCTTCTCCATCACTACTAAACCTTTATCCCAACTTCCTTCTCCTTTAACAACTTTCCCTAATTCTTTAACAATTATTTCACCATGACCATTGTTACTTAACTTCATAAAAGGAATACATAAATCAGCTAATGTAATTGAATTACGAACATAAAGTAAATTTGCTTGCTTAGGTTTAACCCCTCGAGAAACCTCTCCAGTGAATCCAACGCCATTTTTCTTTAAAGCGTTTAGAAATAACTCTAAGGCATAATTCGTTGGCTCCCAAACTGCAATCCATTCTTTTATACTTGCTGCATAAATTGGAATAGTTCCCTCGATGATAACATTATTATTTCCATGTTGTCTTGTAACCGTTAATTCAGCCTCTTCTTCTACATGTTCAGGTTCAACTGTCACTACTTTATTAATTATTTTTATGTATCTATTCCAAGGGGTCAATATTATCTCTGGTTTATCCCCTGCATTACTTCCTGGGCAAATAGTTAACATGACTGTACCAGTATCATAATCCTCATTTGGAGAAACAGTTAATGCGGAAACCTGTGCACCATAATAATAATGTTCATCATTCCAATTTAAATCCTGTGACAAGCGAACATCATCATACCATGTATCATCACCAATTATATTTCCTTGTATTTCATGAATTTCTTTTTCCTTCATTACTTGAACCAATTGTTCAAAATCTTGTTGTAATAAAGTAGGATCTCCTTTACCTTTTATATAGAGATTCCCTACTAGTCTATTATCCTCTATATTCCCATCCATCCATAGTTCGGTTGAAAAGGTATAATTTTCCCCTAATTCTGCTAACCCTACTGCACAAGTAAATATCTTCATGTTAGATGCTGGATGAAGTCTAATATCCCCCATATGGTCATAATATAATTTCCCTGTATCTCTTGACCGTATGCTTATTCCTGCAAGTGCCCCCTGGAGTCTTACTTCATTCTTCATAAACTCATGAAATTTCTCCCATCTTTCTTCCATAAAACCCACTCCATTTTTATGTATTTTAATCTAGTCGTATTAATCACTCAGCAATTATTTAATTATTTTCTGTTCAAAAATAACTTTTCCAGGAAAATTTTCCTATATCCTAGAATAAATAGTTAATTTTTTACCCATTTTTGCATTTTGTTGAATATTGTCACAATACTATAGTATTCTAGATTGCTTTTACGTATAATAAAACCCATAGAGGTGAGAAAAATATGGGAATCGATTTAGGACAAGCAATAAAGATTAATCGTTTACGAGCAAATATGACACAATCAGATCTTGCCAATGGAATTATTTCTGTATCCTATTTATCAAAAATAGAAAATGGTACAGCAGAACCACCAAATGAAGTTATTGAACTATTAGGAGAAAAACTAAAGTTTAATATTAAGGATTCCGAGGAAGAAATTACCCATAAATCAATTATTCAGTGGTTCCGGCATCTGTTACGTTATGAAGTTGATGAATCGATTTTACTTTACAATAAAATTAAAAGTAATATCTCAAACTTACTAGATAAACAATTGCTTTCACTAATTGAGATTCATAAGTTAGGTTATTACATTCTAATAAAAGACTTAGAAGAAGCCGAAATTCATGTGGTTTCACTACAAAAAAGCTCCAAAAGATTTACAGAAACTGAAAAATATTACTTTTTTAAGTTTACTGGACACTATCATTATTCCCAACTAGCATATCGTAAGGCTTTAGAATGCTATCAAGAGGCCGAAAACTGTTTGAAATCTGATATTTTTCATAAATCCGAGGAAATTGCAGATCTATTTTATAGGATTGCTTGTTCTGCAAGTAAAATTAGACAAACTCATCTTTCATTACTATATTCCTTAAGATCCTTAGAATATTACCAATCTAATTATGACTTAGTTAAGTCTGCTAATTGTCATATACTTCTTGGGATTTCATATCGAAGAATTAATGATATCGAAAAAGCAAAAGAAAGTTATAACTACGCAATTAAAATTGCAAAAGATATTAGTAATAATGAAATATTAATTTTATGTCATCAAAATTTAGGGAAATTATTATCTTCTATTGGTGATTCTGAGGAGGCAATCAGGCAATATCTAAAGAGTTATGAATTGAGGAAAAACAGTGCGCTACATAGAAAGCTGACACCAATTTCTAGTCTAATGAAGGAATATTATCAAATTGGTGACAAGGATAACGCAAAAATGTGGATGGAATTAGGAATGGATATGTCTAAAATGCTAAATCCTTCTGAGTCTATTCACGTGTATGAATTTAAAGTTTATCAATACTTAATAAACGGCTTAAATACTTCCTTTGAATCATTAATTATAGATCATATTATTCCGTTTTTTAATGAAAGACAACTACATTATGAGGAATCAAGGTATCTCAAGTTAATTGCACAGTATTACTTTAATGATAGAAAATATAAGCTGGCAGCAACTTATTATAAAAAATTAGGTAGTATCTCCACTTATACTTGAAAGGAGGTGACAACGATGAAGAAATTTTTTGTATTAACACTTGTTTCTTTTGCTATTATTTTATCAAGTATTCCAGCAAGTAGCTTATTTTCTCACCAAGGATATGATTTAGCAAACAACGAAGAACCATACCCATGGCCAAAAAAGTAAACCTCTAAATTGTTAAATGTGTAATTTTCCTTGTCTTCCTCAAAATGAGACATGAGCAAAGACATGGATACTGCCTTTACACATCCTCGATTTTCATCTTCTGAATGTCATACTCTATTTTATTAGAGACAAGGAAAATATTCACATTTAAGGTTTTACTAGTATCTTCTACAACATTACCTAAACGGTTCCCCTTGGTGTTTTCAATTTATTAATAAAGATACAACAATGGTTCCCCTCCATACTTTTCATTTTAGCCCCACTCTTTTGCTGTCAGTTTTTCATAGGACTGCAAAGAGTCTTAATACCTTCCTTATTAAAAGAAGGGCGTAGAAATTTCTACACCCCTTCTTCCCTCCTATATTTTTTCTTCAGCTCCAATAATTTTTGAAAATCTTTTTCTAATTCTGGATCTGGATTTATGCTTAATCTACTTAAGACTTCAGAAAGTTTTGTTTCAATCACCATTAAGTCTTGTTCTGTTTCATCCAAAACGGTTGGCTGATAACTAAGATATGATTGATAATCCCCTTCAAAGAACTTCATTTTCTGATTCTCTATTGTTATGATTTTTGATGCAATTTTTTCGATAAATCTCCTATCATGAGATACAAAAATGACGGTCCCTTTATATTCTTTAATTAAGGACTCCAATGCCTCAACCGCATCAACATCCAAGTAATTAGTTGGTTCATCCAATATAAGTGTATTAATATCACTTAGGAAAATCTTAGCAAAGGCAATCTTTACTCTTTCCCCTCCGCTTATAACATTGACTTTTTTATATACATCATCCTGGAAAAAGTGAAGTCTGGCTAACATAGTTCGAACTAATGATAGTTCTTGGGAAGATGTTGCTGTAACATTTTCTAAAATAGTTTTCTCCTGATCTAGAATATCAAGATTCTGACTGAAGTAGCCTATCTTTACCGCAGGTGACACCTCTATTCCTTTTTCATCTGAAATCAATTTTCTTATAAAAGTAGTTTTTCCGACCCCATTATTTCCAATAATTCCAATCTTATCTCCAGCATGAATGTAAAACCGTGTTTTTTCCCAGAGTACTCGTTTTCCGATTTTCCCTTCTAATTCCTCCACACGGATAATTACTTTATTCCCTAGTAATTCTTCATTTATTACATCCATATTTAATGCCGGAGCCTCTTTTACCTTCTCTACTTTATCCAATTTTTCTAACCGTGTTTTAATAGCATTTGCAGCAGTTTCAAGCTTTTTTTGCTTTTTAGCAAAATAAGGCTTTCCCCCTTTTAAATTTGCATCCGAGTCATTTTTATTTTTAGGATTTTTGGTAGCTCTTGCAGCTTTTTTCTTTTTTAAGTCTAGTGCATGCTCTAACTGTCGTTTCTTTATAATATAGTTATTGTAGTCCTCCTCTTGCTTCTGGGTTTCCAATTCTTTTTGCTGTCGATAGGAAGTGTAGTTCCCGTTATAAGTTGTTACGTTTCCATCCTTCACTTCCCAAATTTTATTACATATAGAATCTAAAAAAGCACGGTCATGAGAAACAATTACAACTGCCCCATTCCAACGTTTTAAATGACTTTCCAGATTTTCAATATGCTCTTTGTCTAAATTCGTGGTCGGTTCATCTGCAAAGAGAATGTCAGCCTTTCTAGCGATTGCCCCATTAATATAAGATTGTGTTACTTCTCCGCCACTTTTTGTTGTATTTGTATTCTTTAATTGAGGTAATAGCTCCAATTTCCCTTCAGAATGAATCGTTCCGGTGAAATTTTTCTCATTACTCGTTAGAATATTTACTAAAGAAGTTTTACCACTACCATTTTTTCCAACAACACCTATAAAGTCTCCCTTTTGGATTTGCAATTGTTTAACATTTAATAATTCTTTGCCTTTAACTTCATACTTTATCTCTTGAGCCTCTAATAACATGTTCTCACCCCATTTGTTTTTCTTGATCTGGAAGGAAAGTTTGTATACTTTCCTATCTACCAAATAAAAAAAGCCCCTATTCACGAAGAATAGGAGGCTAAACCATGCCAAATAAACAAATGCTCAAAAACATTTTTGTGTCTACTTGTGCAGATTCTAATCCTATTCCGCGTGTTTAGAATAAATTGCAGACTAAATAAAGGGCTATATTCCCTTATTTGTTATCAACAATTATTCATTTCACGTTTAAAAACAGGATTAGTTTAACATCTGCTTAAATATACACCCTTTCCGATTGATTTAAGTCTACTATAATTGAGTCCATGCTTTTTTGTCAAATTGAAAAAAGATAAACACAATGGTTTACCTTTTTTCTTTATTTTATAATTTAAATTGACGTACTAGCCCATTTAGCTTTTCTGCTAACTTCGCTAAGTCCTCTGAGCTTCTTGACATTTCCTCCATCGAACTACTTGTTTGTTGGGTGGAAGCTGAGGTTTGCTCAATACCAGCTGCTGACTCCTCTGAAATAGCTGAAATTTCTTCTATTGATGCATTCATTTCTTGTGTAGTCCCAGCAATCCCTATAAGATTCTGTTTTACCAGGCTTATACTAGTCACCATCTCACTTATCGCCTGATTGATGTCACCAAATGTTTCTTTTGTATGGTTAATTTGTTTTGTACCTTCTTGTACTTCTTTATAGCCCATTTCTAGTGAATCAGTAACAGCACTAGTATCATGTTGAATTTTCTTTACTATTTCTGTAATGTCTGTGATGGACATAGCTACCTGTTCTGATAATCTTCTTACCTCATCAGCAACTACTGCGAAACCTTTTCCATGCTCACCAGCACGTGCAGCTTCAATAGCAGCATTTAATGCAAGTAAGTTAGTTTGGTCAGCAATATCACGTATCACTGATACAAGTTGACTAATTGCTTTTGAGCTTTCATCTAAACCACGAACTTTTTCCACGGCATCCTTAACAATCAGATCAATTTGATTCATTTGATCACCAGAAGCTTGCATTAATTCATTTCCTTGGTTTGTTAGGCCTAAGACGGACTCAGAAGATTGTTGTATTTTTTCCCCATTCTCATTCGCCTCTTGAACACTAGTAGAAAAACTGTACATAGTATGGGTTAAACCACTTGCCGCATCTGCTTGCCTTTCCGATCCAGAAGCCAATTCCTGCATGGTTGATGCTACTTGTTCCGAACTAGCTCTAACCTCCCCTGCAGACTGCATCAGTTCTTCACTCTGTGCAGTTACAGTATCGGATACGGTAGATACTTGTTGAATCATATTCTTTAAATAAGTACTCATCTTACTCATGGAAGAAGCTAGTTGTCCAATCTCATCTCTGCCAACATAGTCAATATCAGCTACTGTCAAATTCCCTTCTGCAATTTGATTGCTTACCTGAACAACTTTTTTAAGATTACGAGAAACCATTCGGCTAATTAATACAATTAATATTACTCCTATCACAATTGAAGTACTTAAAAATATGACCTGAATAATAAATGTTTTTTCTTGACTTTCAATTGCACTATCCACTGCCTCTTCTCGTTCTGCATTCACGGAAACAACAAGTTGATCCAATAATTCTATAGATTCTTCTCTAATCTCATTTGTTTGGACTAGAAATGACTCCGCTACATCAGTATTGCCGTTTTCAATGGCGGATACGATGTAATTTGTAAACATTCTATACAGTTCCTGATTATTGGAGGTTATTTTTTGAAAAATTTCTTCTTGCTCTTCCGACTTCAAATTAACTTTAACTTTACTTGCCAAACTATTATAGTGAACCTGGTTTTCTTTGAAAGTCTCTACTAAACTAGAATCTTGCACTTGATAGTAAGAAACAATATAAATACTCATATTACGAGTTAATGATCCCATTTCTGAAATATTCATCGCTATATCGCTTTTGAATTCCAATTCTTCTATATCTTTGCCTATACCAAGGATGGAGCTCGATACTAATGCCGCTGAACCTACAATTAATATTATTACAATGGCGAATGTAAGACCGTATTTCCAACCGATTCTAATATTACGTAGCTTTAATTTTTTAACCTGAAATTTCTTTCTCATTATTGATCCCCCAAATATGTATCTAAGTTAATTTTTCTATGTACGGAAAGTTTCAAGGCTTTCTTATTACTAAAAAACTACTCTAATCGAATAGCTATTTTTTTGATTTTTTCAAAATAACAAAGTTTATTATAATTTTATACGATAATTCGTCAAATTACAACAAAACTCGAGCGTAAATTACTAGTATCATTTCAGGTTTTTAAGCTTAAATGCCAGTCAAATTGTATTTAACTGGCATTTTGCTATTAATTCCATCGTAATGCTACAGTTAATCTGCAACATTCTGTATTTTCAACTTTCGAAATGAATTCCATACGTAACTCATCAGGATTAAATGTAACATGAATATCAGATGTTATCCCCATTGATTTAAGTAATCTCTCAACCTCATCATTATTAGACTTTTGTGCAGCTTCCATGACCTTTTTGCTAAATTCCCCCGAATCCGCAAGCTTATCTAATATAATACTTGCTTCCCTCATTAACTTTCTTGTTTCTTGTGCAGATTGATGTAAAAAACCTGTATTTACATCGGGGAATTGACGATGTATTTGGTTAGGATAAGGATATACTGGGTAAGCATATACTGGGTAATAATAATACAATGGTTGTTCCACCTCTCCCTATTTTCTTCCATACAACACTATATGCAGAAAGTAAATTTCAGGGATAAGTAATTTTGTAATATCATTGTTGAAATCGATAGGGCTGCTTATTTGTATAATTTTCCATTGATAATCTAAAATACAATACATATAATAAGAACAAACGTTCCTAATAGGTGGTGAAACAAAATGGATTATTCCACTTTTCCGCGGCATGATGTACTATGTATTGATATGCGTTCCTTTTATGCTAGTGTCGAGGCTGTTAAATTAGGGTATGACCCTATGGAAGCCATGCTTGCAGTAGTTGGTGACCCAAATAGATCTGGTAGTATTGTTCTTGCTGCTTCACCTGCTTTAAAAGAAAAATATGGGATAAGCAATGTCAGCCGTTTTTTTGAATTACCAAAAGATCCAGATATCCATATTGTTCCAGCACATATGGCCGATTATCTGCAAGTCTCCGTAGAAATCACTAGATTAATTAATCAATATGCTCCGAAAGAAGCCATCCACCAATATTCTGTGGATGAAGTATGGGTAACACTAGATGGGCTTGATAAGCTATTTGGTAGCCCTTTAGAGATTGCTAAACAAATCAAACGTGATATTATCGATAGTTTTGGTATCACCTGTTCCATTGGAATTGGGGATAATAAATTTTTAGCAAAGGTGGTAATGGATTTACACGCCAAAAAAGTTGGCATTGCAGAATGTCGCTATGAAGATGTAGAAGACAAACTTTGGCCTTTTCCTGTTGAAAAAATTTGGGGCATTGGAAGTCGCATGAAACGTAATTTAAACCGCTTGGGTATTATCACCCTAGGGCAGCTTGCGCGCTTTGACCTAGAGCATCTTAAGAAACGATTTGGCATCATGGGAGAACAGCTTTATTGGCATGCATGGGGAATTGATTTAAGTCCCGTGTTCGGAGATTTTGTTAAGCATGAGCAAAAAGGATTTGGGCACGGTATTGCCCTCCTGCGGGATTATACAAAAGATGAAGTTGCTGTTTGTATTTTAGATTTATGCGAAGAAGTCTGTCGTAGAGCACGTACAGCTGGAAAAACAGGTAAAACGATTCATCTTGGAATTTCCTATTCAAAAGAAACTGGTGGTGGATTTTCTCGTTCTCGATCTATCCCCTTTCCTACTAATGTCACGATAGATATATATCATATCTGTATGCAACTTTTCAGTGAATTTTATGATGGTTTTAGTGATATCCGCCATGTCTATGTCACACTGGATAATTTGTACGATAAAGCAGAAACGCAATTAAACTTGTTCGAAGACCGTTCTAAAAGAAATGATATCGGTTATGTCATGGATGCCATCCGAGATAAATATGGATCTACCGCCATTCTCCGCGCAAGTAGTTTTACTGATGCTGGCGTTACACTAGATCGCAGTAAAAAAATTGGTGGACATTACGCTTAACCCCCTCAGGAAAGGGACTTTTCTGAGGGGTGTGTAAAAAGAAAATCCTTCTAATCAATGAAAGCCCCGATAGCACCCGCATGTGACCCTTTTTCTAAAAATATAGGCTCGTAGGACATCGCATCCTTAAAACTACTAAAAATATTTTTTAAAGCCTTATTATTCACCAAAGTACTACCAACGAAAACAATCCGATTAACTTGCTTACTTCTTGCTACTTGACCAGCAAGTAAAATAATCGTCTCACCAATTAACTGCATCACACTTGCTAAGTAATCATTCTCATTTGCTGCTTCATTTACATGTACTTTCCCAAAATTAGCAGCTGTTAAATCACCAAAGATTGGCGGTTCATTAGGGGCATAAATATCCCGAACTAATAAATCACTATTTCGGTTGTCCCCTTTTTCTGCCATAGTAATATACGAAGAAAAATCATTTTTACCTGTTATTAAATGACCGAGTCCCATTAGAGTTCCTCCGCCAATCCCACTACCTAACACACGCTCAAAGGAATCTTTCTCAACATAAAAAAATGAGGTTCCCGTACCAATATTGACTAATATAAATTCCTCTTGTCGATTACTCATTTCCTGTTCTAATAAGTAGCGTGTTCCCTTCGTAACCGCGTGAAACTCCCCAACTAAACGAGAATCATTAGAAAGTAATTTCTTTAACTGACCAGCTTTTCCACCAGTTATTACTAATTCTGCATCCGGGGCTAAAAAGACTAACCATTCCGCCACTTTTTCTAATTCACGATTTGAAAAGGTTTTAATATGTATTTTCCCTTGTTCCTGATAAGCAATTTTGACAAGTGAGCCACCAGCATCTACTCCAATTTTACGTATCAAATCTTTCCCCCCTTGAAAACTCTTTCCATTATCAATTTACAACAACAATTAGAAAAAGAAAAGAATACCAGATTAGCCAACATTTAGCACCAGATACTAAAATTTGATACTAAAGTTTTATTTCACCCATTCAGAAAATTTGATATAATTCAAATAGATGGGTTAATTAATAAAAGGAGGAAGCTAACAAATGGATGTAAGTGGTATTTTACAAGTAGTTGAGAATAGTAAACTAGTCTATCCAAATGAAAAAAAAGCACGTGCCACAACGATTGGTTCGGCTAAAGCCTTTCAAGAGCTAGTGGAAAAATCCCAAAATAACCCTGCAGAGTTTTGGGATAATGTTGCTCGTGAGCTTGTTTGGTATGAACCATGGAAAGAAACCCTCACAGGAGACCTTCCCGACTTCCGTTTTTTTGAAGGCGGTATCAGCAACCCAAGTATAAACTTACTTGATCGACATGTAGAAAATGGTGCTGGAAACAGGACAGCACTAATCTGGGAAGGTGAAAATGGCGAAACGAAGTTCTTCACCTATACTATGTTGTTAGCTGAAGTCAATCGCTTTTCAAATGCCTTACGATCATTAGGAGTTAAAAAAGGTGATGGTGTAGCCATTTTCCTTCCGAATTTAGCAGAAGCATTTATTGCTGTTCTAGCATGTTTTCGTGTAGGTGCTGTCTATAATAGTATTTTTTCCGGATACTCGGAAAAATCATTAAAAGATCGCTTAACTGCTTTTGAACCAAAAGTTATGGTCACCGCTGATGCAACACAACGTCGCGGTAAAAAGATAAATTTAAAAGAAAAAGTAGACAATGTGGTACCTGAAATTTCATCCGTGGAAGCTGTCATTGTTGTCAATCGTTTTGGAACTGAGGTTACAATGCAACCAGGTCGAGATTATTGGTGGGAAGATTTACGAACAAAAATGAGCATGAATTGTGAGCCTGAGCGAATCGAAGCAAACGAACCTGGAATTGTTTTTTATACAAGTGGAACGACTGGAAAACCAAAAGGTGTTGTTCACTCCGGTATGGCCTTTGTTATCCAAAATTATATTTATGCAAAATATCATATGGACCACAAAGATGACGATGTATTTTGGTGCTCCGCAGATATCGGGTGGCTAACGATGCACATATGGGGTATTGTTGGTTCCTTAGCTAATGGAGTTACTACTGTTGTCTATGAAGGCGCGCCTGATTATCCTACAAAGGACCGATTCTATCAAATCATAGAAAAATATCGGGTCAACAAGCTCTTTACCGCTCCAACTGCATTACGAATGCTTAAAAGTCTAGGCAATGAAGTAATGGAGAGTTTTGATCTTACATGTCTCGATGTAATCTCTTTGGTTGGAGAACCATTTGATTCCGAAACATGGCATTGGACATACGAAGTACTTGGCAAAAAGAGAATTTCAGTTAATAATACTTGGGGACAAACAGAAACTGCGGGCTGCCCTATCGCAGGAGCTGCTTGGTTAACTCCGATGAAACCGGGATCAGCAGGAATACAATTCCTAGGGGCAGATGTTGCAGTGGTGGATGATCAAGGAAATCCAGTCGGACCTAATACATTAGGAAACCTCGTAATTAGAAAGCCATTCCCGATGCTTTGTCGCACACTTTGGAAAGAGCCGGAACGGTACTATAAAACTTACTTTAGTCAAGTTGAGGGTTGTTACTTTGCTTCTGATTTAGCATTAATCGATGAAGAAGGCTACATATGGGTAGTAGGACGTTCAGATGATGCATTTAATGTTGCTGGTCACAGATTAAGTACAATGGAAATGGAAAGTGCTGTTCTCGAGGTTGCGGGCGTTTCAGAAGTGGCTGTAATCGGTGTACCTGATGCAATTAAAGGAGAGGTTCCCGTAGTGTTCGTCCGACTAGCAGATGGTTTTTCTGAATCTGAAGAGTTATTAGAAAGAATTAGTTCAAGCATTGAGAAGCAAATTGGTGCTATTGCAAGACCACAAGAGATCATTGTTTCAGATGCTCTTCCTAAAACAGTAAGTGGAAAAATTATGCGAAGACTCTTGAAGGAAATTGTAGTGAAAGGTACGGTAAGTGGAGATGTTACAGGACTAGAGGATCCTGGTACAGTAACACATATTCAGGAAACGGTTAACACCCGTACAAAGATTTAACAACTTAAAAACGGAACAGCTAAATTGCTGTTCCGTTTTGTAATAAGCTAAGTATTATTAATAACGAACAGAAGCATTCACATTAATCAATCCATGCTCAACTTGACGACCTACACCACTCATATATACAGCAGTATTTTCAATTGCTGCTCGAACTTGTGCATTGCTTTTTCCTTGTGATTTCAGTAATGCTGCCTGCCCAGCAACATATGGAGAAGCCATGGAAGTACCAGACATGTAAACATAGCTGTTATTTGGATAAGTAGATGCGATATCTACCCCAGGAGCCATAACATCAACCCAATTACCCCAGTTGGAAAAGCTTGCTTTACGATTATTTGAATCAACAGCACCTACAGCAATCACATTCGTGTATGACGCTGGCTCAAAAGTTGTACTCACGCCATCATTTCCTGCTGCAGCAACAACGACAACTCCTCGATTCCATGCATAGTTCACTGCATTTTCTAATGTCTGGGTATCACAGTCACATCCTAATGAAAGGTTAATAACCTCAGCACCTGCATCTGTTGCATAAATGATACCATCTGCAATATTCGCTAAAGAACCACTTCCATTAGCATCTAAAACTCGAACAGCTAATATTTTCGTGTTAGGAGCCATACCAGCAATACCAGTTGCATTATTCGTTTCTGCGGCAGCAATTCCAGCTACATGTGTACCGTGACCATTTTGATCCTGTGGGGTCCAGTCTCTCTGGACAAAGTCATAGCCGCGAATAACCTTTCCATCTAAATCAGGGTGATTATAGTCCACACCAGAGTCAAGTACTGCAATTTCTTGACTCGAGCTACCACGAGTAACATCCCAAGCATGATCTGCATCCGTATTAAATAATCCATATTGATAGCTAGGGCTAAAATACGTATCATTTGGTGTCCATGTAGCATTAAGTACATAGTTTGGTTCAGCATACTCTACATTAGGATTGTTATTTAAATCCTTTACAACAGCATCTACATTACCAACTTCAAGCACTAAAAACGATGACTTGACTGCGTCAGTATCGGCTTTCACCTTTGCATTAACATTATTAAGGGCATTACTTTGTTGTGTAGCAGAGACGTCATCTTTAAACTTAACGATAACTTCTCCTTTAATGTAATCATCTTTTGCTACAGAATGCGAACTACTAGTAACCTTTTCTAGCTTCCCCTCGTCTGTTGCAGCATTTCCTACAATTGGAAAAAGCAGAACTAGAACAACTGTAATCAAACCACCTAACCAAGACTTCTTCATGAAACTCCTCCTCTCGTTATACGTTTAATTATATTTCGAGAGGCATATCCAAATAATGAGCAAAGAAGCCCAAATAAGTTGGGAAATAGAAGTGGCTATCTTCAGTTTGACACTGGTCTAAATCCTTATAGTAAAGTTAGAAATAATATCAATTTCAAATTTATCATTTTATAATGATAAATAGTATTAGCATTGGGAAGAATGTGGCTAAAGATGAATTGACAATTTATGAGTCACTTTAATGAGCATTCCTAATTAAGTTCGAGGTGAAAATTAAAACCAGATGGATTTTACAAAAATGTATATAAATATATTGAAAACAACTATTTATTGTGAATATAGGCTCCAAGATAAACCAACTATTTTTCTCATACACGGTTTTGTTGCATCATCATATACCTTTAATCGCCTAAAAGAACTTCTAGCAAATGACTTTTCAATCATAGCGATTGACTTACCTGGATTTGGGAAAAGTGAGAAATCTACATCATTTATCTACTCATTTGACAACTACGCTAATCTTATACTGAAATGCATGGATCATTTCCAAATAAAAGAAGCTTATGTAGCTGGTCATTCTATGGGTGGACAGATTGCTTTATACACAGCAATGAAAGAACCAGGTCGAGTAAAGAAACTAATTTTATTCTGTAGCTCAGGATATTTACCAAAAGCAAAAAAACATCTTATTTACAGCTCTTATCTCCCCTTCTTTCATGTATTTGCAAGACGAAAGATTAATTCACAGAGCGTTGTTAAGAATCTTAGAAATGTTTTTTATGATCATTCTTTTATTACGAATGACCAAATTGAGGAGTACGGGAGACCACTCCAGGATAAGAACTTTCCAAAGTCACTTGTCAGACTACTTAGACACCGTGAGGGAGATTTAACTAGTGAGCAACTCCATGATATTAAGACACCCACTTTACTAATTTGGGGTGAAGAGGATAAAGTTGTTCCGCTTCCTATTGGAAGAAAACTTGCTAAAGACTTACCAAATGCAAAACTCGTTTCGTATGAAAAAGCTGGTCATTTAGTTACAGAAGAAAAATCCCAGCAATTATATAAAGAAATCCTCTCATTTACCGAGACCCGGGATTAAGTGAAGCAACACTTTATCCTGGGTTTTTAACGTCTTCACAATATAATGCCCACCACTTTACAAAGAATATCGCATAATCTAATAGTAATATTTCATCATAGGGGGTGAACTGTATGGATGATTTTAGAAAAAACAGGCTTCCTGGTCGCTTCGATATTGATATGACACCTTTAAACGACTTTATGAAACATATGGACTCTTTTTTCAATCAATCGTTTAAACAGATGAATGAGCACTTCCACCTTCATCCATTTTGGGTAGACGTTAAAGAGTTGAATACCCATTATCTAATACAGGCAAAACTTGACGGATATAGGCGAGATCAAATTCAAATTGAAGTGGAAGGAAACAAATTAAGGATAAGTATTGATGACCATCGACTTATGGATCAAAAGGATTTGAAAGGTAGCATAAATTATAAACAGCAAACATTTTCCAAAAGTGAACGAGTTATTTCTTTACCATTTGACATACCTAAGAAAGAGATTAATGCCTCTTTTAAAAACAACAAATTAAGCATTACTATACCAAAAAGAAAAAGTAATAGGACAATTATAGATATCGAAGAATCTTAATCCACAATGGTTTCAGCCTCTATTAAAGTCGCTCAGATTCTTTTTAATACTATAACTCTGGCTAAAGCCAACCGAAAATTCATCCCATGTCAAAAGACGGGCAATGCCCTGCACCAGTGTTTTTTTCAGAAAAACAAAAATTAATGAAAAGAAGGAGATAGCTTGCCAGTATATCAAACTGATAAATGGCTTGAAAAGTCATATGACTCCCCCGAACATATTTATAAAAAACTAACTAACTACTTTTATAAAGGTAATATAAAAGAAGTCACTAAACTACTTATTAGTCACGGAATGTATCACAGACCAGAACAAGATGGAGAATCATTATTAAAATCTTTACGCAAAAAAAACGTATGGAAAATCATTGCGAAAGAAGAAAAAATACTAAAACAAGATTGGAATGGAAAAAACATCCCTATATTTATCTTCCCATCTGATATGTACAATAGAAAAATAAAAGAACAGTATAGCGGAAGAGCCGGTCTAGCATTTAGTGATAAATTATTTTTATTTATCTCCGATAGAAGTACCGAAAATGAAATAAAAGCTTTATTCACTCATGAATATAATCATTGTTGCAGACTTAAGCACGATCCGATTAAGGAAACAGACTATACCCTTTTAGATGTCATCATTCTAGAAGGGCTAGCAGAAAATGCTGTTCGAGAAAGATTCGGATCTTCTCTCTTAGCACCATGGACATCCTATTATAATGGTGATGAATTAAAGGACATATGGGAAAGTATAATTTTACCTCATAAGGATTTATCCAAAAACACAAGAGAGGCTAGTAACATTCTATACGGGAGGAGCTTTTATCCTAATATGGCAGGATATAGCGTTGGATATTATTTAGTGAAACAATATATAAAAAATACTGGTAAAGGAAGTAAGGAATTATTAAAAATTCCTGCTAAAGAAATTGCTTCAATCTAATAATAGGCAAATATACAGTTTCCCTAAAAACTGGGTATCTGTCCCAGTCAATACGATTCTGTAATCATATAGTATAACAAACACTAAATGAAAAGTGTTTTAGATTTGGAGGTTCTTCCTTCCAAATTTACTGATATTGTACGTTAGGAGGGATGTAGAATGTCATTCGGATACGGCTGTGGTGGTTATGGCGGTTATGGCTACGGCGGAGGAGGTTACAACAATAGCTTTGCGCTAATCGTTGTATTATTTATCCTTCTAATCATCGTAGGTGCTGCTTGGCTATAATTTTAAGAATTTACTAAACTACAATAAGACGGGGGCACTTCCCCGTCCCAGGTAGTAATGAATCTTTCACAAAAGGCTATATTTCTTCGATGTTATCGGCCAAGAGGTGGGCCTAAAACGAATAGTTAATGGAGCATCCGTCAAATTGGATGCTCTTTTTAATTTGGCTGTTTTCGTAATGTTTGTTGCTCTTTCTTTTCGCTATTGATAGAATCTGCGCAGTAACTTTAATTATGAGATAAGTGTAGTGCTAAGACACCGCTCCGGCAGAATACTCCGCTTTCCGCGGGCACGGCCTCAGCCTCCTCGCGGAAAGACCACCGCTGCGGGGTCTTCGGACACGTGCTATTCCCGCAGGAGTCTACGTATTCTGCCTGCGCTAGTATTGGCTTTCTAAATAAAAATTGTTTTATCACACATTTTCATTAAAAATCACTTTTAATCAAATTTAAGCTAAACCAGCTCCGGAAATACACGGAGACTCCTGTGGGAGGTTAGACATAGGTGAGACCCCGCAACGACGAAGGAGTGAGGAGGCTCACCAGCCGCCCACGGAAAACGAAGTGTATTTCCGGAGCGGGTATGACTCTCAGTCCAAACATTATTAGTTACCGCACAGTCTATTCAAATAGGTAACTAACAACAAATCTTATAAAAGACGGCATTATTCTAACTACATATTAAAATTTCCCCGTCCTCTAACTAGCTATATTTAAAACTCCTCCTCCCCCCTTCGGCCCCGATTTACCAGGATTATTTTTCCTATTTACACAAAATCGACATATATTATTGAACAATTTGTGAAGTGTAAAACAAATCATTGTAATAATTATCACAACGTAATAAGATATGGTAGCGGCTCTTTGTGAAAAAAAATCACATGTATGTCCATTTTGTTAACATTAGCAACCATTTTTGGTGAAAGGAGAAAGTATATGAAACTCAAATTAGCATTTATTACATTCGCTATATTGTTAATGACTATTTTAACTGGTTGTGAACCTCTTTTGGTATTAGACCCTAAAGGTCCTCAAGCAGAAACAACAGCTAATGTAATTTGGCTTTCAATTTTAATTATGGCGATTATCGTCATTGTCGTCATCACGCTTTTAATTATCATGCTCTATAAATATCGGGCTTCCAAACAATCAGAGGATTATGAACCTCCACATATTAAAGGAAATCCTATTGTTGAAACAATTATAGTAGCAATTCCCGTTCTAATCGTTATTTTCCTTTCCATTGTTTCGGTTAAATCAACTTACGAAGTGGAAACAGTTCCTGAAGGATATGAAGATAATGAACCACTCATAATCTATGCTGCGTCCTCTAACTGGAAATGGCATTTTAGTTATCCAGAACAAGATATAGAAACATTGAACTATGTATTTATACCAACCCATCGCCCAGTAGAGTTTAGATTATATTCCTATGGACCAATCACAAGCTTTTGGATTCCTCAGCTTGCCGGTCAAAAATACGCAATGGCAGACATGGTCACGAAGATTAACCTAGTGGCAGAAACTCCTGGTGATTATGTAGGTAGAAATGCAAACTTTAGTGGAGAAGGATTTGCCGAGAATACGTTTAATACAACAGCATTATCAAATGAAGAGTTTAATAAATGGGTAGAAGAAATTCATTCTACAGCAGACCCACTTACTGAGGAACAATTTGATAAGTTATTAGAGCCTGGCCATTTAGGACAAATGACCTTTACAGGAACACACCTAGAATTTGCACCAGCTCCAGAGGGTGAACATGCAGGACATCACCATGGAGACTCAGACGAAGGTCATTCAGATCATGAAGACTCCGAAGAGGAAAGTCATTCAGATCACGAAGACCACTCTAGTCATTAAATAAGATGATTAATAGTTTGGAAGTATTAAATAAAAGTGAAGTATCTCGAAAGGAGTTATCAAAATGGAATTCTTTGATAGATTTGCCATTCCCCATCCAAGTCCAATGATTTACGCATCGATGGTGGCAATTGGTTTAGTACTTATTGCTATCGTTATAGGACTTACTTACTTTAAAAAATGGGGTTACTTATGGCGTGAATGGTTAACAACTGTTGACCATAAACGTATCGGTATGATGTATATTATCTCTGCATTATTAATGCTATTCCGAGGTGGCGCTGACGCAGTAATGATGCGTCTACAAACAGCTGTACCGGATAATACATTTTTAGATGCACAGCACTATAATGAAGTATTTACAACACACGGGGTAGTTATGATAATCTTCATGGCTATGGCATTCATTATCGGTATGATGAACTTTGTTGTACCTTTACAAATAGGAGCACGTGATGTTGCATTCCCTAGATTAAATGCAATTAGTTTTTGGTTATATTTTGCAGGAGCAATGCTATTTAATATCTCGTTTGTAATTGGCGGCTCCCCTGACGCAGGTTGGACGAATTACTTCCCACTTGCCGGAACCGAGTTTAGTGAGACTGTCGGTGTTAACTATTATATGTGGGCACTACAGATTTCTGGTATTGGTACACTAATGACAGGAATCAACTTTATCGTGACCATTCTGAAAATGAGAGCACCTGGTATGACATTAATGAAAATGCCGATGTTTACATGGTCTGCATTAATTACTAACGTCATCATTGTATTTGCTTTCCCAGTATTAACCATTGCATTGTTAATGGGTACACTTGATCGTCAGTTTGGAACACATTTCTTTGCATCGACAAATGGCGGAATGGATATGCTCTGGGCTAACCTATTCTGGGTTTGGGGACATCCTGAGGTTTATATTTTAATCCTCCCTGCTTTTGGTATTTACAGTGAGGTTATTGCTACCTTCTCACAGAGAAACTTATATGGCTATAAGTCCATGGTAGGATCAATGGTTCTTATCTCATTCATGTCATTCTTAGTTTGGGTACACCATTTCTTTACAATGGGACATGGACCACTTGTAAATGGAATCTTTTCCATTACCACAATGGCTATTGCCGTACCAACAGGAATAAAAATATTCAACTGGTTACTCACCATGTGGAAAGGAAAAATCCGCTTCACTGTTCCAATGTTATATTCCATCGGATTCATTCCGCTATTCACCATTGGTGGTGTAACGGGAGTAATGCTAGCTATGGCAAGTGCCGACTATCAGTATCACAACACCATGTTCTTAGTTGCACATTTCCATAACGTTATTATCCCTGGGGTTGTATTCGCAATGCTTGCTGGACTTACCTATTGGTGGCCAAAAATGTTTGGATTTATGTTGAATGAGCGAATTGGTAAATGGGGATTCTGGTTCCTATCTATCGGATTCTGTCTAGCATTCTTCCCAATGTATATCACAGGATTAGATGGGCAAGCACGTCGTATGTACACATACTCTGAAGAAACTGGTTTTGGTCCATTAAACATGCTTTCCTTCTTCGGCGCTGGACTAATGGCAATTGCCTTTATTCTAATTGTATATAACGTATATTACAGTTTCCGTCATTCACCAAGAAATGTTGGTCAAGATCCATGGAATGCACGTTCACTAGAATGGGCAACACCTAATCCAGTACCACATTACAATTTTGCGGTTACTCCAGTCGTTAACTCGTCTGAAGCATTTTGGGATTCTAAGAAAAACGGCCATCAATTATTTAAAAATAAAACAGAAAAAATTCACATGCCAAATAATAGTGGATTACCAATTATATTGGCAGGGTTATTCTTTGTATTCGGATTTTCGTTCGTCTTTGGCATATGGCCTGGAGTCATTATAGCTGCATTAGGAATTTTTGGATGTATGGCATACCGGACGTTCGAAAAAGATAACGGACATTATATTCCGGTAGAAGAAATAGAAGAAACTGAAAAGAAATTAGGAGGTGCTAAATAATGAAATTAAATAATACTGAACCTCTTGAATATAGTACTAATCAGAACCAAATGAATATTTTAGGTTTTTGGATATTCCTTGGTGCTGAAATTATGCTGTTTGGAACATTATTTGCATCGTTCTTTACACTTGAAAATGGTGTTGGTTCTGGACCATCAGGTGCTGAAGTTTTTGAGATTACACCTGTTATATTGGAAACAGTTATTCTATTAACGAGTAGCTTTACTATTGGTCTAGCAATCCATGCCATGCGAATTAATAATAAAAAGGCAACTCTGGCATTCTTAGGAATTACACTTCTATTAGGATTATCATTCCTTGGTGTAGAAGTTTATGAGTTTATTCATTATTATCACGTTGGTGTAACATTACAAACTAGTGCCTTTTCAGCAATATTATTAACAACTCTTGGCACACATGGTGCGCATGTTACGTTTGGTTTATTCTGGGGATTATTCATATTCCTACAAATCAAAAAGCGAGGATTTACGCCGGAAACAACTAATAAATCATTTATCTTCTCACTATATTGGCATTTTCTAGATGTGGTTTGGATTTTCATCTTTAGCTTCATCTATTTGAAAGGAATGATGTAAACATGAAAGAGTTATTCCCAGTAAAACAAGTAATGGGATTTGTTTTTTCACTAGTTCTTACTGCAGTTGCCCTAAGTGTTTACTTCTTTAATATGTCGTTTGAAATGGGGATGACGATATTATTAGTTACAGCTTTTATACAAGCAGCACTTCAGCTGGTGTTCTTCATGCATGCTGGTGAATCAAATGACAAAAAAGCAATTTATACAAATGTTTACTATGGTATAGCAATTGCTTTAGTTACTGTATTTGGTACACTACTAACATTAATATGGGGATATATGTAATTTCTATAATTTAGCTAGCAATAAAGGAGCTCTGTCCTAGTCGACAGGGCTCCTTTTCTATTCGCTTATTTTATTGTTCTTCTCCACTACTTCTTCCGTTACAACTAAGAAAAGCCCCATGATAAAAATGAATACTCCACCCATTGTTATTCCTATTCCTACTCCAGTTATCACATTGTAATCGTTTCCAAAATAGCCGTATAAAAATGAAATAATACCAATAGTGATTAACGTGCCACAAAGAATATTAACTGCCCTTAATATTTTTGCAGAATTTATCATGATCCATCCCCCCTCTTCCCTATATTATTCATCCTGTTCACAAATTTGTCAAACTTTTATCAAAATAGGCGTATTTCATTATGTCTATGGTAAAAAAGTCCGTTGATTACCTTAAACACCATATTTACGCGAATACTTTTATTAATTGAACATTGTACTTTACATTTTTTTAAAAATTATTTCTATTTTATGAAACCTAGGTTACAATAGAATCGTATAATAGGTAATCGGAATTTTTAATCTACAGATAGGATGATGCTTATGACAATATTTGGAGTTGATATTCAAACAATTTATTTAACAACACTAATTATCTCAGGTTGCTTTACTGTACTTTACTTGTTTTTCGGGGATGTTATAGACGGTGTTGGTGAGGGTATTCCCATTTTGAATCCCACTCTGATTTTAGCTTTTATTGTTTTCTTATCCTCTTCTGGATTTGTATTAGAACTAGTTACACCCTTCTCAAGTACCCTAATACTTCTTGTTTCAATTGCTTTTGCTCTCATAATGGATGTTCTATTAAACTTTTTCGTTCTAATTCCACTTGCATCCGCTGAGGAATCTTTAGCTTTCACGGAAGAATCATTAAAAGGAAGAGTTGGTAAAATAATCATCTCTATTCCAGAGGATGGCTTTGGTGAAGTTATTGTTGATGGAAAGAGTGGAATGATTTCAAGACCAGCAGCAAGCTATGAAAATATTCCCATTACAGAAGGAACAGAAGTACTAGTATTAGAAATCAAAGCGGGTGTATTTTATGTCACTCCTTACAATTTGAATTCCGAATTATCATTATCATAATATAATATGGTTTAAAAACCGTATTAAATATATTATCAAGGGGGAAATGGAATGGATTTAGGTATATTTGGTGGATTTACAATACTAATTGTAATTGCATTATTTCTTGTCATTACACTTATTGCAGTATTTATTAAAAAATACCGCACAGCTGGTCCAGATGAAGCTTTGATTGTAACAGGAAGCTACTTAGGAAACGGAAAAACCGTACATACGGATGAATCTGGAAATAAGATTAAGATTATTCGTGGTGGAGGTACATTCGTACTACCAGTATTCCAACAAGCTGAACCATTAAGTCTACTATCTAGTAAACTTGATGTAACAACTCCTGAAGTATACACAGAACAAGGAGTACCAGTAATGGCTGATGGTACTGCCATTATAAAAATAGGTGGTACTGTAAATGAAATTGCCACTGCTGCAGAACAATTTTTAGGAAAAACTAAAGAAGATCGTGAAAGTGAAGCAAAAGAAGTTCTAGAGGGACATCTCCGTTCCATTCTTGGATCGATGACAGTGGAGGAAATTTATAAAAACCGTGATAAATTCTCACAAGAAGTTCAACGTGTCGCCTCACAAGATTTAGCAAAAATGGGACTAAACATTGTCTCCTTTACTATTAAAGATGTAAGAGATAAAAATGGTTATCTTGATTCCTTAGGTAAACCACGTATTGCACAAGTAAAACGTGATGCTGATATTGCAACAGCAGACGCTGATAAAGAAACACGTATTAAACAAGCTGAGGCTGCAAAAGAAGCGAAAAAAGCCGAACTTGAACGTGCAACTGAAATCGCTGAGGCCGAAAAAGAAAATCAATTAAAAACAGCTGAATATCGACGCGAACAGGATATTGCAAGGGCACGTGCAGACCAAGCTTACGATTTAGAAACTGCTCGTGCACAACAAGAAGTTACAGAACATGAAATGCAGATCAAGATTATCGAGCGTCAAAAGCAAATTGAACTAGAAGAAAAAGAGATTTTACGTCGTGAAAGACAATACGATTCCGAAGTTAAAAAGAAAGCCGATGCGGATCGTTACTCTGTTGAGCAAGCTGCTATCGCCGAGAAAGCAAAACAAATTGCTGCTGCTGATGCTAACCAGTATCGAATTGAATCCGAAGCAAAAGCACAAGCTGAGAAGATTCGTGTAGATGGTTTAGCAAAAGCTGAAGCAGAACGTGCACAAGGTGAATCTGAAGCTGATATTATTCGTCTTAAAGGTCTTGCAGAAGCCGAGGCGAAACGCAAGATCGCTGAGGCATTTGAGCAATACGGTCAGGCAGCAATCCTAGATATGGTTATCCATATGCTTCCAGAATACGCGAAAGAGATTGCTAGCCCTCTAGGTAATATCGATAAGATTACTGTAGTAGATACTGGCGGTAATGGTAAAAATGGCGGTGGTGCGAACAAGGTTACTGGTTATGCAACAGACCTAATGGCATCACTACAAGAGACTCTTAAAGCTTCTTCTGGTATTGATGTTAAAGAATTACTAGAAGGATTAGTTGGTAATAATAAATTAACCGTTGGTGATCGTGATGGATTATCTTTTGAACTTAACGAACCCAAAACGGTTACTAAAGATAAAGAGAGTGTAGAAGAAAAGGTTACCAAATAGACGAATAAGCGCATCCTATAGGGTGCGCTTTTTTTATGGTTTTGGTGTTCTATTTTTTTGTCAATAACAGAGTAATGTTAAACCACACAACTTTATAGTTTGTTGCATGGCTTAGCATAAAATTAGATATTACTTATCGTCGTTTTCTTCTTTTACCACAACCACAACCAGATCTCTTAATTCTTTTTCCTTGTGGCTTTGGTGAGGACGTATTACCTTGTTTATTCTGATTAGTCATTTACAACTGTCCTCCTTTAACAAACATTATTCTACCAACCGTTGCACAATAGATTCACATATACCCGCTGCGCCAGCAATTGCCAGAAGCGTTATTAAAACATCACTTCCCGTTGGCCAAACCACCATTAATCCCAATAAAAGAGCTGTACACCACATACCGGTACACCAATAGCAACTTAATAGCTCACCAACCCAATACTGTAAACCCTTCCCTTTAATTTCAATATAGGTAAACGTATTGCCATTGGGATCTGTCTCTTCTATTTCATTATGAAAGGGTCTTCGAATAAAATTAGTAATCTTATCAAATACAACTAGCCTTGTTAATCGGAATGCAGCTAATAAAAGCAATATAAATTCAAGCCATCCATTAATCATTTTCTTCATCCTTGTTAAAATTGCTATATAGGGAGAATTTACTTTTTGAAATATAGGTATATAATAGTATAGTTTTCATAGCATTAAATGACACTGGTAAATACCCAGTTAAAGCATTATTTCAGAACATTAGCCTATATTTCTGTAAAATCAAAGGAAATCACACGATCCGTTTGAGGATTATAAACAACACTTCCTCTTATTTTTAATTCCTCTTTTTGTTGATGAAGAATAAAATCAAACGTTTCTTTTGTTCTAGTTGGTGATATTTCTGTTTTACCGACAGAATTATAATCAGTTACATCAAACCCTGGATGACCAACTTGCACTATTTCTAGTAAATATTTCCCCCATTTCTCCCCTTCTAATTCCGGTGATGGGGTTATCTCTACATTTATAACCCCCTGATTCAAATTAGCCCCTAAAGCTTCAAAGGATCTACGATGTAGATTGATTCGATTTTGGGGATATCCCCTTACTTGATCTACTACCGTCACTATGATTTCTCGCCCATTAACTGGATTTCTTACTTTTAACGAATCACCACATTGACTAGTTGTATTTTCCCCTACAGCAACCGACATAAATTGATTTGTTGACCAAGGTAGTCCGCATTTTGTAACTGGACCACCAGATGTCCATGTTGCTTGCCCCTGTATAACCTGTTGTCGTTCTCCATTAGATACATTCGAATAATTATGATTTTCTATTGGATAATACGGATAAACTGGATAAGGGTAGTAGCTATATCCAGAATTATAAGGATTATTATAATACATATCGGATCCCCCTAAATTCAAATTGTTTCCTTCTCCTGTTGTTCGAGCTACATTCATAGCCCCGTATTACAAGAATATGAATATAGATGGTTGACCTGTTACATTTATGGAAAGCATAATTATATATCGACAAATAAAAAAGCTGTATTCATAATCTTTGTTGCTTTTTGTTTTATGATTGATGGAAACTGCTCGGGCATGATGCCCTAATTGGGGTGCAAAATTCTTTTAGTTTGTCAAATTTGCAAAATGGCTCAATTTTAAATTACGAAATACATTCCTATTCCTCATTTCTGCCAATTAACTACTTCAAAATGATGTATAGCAATGTAATTCCTCATGTAGTTACTGCTCACTTTATACAAATTATGTAATCAGCAAACTATTAGAAAACAGCAAATAGAAAATCACAAAAAGGAGTTTCACATGAGTGAACAAACTATTTTTATAAAAGAAGAAACTTCTGAGCCTGAGATTATTAAAGTAGAAGAAATTCTAAATCAATTAAGTGGGATAGAGCGAGTATTAATTGATACCGATGATGGAGAAGTTAAAATAGAATTTGATGAAAAGACTATTTCAAAAGAGCGAATTATAACAATCTTAATTGAAAATAACTTTACGATTATGCAATAAAAGCAGTGTAACAAAACCGCTACACTGCTTTTCACCAATCACACTAAAATATCATGAAGATTATTTTTTTCTATATATTTCTGAGCATAAGAACATTCCGGTATTATCTTTACTCCCTCTTGTCTAGCATAATCAACAACCATGTTAACTAGCTGGCTTGCCGTACCTTGTCCCCTAAATTCATCTGAGACAAAGGTATGGTCAATAATAAGATTTCCGCTAGAATCTTTTTGATAAGATATTTTAGCTTTTGGATCAGCCTCATCTTCACCTATATAAAATTTGTTTTGACCATGTTTGATATCTTCCATTTTGCACCTCCTTATTATTTTTTCCTTTATCATATTATTAATTATACGGTTAATCCCTATCTTAATCAAAACTAGCTATGATTTTACCACACCATAGGAAGAACAAAATCTCACAAAAGCAACATCATTATACAAACGTAATTGATACCTTTTCGCAACTCTAATGCAAGTTTGTACAATCAAGGATAAAAATATTGAAACCCTAGTAAAGAATGAAAAGATTAAGTAGGGGGAAATTAATATGGACTATTTCTAATTTGAAAGGGGTAACTTTTATGAGGCATTTATCATCATTTTTGCTTAAACTTATTGTGACTACAGGTGTACTTTGGATAGTCTTAGGTTTGTTTTACAATGTAACATTAACCGATATTCTACTAACTAGTTTTGTATTAAGTGCAATAGCTTATATTGCTGATGTGTTTGTCCTACCGAACGTATCTAATTTTTGGGCAACTATTGGTGACTTTGGATTAGCATTTGTTGGAATTTTCCTGATAGGGCAGGTGTTATTTGAAGGGAATTTTTCTATTGCAGATGCTTCACTTATATCTGCAGTCTTTATCGCCATTGGCGAAATATTTTTCCATCGGTATATGAAGAGTAAAGTAATTGACGATAAAGAATATACACATCCAAATGATATAACCATCTCCAATCGAATGCAAACCGAGTTTAGTTCAGAGTTAGATGAAGATGTTGATAAATAATCATGCTTACAAAAGTAATATCCTTATAAAAAAATGGCACATTTTTCTATTCCTTCCACAACAGTCCACGAGAGCTACAGTTCTTCTCCATATGATAAAAGTGATACTGATAGAAGGAGGGGAAACGAAGTGGGATACAGTGGAGGTTCTAGAAACAACAATAACTTCGCATTAATCGTAGTTCTGTTTATTCTATTAATTATTGTAGGTTCAGCTTATGTCTATTAATAAGCTGCAAAACTAACGCATTTCCTTATCCTAGGTCTGGATGCGTTAGTTTTTCTATCGTTATAGTCAGTAAAGTCCATAGTTAATTAAAATAATAATCACCTCCTAACAAAAAATGCCAGGCTATCAATTAATCGATACCTGGCATTCATATATTACACTAAACCTACTCTAAACCTTCTAATATTGTTTCTATTTCAGTCATAAGTTCTGCTGCTTTTTTCCATTCACCTTGCATAAGTGCTAATTGATATTCATCGAATAGTTTAGACACTTCCACAAGAGTTTCTTCTGCATTCACGATTGGATCTGTCTCTTCCTCGTCTTCTGTACCTTCATCAGGTTTAGCCGGATTACCATCATCATTCGGTTTACTTCCTGGGTCAACAATCTCGAGTATTCGTGCTAATGCCTTTTCAAAACTCTCTTCCATTACAATATAATCATCATAAGCTACGACCACTTGTTTCACTTCAGGTAAGGAAGTTTCATTTGATGATTCTATATAAATAGGTTCTACATAAACAATCGTATCTTCAATTGGAATGGCTAATAAGTTACCACGAATTACTTCAGATCCTCCCTGCGACCAAAGGTTTAATTGCTGAGAAATGACACTGTCCTGATTAATTCGATTTTCAATTTGTTGCGGTCCATAAACATTTTTCTGTTTAGGGAAACGATAAACAAACATTTCACCGTAATGCTCCCCATCGTTCCTAACACCCATCCAAGCAATCATATTTTGCCTATTTCTAGGTGTATATGGTTGCATTAAGATAAATTCCTCTTCTTCATAATCAGGTAATTTCATCGTTACAAAGTAAGGGTCCATTTCAACATCTTCATTATAATACTTTTCTGTAGGAATCTCCCATACATCCTCACGGTTATAAAATACCTCTAGATTGGACATATGATATGTTCCATAGATGGATGATTGAACCTTGAATAACATCTCTGGATAACGGAAATGCGCCTGAATATCTTTTGGTATTTCTTCTGTGAAAAGATCCGGGAATATATTAAGATATGTTTGTAATAATGGATCACTTGGGTCTACTACATAAAAATCTGTTTCCCCAGTATAAGCATCAACGACAACTTTTACCGAGTTACGAATATAATTCTCTCCACCGTCAGAATAAGGTTCTGCGTATGGATAATGTTCTTCTGTTAAATATGCATCTATCATCCAAGCTAGACTACCATCGTCTCGAATAAAAATATACGGATCTTCATCATAAGAAAAGAATGGTGCTATTCTATCTACACGATCCATAATATTACGCGTATGTAACATTAAACTATCTGAGTTTATTTGATCAGATACTAACATACGAAAATTCGCTGTGTCTATCGCGAATAATAAACGGTTTAGACCTGTCATCGGAATACCATTTTCGGCATCATAACGGGATGTTGCATTGTCTCCACCTTGTGGATAATCAAATTCTTCTTTTTTACTATTTACAACAATTTCGTCATACGATTCTTCACCAAAATATATTTGCGGTCGAGTAATTTCCATATCACCTTGTGGCGGTAAGTTATTCAACATATATTCTGGCTGTCCTTGCGGTGTCACTTGGTTAACATGACTCATAACAACTCCATAACCATGTGTATAACGCAAATTCAGGTTTTCCCATGTTTTTGCTTGATCAGATAAATCTTCTGTTCTTAATTCCCTAGCACTAATGAAGACCTGCTCATAATCTCCATCAATCATATAACGATCAATATCAACATCATTAAATGAATAGTATGGTCTGATCGTTTGAGTTTGGTCATACACATCTTCTAGTGGTCTGACGTCATTAATACGAACATTTTCAATCGTCTTCATATTTCGCTCTATCATTGCTGTATCTAATGTATCATTAACTGGATGTTCTTGCTCCTCTATACCAGATAGTTTATAGGCTGATCTAGTATACTCCAAGTTATGTGCCAAATATGGCTGTTCTTTTGAAAATTCATTTGGTGATACTACAAAACTTTGAACAACAACACTAGCAAGCTGACCAACAACAACAAGTACTACATAGGCAAAGATTGGAATTGCCATGGAAAGGATTTTTCCACGATTCATAGCTATAATCATCCAAATTGTACCTATTAATGCAACAGCAGCTAATATATAAGCTTTAGGTATATTAATCAACTGATCTGTATAACTTAAACCGTAAACAGCACTTTCTTGGAAGATGTTTACCTTATTCGTGAGAAGTGTTTCATATGGTGCTAATAGATGCAAACCAGCTAGTAAAATACCAACAAATCCTAATGTTATTCCCATATGGATCTGTGCTTTTCTACTTTTACGATATATACCAAATACTGAATAAAATCCAACTTCAAGTAAGAAAAAGAAAATCGCAAGACTTAATAAAAGATTAAGTATAATTTTCAATACAGGTAAAGTATACATATAAAAAGAGATATCCATATTGAAGTGAGGATCTTTAATATTAAAGGAAGCTTGATTAATGAACTTCAATAAAGGTTCCCAGCCTATCCCCTGTACAAGTGAGCTTCCAATTAATCCAATTACAATAGAAATCCCAAAAACAATCGCACTACTTTTCTTCTTTTCTAGGATTATCGGTGGAAGTTGCTCTTGTTTTAGATGACTTATGTAGGTACTTCGAACCCAGAAAAAGGTTATTGCTGATAAAACAAAGAATACAATAAAACCGATTCCAGCAAGTAATACCTTACTACCAAGAATAGTTGTAAATAAATCACGAAAGCCTAAACTATCCATCCAAATATAATCGGTTAAGAAACTAACAGACATAGCCCCGACAATAAATAAAAGAATAATGACTATAAGTGTAATAGATTTTACTTTTGACATTTTTGGTTTCTTTTTAGAAGTTTTATTCTCAAAAACTGTAAAATCCAAAGCGGTTCCTCCTAATTTATAAAATTTGAATCGTATTTTTTTACCCAAGCTAATCATACCAGATTAATGGGATATTCCACTATTATTACGATGTACAATGAAAATAGTTTCATTTTTTCAGTATTACTGCAAATCCTTAATTCAAGCTCTTCTATTATTTTATCCAAAGTCATGGATATTCTTTTTATTTACAAGGGAAGAATAGTACCCTAATTATAATATTAGTAGGAAGGAAAATCATTATGGACAATGCGTTGACACCACTACCAAAAATATTCTACACTAGACCAACTTTAACGCTTGCAAGAGAACTGTTAGGCTGTATTTTAGTAAAGGTAACTGACGAAGGTATCGCATCAGGAATTATTGTTGAAACAGAAGCATATCTTGGAGCCATGGACCAAGCAGCACATAGCTTTCAAAATAGACGAACAAAGCGGACCGAAATCATGTTTCATGAACCCGGTATAGTTTACACCTACCAAATGCATACCCATTGTTTAGTCAATGTAGTCGCAGGTCCAGAGGAGACACCAGAAGCTGTTTTAATTCGAGCAGTAGAGCCTTTAAGTGGAATTGAATTAATGTTAAAAAGAAGACCAGTTTCTAACATAAAGAACCTTACTAGTGGTCCGGGAAAACTTACAAAAGCTCTGGGCATAACAATGGATGACTATGGAAAAGCTTTCTATAACTCTTCTTTATTTATTGCTGAAGGAAAGAAACCACCCGAAATAGAGCAAGGTACAAGAATAGGAATTGATAATTCAGGAGAAGCAAAGGACTATCCTTATCGTTATTGGGTTACAGGTAACCCTTTCGTTTCAAGATAACTTGTCTTTTTCAACTTCCTACAATAAGATGAATGTAATAGATATTACTGAGGGGGAGATAATTATTTTAACGCATTTTAATGAGGATGGCCGAGCTAAAATGGTCGATATCTCAAATAAAGAAGCTACTACTCGAACAGCTATTGCTATGTCAAGTGTACAAATGAGCTATCAAGTTTACGATGCTATTCAAAATCAAAAAATAAAAAAGGGCGATGTACTTTCTGTTGCCCAGGTTGCTGGAATTATGGCAGCTAAACAAACATCTTCACTGATTCCAATGTGCCATCCAATTCCAATTAGTGGGATAAATATTACTTTCGATTGGAAGGAATTACAGGATAACATCAAACTATCGATACAGACTGAAGTAAAAACAGTTGGGAGTACTGGTGTGGAGATGGAAGCATTAACTGCAGCATCAATAACAGCATTAACGATTTACGATATGTGTAAAGCAGTCGATAAAAGTATGATGATTGGATCTACCTATTTATTAGAAAAAAGTGGCGGAAAAAGCGGGGATTATAAACGAAATTAAAAAGTAAAACTTCATTCGGTTGGAGTTTTTTCACTTTTCCATTCAATTGCAAATTGACGGAAAATGTGCAGTAATTTAAAATCATTTATTAAATGAAGTACATAGGTTTCCCATAAAAATATATGGAGTTCCTATATTGAGGTAAATGAATTTGTGAGATCTAGTCAAGTCGTGCTGGTTATCCCTATTCTCGCAACAACTAAGCTGCTAATTGTGCGAACCTGTTGAATTTTCATGCCACATCAACTACCTTCGTGCATCTTTTAGAGTTCCTTGCATGAATACGAATGAAAATGAAATAACTCGAGCGAGATTAACTTACTCATAATCCTACTAACAGTACATGAGCCAGAATCGGGAAAATACGAGCCCGCTTAAACAGAACAAGCGACAGAATCAGAAAAGCATGAGCCCTAACAAACAAGCCCATCCACCCTGATCAAGAAACCATGGAACCTGTTGCTGCGCATTTAATAAAAATAATATTACTCCAAATCCTTCGTTATTTCTCTAACTGCATGTCCAAGCTCTGGTAAAATCAGTTTCTCCATCGCCAGTTTTACAGCTCCTCGTGAACCTGGAGTTGAAAAAACTATCCGATTATTAACAACCCCACTAGTAGCACGGGATAACATACTAGCTGAACCAATATCCAGCTGATAGCTTAACATCCGGAATAATTCACCAAACCCAGGAATCTCCTTAGAAAACAATGGCTGTACCGCTTCAATCGTCACATCACGATAGGAAATCCCAGTACCTCCATTTATAAGAACTGCTTCCACATCACTATTTGCAGCCATTCCTTTCACAGTCTCCTGAATAATTATTTTTTCATCAGGAATAATCTCATATTGACGAATCTCATGACCCTCTTTCTCAAGAAACTCCATCATCAATTTTCCACTTTTATCTGTTTCCTTTGTTCTTGTGTCACTTACTGTAATAACTGCACATTTTACGGAATGTTTAGCATGCTGACGATGATTCTCTAACATGTTCTCCCCCCTAGTTGTCCAACCTCTGTTCATACTTCAGTAGGTCATCCTGAAAATTAATATTTCGAAATGGTTTTTCATTTTCAATCTCAATAAATGTAATCTCACTTTTTATAAATAATTGCTTTGGAGAAAGTTCATGATGAGCTAGTTGTTCTTTAATTTTATCCTTCATCGATCGATGAAAAATAGATATAAGTGGCTGTATCCTTCCTTTTACAAGCGGAACGATAGCCTCTTTTGAAACTCCTATATTCTCTATTAACGTTTTATATATCGATTCTTCTATAAAGGGCACATCAACAGGGGATACAAGATACCATTCCGCTTCCACGGAGTCCATCCCCGAATAAATACCTGCAAGGGGGCCTAATCCGGCATATTCCGGTTTATCAGTAATAAGTTTGAGATTGGGTTCACTTAACTTAAATTCATCTAGTAAATCATTGTTCGAAACAAGTACAATTGACTCTACTAAAGGATTCATTGCTTTGATGGGATATTGATAAAATGGAACCCCGTTCTTTAGTGCAAAAGCCTTAGGAGAACCAAATCGCCGTGACTGGCCACCAGCCAGTACGATTCCAGCAATTGCATATTTCAATCTACATCCCCTCCAAATAATGATGATAAACCCATTGACAAATAACTTCTGGATTGTCATTGTCAAAAACCGGTATATCAAAATCCTCTATATGTAGGTCATTAGACTTTATAATTCCAATAATATTTTTAAGACTCGTTAACAACGACAAGTCATCCTGATTCCGAAGAAGAACTAGCTTTGGAAAATCTAGTTCCTTAAATCCTTCCATTACTAATAATTCAATACTTAATTTCTTGTAGATTTCGAGCATGTCTGAAATCTCCCACTTACTTCCATGAGTTAACTGAAATACATTTTCGCCTAATACACCAGCAACTGTTGAACCTGCATCTCGGTGTTGTTCACTGTCTGTGCTTTCAATTCCTGCCGGTATCCCACCATGGCCATGATTTTTTAGAGATCCTACCTGAACACCTTTACGTGAAAAATAATGGATTACTTCCTTAGAGATAGTTGTTTTTCCACTATTTTTAAACCCTACAATTTGCAAAACCTTCATCCTTATCCCCCACTAACAGGTGGAATGAGAGCTACAACATCACCACTTGAAAGCATGTCACCTGGTAAAGCATATTCTTCATTTACAGAGATCATGACATGGTCAATTTGAGGTAGATTGTATGTTGATTTTAGCCTCTCTTTTAATTCCGAAATGGATATATTAGAAGCCTCCATTTCAATCTGCTCCTTACCTATCGAATCTTGAAGTTGCGCAAAAAGTAACACCGTAATCATGACATATCCCCCTTCCCGATTTTGGTTGGTTCCCCGTCTGGGTATGGAACCTGTTCAAGCTGATCTCCAATCCAAGTTTCCCCGTCTTCCCAATGTTCTTTTTTCCATATTGGAACAATCTGTTTAATTCGTTCTATCGCATATTCATTTGCTTCATATGCAGCTTTCCGGTGTGGTGACGAAACAACAATTGCGACAGCCACCTCTGATAAATCAAGTCGGCCAACTCGATGAGTGATGGCCACTTCTGTATTTTCCCATTTCTCTTTTATCTCTTTTCCAATTTGTTCTAACATCTTTACTGCCATCGGTTTATAAGCTTGGTATTCTAAATAAAGCGTTCTTCTACCCTTTGTCCATTCCCTGACCGTTCCGAGAAAGGTGGTTATAGCACCAGCTTCTCTTCTCGTTACCTTTTCAATCAATTCTCCTACCTGAATAGGCTCATCAACAATATCGAACATGACTTTATCCATTGCGAATACTCCTTCTTGTATTAAGATCCTTTTGTATAAAGGCTTCAAAGGTAGAACCTTCTTGATCTTCTAGTAATATAACCGTAACATCCATTCCTGCTTCATATCCCCTAGTTCCTCCTGGTAGTTGGATTAAAATATCTGCTTGACCAAGTGAAGAAACGACATTCGATTTATCCAGACCTACTGGGTTTGCTACTAATCTTCCATTATCAAATCCTAAATGCCCCCTAACAAAACGATCAAAAGGGTTTGCCTTTTTAAAATCAGATCCCAAAATAGCAATTTCTTTTTTCAAGAATGGTGTCTTAGTATGTAAAAACTCACGGATAATCGGTCTAGTATAAAGTTCAAATCCGACATAACATGCTGAAGGATTACCCGATAAACCGAATAAAAGTCCGCCATTTAACTCTGCGACTGTTGTTACACTACCTGGACGCATCGCAATCTTATTAAATAAAACATTTGCACCTAATTTTTCATAAATGGATGGTAGATAATCATAGTCTCCTACTGATACCCCACCAGTCGTAATCAGGATATCAACTTTTCCTATAGCTTCTGATACCTGATTAAAGCATGTTTCAAAATCATCGCTAAACTGACCTAAATAAATAGATTCACCACCAGCACGTTCCACCTGAGCATATACCATATAAGCATTACTGTTACGTATTTTTCCCGGTTCAAGTGGCTGATCTACCTCTAATAATTCACTACCCGTAGCAATTATTCCTACTTTTGGTTTTCTACTAACAGGAACTCTTTTATAACCAAAAGTAGCTAGTAGTGCAACAATTCCTGGATTTATATATGTACCTTTCGAAGCTAGAACGGTTCCATTTTTGGTATCTTCTCCGGTGAAGGATATGTTTTCCCCAATTTTTGAACTCCGCTTCAATTCGAAGTAAGGTTTTCCTTCTACTTCCAATTCATTTGCTAATTCGAGCATAACTACCGCGTCACAAGAATCAGGTATCTGAGCACCAGTCATAATCCTTACCGCTTGCCTCTCTCCTACATGATCTTCAAAAACGCTACCTGCCCCTATCTCCCCAATTACTTCAAATGCAATTGGATTATTTCTTGAAGCTTCCTCTGTATCTTTAGCACGAACAGCAAAACCATCATATGGAGAGCGGTCAAAAAAAGGCACATCATGGTCAGCAATTAAGTCAGATCCAAGAAAATGCCCATAGGAGTCTTCAATCGAAACAAATTGAAGACTCCCACCTTTTTTATAATTCATTACCCGTTCTATTGCCTCTATTACTTTGATAGGTTTTCTTCTTTCAACCATATTGTTCCCTCCTATCCTACTAGTTGATAATATATATTTCTGGCTTTTTCAGTAGAATCGGTTCCATGAATAAGGACCCGGCCATCACGAAAAATTACAATACGATAATCCTCATAATTTAGCGATAGTAAAAATTCATTTTGATTAACAATTCCAATGGTTCTAAGACGCTTTGCTAATTCTTCTAGGTGAACTTCTCTCTTCGCTCTTACCTGCACGGTATTTCTCCCACATAATACTTCCATTTTTGTCTGTGCTTCATATGTAAGCTTTGGGTATACTGGATTTTCTCCACAGGTTGGACATGTACCCTTTTTTGAACGCTCCATATTAATGGTATGATAGAGATTATTCCATAAATCAAAAGTAACTAATTTTGTCCGTAAAGCTACAAAATCCTCTACCAATATCTTTAGTGCTTCAGCCTGCTGATGGGCAACAACCATTTGTACGGTGGGGGCTATGATCCCTACTGAGTCACAGGTTGCACCACTTACTGGTGTTGCATCTAGTATGCATTGTAAACATGGACTTTTACCAGGTAAGATAGTGTAACTCATTCCTGTGCTACCTACACATGATCCGAAAATCCATGGCACATTATATTGATGGATTAAATCATTCATAATAAATCGAATGTCAAAATTATCGGTTGCATCTATTACTAAATCTACACCTTGTAAGAGAGGTATTAAATTAGTACTTGTTCCATCCATTACATAGCTTTTAATGTCTACAGATGAATTTATCTTTAGTAAATGTTCTTTTGCTGCAATTGCTTTCGGTATTTGTTCAATACAATCTTGTTCGGTAAAAAGCTGTTGTCTTTGTAGATTACTAGCTTCTACATAATCACGATCGACAATGGTTAGTTTGCCAATCCCTGCCCTCACCAGACTTTCAGCATTAGCTGTTCCTAATGCACCACAACCAATAATCAGCACGTGTTTTTGTCTAATCTTTTCCTGTCCGCATTCCCCAATTGATTTAAACAAGGACTGTCTGGAGTATCTATCTTTCATTATTGTTCCCTCTCAATCAAGAAGTCTATTAGCCACCTATATAAGACATTTCAATTCTGTCTCTATTCTTTACAGATTCTTCTGTTCTTTCATCGGAGTAACGATCATTTCTTTTGTTCCAAATGCCAATAATTTGCTGTTCTACTTCAGCATCGTTCATTCCAGAGCGAAGAAGTTCTTTAAAGTCAAAGCCTTTTGCAGCAAAAAGACATGTATAAAGTTTACCATCAGCTGCAATTCGTGCCCTTGTACAAGTAGAACAAAATGACTCTGAAACAGAGGTAATAAAACCAACCTCCGTATCTGTTCCTTTATAACGGTAGCGCTTTGCGACTTCTCCAAAATGATCGGGGTCAACTGGTTCTAATTCAAAATGCTCAGATAATTCATTGAAAATTTGCTTTTTGGTTACCACCTTACTAAAATCCCAGCCATTTGTTTTTCCCACATCCATAAATTCGATAAAACGTAGTGTAACTCCTTTATCCTTGAAAAAGTGAGCCATCGGAATAACTTCGTGCTCATTCATTCCTTTTTTAACAACCATGTTTACTTTTACTTTTAATCCAACTTCTAATGCTTTATCAATGCCTTTAAGAACTCTTTCCGTACTAATTCCACTATCATTTATAGATTGGAATAATTCTTTATCCAATGCATCCAAACTAACATTAATTCGCTTTAATCCTGCCGCTTTTATATCCTCAGCCATTTTCTCTAATAAAGTGGCGTTTGTAGTCAATCCGATATCTTCTAAACCATCAATAACAGATAACTTCTCAATCAACTCAGGCAAGTTTCTTCGTAACAATGGTTCTCCGCCAGTTAATCGAATCTTTTTCACCCCTAATTTAACAAAAGCTTTGGCAAGTCTCTCAATCTCTTCAAATGTTAGCAAGTGAGCTTTTGGTAAAAATGGATAATCACGACCAAATATTTCTTTAGGCATACAATATGTACAACGGAAATTACAGCGATCAGTTACAGAAATCCGTAAATCCTGTAAGGGCCGACCAAATTTATCTGTTACGTTCATGCTGAAAGCCTCCTTATTAAATAACTTAACTACTAACCTATGATTAGGAGCTGTATTTCATCACCAAATACAGCTCCTAATAAGCAAATTAATTCATACATGAATCCAAATTAGTTTCGATAATCCGATACGGATGCGTATAGATATTCATTTTATTTTCTCTAGCAAAACCAATAACTGTAATTCCCAGGTCATTTGCTAAGTTTAGAGCTAAGTCTGTCGGTGCAGACTTGGAAAGTAAAATACCAACACCGATTTTGGATATTTTTAATAATACTTCTGATGAAATACGTCCACTAAATACTATTAGCTTATCCTTTAGCGGGATTTTTTGTTGTAATACCGTCCCGTAGACTTTATCCAATGCATTATGTCTACCGATATCAGTTCGGACTTCAACTAACCCATCTATCGTTGCCAGTGCTGCATTGTGCACGCCACCAGTTCTTCTAAACTGATCTGAACGTATTTGTAGTTCCTGCATTAAATTATAGCATTGTTCCACAGAAATCAGAAACTTACTTGTAACCGTTTTAGCTGTTTTAACATCACTTTTAAAATAAAATTGTCTGCTTTTCCCACAACAGGATCCAATAAAACGTTTGGAATGATCTATATTCTCCTTATTTATTTCTCGGTATAACTCCACATATGCAAAACCCATATTTTCATCAATCGACATGTTTTTAATTTCTTCATAAAATCGAATGATTCCTTCAGCAGCAAGAAAACCTATCACAAGTTCTTCAAGATTGGACGGAGAACAAATAATAGTAGCAAATTCTTCCCCGTTTAAAATAATGGTAAGTGGAAATTCTTCGACAATTTCCTCTTCCACTCTTATTGCATTCTTTCCATGAAAACGGATGATGTCAAAAGGTTCTTGTTTCACATCGTTCATAGTCTCACCCTCTAGTGTGGTTCTACTTCGAGCTCTTCCACACGTTTTTCTACATACTTAGTATCCTTATGGGCATAATATGTTTCTGCTTTTTCCACAATAACTGCTGTGTTATATTCAGGAATTCCTGCATAATCTTCATAAACCCCTTTTGGAATGAGCGAATTTCCTTCAGGCCAGTGGACTTCGACATTTCCAGTCTTAACTGGTACAAATTTGGCACGACCTGTAAATGTTCCGTACTGATTAAAGGCAACAATAGCATCACCTTCTTTAATATTTAATTCCTTCGCGTCTACTTCATTTAACAGGAGGTCATACCGATCTGCTGCATTGAATGGGTCCTTTTCATCATAAATCATTGAATTAAACTGCTTACCTCGTCTAGTAGTTACATAGAAATGTCCTTCTGGCTTACGGAGTTCTGGAATTTCTACAGCTATGAGATTACCCTTCCCGTCTGTCGTATTGCAAATCCCATCCTCACACAGCCATGCTCCACCCCATTGAAATAAATCACCTTTATTTTTCAGGTTCTGAATTCCATCGTAGTTTGGTGCAGTCTTGGCTATTTCTTTACGGATTTCATAAGCATCCTTGAAGTCTATTAAGTCTTTATGTTCTGGTTTTACTCGTTTAGCCAAATCAACATATATTTCCCACTCTGTTCTTGCTTCTCCTACTCTAGGGCCCTTGATTTCTGGTGAGAAATATACCATTCTTTCCGTTGAGGTAGAGGTTCCTCCACCAGGTTGTTCATATCTCGTCATCGCTGGCAGCACAAGAACTGCTTCCTTTGCATCTAATAGGGTAGAAGTATTTAAGATAATATCCTGATGCACACGTATGTCGATATTCTCCATACTTTCCGCAACAAAATTAGGATCAGGCATGGTTTCTAGGAAATTACCACCTGACATATAATATAGTTTCAATTTTCGTTCGTGTTCTGCTGGTAAAAGTGAATTTTCTAGTGATACTCCTACAATATCACCTTGCCATTCAGGAATTTCGAAACCCCAGATTGCTTCCAAACGCTTACGATTGTTCTCATCCAGTCCACCACCTGGTAAGGAGAACGGATCCGCCCCCATTTCAGCTGAACCTTGAACTCCAGAATGCCCACGGATTGGCATCAAGCCACAATATTCTTTTCCAAGAAATCCTCTTAGTAGCGCTAAATTCGCTACTTGTGATATATTATCCGTTCCAAAGCGATGCTGTGTTAGTCCCATTGACCAAACAAACACTGCCGAACTAGATTTAGCCAATAACTCAGCCAATTCATGCATACGCTCCTTAGAAATACCGGATGATTTCTCTAATTGATTCCATTGGTAGGACATTACCTTTTCTCGTAATTCATCTAGACCGTTTACATGGGCATCTATAAATTCAAGATTAAGTGCTGAACCCGGACTCTTCTCTTCCATTTCAAACCAATGCTTCATAATCCCATGCATAAAGGCAATATCGCCACCGATATTTACTTGATAAAAATCATCAGCGATTTTTGTTCCGAATAATGCCGATTCTGCAATAGAAGGTACCCAATACTTATCCATTGCAGGCTCATGATATGGATTAATAATAATAATCTTCGTTCCTTTTCGTTTTGCTGCATACATATACTTCGTTGAAACAGGTTGATTATTTGCTGCGACCGACCCCCAAAATACTAAGACATCCGTCCCAATCCAATCCTTATAATTACATGTAGAAGCCCCTACACCAATGGACCGGCTCAATGCAGTCTTAGATGGGGAATGACAGATTCTCGAAGCATTATCGACATTATTGATTCCAAGGAAACGGGAAACTTTTGCTAGTGTATAATAAACTTCATTTGTTATTCCTCGAGAAGTTGTGTAAAATGCTGCTTGCTTTGGATCAATTTTTTTTATCTTTTCTGCAATCACATCCATTGCAACATCCCAAGAAATTCTACTAAACTTGCGATCTCCTGGTTTTCTAATTAATGGATATGGTACTCTACCTAATTTGCGAAGCTCTGTGCTATTCATCTTACGTAGGTGGTCAATATCAGAGTGTAATATGCTTTCTTTAATAGCACCCATTGTATTTAGACGTAACACATTAAGTCTAGTCGTACAAACATGTGGTCCAGTTAACGTTTGATCTTTTAAACCGGATACACCTAATGCGCACCCGTCGCAAACACCTTGGGTTAAAATGCGAGTTGCATAAGGTATATTATCTTTATTTTCCCATACGACCTTCATTGTATCCCGAATATGATGTGGTTTAACTTTACCCAAACCAAATGGAACTTTACTAACCCATAGTTTAGGATCAGGCTTTTTTGGTAATTTAATAGGACCAGAATGCTTTGTGTTTCCCAACATTTTCCCCTCCTAGTTAAATAAATTGCTCCTGTACTTTAGTATACTTTCAAAACTATATTTTCATTATATTCTGTCATTAATTGTACCACGAAATCGCTTACACTCCAATGATAATTCCTCACCTACTAGAGAAACTTGCATACGTACTTCTTATAACTGTTGACTTCCCAATCTACAAAAAAAAGCCCTCTAGGACTTTTTCTTTGCTTTCTATAATGGATTATCAATAAAAAATGTTAGTACCTTTGCTTCATTTTCATCAACAGGAATAAATAGATGGGGTTTGGAACCTTGAAAACAGGCACTATCCCCTTTCTCCATAAAATACTTTTTTCCATCATAAGAAAGACATATCGAACCTTCTAGCACAAAAATAAATTCATCTTGTGAATGTGTGTAATACTCTTCTCGTAAATTTAGGTTCTTAGGTGTAACGTGAACGATTGTGGGTTCAAAACCAGATAACGAAGATCGATTTGCTAGAAGTTCATAGGAATATCCCATGTTTTCATCACCAATTCTTGCTCTTCTATTGTCTTTTGGCAATAGTACTAAGTCCTGTTCTTCTCGGTCATCTAATAACCACGAGAGAGAAACCTCAAGCGCCTCACTTATTTTGGACAAGGTTGCAACAGCAGATGCTGTTTGACCATTTTCTATCTTAGATAACATACTTTTAGAAATACCAGATTCATCAGCGACTTGTTGTTGGGTAAGTTTTTTTCGCAAACGTATTTCTTTAATTTTCTTCCCAATTGTTTCAAGATTAATTGTCTTTCTCCCCTCTCATGTTGACGAACAATATTTCTTATATAATAGATTAGTCTTACGAATATAGTCAAGATGAGGGTCTTACGATTACTATACTTTAAGACTTGAGTATCTACCTTTCTGAAAACAGATTTTTATATGTTCTGATTAATAACATAAAGAAATACATGGTTCGTTTCAAATAGGAACTGTAGCATTTAAAAATAATAGATTAAAAAAGAAGTATAATTCCTATTCGAATTATACCTCCTTCAAACTTATGCAGTACCTTCAATATAAGCCAACGAACGGCTAGGTAATTTTTTTTCCAATTTATTTTGAATAAACATGGATGCCTCTTGAATTTTGTTATCTTGAACACCTGTTCGAATACCTAAACCATGAAGCAAGTATAATACATCATTGGTTGCCACATTACCTGCAGCACCTGGCGCATATGGACAACCACCTAAACCGCCGATAGACGTATCAAATCTTGTAATTCCATACTGAAGTGATGTCATAATATTCGCTATTGCCATTCCCCTTGTATCATGAAAATGCATGATAATCTTTTCTTTTGGAAAACGTTTAAGGATTTCATCAAGTAACATTTCTACTTGTGAAGGAACTGCAGACCCTATCGTATCTCCAAGTGAAATGTCGTCAACACCATTAGCAATCAATTGATCAAAAACACGCATAACTTGGTTCGGATTAATTCTTCCTTCAAAAGGACAGTCAAATACAGTAGACACATAACCAGTAACTTTTTTCCTTTCCTTTTTTGCTTCTGTAATGACCTGTTTCAATATTGGATATGTTTCATTAATAGATTTATTAATATTTTTTCGGTTATGAGTTTCACTTGCCGACATAAAAACTGATGCACCATCAATTCCCGCTTCTAATGCATTTTCAAGGCCTATTATATTAGGAACAAGCGCAGAATAAGATACATCTGGATTACGTTTAATTCGCTTCCCTACTTCTTTTGCGTCAGCTAAGGCTGGAATCCATTTCGGGTTGACAAAAGAAGAATACTCAATTTCTCTTATTCCTGTGTTTGAAAGCATATCAATCCAGACCACTTTATCATCAGTTGAAATAAATTGTTTCTCATTTTGTAAACCATCACGTGGTCCAACCTCTTTTAATTCAACAATACCAGGCCACTTTCGCACAATCATCCCCTCCTTTGACTTTAGGTTCATTGGATATAGAACCTTACTTAGAGTGCGCTTACACTCGTGTCGGAAATAATATATAATACCATATGAAATAATAACAAGAATCGTTTATTAAAGCTTATTCAATTTGTATCGTTCCATTCAACTTTGTTGAATAAAGTTTAACGAAGTATCGCGCGAATGTCAATATATAAATCAGTTTTATTTGAAAACTTAAATCATTTACTCTGGTCATGCAAAATTAAAACGAATATAGTATTATTGGAAAGTGCCTTTCAACATTTGTACGATTCCAAAGGATGCCAGGCACCAAAAAAATCTTGTCAATTTTATTTTGGAAAGGGAATCATGTATGACAATTAAAGACGAAGTAGCTAAACGGAAGACGTTTGCTATTATATCCCACCCAGATGCTGGGAAAACAACAATGACAGAAAAACTATTACTTTATGGAAATTTAATACGTTCTGCAGGGACTGTAAAAGGTAAAAAATCTGGTAAATTTGCTACCTCAGATTGGATGGAAATTGAAAAACAACGTGGTATTTCTGTTACATCCAGTGTTATGAATTTTCCTTATAAAAATTTCCATGTAAACATTCTTGATACTCCTGGACATGAGGATTTTAGTGAGGATACTTATCGAACATTAACTGCTGTTGATAGCGTTGTAATGATTATTGACTCCGTAAAAGGTATTGAGGCACAAACCATTAAGTTATTTAAAGTGTGTCGTATGCGTGGCATTCCAATTTTTACATTTATCAATAAATTGGACCGTGAAGGGAAAGAGCCTCTTGAATTATTAGAGGAAATTGAAGAAGTTTTGGAAATTGAAACGTATCCGATGAACTGGCCAGCAGGAATGGGTAAAAGGTTTCTTGGAATCTTTGATCGTACGAATGAACAATTTATTAAATTTAATACGAATGAAGAAGAAACGCATATTCCTTATTCTGAATTGGATAACTCTGAATATCATGATATGACGACCAAAGCAGAGTTTACTGCCGCAAAAGATGAACTAGAATTGTTAGATGAGGCTGGTGACCAGTTCTCTATGGAAGCTGTTCTAAATGGTGAACAAACACCGGTATTTTTCGGAAGTGCATTAGCACCATTTGGTGTTCATGACTTTTTTGATACATTTATAACACTTGCGCCAACTCCTGGGGCTAGAAAAACAACAGAAGGTGTTACTGCCCCATCCGACTCAGAATTCTCTGGTTTTATCTTTAAAATTCAAGCGAATATGAATCCCGCTCATAGAGACCGTATTGCATTTGTACGTGTTTGCTCTGGAAAGTTTGAGCGTGGAATGAGTGTAAAACTTTCACGTACCGGAAAAATATTTAAACTTGCACAATCACAACAAATAGTTGCTTCCTCTCGAGACACAATTGATGAAGCTTATGCAGGAGATATTATAGGTATATACGATCCCAATGCTTACCAAATCGGCGATACACTGATTGAAGGGAAAGCGGACTTTGAATTTGATGAACTACCTAAATTTCCGCCAGAACTTTTCAAAAAAGTAATGGCTAAGAATGTTATGAAATCAAAGCAGTTCAAAAAAGGTATTGAACAGCTTGTCCAAGAAGGTGCGATTCAATTATATAAGGACAAACGAACAGAATCCTATATTTTAGGAGCAGTCGGTGAACTTCAATATGAGGTATTTAAATATCGGATGGAAAATGAATACAATGTAGATGTATTGTTCGAGCCAATTGGCGAACGAATTCCACGGTGGTTGAAGAAAGATCAAGTGAAGGAGTCCTTATTTGATGATCGTAACTTACTAGTTCGTGATCGCGACGATAACTACCTTGTTCTCTTCCGAAATGAATTTGCTTTGAATTGGTTTAAAGATAATCATAAAGAAATTGATTTACTTGATTTGTTTGAGATTAATTCCTATGGTCAAGTAAAATAAGAAAATGGAGTGAGGTTTCTAGCCTTGCTCCATTGCACTTTTCCATTCATCATAAAATTCTTGAACACTAGAATAACGTTTGCCTCTATCTATTTCAACTGCTCGTCGTGCTACTTTGTATAATGCTATCGTAGCTCCCCATTTTTCATAAGAACGATCCAATTCTCCACCTAATAAGCTAAAAGCAATTGCCCCCATATTAAATACATTTGTTCTTCCATCTATTTCTGCATGAAGATCGAATTCTTCAGGAGACATGAAGCGTGAAGAACCCCACATTCTTCCCATCTTGTTTTTATAAGGTTTCTTATGGTACAAATCAATATCACAAATTCTAGTTTGATTATTTTGAAAGTCATAAAGAATACTACCATCATAAAAATCAATTGCAATATAGTCATTCTTTTCAACATGAGTATGAAATTCAAAAATCTTTTTCAAAGAATCTAATCGATATTCCAAAGGTAATTGTTTAAACTTATAATAAGGAGAATCTGGATGCTCATATTTATACGGCGGTGGAAATACCCAATGATTATGTAATGTTTCTCCATCAAACCAGTCAAATAGAAGAGTAAATCCATTATCTGTTTCAAAATATCCTAATAAATTTACTAGATTCTTATGCTTTAAATCTATATATAATGGAACAGATTTTTTTAAATTTCGGATGGCTTTCTCCGGTGATAATGCTGAATTAACAGTCTTTGCCCCAGCATATTTTATGAAACGTCTCTCCCCTTTTATTTCAATCCCGAAGCTAATATTACCGGAATCCTGCTGATCAAAAACCGAGAATATCTTCCCTATTTTCTCCAACCAAGAAAAATCATGCTCTTCTTTAAGCACAAACGTTACCCCATTAATCGATTTCTTTATCATCTATTACCTTCCCTTTACTTTTCTCTTAATTTTCTATTATCTTATCACAAATTTTAGTGTTTAAGATATCACTTACTCTTAAACATTTCATATTCAACAATCAGACTACTATGTTTTTTAATTATGGGTACGCTAAGCGAGAGTAAATGTTAAATAAAGGAGTGATCATGTGGGTTCTTATTCCGAGCTAACAAAAAACTACATTTCTGGTCAATGGAGAGATGGTACTGGAAATACAGAACTTAAGGTAGACAACCCATATAGCGGAGAGATTATTGGTCAATTCAAAACTGCAAGTATAGATGACATTAAGGAAGCATATGAGACCGCTAAGAAAGCACAAATAGAATGGCAGAAGGTTAACCCTTTTGAACGTGCTACCATCATGGAAAAAGCAGTCCAATTGTTCGAATCCAACCGAGAAGAATTGGTGGATATCTTAATTAAAGAAAGTGGTTCTTCACATCTAAAAGCAAATGTTGAAGTTGATTTTGTCATCGCAATTACTAAAGAATCAGCATCATTCCCATTACGAATGGGTGGAGAAATCATCCCTTCACTCGTAGCAGGAAAAGAAAATAGAATCTACCGTAAACCAGTAGGTGTTGTTGGCGTTATTGGGCCATTTAATTTTCCAATGTACTTAGCCCAACGATCTGTTGCTCCTGCCCTCGCTACAGGAAATGGAGTAGTATTAAAACCGGACAGTCAAACACCTGTATCCGGAGGAACTATTCTAGCTAAAATAATGGAAGAGGCCGGCGTCCCCAAAGGCTTGTTTAGTGTTGTAGTTCCAAATCGAAAAGAAGTTGGCGACATAATGATTGAACATCCTATTCCAAGAGTTATTTCTTTCACTGGTTCAACTGGGGTAGGTCGCCATATTGGTGAGATTTGTGGTCGTTTAATAAAAAAGTCAATTCTTGAACTTGGTGGCAACAATGCTTTACTTGTTCTAGAAGATGCAGACGTGGATCGTGCAGTTAATTCTGCCCTTTTTGGAAAGTTCATGCATAACGGACAAATTTGTATGTCACTTAATAGAATCGTTGTTCATGAAAAGCTATATGATAAGTTTGTCGAGAAATTTGTTTCACTCACGGAAAAGATTAAAGTAGGTAATCCAGCGGATAAAGATACATTGATTGGTCCACTTATTAACAAACGGTCCATAGAACATATCTTAAGTCATGTTGAAAAAGCAAAATCACAAGGAGCAACAGTTGTATTAGAAGGAAAAACTGAAGGCAATGTTATGCACCCTTATATATTGACTGGCACGAATGATGTTGCAACAGCTCAAAATGAAATGTTTGGTCCAGTAGCAACTATTATCAAGGCACAGAATGATCAGGAAGCAATTGATATAGCAAATGATACGCAATATGGATTAAGTGGTGCAGTTCACGCTGGAACAGTTGAACGTGGTGTGGAGGTTGCCAAGCAAATTGTCACTGGTATGGTTCATGTTAATGATCAAAGTGTAAATGATGAGCCACTAATTGCTTTTGGTGGTGAAAAAGACTCTGGTATTGGCCGCTTCGGAGGAATTCGTTCACTTCATGAATTCACAACTGAACAATGGATTTCTACACAGACAGAGGAACGAGAAAGCCCGTTCCATGTAAATTATCTTCATTAATTACTTTGAGGCTGAGGCTAATGTTTTTTGAACCGAGCATTCGTAATAAACTACGATATGATTCGTAACCACAGCCCAGCCTCTCCTATTAAAGATAGGCGGTTATATCATTTCTTAGGAAGAAATTGTAATTCAATTTTAGCATTACAGGGAAAAAACTTTCTTGACTACGAACTAAAAAACTTTGTCTTCAGTGACAAAGTTTTAGCGATAAAACTATAGTATTTTTGTTCCACTTATAACCTCTCTTCCCCATTTCAATGACTTTTTATATAGCTCATTATATTTTTCAGCATTTAATCCAAGTTCATTCACTAATTGCTCCATCTTTCCCCAATCTCCCTTTTCTGCAGAACAAACTAAGTTGATGACTGGTGTTAAAGACGTTTCTTTTCCTAGTAACGTAGCTTTGATCTCCTGATCTAGTGGTAGATCTAGTAAGATTTCAGTTAACGGTTTCTTAAATATTGGTTCTATAAGCGAAAATAATCCCGTTAAAAATAAACTTGAACTCGCTTGTCTTCTTCCAATATGTAAAGAAATCAATTCACATGCTTTCGCCCTAGTTAAACAAAGCTTAATTACTTCATCAATTGTTGGATCTGACTTTTCAAGATGTTCACGAAATGAAAGTACGTACACCCATTTTCTTAATTCAATTAAGCCTAACAAAACAATAGCCTGTTTAATTGATTTAATCTTATATACTAGTCCAATAGCCGGTGAATTTAGTAACCGCAACAACTTATAAGATAAAGAAATATCTGATTCAATAATCCCACTAATTCTATCAATATCCGGTTCTTCTTTCGAAAGTTCTGACGTAATAATATACAAATTATGATTAAAAACCGGGACGTCATTTGTAGAAAGTATAACTGGTTTACTAAAAAAGTACCCTTGAAATAAGGAATATCCATCTTTCAGACACTGCTCAAATTCTTCTCTTGTCTCCACTTTTTCCGCTAAAAAGATAATATTTTTATTTTGTAATTTATTCATTATCCATAATTGTTTAGCTCGGCTTGTTTGTTGAACATCAATCTTAATAAAATCAGCAAGTGTAATAAGTTTACTAAAGTTTTCATTATCTTCTATTAGCTCAAAGTCATCTAGTGCGATTTTATATCCTTGCGCTTTTAATTTCCTACAGTTTTCTAAGACTTTTTCTGTTGGTCTAACTGTTTCCAAAATTTCAATTACCATTAACTCTGGTCGCAAAAAGGTAGGAATTGTATTTTCTAATAATGTTTCTGTAAAATTAACAAAACATGGCTTGCCTTCCGAAAGTTCTTCCATTCCTATTTGCAAAAAACTATTTATTACTTCCGAGGTGGCTTGATTACTATCGACACTAGTGTATAGATTATCCTGTTTATTTCTTCGATAAAGTAATTCATAGGCATAAACTTCCTGTCTTTTCGTTAAAATAGGTTGTCTTGCAACAAAAACTTCCACACTTCCACCCCGATTTTCTACCAATATAGTAAAATAATAGCATAGTATTGGAAAAAGTAGGTAATATATAGGAAAATTTTCTTATTCTAGAGGAGGTTTCCTATCTCTGGTTACCATATAAGACACAGGATTAAATTTTATCCAGCTTGCAATAGACGAATACTTCCTTACTCTTGCATTAGGTCGCACACTTCAAGAAGTAGTTTATCTAATATGAAGAAAGTATTGTAGGCTAACTAACATAAAAAATCAAACTGCCATTTAAAGAAATATTGGCAGCTCGATCAATTATTTAACAACATTTGCGTCCCGGAACTGAAATTCTGTTCGTTGAATCCCATCCGTAATAACTAAAACATCAACTTGATTGGTTGCTTTGTTTAATGGAGCAGAAATATGATACTTTTTCCAATCACTCGTTAATAGTATCATTGGGGAACTATGTTCATTAATATATTTTCCATTTGCATCCGTTTCAACTAACTTAATAAATACCGTTCCATTCCCTTCTAAACTAACTTGAAAAGTTACTTTTTCACCTGAGTTTATTTCTTCTTCAGGTGTAAAAACAAATCCTTCCCCCGTGTCTTCTCCTTTTGTCTTAACAATAAATGTTGCCTGTTCAATTTCTTCAACTGTAGCCCCAACACCAAAATATTTGGTTTTTATTTCCTCAAATGCAAAAGTATTTATGTTATATATCAATACAATTATCACGGAAAGAATAGAAACTACCCATTTTCTCATTTTATTTCACTCCTCTAGCAAAATTAAATAAATTCTGATTCAAAACTTCGGGCCTATTTTAAGTATGGTGACATATCATCTAATACGGATTGTAGATTTTTTGCTTGTTGTGAATACATTTCTTTGGCTTTTGGATTGTTGGTTTGCAAAGCAAAGCTCTCAAAATCTGCCTGTAGTTTTTTTAATGTTGAAGCAATTAACGGGCGTTGTTTTACAACCTCTTGTTTCAAATTATCTATATATAAGTCAGCATACACATTACCTTTAGAATCAATTTGTGCTAAAAATACATCATCAATATCTGAGGCTCCTTGTTTTTGAACTTCTCCTAAAAGCCATTCATGTGTATATCCAAGTCTGTTCAAACTATTTTTCATAATCCTTCCATCAGAAATAACAATGGTAGGTCCATGATCCGCTTCTACCTTTGTTCCAAGAATTTGCGGTGTAACTGGTTGTTTCTCCGATTTCAACAGTATACTTAACTGTCCATTCGTTTCCATCACTGCCATCTCGACATCTTCTATATTGAAAACATCTTTCTCTCTTAAGAGTAGCATTAATTCTTCAATGGCAAGCTGATTCTTTCGTAAATTTTTCTCATATATTTTTCCATTTTCAATTAGAACATCTGCTTTTCCATCCGTAAGCTGATGAAACCACTTCCATTTGAGCCCCATAAAACCTAATAGTAGTGGTATAACTCCCCATACAATTAAAGAAATTATGCCATTTGAAATTTTAATATTTTGATCAACAGCCATACTTGCTGCAATTGACCCAATGGTAATCCCAACACAATAATCAAAAAATGTTAATTGAGAGATTTGTTTTTTCCCCATAATACGAGCTAATACTAACAATAAAAAAAAGGCAATGAATGAACGAGTTATTGTAAGTAAATATTCAGGCATATGCCATCCTCCAAACTTTTTTTGGTATCTATGTATTTCCTTGATTGTTAGACAAAATGCCAATTCACACACTTACAGCTGTAAATTACATTATACTTTCCAATAGTCTCAGTAAAAATATGTAAGCATTTTATAGTATTGGACATTCTAGAAATAACATGCAAATTTGGAGGGAGCTTATGTATAAAAAAACAATTACCGGTGTTCTGCTAACTGTACTATTTATTGGAGGCTGCGCAGAGCCAATTGGTGGGGATTACTTTTTTGACCAAGTTCAGTCCCTGGAAGAAGTAATAAGTACGGAAGATTGGCAGGGTGCAAAGTTACGATTGGAGGAATTGAAGGACCTATATAAGAAATATGATTGGAGGTTGCAACTATTAGGTGATGAGTCAGAATATGAGGGTATAAATGAGGCTATTTCAAGACTTACAGCAGCAATAAAAATTGAAGACTCCAACCAAGCATTACTGGAGCTAGCTACTATTAGCGCTTATCTATTCGAAATATATTCTATGTAAGAACAAAAGCGCAAGCGCCCGTTTAGAGACGTACGGACTGGACTGAGCCGTAGGAGATAAAGGAAACATGCCCCTTCATAGGGGTATGTCGACGTTGGCCTCAAGGCCGGTTTTAGTCGACCTTCCTTTACCTTTTTCAGGAGTCGATGTTGACTTATCGTGTCATGAGGTGAGGGAAGTCCGCTAGTCTCTGGGTGCGGAGTGAGACGTGGCTGTTCCTACACAAGAACTTAACAAAGCCAAATTTTTATAGTTTCTTATCTGTAAATAAAAAATCAGAGGCTACATTAATCCTGCCTCTGATTACGTTTAATTGTAGTATTCTTGCTTTCTTTTAGCCTTACAAACCGCTCTAATTTATTCAACTCGAAAAACAACTCGATAATGCTATTTGCTATGGGGAATACAATTGCCCATTTGGAAAATTCTGCTCCTTGCAGTTCATCAATCAAATTATTAATTGTTATTTGCATTGCAGCTTTCGTTTCCTTTTGTAAATCTTTATCTAAAATAATTTTATCTTCATATAAGAGCAAAATATTCTCACTGTAGGAGTTTATCTCATGAACGAGTTTTTTTATTAATTGCGACTTATTACTTGGCATTGTTTCAATCTCATTAAAGTTCTTTTCTAACTCATGAATTAAAGTAAGTTTCTTACATAAAACCAGTATCATATGCTTGTAAATAATAATATTTCGGAAAAAGCTAAGACGCTTACGAATAAATAAACGATTTCGCTCATCGGAAATTATTTCATAATAATTCTTTGCATCATTTATCATTTTTTCTGCATCTTGATACTCTGCTTTCATTTGCGGGACATTCATTGTTTTATTGGAAATAACTCGCAATATGAAATTAGTTTGATCATTAGCTTTTTTAATCATATTAAATAGGATTTTCTTATGGTCCGGCGGCATTACTAATGCATTAATAACAAACGCTGCCAGGACACCTATAGTTACAAGTGACAACCGTTCAAGAATGTAAATATAACTAATACCATCATCGCCACCAAGCATCATTGTGATAATTGTTAAAACTGTTAAACTTACAGTCTTGTTAAGCCCAAGCTTTATATTAATAGCAATCGAGATAATAACAACTGCCCCAACAGATAATGGATGACTTCCTAATAAGAAGAATCCACCTAAAGCAAAAACAATTCCAATACTATTTGAAATAACAACCTCTTTAATATATGCGTAGGAACGCATAATAGAGGGTTGCATAGCAAGTACTGCCGCAATTGCTGCTACAATCTCTAAATCTAGATTAAGGATGTCTGTAATAAGTAATGTCAAAGCAACTGCTAGACCCGTCTTCACCATACGCGGGCCGATATTAACTTCCATGGTTTGCACCTCGTGTACTTCAAAATAGCTAAACAATAAGATAGACTTATTATAGTGACTACCTCGGGAAATTTCAATAACTTCTGTCTCAAACCTTTCGACAAAAAATCTTTATCATTATATTTTCACTCCATTAAAGAAAAGGACACAGATAACAAAATTGCTATCTGTGTCCTTCTTGAATTAAACACTTAAAGGTGATTAATTGTTAATGTTTAGTTTACCTGCAGCTTTTGCTCGAGTCTCATTACCGAAGTCGTCAACTGCAATGACCTCAATAACTGCTCCATTTCCTTTAATTCCACCTGGTACTGTCCAATATGCAACATAATGACCCTCACTCGTTTCAACCACAGGAAGTTCAGTGGCATTGGAAGTCTTCATATTTGTTAAAGGACTGTGTACAACAAATGAAGCGTCTAGACCAGATTCACTGTCAAATGTAATCATTACAGTCTGACCTACTTGTAGATCTTTATCTTCTGTTGGTGTCACATTTTCGATTTCAGGAGCAGTGAAGTCTGCCAATACTGTTACTACTTTAGTTGTCGTGTTACCAGCAGCATCAGTTGCAACCACCTCTACTGTATTTTCACCTTCATCAAGTAATATACGTTTCGAGAATTGACCATCTTCAACTGAAGCCTCTTGACCGTTTACAGTTAAAGAAGCAAAATTTGTGTCATTTGCTGTTCCTTTAACTGTCAATGTTTCACGATTGGTTCGATCACCGTCTTCAACATTAGAAAGACTTAGCTCTGGTGCAATTGTATCTAATGTAACTGTGACCGTTTCGGATTCCGTTGCTTCCTCACCATTAACCATCGTTAATGCTTGAAGTTCGTTTTCACCTTCTGTTAATTCGATATCAAGGCTGAATGTTCCTGTCTCATCGATGTCTGCAGTACCAACTTCTGAGCCGTTGTTTAATAGGCTTAGAGAAGTAGAATTGGATGCAGTACCTTCAACAGTAACTGAAGCCTCATTTGTGAATTCCCCATTGGCTGGTGATGTAATGACCGGGTCACCTACACCGTATGCAACACGAGCACGAATCATATAGTTACCTTCCGCAACAGGTGATGCAGACCAAGCTCCACCAACTAATTGATAACTTCTTCCGGCATTTGGACTACTTTCATCCGTTGCTAATCCAGGTGAATTCGGATTGGCAATTGTCTGAATATAAACCATATAGAAGTCACCAGTTACTTGGATGTTATGCTCTCTTAAATCTACAACTGTCTGCTGATTCAGATCACGAATTGCATCTGCCTCAATTGGACCAGCTAATTTTTCAGCTGGCATTCCATCTTCACCAGCACTCCAAACTTCAACAGCAAACGGCGTTCCACCTGGTACTGGCCAATCTGTACCATGGAATTGGAATACACCATCTGTTACGATAGCTTGTTCTTGTCCTTCTGGAAGTGACATTTTAACAGCCCATCCATTGCCTGCATCATAGAATGAACGAGCATTTTCAGCCGTACCATCGTCATATCCAATTTCTCCACCTGGGATAGTAAAGAATGGTTCTAAAGCAATATCTAATGTTTTGTTTTCATCGAATGTTACTTCCAGCTCTTGACCATAATAGTCAGTCGCAAGAACTTTTATAGTATATGTTCCTTCATATGCAGTAATGGAGAAGTTTCCATTTTCATCTGTCTGAACAGGTTCCACGTTAGCATCCTCAACAAGTAAAAGAGTAGCTCCCGCAATAGGGTTGCCTGACTTATCACTTGTTATTGTACCAGACACGGTAACTTTTGGTAATTCTTCAAGTACAAAGTTTGCAGTTGCAGCCTCATCTTGATTCACAGTTACAGCTTGTTCCTTCGCTCTAAAGCCATAAGTTTCAGCTACTAATGTATAATCACCAGCTGGGAGCATAAGCGAGTACGATCCATCTTGTGGATTAGTTGAAACAGAGCGTCCGTTTTCAAGTACAGAAACTGTTGCATCAAGTGGTAGACTATTTAATTGATTGTCAGCACTTACTGTAGCGTCTTTAGATTCCGACTTTTTGTCTAGTGCTGTTTCTTTTGCCTTTTCATTTTGTTCACTTTTTTTCGTATTAGCTTTTTCGGCAGTATTGCTCTCTAGATTTAGTGATGTATCGGATAACGCAACATCATCAATATACCATCCATCTCTACTTACGCTTCCATCGGAATACGTATAGAAACCGATATAAACGCGCTCACCTTGATAATCAGCTAAATTAAATTCTTTGCTAGCCCATCCTTCCGAAGCGCCAACAAACTGTTCAAGGGTAGTCCAGTTTTCCATATCGTTGGAAATAACTAATTCACCATAATCCCAAGCCCTACCTGAAGAACTGATTTCAAAGTTATGCCAACTCTTGAATTGTATAAAGGAATCCCCTTCTGCTGGAACATCAATTGGTGGCATGACTAGATGATTACTCATATTAGCAACATACGGACTATCTAGATCAGTAGCATAGAGATTTTCACCGGAATATGCTTCACCTGGTCCTGAAGTAGGTGTTCCCCACTCCCATACATTGTTATTGCCAAGCTTTTGCCAACCTAATGGGTTAACTTCAAAGTCTTCAAAGTAACCATTAGTAATCCCAGCTTTAACTTCAACATTGTGAGAATCACTTACTACTTCGTTATTACCAAAGTCATTGATGACCCAGTTGTATGTGAAAGTACCTACCTCAAGGGAATCCCCTGGTATTGTAACTTCATAAACACCAGCTTTAAAGTTACCAGATACACGCTCAGCATCTACTGTTTCATCACCATACTGAAGTTGTACAGAAGTGACACTAATGTTATCACTTACATCAACACTTAATGTTAAATCAAGACCAGCATATGTTTCTGATGGCACAGTATGTTCAAATGTAGGTGCTTCTGTATCTTCACCATCCATTGTCACTTGACCTTGAACAGAACCTAAACCATCTGCAATTGTAGATACAGCAGCAAATGCATCCACTATTCCGTATCCATAACCATTGTTTGGACTCTCTGGATATTCACTGTTTGTCATTGAATCTGCAGTATCCATCAATAGTTGTTCAATATCATCAACTGACATGTTTCCGTTTGCAGAACGTAATAGTGCAACGACACCAGCTACTGCAGGTGCTGCCATAGAAGTTCCGTTATAATTAGCATAGCCTCCACCTGGAACTGATGAGCGAACCGCTACACCCGGTGCAGATACATCTGGCTTTATTTCATCATATGGAGAAGGACCTTCTAATGAAAAGTTAGCAAGATTGTCATTAATATCAGTTGCACCGACAGCAAATGATTCTGGATAGTTCGCAGGAGTTGCTACTGAACCAGGTCCACCAGGATTAAACAATGTTGTATTTCCTGCAGCAAATACTGGAAAAATTTGTGCAGCACGCCAAGCGATTACAGTATCGCGATACCATTCGTCAATACCTGATCCGCCACCCCAAGAGTTGTTAACTACATCTGGAGCTTTCGAAGCATCTCCACCAGGTGCCATAATCCAATCTGCAGCAGCTAATAAATCAGCATCATAAGCACCATCAGCAGTAAACGCTTGTACAGCAATCCACTTAGCTCCTGGTGCCACCCCAACCTGATTAGAACCATCTGACTCACTACCAACCATCGTACCCATTGTATGTGTACCATGACCATCAACATCATATGGCGTAGTTTGTCCATTTACTGGATCAAAGAAGCTATAAGTATGGTCAGCTTCACCAGTGGCAGCATTATATCCACGATACTTTTCTTTCAATGCTGAATGCTCCCATTCAACACCAGTATCAATGTTTGCTACTACAGTACCTGCACCGTCAATTCCTAGTCCCCAAACCGCCGGAGCATTAACACGTTCTACACTCCACTCGATATTTTGAGGTTGCGCCTTTGGAGTTTCTTCTACCGCTAAGCCTTTAAATAATTGACGCTTTTCGTTTGGTAGGACTTTTTCTACTTCTTGGAATGTAGCAATTTTTTCGGCTACTTCTTTAGTAGCAGTTACAGCCATACCGTTTACAACGAAAAATTCTTTAATATCTTTTACATTTCCTTTTTCAGCTTCTGCCTCTAAAAAGTTTTTAACTTTTTGTTGTGAAGCAATCGCTGTTGCTTTTAGTTCAGAGATTACCGCTGAACGCTGAACTAATTCTTGGTTAAAAGCTGAAAGATTAGCACTTTGGGCTTTTGCAAGTGATTCCTTTGCAATTTTCATCGGATCAGCTTTTTCTTTAAATTTAATTAAGAATGTGACCTTCTCATTTTTATCGAATGCACTCATCAAACTATTACTTACTTTTGCTTCTACAACTTCTTTAGAATCAACTAGTGACGTGTGTGGTGAAGTGTTCTTTGATGAACTATTTGCTTCCGCACCTGCAATTGCTGGTGTAAATAACGAGAAAACCATCAAGATTGTAGCAATGATACTAAATCTTCTTGCCTGTTTTCTTCTCTTCAAGAATATTCCTCCCCTAAAAAATTTTGATAAATTAAAAAACCACACTTGCCTCCTTTCTTTAAAGTTGAGACCATGTCTGGTTTCTAAGATGCTAGTCTAGTTGCTGTAATCAACTATAAGCTATTGGGTTTGTCATATTCAGTCGAACTTTGTAATTGTTTTCAGAATATTTACAAAATGAATATTTATTCCTAGGATGAGCTTTCACCTTAATGAGTAAATAGTTTTATTTTATCGTATAATAATCTCCTTATTTCTACATAATACCTGGGAATTTTCTATATAGTTCTATACCACCAAATTACAACTTTCCCATATAATGAAATAAAAATAATAATAAAGTCATACATGTATTTGAATTTAAATGCAATATTGACTTTATTCTTTTCATTTCTGCCTTTATTTTATTAAACTCAATCCAAAGGTCTTAGATTAAATTCATCTAAACATTACTATTTTCCCAGCCATACTTTACATGTTGCTGTAGGATAGAAATTGTACGGTAGATAGAATTGATAACTGATTCCTATGAACCGTTTTGAATTTAACAATAATCGATTAGAAAATACCTTTATATAAAAAGAAAAAGTCCACCTAGGTGAACTTTTTTTAAAAAAATTATAAATTAAATATAATTCCCATTAGCGAATAGATAATGATAGTAGAAAACATTACTGTCATATATAAAAGGGAGTATATAAATAATGTCTTTGCCCATTTCTTTGAATCTTCTTGACGAAAGGCAACAATACTAATTATTAGCCATAATCCCCCTAGAAGTAACCCAACTAGCATTAGCCCGATACTTAATGAGCCTAACAAGAAACTGGCCAAAATCATAATAATTAAATAAACGTTAGTTTGATAATATGTCCGCTTAATCCCTTTTACAACTGGAAGCATTGGAACATTCGCTGCCTTATAATCATCGTGCCTGCGAATTGCAATTGCATAAAAATGGGGCATTTGCCATAGTATCGCAATAACAAATAAACCGAGAAGTGCTGGATGTGAAATATCCGGATAAATTGCCGCCCATCCAATTAATGGAGGTACTGCTCCAGATAGACTCCCTATTTCCGTATTCCAAATTGTTCTTCTTTTGGTCCACATTGTGTAAGGAACAACGTATAAAAATAACCCTAAAAATCCTAATAATGCTGCTAACCAAGTTGATAAAGCTAAGCTTCCCACACCCAGAACAGTCATTATAATCGCAAGCCACAAAGTCATTTTGATACTTACATCACCGGTTACTGTCGGTCTTACTTTGGTTCTTTCCATAATCATATCGATATCTCGATCGTATATGTTATTGAATGCACCTGCAGCAGCAATAATTAAAGCAGTCCCTAATGTTGCATAAATCATTTCAGGTATTTTCTCAGTTAGGTTATAATCATATGTGAACATAGCTAAAGTTAAGCCAGCAAACATAGGAATAAGATTGGATTTCACAATTCCAATTTTTACTGTTTTTTCTAATGTTGATTTAATTTCCTTGAATTTACTCATGTTACGCTTTAATTTCCCTTCTATTAGCCCCACATTGTTAGGACTAATTTCCTTGTGTACTTTAAACATTGTAACATTTCTTGTCGAATATTTCTCAAGTAAAGTAGCACTAATTGTTGAACAATGTAATTTTACCTCAATTTATGCATTACTAGTATATTATTCTGCTGCATAAGTCAATGTCGAAGCTCATTCCAGCACACTCCCACTAATCAAAAGCAACTGGTTTTTCGGGGTTTTTTAGGTAATCAAATAACATACTTAGTTGCGATTTTGTATTTCTTGCAATTGACAGTTCTGGTAACTCATTTTCTGCAAAGAAATCTACTTGATTAGTTTCTAATCCGATTTGAGGTTCACCACTTACAATTTCACATTGAATAAACATTTTATATACATGGTAAGCAGACGGTGGGTGTGGATGATATTTTTTGTCTAACACTGCTAATAATTTAATAGGCTTCACCTTAAAACCTGATTCTTCATTTACTTCCTTCACTGCGACTTGGCCTGGCGACAGTCCAATGTCCGCCCAACCTCCAGGTAAAGCCCATTTATTATCCATGTTTTCTCGGACCATTAATATTTTATCTTCTTGGAAAACGACTGCTCGAATATCTACTTTCGGCGTTGCATATCCAGTTTCATTTGCAAATAAATCCTTGATTATCATTTTGTCCATACTCGTTTGTTTCGCCAAAATTTTTAAACTAATATTTCTAATCTGCTCAAATCGCTCTATATCAAATTTATCTTTTGAATACGTCAATCCTGCTTGCGCAATAGATTGAAGTTCTTTAGCCCATGTTAGCCAATTTGGCTCCATTTCGACCATACCTCCATTCACCATTACTATCAAAATATCCCTTCAGCATCCTTCGATAGTTCCCTTACTCTTCTTAAATAATTCATCATGTTTCGATCATCATCCTGTATATAGTCAAAGGTTAATTTATGTGCGACATCTTGTGCTAACAACCGAAACAACTCGCAAGCAATAAATACAGCATCCCAATTTTTTTCATAATCGTCACCTGAATATGTGTGTCGATACATACTCCAATATTTGTTTGGTAAAAAATTTTCAAAATACTTCCCCATCTTTCCCGGCGAAACTTGAAAATCATGCTGCATTCCAATCCACCAAGAAACCATTTGGTCTAGTCCTGGCCGTATGACTAATTCAAACATCTGCTTCGCATAGGGAAGTTCCTCACGCCAAATACCTTTGGCTACATTTTGCATACACCACCAAAAATCATTACAAACACTAAAATACTGAATTTTTGTTGGATTCCTCGTCCAATAATCTTTATCATTTGATGGAGGGATTGCTGGTAAACAACTGTCCTTATCTAATAATGGTATAGTTAAACTATCCGTTTTATATGTAGTTAGCATGTAATCTTCCGTTTGTATATGTAAATCCAATCGATTCCCATCTGTAAACAGCATCAAATATCCGTAGTTCTTATTTAAATCTATCTCTCCACCTAAAGCTTTAATATTTTTCTCAGGTTCTTGAAGCATTAGAAGCTTACCAAAACGATCAATCCAATTATCTTCAGATACAATTGACTTTACCTCACTCACAACATAAACTATATCATAATCTTGGAAAATATCCTTTGGTGCATTTGGATTTGTCCGAGAACCATTCATGTATACCGCTCTAACTCGACTATCATCCTTTGCAATACCAATAATCAATTCAAGCATTTCATTACTTGTCCTCATTTTTAACCTTCCTTTCTTATTCGACTGGGATAATCCGTTAATGTAAATTAATAATGCTATAAACTAGAGGTTAGCAATATGTGTCATGTAGTCCATATAGTAGGAATTATGAAATTATTAATAATTATATTTTACCATTTATTTACTAGACTTCCTTACCAAAAGTGTGAATTATATTAACTTATTGTTAATAATCTAGCAGGAATTTTGTCGATTCATCCCGAATGTAATATATGTAGTCGTCTAAAAAGCGAGGAGGAATCATCCGATGTATACAAATTTCCTTTATTCACCAAATGTTAAAGTAGAAAGGATATAGGATATGAAAAAAGCATTACTTGTAATCGATGTCCAAAATGGAATTGTTAATTTTAAGGATTTTAGTGAAGAACTGAAAATAATAGAACAGATAATTAAAGATTTTAAGGAAGCAAAGAATCCTGTTATCTTTGTTCAACATTTCGACAGACAGAAAGAAAGCTCACTCCATTGTGATGCTGAAGGTTCGAAGTTATATCCAAAATTAAAAGACTATGCAGATCTTGTAGTGAAAAAAGAATCACCAAGTGCCTTTTTCAAAACAAATCTTGGTAGTATATTAGATAAACTTGGTGTAGAACAACTCTTTATTACTGGTTTCAATACAGAGTTTTGTTGTATGTTTACAGCAATATCTGCTTATGACAGAGGATATAAAGTTACTTTTATCGAAAATGCAACGGGAACTTGTAATATAGGCGATACCTATGAAATGAATGATTTAGACATCAGAGATTTTGTCGGAACGGTACTCCATTGGTCAGAAGCAGTTGAAGTATTAGATTTTGAAGAATATAACGAAGTATACCAACATATTAACGCATAATAAAAAATGCTCTCCTCACATTGGAGAAGAGCATTTTTGGTTATTATAATTTAGTAACGTTTGCTGCTTGTGGTCCACGGTTACCTTCAGTGATTTCGAAAGAAACTTGTTGACCTTCTTCTAAAGTTTTGAAACCTTCGTCTTGAATTGCTGAGAAGTGTACGAATACATCGTCTCCACCTTCAACTTCGATAAATCCAAAACCTTTTTCTGCGTTAAACCATTTTACTGAACCTTTGTTCATTAAAAAAACCTCCATGTGCTTACTGTAGCACGATTATTACTAATTTCAGTTCAAGATAATAATTCAAGACGAAGATAACCAATAGAAAGTTATTACATAAATCTTGTATTGCTAGCGCGAACATCAATGAGTTAATTACAGTATAACACGGATTAAAAATAAAATATACCTCTTTGTAAAATAAATTATGGAATATTTATTATTACAAGCACAAGGCTGGGTAGAAATTACTCTTTAAAGGATTGTACCAGCCTTTAAATACTTTTTATCTTTTAACTTTATCTTTTAATATCTTCATAAAATCAGCTACCTCATCAACTCGAATAGCAACTCTGCTGTATTCCCGTTTTACCCCCATCAGTAATACAGCCTTTGTCGGTTGCTTTAATTGAAGGATTACAGTTGGTTTAACAGTTTCAAAATCTTTAGCTATAAATTCAATTGTCTTTTTGGTCGACTTTTTTTCCAACTCTTCTGGTATATCAATTATCTTTTCAATATTAGTCCAGCTGATTTCCATTCGCTTCATTAAACCAAGAGACAGATATAGCTTCTCATCCGTAACGAGCATTGGATTTAATCTCAGTGCTTGTATATCACCGATTAATAAAATCAAACCATACATATTTAATATCAAAAAGATGATAGAGACTATAGGTGCCACACTGTGTAGCCACCAGTGTAAACCAATTGATTCGAAAATTATGGCATGTATCAACATTATTTGAAAGGCAATTGCACTAGATTTTCGATGTAATGTAAACGTAAATTCATTTTTAGGAGCATGGGTTTTCCAAGTAGCAAATGCGTAATAAAACATTAACATTTCTGAGCAAACAATATGTATAATTGGCTTATTTTTTAGCTTTTCTGTTATCGCAAGGTGGAAGGAAAATAATACCGGCAAAGAACTTTTCTTTACCGATTGAATAATTCTAGGTAAATAAATCATAAGTGAAAAGACTAGTGATAGCTCTACTAATACTAGTAGTCCTTCAACGCCAAATCCAACCCAAGTAATTACCTCAAATGGGGATAAATACTTCATGGGAATAAAGAATCTAGTTAAAATAAGCCCTGCAGCAAGTACCATCACAATAAATTTCAACTTCCATTTTCGTGTCCATGCAATTAATAAAATCGGGGATATAATGGATAGGTCGATAATGGATCCAATTACTACTCCATTGGAATTTGCAGGGATAATTCCATTTCCAAATGATGTATAATACAAAATTAAATTTGAAGATAGTACAAGCAGTAACAAGAATAGAAAACCATACCGAAGAAATTCACGCTTAATTACCATGGGCGTCCTCCCTAACATTATTCAATAAGCTATAAACCTATCGTAACAAATTCTTATGATAGGTAATACTATTAAATTGTCTATTACGTGAACATCCTTATTTATTATCGATAGATTTAATAAACTGGTTCACATACTTCCCCATTTCATTGAACCTTGTCCAATGAAGGTAATGATGCCCTTCAAATGTAATAATTTTACTGAAAGGAGTTTCTGATAGCTGTGTTTCGTAAAACGTTACATTCGTTCTACCATCTTCTGTTTCCTTGACTTCTTGCCTTGTAAAAAATAATGTTGGAAGCTTAGGTGGAAATTTCATTTTGTCAGTTTTGGCAATATTATTGGTTATCTCATTTGCCTCACCAATAATATTCTTATTGTAGCCCTTCCATGCTGTTATAGCTTTTGTCATTCCTATATTCCCCTTAGAATATGTTCCATCTTCTGCAATAGGTAAGACATTTTCTGGGTTAAAAGCTACCATCAATCTAGCAATTCCTGATGGTGCCACGAATCTAAATAAACTTGGCATAGTTGGAACAACTTCATCAAAATACCCTGTTGCTTTTGGTAATGTCGTGTCAATTCCAATAACTGCTTCCACTTCATTAGGATATTCATTCACAAAATACATACTATATATTCCCGAAATGGAATGCGGCATCAGAATATATGGGCCCTCAATACCTGACTTTGTTAAGGCTGCAATTGTTTCTTCCACAATATTTTCCACCGTACGTTTTTTATCCGTTAAGTCACTCCAACCATACCCAAAGTTCTCAACTACTACTACTCTATGATTCATTGCTAATTCATTTATAAGAGGTTCAAAGTCTAGTACCGGCGCAGGCGTTCCTAAACCACTCCACAAAAGAATCGTATGGTCCCCTGATCCTTTAACAAATACATGCATTTCTTTACCATTCACTTCGACAAGTTGACCTAACGGTGGATATTTTTTCTTTTCATAAAATGACAGTACGTGATGAATAGCAAACCAAACTAAGAAGGCAACAACAATGTACACTAACATCTTCCTTAATACTAAGCCTATTCTCCATTTCTTTTTCATCTTAGACGAACTCCCCCTGTGTAAGTAGGCACATAGTATTTATTGAACGTTATACAGCTTTTCTTTGGAAGTATATGAATCCTCCAATAAAGAATAATAGAAAGCTTCCACCAACCACCATTAAAAGTTGTTCCCATGGAATAAAAAAGGTACTACTTGTGTCTCCACCGACATTCATCATAAATACAGGCTGTGCCCAAGGATAATATGGTCCAAATCGCTCCGAGTTAATGGCCAAAATTGTAGGTAGCGTAAAGATAACATTTACCGCAAAGGATCCTGCAAAGCTTTTAAATAGTAAAGACATCCATAGTTGTAATGCGACAAGTGGTAGAGTTGCAACCCAACCTCCTATAATACTCTTCCAAACGATTTCCATAGGAAAGGCATCCGTATAGCCATGAATTAGCCCAACAACCAATAAAGAACCAAGATATAACACCTGAATAGCCAGTATTAATAACATCAGCAGCATATACTTCGATACAAACACCTTTCCTCGTGTTACTGGTAAGGAAAGTAATTGTTTCCACCCTCCTGCTTGATGCTCATATCTACAAATAGTTGCAGCAAGAACCCCAGTTATTAATGGCAAAAATAATAAAGCATAAGTTAAATTCATCATTAATAAAGCACCAGTCCACTGGTTTACTTCATCTGGAAAAATACTTTCATTTCCAGTCAAACCAATTAGCAAGCCTACTAAAGGACCCGCTAATAAAATATAGATGATATTTGATTTACTTAATTTAAACCATTCTGATTGCAATAAGGAAAACATCTACTTCACGTCCCTTCTTATAAAATCTAGCATTCCAAATACATATATTGCTAAACCAACAGCTAATCCAAAACATGCATTTATTAATGGTTCATCCCACTGATTTTCTAATGATGGCCATTTCCAAATCATCCAGTCTGGTAAAAAGTAAGCCATGTAGGTCAGGATAACCCCTATTACCCCAAACGTAATTGGAATCCCTTGGTTTTGACTTATTATAGAAATCCACAACTGTAAACCAAGAATTGGCATCGAAGCAAGGAATGTATAAAAGCTATATTTAATTAAATCCAAGAAGAGAACCTCTCCTTCTAATCCTAGAAAAATGCCAAAGCATACAGAAAACAAAGTTAACAGACAAGTTGCAAATACTAATAATATTGTTAGTGTTGTATACTTAGACAAATAAACACTCCACTTTGAAACTGGTAAAGCAATAATTTGCTTCCATGAATTTGTCTCATTTTCAATGCTTGCCATAAATGAAGTCAAAATAACTATTCCTAGTACAAGCGCAAACGGTGTAAATGCATTTACATTTCGTATATAGTAAAACCAACTATAAGTGTCTTGCTGTATAAACCAATCCTTGCGTAATCCATAGTTAACCATCTGTAACGCAACAACGCCAAACGGACCTAAGACAGCTAGAAACCAAATGCCTTTTCTTCTTATCTTCATTAAGTCAGTCAGGATGAGTTTACCTATCATATTGCTCTCTCCTCTGTCGTCATTTGAAGGAAAGTATCCTCAAGTGTTCGTTTTTCTTCCTCAACTCGATAGATAGAAAAACCATTCTCTACAAGTAAACGCACTACCATTGCTACATTCTCATCTTTCCTATCCAACAAGGAAATGCTCTCCAATGAAAAGTCTGCTTCTATTCCATTCGATATGAGGAAATTCCATGCCATCTTACAATCATTCACTTTAAGTAAAATTTTATTTTGTGACTGCCTACGCATAACCTCAATAGAATCCTGAAAAATCATCTTCCCTTTAGAAATTATTCCGACATGATTAGCAATTTGATCAATTTCAGAAAGTAAGTGGCTAGAAATTAGAATTGTCATACCTTCTTCAGTTGCTAAACGTTTTATTAAATTCCGAATTTCGATAATTCCTGATGGATCTAATCCATTTGTTGGTTCATCTAAAATCAATAACTCTGGATTATTTAATAAGGAAGCAGCAATTCCTAATCTTTGTTTCATACCAAGGGAAAATCCTTTTACTTTTTTATTTCTGACATCAGAGAGACGGACAATTTTTAACACCTCATCTATCCGCTTTTTTGGAACCCCGTAAATCTTACGTAATGCTTCTAAATTTTCATAGGCTGTTAGGTGGGGATAGTAAGACGGATTTTCTACTAAGGAGCCCACTTTTTTCAAAATATCAATTCGTTCTCTAGTTAAATCCTTGCCAAAAATTTGTATAGATCCTAATGTTGGACGCATTAATCCTAACAACATTCGAATTGTCGTTGTTTTCCCTGCACCATTTGGTCCTAAAAAGCCATAAATCTCACCTTTAGGAATTTTTAAGTCCAAAGCTTCTACTGCATATTCTTTTCCAAATCTTTTCGTTAATTTATTCGTTTCAACAATATATTCCATTTCATATCACCTCTCTCTTAAGATTAGGTTAACAAGGTTAAAACTAAGTTAGTGGTTAGTTTAAATTTTGTTTAAAAAAATAAAGCAGATAGAGGTTTAATACCTCATCTGCTTCAATAGTTAACCTACTTGAGGGACACTCCCTCATCTAAATCGAATAATTTGTATGGATGTTCCTTGTTCACTAGATTTTATTTTCCAATCTAGATTCATCCCTTTAACCATCATATTGACGATAGTTAGCCCAATCCCCGCACCTTTTTCATGTGATTCCTGTTTCATTCCTGGTCCATGATCTGTAATTATAATTGAATCGTATTGTTCCCTTGATTCCGTTTTTACACTAATATATTTTCCACTTTTCGCATGACGTAATACATTTTGGAATAGATTATCCAATATTCTTTCCATCCATATCGGATCCATCATCCATTGTCCTAATGAATCCAATGAAACATCTATTTTAAACTCCTCTTTCTCAAAAGCTGGATACCAGGTTGCCACAGACTCCCTGACAAAGCGTGACATATCCATTTCTTTTGGATCATATTTATATTTGCTCGCCATTAATAAGGTATAGGACATTAAGTTTTCAATCAAACGGTCAATGTTAGTAATAGAAGTTTCGATTGCTTTAGCCGCCTGTTTTCCTTGATCTGATAATTCTTCCTGCATAATGGTATAGGATTGAGCACGAACTTTTGTTAAAGGAGTCCTAAGGTCATGAGATAAATTTGCAATTAATTCCCTACGAAGGTTTTCTTCTTGTTGTTGGCGTTTACGACTCTCTCTTAGCTCATCAACCATTTGATTATATGATTTTTCCAGTTCCCCAATCTCATCTTCTTTTTTAATTTCCACTTCAACTGGTAACCCATCAACATCACGAATCCCCATGGAATCCTGAAATTTTAATAAGCGCTTCTGTATACTTCTAAAAAATAAGAATGAAACAATAATAAATAGAAGTATAAAAGCAATAACACCAATTATAATTAAATATCCAAACCGCTCAGATGCTTTTAGTATCGGCGGATCAAAAGTATTTCTAGGAATTTCAATAACTATAAATCCATCCTTTTCTTTATCTCCAACAAAAGCTATGACGGTAAAGGGATTCCCATTATAACGTTCTTTAATAAAACTTGCAGTAAAGACAGGTGTCCATTCATCTGGTAACCCTTCTGTTGCGTCAATCTCCACTACTAGCTTCCCTTCCGCATTTACCCAAAACATGCCCGCCTCAGGATACTTTTCCTTCCAGTTCTTGAAAAGTTTCTCTATTTTATCATCTGTAATATTTTTCATATTACTAGCATCCCTGTGCCAATTATCTTCAACAACTTGAGTATCTACATCCTCATCATCTTGCAGATTAAAACCAAAAATCGCTATGGATCCAACTAGCAAATAGGCTAATTGAACCACTAAAATAGCAACAATAATGATAAGCATGTATTTTGCCAATAATGATTTCATAAAACGGTTCATAATTTCACCCGATAACCAATACCACGAATTGTTTCAATAATTGTTGGATTAGCTGGATTCTTTTCAATTTTTTCCCGCAAATAGCGAATATGTACCATCAAGGTTTTATCCCCGTCAATATATCGTTCACCCCAAACACCTTCATATATCTGTTCTTTTGTTAATATTTGATTAAGATGTTTAATAAAGAACTGAAATAAATGATATTGCTTACCAGTTAATAGAATTTCTACATCTGATTCATGATTAACTACTCGACCGTCTTTCGTATGTATGATTAAATGTTGTAGTTCAATCTTTTCATCTTGTTTATGAAACCTTCTTAATAATACTTCTATGCGAGCAACTAGCTCCTCAGGGTGAAATGGTTTGGTTAAATAATCATCAGCAAAATCCAATCCTTCTATTTTATCCTCAACTGAAGTCCGAGCAGAAAGCATTAAAATTGGTAAATCAGAGTGTTCTTTTTTTATTCTTCTACCGATTGAAAATCCATCCAACCCAGGAAGCATCACATCTAAAATAACTATATCAGATTTTGAAATATACGTATCGATATCTTCACCCGATGTCAACCAGATGACTTGATAACCTCTATCAGTTAAATCCTTGCTAACCCATTCCCCAATTTCCTTCTCATCTTCTATGTATAAAACCTGATTCAATTCCCCTCAACCTTTCTTTAATCTAGTCCCTAGGCACGTTACATATTTTTTATTGGTCTATTTAAATTCTAAATTATAACTCATCTGTTTTCTACGTTTCTATTTCAACAGTTAACTAAACAGCTGGTGGAATTGAGAATATCTTTTAAATAGACTATATTGAAAATCACTAGTAAAAAAACTCGCCAATTAATTTTAGGCGAGTTTTTCCATGTTACTTAGTTAACATCATAAACTTGTTTCATTACTTTTACTTTCCCTAACATTTCTGCTTCACGATGTGCAAGCATAATTAGTAGGTCTCCATGTGTTTCAATATGACCATAAGGCACTTTAAATTTCACATTGGATTTCCAGAAAAGTTCATCAAAATTATTAATTCTATTTTGTTGGTCCTCTAGCTGCTCCATCAACTCCTTAAGAGATGGTGCCTTAGTAGCCCAATCTGCAGATTTTTTATCAGAACTAAAAAGTTCTTTATATTTATCTGACAATTTAAAAGAATTTTTACTGACAAATAATAATTTCTCATTCATCAATAATGTATTTCCTATATACCAACGAATCGTATTATCAAAGTATTTTGATTCACGGTCTACTATCTCTTCATCCAATTCACTTATAAAAGTAAGTAAAGATGTTCTTGTAAGATTAAATTGCTTTAAAACTGACATTTTATTTCCTCCTTCTAACCATTCTTAGTATAAAGGAATCTACGAACAAATAAAAGAGATGTGACCACACTTGTAAGTGGGACACATCTCTATAAAAAATTATTGAATGGTAACTTTAACTTTTCGTACTCCCCATTTTAAAGCTTCCGCTCGCGATGGTACGAATACATCAATCTTATTTCCTTTAATAGCTGTTCCAGTATCACCAGCTATAGCATAACCATAACCTTCTACATATACAACTGAACCTAAAGGAATAACAGAAGGATCAACAGCGATAACTTTAGAATCTGGATTATCCTTCAAATTGATTCCTGTGTGTGTAATCCCAGTACAACCTTTACAATATGCTGTATATGCTGTAGCTGTTACGGTTAACGTTTTCCCATCTACATTCTTTATTGTCTCTTTGCTTTGACTTGAATCGTTGGAATCACTTGATTTATTAGCCAATAGCTCTAATTCTTTCTCTTTTTTCTTTCTTGCTTCCTCGGCTGCAATTTGGTTTTTGATGTCTGACTCCACACTAGCAAGACTGCTATCTTCTTTTTTTAATTTCTCTATAATAGATAATAATTCACTTTGCTTAGCCTCTAAAGTATTTCTACTTGCTTCATTTTGTTGTTTCTGCTGCTGAACAATTGCTAGTGTTTCTTCCTGTTCAAGCTTCATCTCATTTAATTCATCAAGTTTATTTAATGAAAGCAACTTTTTCTCTTCTACAGCTTTTATATCCGACTCTAAATTCTCGATTAAATCGGCATCAGATTGGGTAATTGTATTTACGGCGGTGATTCTACTTATAAAATCACTAAAACTTTGGGCACCAAATAATACTTCAAGATAATTGATAGAACCGCCTGATTTTTGATAAGAGGACATTCTCTCTTTTAAAATCTCCTGACGCTTTTCAATATCTGCTTCTAATTCCCTAATTTCTTCTTGTAGTTTACCTATTTCAACAATAGTATTCGTAATCTTTCCTTCTGTTTGATCTATTAATGTTTGATTTTTAGAGATTTCCTCATTAACTCGACTAATCTCATTATTTAATTCATCTATCTCAGACATAATAGTATCTATTTGAAGTTGTGCACCCGAAAGGTTCTTCTGGATTTGATTACGCTGATCTTTAATATCCTGCAATTCATCTTTTTCTGCAGCAAAGACATGAATACTACTAAATGCGGTTCCGAAAATAATTGAAATAGCTAAGGTAATTACAGTTAATCTTCTCAACTTTTTCCCCTGCTTTCTTCATATCTACTAGTAATTAGTCAAAACTACCAAGAAAAATTATAACATTAATAGATTTCATGCACTTTAGCATCATATTACAAGTTTATTTCAGAACTTAGTAGCAGACATCAAAATAGCTACTAGTTACTTGAAAATTAGGACTTACAGTAGACTTACTCCATTAAGGGAATAAAACCAGGAAATACTTGAATATCCTGGTTCTGCTACTTCGACTATTATCCATCAATTGTCAAACTCGATTGGTCAACAAAAAAAGATTGATCACTTAGTGATCAATCTTTTTTCAAAAAATTAAAATCCAGTTTCATCAACTGCTGAGTCTAAAACTTCCTGTGGTACTTCAATTTTATCAATGGCATTTATATTAGTATATTCAGATTTCATATTTTGAACGATACTAATTGTTTCACCTTCTACTTTCATCGACATATCCATGTCAAGATTATACTTCTTTAAATCATATGTTTTATTATCTATATACATTTCTATATACAGCGTCTTAATTTCCATTTCCTCTAGTAATTGAGTTAGGTCACCCATTTCTGCTGTTAGTTCTTTTGGGAGATATTCATCAAGCATTTCTTCTGTTAACTTTTTAAAACCTTCTCCATCAGCAGTCAATTTGTATACAAACTCATTATCTTTTTCTTCAAATTCAAAATCCTCTACATATTCTTCCATCATTTTAAGCTGTTCAGAAACATCCGGTTGATTAGAAGTTAATGTATCAATTGGGAGAAGTGAACTGTCAGCCTTAATCCATTGTTCTGTCATAGATTCAAAAATATACATTTCATTATCTACAAAATAAATTTCCGTATCCATTTCCATAGGCATTTCTTCTCCGCCCATTGTCATAGACATCGTTCCTTTTTGGTGCATTGCGATCGGATCAATAATCATCGATCCTTCCATATCACTAGCGATAACTATTTTACCTTCTTCAGCCATTGCTATTTCTTGATTTAACTTCATACTAACTTCAGCACTTTCCATTTTATCTGCTGCTTCCATGGCTTTTGTATAAACATCTTCAGCATTCTCACCACATGCCACTAGACCAAAGGTTAGCATAACTAATGTGCTTATAAAAAACAACTTTCTCAACATGTCATCCCCTTAATTAAGTATTCGTTTCGCCTTATATTTACGACAATTACTTATTAAAGGTTTCAAGTTTAGACATTATAAAGAGATTTTGATTAAAAAGCCCTACCTGAAAAAGAAATCTTCAGTCTATAACTAGTTCAAAAGTATTATTATTATAAAACAACTAAATTTAAAAAAGGAAACCCTGAATAGAAGTTTCCTTTCTATCATTACAGAACATCATTAATATTCTGCTGCGCTTCTTGTACTTGCTGTCTAATATCATGTAATGATTCAAATGCTTGTTGGAACTGAGGATTTTCTGTTGCTTCTGTTCCAGCTTGATTTTGAACACTTCGCAATTCGCTTTCAGCTTGGTTAAGTGCACTCTCAGCTTGTTCAAGAGTTTGTAAATCCTGTCCCTGAGCCTGAATGACTGCATCCTGTGCTTCTTTTAATAACCTACTAGCCTGTTGTAACTTTTCATGCAAATTTAAATATGCCATTATATTAAACCTCCGTTATCTTAGAAAATCAACAAAATACTACCTTTATTGTTTCTAACATCCTGACAAATATGCGCCAATATAAACATTTGAATCTTATAGTGAATTTTTTCCATTGGTTTCAAAAATATAATTGATTACGTAATTTGTTTATAAAACTGCGAAGTTACAAAGTCCTTGGTTTCCTAATATGATACATGGTCTATTTGAATGGGATTTATTTTTTAATGACTCCGGAATATGGTCTGTTTAAAAGTTCATTAAAAAAAGCCCTTCCTTCAATCACAAGAAAATGACCACTGTTTAGTCACAGGGTCATTGGGATATTTCATAAGTTCATATGATTATAAGCAGTGCATCATTTTCTCCGCTTCATCCCATCTCACACTATATCCAGCACCCTTTGCACAGAAGACCGATGAGGATGTATACTTCGAATCGGAGTCTTTATCATAATTAATTTTCTTGATTATTTCTTGTTCATTATGACAGAGATCGTAGCCTATAAAATTTAGCGAAATACTTCCTTTACCTTTTGTAAAAGAAGCAAGTATCATCGGGTATTCCATAAAAGTTGAAACCGGAGCCATACCAGTAATTATCGCTTTATCACCATCAGTAATCGGTGGATCGAATTTTCCATGGGCAGTTTGGATATCAGCTAACACCCTTCCCATTTGAGAAATATTAACCTTGATTTTAAAGCTATAAAAAGGCTCTAACAATCTATTATTTGCTTTTTCTAATCCTTGTCTAATTGCTCGAAATGTCGCTTCTCGAAAATCCCCACCATGGGTATGTTTGTTATGTCCTCTTCCCCTTAAAAGTGTTATCTTAACATCGGTTAACCCAGAGCCTGTTAATAACCCATGATGTTCACGTTCAAAAACATGTTGCCTAACCAAATTTTGTAATCCAACAGATAAGTGATCCGTGTGACAAATACTTTTAAACTGGACACCACTATTACGGGATGCTGATTCAATCTGGAGATGTACTTCAGCATAATGTTTAAGTGGCTCGAAATGCCCATATCCTGTGACACTAGATTCTACTGTCTCCTTATATATAATTTCTGGTTTTTCAAATTCAACCACTAAGTTAAAACGTTCTAGCACAACTTGTTTCAGTACTTCTAATTGTATTGTCCCCATAACGTGGATATGAACTTGTTGTAGTTGCTCCTCCCAAGTTACTTTCAATGAAGGATCTTCAGAGTCAAGTACTTTAAAGTAAGTTAAAGCCTCTTTCACATTCACCTTGGGTTCAAATACTACCTTTGAACGAAGGGTTGGAATCATTTCATAGGTAAGTTTCTCAGATAATGCACCCACACCATCACCAATCACAGCATTAGTTAACCCTAAAACAGCAAAAAGCTCCCCAGCACAGACCTTTTGCACCGTATCAAATTGGTTTCCATTATACTTTCTTATTTGCGTTATCTTTTCCATTTCTCTATTGTCTGAATCTCCATAAGCTATCTCATCCCGAACATTTAAAGTACCATGTAACGCCTTTATAAATGTCATCCGTGTCCCTGTTTCGTCATATCGGATCTTGTAAACACGGCCCGCAAATTCCCCTTCCACGTTGTAGTGTGTGCGTGTTAGATAATCAAAGTTCTCTAAAAATTCTTCGATGCCTATGTCTTGGAGGGCCGAACCATATGAACAAGGAAATAGCTTGCATTTCTTGACCATTTCCTGCATCTTTTGTAGCCATAATCCACGATTAACACCATTACTCATATAGTACTCCAAGAGTTCATCATCTCGTTCAGCAATAAAATCAACTATCTCTTCACTTAATGAATCTTTTATAGAACAGCAATTAATATCTAAAACATCACTCTTAAAATTAGCACGAATATCACTTAAAACCGTCCCAACATTTCCTCCATCTCTATCTGTCTTATTAATAAAAAAGAAGGTTGGAATATGATGTTTCTTCAATAACTTCCAAACTGTTTCTGTATGACCTTCAATTCCTTCTACCGCACTAATGATAATGATAGCAGCATCCATTACTTGAATAGCTCGCTCCATCTCCGGAGAAAAGTCGACGTGTCCGGGAGTGTCAATCAGATGATATGTAGAATCTTTATAATTAAAAATCGCTTGATCCGCAAATACCGTGATTCCTCTTTTCTTTTCAATATCGTGATTATCCAAAAAGGCACTTTGATGGTCTACTCTACCTCTAGATTTTATTGCCTTAGTATGAAAAAGTAATTGCTCGGAAAATGTAGTTTTACCAGCATCAACATGCGCTAAAATCCCAATAGTTTTCTTCATTTTTAATCTCCCTGTAATCTGGACTCTCAAAATATTATAACAAATTCAACCTTTAATTTCCTTTTAATGATAATACACTTCCCTTTCATTTTCATCTGTTCATGTAAGCTAAAATCAATCTAATTTAGAAACTTTTAATAAAACAAGAGAATTACTATATGTACAAAGTTATTTTCTTTACTGATTCCTAATAAAAAGAAGAACCTAGTTTATACCAGATTCTTCTAAAAACCGTATTCTACTTCTTTTGCTTCACGAATGTTTTCGTATGTTTTGGTTAATGTTACTAAATCTTCTGCTAAGCGTTCCATTCTAAAGATTACATCATCATTAGTAATTTCTTTCAGATAAAAATCTTGTTCTTCCAAAAACACGTAAGTCTGAACAATCTGTGCCTTCATATATGCTACTATGGGTTTTAATTGTTGTTCAGCAACCAAATAATGCTTTGCTGAACCGGCAGTCACAACAAATCCTACAACTTTATTTAAGAAAGCTTTTTCTGGTAATAAATCAAAAATATTCTTAAGTGTTGCCGGAATAGAGGCTTGAAATACAGGAGTACCAATTACTACAGCATCTGCTTCCATAATCGTTTGCGTCACATAGCCAGTATCTCCATCATAATCCGTATAGTTACGTCCATCACTAAATGGCAAATCATAGTCTGCTAAGTCAATTAATATAAGTTCAACATCTGTATATTTATCAGCTAAAATATTCATCATTCGCTCCATTGCTGTCCTTGTTTTCGATCCAACAATAGACCCAGATAAGCCTACAATCTTCATTCATGCTCCCCCTATTTCTTTCGTGTATGCTTCTTTATTTCAGGTAATATTTTTGTCCCTATTATATCAATATTACGTTTCAATTTATCAAAAGAGATTCCACCAAAATCCATTTGTCCTATATAACGCTGGTGTCCAAAAACCTCATGTTGATATAGAATTTTCTCAATTATCAACTCTGGACTACCAATATTCATTACATCATGGGGGTGTGCTCCTTGTGCAAAATGTTGCTTTGGAAAACCACTACCATTCGTTAATTTCATTCCCTCATTTATATATGGATAGGTTTCAGCTTGCGCCTGTTGTATTGTATCAGCAACATAGAAAAAGCCTGCTGCTGCTGCTATTGGTAGCTCTTCTGGGTTGGTTGTGTCCATTTCTTCTTGCGGCATCAAGATAAATATCTACAGAGCGTTTAAAACTTGTAACTGGTCCACCTAGCATAGCTAAAAACATTGGAATACCAGCGTATCCAGCTTTCATAGCACTTGCAGGAGGCCCACCAACTGCACGCCAAATTGGTAATGTACCGTGTAGAGGTCTAGGAATTACTTTTGCATCTCTTAATGGCGCTCTAAATTCCCCCTCCCAATTAACAACTTCCTCTTGATTTATTCTCAATAACAATTCGAACTTTTCTTCAAATAAATCTTCATTGTCCCTTAAACTGTATCCTAGCAGGTCAAATACACCAACTCTGGATGCACGTCCAGCAATTAATTCAGCTCGACCATCTGAAATTAAATCTATCGTCGCAAAATCTTCATAAACACGGACAGGATCTAATGTACTAATAATTGTCGATGAACTCGCAATTTTAATTTTTTCTGTTGCCTGAGCAATAGCTCCTAAGACTACTGTGTGTCCTTGTGTCGTAAAATAATCTTGATGGCCCTCTCCAACACTAAAGAAATCAATACCAGCTTGTTCAGCCATCTTAGCTAACTCAATTATTTCCTTAATACGTTATTGGCTAGAAATACGCTCTCCCGTATGTGGATCAGCAATATGATCACCTAATGTATATATACCAAATTCTAACCCGGAGCTAGGGTCTATTCGATATTTTTCCATAAAAAAACTCCTCTACTCTACATCTCACTACTAAGATTAAAGTAATTGAGATTATTTCTCACTTAATAGTACACTAAACAAATCTATTTAAGCTAATAAACTGCTTAGTGCAAAAGCAACGGGCCAGTCGCTTCTCAAAACATAGAACCTAAAATAATCATAAAAATTCCTTTCATTATTTCCAAGGCCACTTACTCCTCAAATCATATTATTATCAAAATATTAAAATGATAGTTTCCTATCATATTTATACATACAATATCGAATGAAAACTTGAAAAATAAATAAGAGTTATTAGGATAATTTTGTTTAAAACTCTATCTATTGGGTAATTTGAAAGTAGGAAGAATAGATTAGCAAATTTCTCACTAAAACTTTTTCTACTACTTCCACTAAATTGTCCCATTTGTTATTGAATGGACAAAATACTATAAAAGGACGATTTAAAATGACACATTTTTATTCAAAAGAGGAAAGTTTGACTAGATTAAAGGATTTGGCTCCAGATCAATTACAAGCATTTAATGATTTTAATATGGCTGTATTTAAGGACAGTATGTTGACTAGGAAAGAAAAAGAAATTATCGCAGTTGCCATAACGCATGTAACACAATGCCCTTATTGCATTGATTATCATACGAAGAATGCTAAAAGAGTAGGCGCAACACTTGAAGAATTATCTGAAGCAGTATTTGTCACTGCGGCTGTAGAAGCAGGAGGCGCTGTAACACACAGTACACATATTCATAATGCGAAAGATACTGAAGCATCCAATTCCCTCTATGAGCGTTCTAATTTAAAAAGCCTAGGCCAACTAGTAAAATTTTCTAAAGAAGCATTCAGAGGCTACCAAGCTTTTAGCACTGCTGCAACGAAGGATGGGAAACTGAGTGGGAAGTTCAAAGAAATTATTGCTGTAGCTGTTGCCACAGCAACACAATGCCCTTATTGTATCGACGTTCATACGAAGAATGCAGAGAAGCTAGGAGCAACAAATGAAGAACTTGCAGAAGCAGTTATGGTAAGTTCAGCATTACGAGCAGGCGGAGCTTATGCACATATGAGAATTATGATGGCTAGTTTTACAGATTAATTATGTTACTTATTTCGTTCTTACCTTGAAAATTATTTATCTATTCTACCAGAATAAAAAACAGGTAGTTCAGCCTAATAAGCAGAACTACCTGTTTTCATTAATTATCCTGAATTTCTTTACGATTTTTCTTAAAGATTTTCGATAAGATTTCATAAACAATAGGTACGATGATTAAAGTCAAGACGGTTGAACTTGCTAATCCACCGATAACTGTAATCGCAAGACCTTTTGAAATTAATCCTCCACCTGCATTGCCAAATAACATCGGAATTAAGGCACCCATTGTGGCAATTGCTGTCATAAGAATCGGACGAAGACGTGTCATACCAGCTTCTAGTATTGCATCACGCATTTCCATTCCTTCGTGCTCCATGTGGATTATACGATCAACCAGTACAATCGCATTCGTAACAACAATACCTATTAACATGAGTAATCCCATCATAACTGTAACCGAAATCGTTTCACCTGCAATAAGCAATCCAACAAATGAACCAATAACCGCAAATGGTAAAGAGAATAGAATTGCAAATGGTGCTAATCCTTCACCAAATGTTACAACAAGAATAAAGTATACAATAAGCACAGCAGCTAGCATAGCAAATCCAAGTTGTGTAAATGTTTCTTCCATATCAGCGGTTACTCCGGCAACACCAGTCGTAACCCCTTTCGGAAACTTCAGTTCACTAACAGCTTCGTCAACTTCTGCTGAAGCCTTTGAAATATCATCCCCGACAATTGTTCCAGAAACTGATGCATAATACTCACCCTTACTTCGAGCAAGTGTATTTAATGTCGTGCCTTCTTCTATTTCAACTAGCTCAGACAGTGGCATAGTCGTTCCTAATGCTGTCATTACTTCCGTTTCTAGCAATTCATCGATTGATTTTGGTTGTTGAATTTGTTCATCATGTTTGACAATAACATTAAGACCATTACCATCTTTTTCAATTGTTGTTAATACGTCTTCTGTTCGATTCGGATTTAACAACATAACAATTTGTCCCGTTGTTAGACCGTATTGTAGAAGCTCTTCTTGATCAACCTTAAATGTATATTCTACAAAAGATTCCTCTTTACTAGAAGATACATCCGTTAAACCTTCCGTTTCATTCATTGTCTCTTCTACCATCGATACAGCTTCATTTAATTTATCTAAGTCTTCACTATATAATGTATAGCTTAACTCATTAGAAGAAAATGCCATAGAAGAGAAGTTTTGGCTCTTCCATTCTCCAGACTGCCCAATATTAAAGACGTACTCTTCAATATCTTCACGAACTTCTGGGAAGTTTTCCATATCTGGGTCGAAGATTAGGTACATTAGTGCACCGCCACCACCAACCATCATGGAAGCTTGTGGATCATTTTCTGTAATCGATAATTGAACGATGTCAATATCCTCACGTTTTAACATCTCTTCTTCAACTGCGGAAACATTTTCTAATGTTTCCTCTGGAAGTTCTCCTGTTTCAGGTGTGTATGTTAAGTACATTACCTTTTCTTCTTCACTACCAAGGAAGCTAAAACCAATTAATGGCATTAATGCCAAGCTTCCAATTAACATAATAATTGCTACTGTAGACGTAATAATTTTATGGTTTAACGTCCAACGTAAAACACCTTTATACCAGTTAGCTAACTTACCAGCTTCTTTATGTTTAATTTCCTGTTTTTCATTATATAGCTTCTTCTTAAATAGGAAATGCGATAATGCTGGTACGATAGTTATTGCCACAAGTAATGATCCGCCTAATGCAAATGTCATCGTTAGTGCGAATGGTAAGAATAATTCTCCAACCATACCTCCAACAAGCATCAACGGTGCAAATACAGCCACCGTTACTAAAGTAGAGGAAGCAATTGGTTTAAACATTTCAAGTGTTGCTTCACGAACTAAAGCACGACCATTTAATTTTTCTTCTTTCAAATGTAAACGCCTGTAAATGTTCTCCACTACTACAATCGAGTCATCAATAACACGTCCTATGGCGACCGTTATAGCACCAAGCGTCATAATATTCAAGGTAATATCCAACCAATTCAACAGCATTAATGCGATGAAAATGGATACTGGAATAGATACAATTGCAATAATTGTTGATTTAAAATCACGCAAGAATAATAGAATGATTAGAACTGCAATAAGTCCTCCAAAAACAGCTTTTTCTACCATTGTTGCAACCGAATCTTCAATTGGCTCACCTTGGTCTAAAGAAACCTCTACAACTAAGCCTTCAAGATTTGCTTCTTCTTCCTTCATTAAGTCCTTTACTTCATTTACTACATCAACTGTATTCGCATCTTGTCCCTTAACAACCTGAATTGCAATTGCGTTTTCTCCATTAGTACGGGAAACGGATTGAACCTTCCCAACTACTTCAACCGTTGCAACATCACTTAATTTCACAAAAGGAACAGGCTGATTTTCAGAAGGAGTAACAGGAATTAGCATGTCTTTCAAATCATTTTCTGACATGAACTTCCCGTCGATTGCTACAGCTTGCTCCCCTTCTTCAAACTCATAAAGACCTAAAGAAATTGCCATATCGCTAGCTTGAATCATTTGCTTAACATCATCTTCTGTCAAGCCAAATTCTGTCATTTTTTCTTCATCATATCGTAATTCAATTTCCTCGATATGTTGACCTGTAATCGTTGCAGAAGCCACCCCGTCTAATTTTTCTAGATTGGGAAGGATAACTTCCTGAACTGTTGATGTTAGATCCACAATATCTTCTGTTTCACTACTGATACTTAGAGCAACCACTGGCATCATATCCATACTAATGGCTGTAATAGTTGGTTCTTGTGCACCTTCTGGTAAGGTCACATTATCAAGTGCAGAATCTAATGCACGTTTAGCCTCGTCCATATCAATACCATAATCATATTCGACTTGGATGCTTGCCATATTCGCATATGAATTAGAATAAACGGCATTTACGTCCTCAAGATTTTCCACCGTTTTTTCAAGTGGTATGGATATTTCCTCCATTACCTTTTCAGGTGTTGCACCTGGATAAACACCAGTTACCATTAAATAAGGAATAGAGATATCAGGTATCATTTCAGTCTTCATTCGTGAACCAGAATAAATACCTGAAACAATAATGATAAAAGTTAATAGCCAAACTGCTAACTTATTTTTAACTACAAAATTTACAAAACCTTTCACATTTACACCTACCCTAAATTGACTTTATGAACTCATTTCTCTATACTAATGACTACACAGTCATTTTGTCAACTAAATACAAAGATATTAGGAGAAAATTTACAAATGAGCAAAAAACAATTAATAATGAAAAAAGCACTTGAACTATTTGCAAAGCAGGGATTTGAAGCTACTTCTGTTCAACAGATAACTGATTATTGCGGTATATCGAAGGGTGCTTTTTATTTATCATTTAAATCAAAAGACGAATTAATACATGGATTAATTGATCACTTTATGCAGCAATTGACAGTTGACGTTGACTACACGGTCAGACATTCAAATTCTAATGATATCTTGTATTACTTTTTCCATACTACCTTCCAAGCATTCTTAAAGCATGCAAACTTTGTTAAATTATTAATGAAGGAACAGACGTATTCACTTAATGATGAGTTATTAACAAAGATGCATTATTATGACCAAAAGACAGATGAAACCATTTTATCCATGATTGTCAAAGCTTATGGTGAAAAAATTAATAATATCAAGTATGACTTGATTTTTACTATTAAAGGACTAATCAACGGGTATGCAGGTTTCATACTTTTTAATAAGATAGAATTTAATGTTGATTTAGTAGCCAGATCATTAGTAGAAAAAACAAATTTACTAGCAAAAAATATTACAACACCATTTATTACGAAAGACTATATACATATGTTTCATAAACTTGAAAAGGAAGAAATATCAAAAGGTGATCTCCTCATTCAAATTGCTGCAGTATTGGAAGAATTAGAGGATTCCATTGAAAAAGAATCATTACTTCTTTTGAAGGAACAAATAACAAATTTAACCTATAATGCTGCTATTATAAAAGGATTAATTGAAAATATCCGAAAGCATCCACAATGTGTATGGATATCTTATACACTTATGAAGTATTTTTATATTCAATAACTAAAAGCACCTCAAAGTTTGAGGTGCTTTAATAATTTCAATTTCTCGGTCTCAGGACTGAGGTTACCCCCGCCTCAAGATTAATGTAATTCTATTTAATTTGATATATAATAAATTCTGATAAGTTAAACAAATCACAAGGGGGGAATTACATGTTAAACAAGTCACTAATTGAAGATGTGCTCTCTGCTGCACTAATAACCGGTGGTGATTTTTCGGAAGTATTTGTTGAAGACCGCTTTACAAATCGGATGACCCTTCAAAGCAGCAAATTGGAAAAAAGTTTATCAGGGCGAGACTTCGGTGTTGGAATCCGAGTATTCAAAGGATTAAATAGTATTTATGCCTATACAAATAACTTTTCAAAAGAAGGCCTACTACAGGCTGCAAATGCTTGCGCACAAGCTATTCAGAATTCTGAAGAGAAAACCATCGTTGTACCTTTAGTAAAGCAAACCAATGAATCGATACACCCTTTTCAAATTATGCCAAACAGTGTGGAAAAAGGTCGTAAACTTCAAGTTTTACGTAAGGCAGATCAAATAGCACGTAGCTACCATTCTTCTATTTCACAGGCTATTATTGGACTTGTGGAAGAAGAGCAGCATGTACTAATTGCTAATTCAGAAGGTACATATATAGAAGATACACGTGTATGGAGCCGTTTGGCCATAAATGCAATTGCCTCCAACGAACATGATATGCAGACAGGATTTTATGGACCTGGAAGAATGCAAGGTTTCGAATTTATTCAGAACCTCAATCTAAAACATTATGCAAGAGAAGCCGCAAGAATTGCAGTTACCATGTTAAATGCGGAGCACGCACCAAGTGGTAAATTCCCTGTAATCATTGACAATGAATTTGGTGGAGTTATTTTCCATGAGGCTTGTGGACATGGTTTAGAAGCTACATCAGTGGCAAAAAACAATTCTGTATTTGCGAATAAAGTTGGTAAAAAAGTAGCCTCTGATTTAGTCACTTATATCGATGATGGGACGATTACCAATGAATGGGGTTCCATTAACATTGATGATGAAGGAGAAAAAGCCCGTAAAAATGTATTAATTGAGAATGGTATTTTAAAAGGTTATATGATTGATAAGTTTAATGCCAGAAGAATGAATGCTGAATCTACTGGTTCTGGTCGCAGGGAATCCTATAAATATGCCCCAACTTCACGAATGACCAATACCTATATCGCACCAGGAAGCTCAACGCCTGATGAAATTATTGCCAATACGGAACACGGAATCTATGCCAAATATTTGGGTGGAGGGCAGGTCAACCCAGCCACAGGTGATTATAACTTTGCTGTTAATGAAGCATATCTAGTTAAAAACGGAAAAATTGATAAGCCATTACGTGGTGCCACACTTATAGGTAACGGTGCGAAAACAATCCAAAAAGTAGACATGGTTGGAAACAATCTTGGCCATGGTGCAGGTATGTGCGGTGCTTCAAGTGGAAGTATTCCCGTTAATGTAGGACAACCTATGCTTCGGGTTAGTGAAATTACTGTGGGTGGAAGGGAGGCAAACTAAGATGGATTTAATCACTTTTCGGAATAAACTTTTTGCTGAAGGAGAAAAAATAGGGCTTTCTGATATCGAGTTATACTATGAAAAACAATCTGGATTTGGGTGTCAGGTTTCCCAAGGCGAAATTGATGACTATCGCTCTTCTACTGTTAGTGCCGTTTCCGTCCGCGGTCTTTACCAAGGTAAAATGGGATACGCATACACAGAAAAACTCGATGAGGATTCTGTAAGTTTTCTATTAAGTAATTTAAAAGAAAATTCTGTTCTCATAGAAGGTGACCCTGAAAAGCTATTTACAGGTGATACTACCTATGAAAAACTAGATTTTTACTCGCCTGCCCTTTTAGAAACAACCATTGAAGAAAAAATTAATTTTCTAAAAGAAGTGACAAATAAAATCTATGAATATGATAAACGAGTTGTACAAACTAGTTATGCTTCCATTCAAGACCAACTAGTTGAAAAAGCAATTTTTAATAATAATGGTCTATCCTTACAAGACCGTAATAATTTCCTTTTTGTTATGTTTTTAGTAGTAGTAAAAGAAGATGAGGAAATCAAATCTGATTATTATTTCAAATTAACTAAAGATTTGGGAGCAATGGATGCAGATGAAATTGCCAAAGAAGCCGTTGAAAAGAGTTTACGTCACTTAGGAGGAAAGCCATATCCAAATAAAACCTATCCAATTATTTTAAATAATTCTGCCTCTGCTGGATTATTAGCAGTCTTCTCCCCTACCTTTTCAGCAAAATCAGTTCAGGATAATCAATCTCGACTGAAGGGGAAATTAGATACGATGATTGCATCAAAGGCAATCACACTTATTGATAATCCACATTTACCTGATGGCATTAAAAGTGGAACCTTTGACTCGGAAGGTGTTCCTACTAGAAAACTAACAGTTGTGGAAAATGGTATATTGAAATCTTACTTCCATAATTTAAAAACGGCGGAGAAAGATGGTGTTAAGTCTACTGGACATGGCAATAAATCTTCATATAAAGATTCTATTGGTGTTAGTCCTTCTAACTTCTATGTTCTTCCAGGAGATACATCCTATGAAGATTTATATAAAGATTTTGAAGAAGGCATCATGATAACTAGACTTTCCGGATTACATTCCGGTGCTGATCACGTCTCTGGTGATTTTTCCTTAGCCGCAGAAGGATTTTATATAAAAGATGGGAAAATCCTTAGCCCAACTAACCAAATGACCATTGCAGGAAACTTCTTTGAATTGTTGCATAATGTTGAATCAGTAGGAACAGATCTTGAGTTTACACCAGCGGATTTCTATGGTTATATTGGTTCTCCATCTTTGAAAATAAAAGGGTTAGCTGTAACAATTGATTAATTAAATAGAATAAACAGTAGTGGGTAAAATCATCCATCGATGATCTTATCCATTACTTATTAGAATCCTCATCATAGCAAACCCATTCCCATTGACTTTTTTCAAGCATCTGATAAAGTCCCTTGTTACCCACCGCTTGGAAAGAATTCACTTCACCCTTCACGTATATTTCGTAATAACTATCCATGTTATTCCACAACTTCTTTGTAGGGTGCTATGGTTTGTTGCATATGGATATTAGATCCAACAAACATTACTAGTAAACCAATAGCCCAAACCAATGTAAGAAGGTATTGTTTGTCTTCACGATCAAATTTGTATTCCATGAAAGCACGGGTAGCAAACAGAATGAAACCAAATCCAAAAAACAAGTAATCTTCTACTACATCGAAAAATAAGTAATTCACTACTACGAAGAGAATAGCAAAACCTAGGAACAAAATTCTTTCAAGCCATTTGTGTAAATTACTATAAGACCTAAACGGAAGATTATCTTCATTAATATTAAACTTTTTCTTTAAGTATCGATTTAAAATAATAATAATCAATAAAATAACCCATCCAAATACTAACACAACATCTCCCCATTAATTCAGAATTTTATTAATAGTATACCATTGGGGCTATAATCGTTGCAAATTGGTATAAAAGTGGTACGATAGTTAGTAATTTATCAGGAAAAAGGGAGAATGCGCTATGGCAACAACTGAGGGATTTATTCAAGTAACCGGTGGTAAAGTTTGGTATCAATTGCACGACAATAATTTAAATAACGAGCCCGTTATTATTCTACATGGTGGCCCTGGTTCCTCACATTGGTCACTACAGGGGTTGAAAGAACTTGCTAAAGTACGGCCTGTCATCCTATATGATCAATTAGGTTGCGGAAAATCAGATCGACCTGATGATTCCTCCCTTTGGAAGATTGAACGTTTTGTTGATGAGGTAAAGCAATTAAAAGAAGGACTAGGTTTAAAAGAATTTCATCTTCTAGGACATTCCTGGGGCACCACCCTTGCAGCAGCATATTATTTAAAATATCCTGAAGGTGTTAAAAGCATCATTTTTTCAAGTCCATGTTTAAGTGCGCCAAGATGGGCTGCAGATCAAAAAAGAAATCTAATGAAGTTACCAGAAAATGTACAAATGACAATTCGAGAATGTGAGGAAAATGGTAATACAGATTCAGAAGCTTACAAGGAAGCAACAAAATTTTTTAATAACCAATTTGTTTGCCGATTGCCAGAATCTGAAATACCTACTTTTCTAAAGGAAGGTTTCAAACATAAAAACACAGAAATATATAATATAATGTGGGGCGCATCAGAATTTGATGTTGCAGGTAACTTAAAGAACTTTGATTGCACCAATGAATTACATAAAATTACCGTTCCAACCTTATATACTTGTGGCAGATATGATGAGGCTACACCTGAATCCACTCAGTACTTTAGTAGCCTTACTCCTAATAGCCTATACCATGTTTTTGAACATAGTGCACATATGCCCTATATTGAAGAACCCGATAAATATATAAACGTAATGAGTAATTTTTTGTCATAAGAACGTAACGATGAGATTGAACTAGGAGTAAATTAGTTCAATCTCTTATATTTATGGATTAAAACTAAGAACATAATTTCTATAATAAAACCAACTACATGTATTAAAGTTATGAACCAACTGATTGTATCCATCTGCAGATTCATATGAAAAGGAGTGATTATATACGTTCCAAGGATAATAATCATATAAATGATAAAGAAGTTATTAGTATAATTATGAATTTCTTTATCTAATCTATCTTTAGCAATTACAATTAATATCTGGAATATATGAAATACTAATATTAACTTCAATAATCCTAATAACATATGATAGATTGACCAAACAGATAGAAATTGAGAGGTTTCACTAACTATACTTTGTGAAATAAATATACTTGGTATAGAAAATATAACCAGAACTATTGCCCAACCTTTTGCCTTGCCACCTGTCTTATATTCATCAACAAAATAAGATAGACCTGAACAAATCAAAATATAGCCAATTGAGTCTGGTTAAATATCAATTAAAACTATAATTATTCCCAACCAAAATACTTTTTCCTTCATCAGATAGCCCTCCGCCCACACTATTCTCATCCAATAGTTATCATAAACTTATTTTCAACAGAAAGTGAATACATTAATTTAAATTATCGCTATATTCACAAATAAAAAGCCTTAAACTTGAAACCCTATCAAGTTTAAGGCACAATCTATAGCTTATTTATTTAGATAAATATGTAATTAATTCTGGTAACCAATTAGTAAGATTAGTAAATTTGTATCCTAATCTTGCGGCTTTTTCATTATTTAATGTCCATGTTTCCTTTATCGCATACGGGGACTCAAGCTGTTCTTCCGAAGTAATATTTACATCACATGTAGTCTTTTCAGAAACAAGTTTCATTAACGCTCCCATTGTTATAAAACCATTTGCACATACATTAATAGGACCTGTAAAATCCGTATCGGCAACCCACGCTAAAAACTCTCCTGCTTCTTTCTGATGAACAAAACACATTTCGGCTTTAAGATTCGGAAAGTATACTTTCTTTCCTTCTTTAACACTCTCCACATAGTACTTTAACCTTTCTGTGTAATCTTGTTCACCTAACACAATCGGAATACGCATTGCTACTACTGGAAAAGTTGCTTTTTGAAAAAAATATGCTTCTGCTTGTCTTTTTCCTTCTTGGTAGGACACTTCTTGTCTATCGACCATGTTCAATTCATATGTAAAAGGATTAAACTCTTCTTCCGTCATTTTCATTCCATAATCATAAACTGATAAAGTAGAAGTAAAGACATAACGTCTCATTTTCCCTTCCAAAGTGTTAGCAATTATTTTCGCATCATTCGAAGAAAAACATAATTGGTCAAATACTACATCCCATTCCCTATCTTGAACTGCAGCCTCGACAGATTCCATGTCAAATCGGTCAACCTTCAATCGTTCTACTTTGTCACCAAATGGATCATCACTATATTGTCTCGTTGCAACAGTAACCTTCATTCCTCTTGCTAATAAATCCTCTACCAAGTTGACACCAAAAAATCTGGTACCACCAAAAACAAGTGCTGTTTTCATCTGAATACTCCTCTCAAACATTTTTCTTTATTTTACCATAAGTAACATACAAAAAACTCCTCTACACCAGAGGAGCTTAGCCTACATTTTTACTTTGAATCAGTTGGACTTGACGTTGTTTTTTTAACATCTTTACCTTTTTACTTTTTCTATTCTTTTCATATAAGTTACTATCTGAAGCATACTTTCTCATTTCCTTCATTTTTTCTTCAACCAACATTCTATTAATATCGTAATACATGTTATTTCCTCCCTTTGTTTTCTTACTTCTATCATACTCATTTCACCTTTCATTAACCTCGGGACCGCGACTGATTTTCAAACACAAAAAATCCCTACTTTTACTGTAGGGATTTTCAGTCTAAAGTCTGAAACCAAGCCTTTATTTACATGTTTTCAACTGGTACTTGTTGTTCCACCATTTCTTTCTTTTCTTGCCAAGATTGCTGAATTATAAACATTCCTAGAACCACAATTAATAATATTGCACAAGTTACATACAACACTTGGAAATTAAACATTGCAACAATCATTCCAAGCACATAGGATCCTGTTGCAATACCAATGTCCCAGAAAATATAGAATGTGGCAGTTGCGTGACCACTTCTTCCAGGTCCTCCGGCTTGAATGGACATTGTTTGAAAGCTTGGGAGCAGAGAACCACTACCTAAACCTATAATTCCTGCTGCAACAAGAAATACCCATGGAGTTGTACTAAAACCTAAAATTACTAATCCAACACTGAATATTAATAAACACGGAATTATTACATATTTTGGTCCTTTCACATCAAACAAGTTTCCGAGCGTAGGACGGGCTATAATCATAACAACAGCAAATACTACAAAGAAATAACTTGCAACACTTGCTAAATTATGTGCCTCTGCAAATACACTGACATAGGAAAGAATACTTGAATAGGATAACCCTACAAATAAACTAATAACTGCAATTGGTAATGCTTTTACCTCTATCAAATTGTGGATAGAAAACTTACTCTTTATCGTTTTAGGAGCTTCATTTGCTAATGTTGGTACCTTTACCTGGATTGCACAAATAACACTAATTAATATAATGAAACTTACGATAATAAATAATAATTTAAATGAAATAAATTGAATTAGTGTTAAACCTAAAAACGGGCCTACAACCATAGCTATATTAGTTGCCATAGCAAAGTAACCAAGCCCAGCACCTTTTCTTTCATTTGGCACTACATCTGCAGCTATGGCACTAGCAACAGTTGTTAACACTCCAAAAGAAAGCCCATGAATAAATCTAAGAATCATTAATCCTAAAAAGCTATCAATCATAAAATAAAAAAACATGGTACCTGTAAACAAGCCCGTGCTCCATAAAAGTGTTCTTTTCTTACCTAACTTTTCAATTAGATTACCAGATATTGGTCTCATGATAATGGCAGCAATTAACATAATAGTTACAACTAAACCGCCTTCTGCTTCCGTCCCACCCAATTCTTTAATAACATATATTGGCAATGTAGTAAGTAACGTATAAAATCCAATAAATACAATAAATTGCACCAGGGAAATATTAATAAAGTCCCTTGTCCAAATCTTATTTTGATGATTACTCATGCTGCAAATCCCCCACTATTCTATCTTTTGAAGTAATTCAAATAATATTTCTTTTTCCTGTTCTGATAAATTGAAGAGAATTTTCTCCTCATGTTTAGAAACCGTATTCTCGATTTCCTTATATTTTTCCCTTGCTTCTCTTGTTAACTCAATATAACGCTCACGTCTATCATCTCCTGCAACTCGAATAATCCAACCATTCTCTTCCATTCGCTTCACTGTACGAGTAATGGTTGGTGCATTCACATGAAAATAATTCATAATCTCCTTTTGTGTCTTTGTACCATGTTTATATAAATAATATAAAATTGACCATTGTGAATTATATAAGCCATGTTGCTGTAAACTTTCATTTAGGTTTTTGCTAATATACCGGACACGTTGATTCATTAAATGAAGTAAATCCTGATTTAACATGTTCATCCTCCAAATAGTTACCTAGGTAAGTATTTTTCAATACTATATACAATACACCTTTCTATCTCATTTGTAAAGTTTATTTTAGAAACAGACATGGATTATCTATCATCCTGTTCAACAAAACTAGTCCTTTTTCTTAACACAAAGTGACAAACTTTATATAGAATATCTGATATTATGGTGAGAATAATGATTGAAAAGAGTTGGGAGAGACGACATGGAGAGAATTTTTGGACCATTTAAAATGAAAACAGACTTATCTAACAGGAAACAATCGATTATTGCTGAATTAGAGCAGGATGACCTTTGTTTTTATCGTTTTATTGGTGGAAATCCAAGTGAAGTTCAAGAACTACAACGTGAACTACAGTCACTTAGAGAACGAAAAGCCCTTCTTATTGGCGTCTTTCGATTTCCATTTCGATTTGAGGGTAAAAGAAGGCAACTAACAGCTAAAGAACAATATTACATTATGAAAGAATACTGTGATGCTGTTATTTTCTTTAACAGTGATGGATTAATGGAAACCATTAATCCATCAACACCAATCCATGAAGCACAGGATATCTTTGATACAATCGAGGACCTAACGATCAAAGCATTAAGGGAAATGATTGATGAAACAGGGAAAGTAAATATAGATTATCAGGATATTAAAACATTTATATATCAAAATAGGGGTCCATTATTTCTACACGCAATAGAAGGTAGAAAATTTGATGAGCCTTTAAAACAATTGATATCTACTCCATACTTGCCAAAGGATTTCACAGAAGCGGAACAATTAATTATAAATATTGGCTATACACGAGAAATAGATATGGAGACATTTAGACAAATTAACTTACGTTTAAATGATTTATTCGATAAAGCAGAGTTATTTAAAATTGGTTCCTATTGTATGGACGAGCCCGGCCAAAAGTTTAAAATCACAATGCTGGTGAATGGATTGAAAGATCCGGTTGAGATGCCAAAAGAAGCGGTAAAAAGACCAAATGGAAAGTATAAAAAATTCATACAGAAGTGGTTAGCGGAGTTTCGCTAACCACTTTTCACATGTTAAGATTCAGGTGCTAATTAATAAAGTGGCACCTGTTATTTTGTTTTATTATTTTCACACTAAAAGACTTTATACATTTTTTACAAATATCCGTTCAAACTAATATTCAAGGAGGGATTCTTTTATGAAAGACAAAAAGAAAAAACACAAAAGTAAAAAGGAACTCAACGAAATGAAAGGTAAAGTAAGATATCCTAAAAACAGACAATAACCTGATGGGCAGTCCACTATCCTAGGAGTGAAACTGCCCATTCCTTTGTAATAATTGCCCTTTACAGATTATAGTTACTTTTACAATTCAATTATAACGATCAAAACATCGACGAAATCATAAATTCCTGACTATGAATCTGGGACTTTAGAGGGGACTGACACCGTTTTCTATGGTATACTTTCAATATATACTCTAGTCCCCTACAAAGGAGATGTAACATGGTCCAACAGGTCAGCGAATTTTTCGAAAACTTTGGATATATAGGGATCTTTATTCACTCATTTATTGATGCTATCATATTCCCTATTCCCGCGTTTTTCACCCAAGTTTCTCTTAGTATGTTAGACCCGCATTCTGCAATATGGCTTGCAACTGTTGGTTATATTGCCTGTTTATTAGGTACCCCGATTGGTTATTTAATTGGTAAAAAACTTGGTGAACCCGTTTTACATAAATTTCTTAAACCAAAATGGGTTGAAAAAGCAACCAAATCCTTCACCCGCAATGGAGAAGCCGCTATTCTAATTGGTGCATTTACACCAATACCTTTTAAAGTATTTACCATTCTTTCAGGATGTTTTCATTATTCGGTTTGGAAATTAATTGGCTATGCTGCAATTGGGCGAGCTGTTAAATTTTATGTTGTAGGGGTAGCTTTTTATTTATTTGGTCGAGCATCGGAGGAATTTGTTACACAATACCTAACCTATTTCATGGCCGGAATTGCGGTAATTCTGTTGGGCTTATTTTATTTTAAAAGAAGATTGGCAAAAAAGAAGGCAAAGGCAAATCAAGATAAACAAGAAAATTATGTAGGTTAATATAGAATACTATGGTGTTGCCAAGCTCCTATCGAACGGCTTAGTTGCGCTAACGCTAGGTATTTCAAAAATTGATCTTTTTCATACATACAAAAGGCGGGATAAAATCATCCTGCCTTTTCTGATTTAATAGTTGTAGTAGTTCTTACTTTTTACTTATACCCCTTATTAACCCAAACACCTTACTTGTTCATTATGCATTTTCTGAACCGATGGTAAAGCTTAATATATCCGCTTCTTTATCCCAATCGACCATAATTTGAACTTCTTTCCCTTTGCTATTTTTCACTAAAAAACTTGGATAACCGTGGTCTCCTGCAGTTTCTAATTGTTCTTCAAAGTTATACCTTAAATCCTCACCTAATAGTTCATTTACTTTTTCTATAGCCTGATTATGGCTAAGATTATGCATGTATATTTCTCCTTTTAAAGTGTTCTAGGTTAAATGCTTTATCTAGTGACTGGGACTAGTTGTACAAGTCCCAGTCCTATTATTTATTATTTATCTCCCTTTAGTGCTTCTTCCGCAAGTTGTTCAAAAGATTTTACTTTACCATGTGGATTTTTAGCTTTTTTATTGGCTGTCCATTGCCTTTGTTTTTCTTTATTAGAACGAGTCATAATGATACTCTCCTTTTAGCGCAAATTATTTTTCCTTATTATTAGCTCGTGCCTTTTTGGCTTTTTCTTTATGTGCTTGGTTTGCTTTTGCACTACCAAATTCTTTAGAAAACTCTGTATCCTGTTTAGCTGAATCAAACCCTTTTTTATTCTTTTGATCCTGGTCATTCTTTTTTGTTCGTTTCGCCATGGTTTACCTCCTTTTTCTTTAGTATGGAATAGGAGTATTTAAATATGCCGATTTTGCCATTAAAAATAGGCGATACTATCGCCTATTGTAATACCTACTCTCCTAATATTTCCCTTGTTTTATTTAAAATCTCTTCATCCTTCAATCGAAATTTAAACTCCACTCTCCGTGATGCCTCGGCACTATATTCGCCATTTTTATCTGTTCGAAAATCTGTATAGGACCTACTGTTAACTGTTAATTTTCCAGCTAAGTGTTCCTGTATGTTTTTATATGGAAAGTCATTTCCTAGTATATAAGAAGCGACACTATAAGCACGGTCCTGTGCAAGCTCCAAATTATACAAATAACCACCATTTCTATCTGTATGTCCTTCAATAATAATTTCAGCGACATACGCTTCATAGCCTTCGTTTAAGAGAACATCTAAATACTTAGGAACAAATTCATCTAGGAATTGGTAAGAATCGGGCTTTAAATCGGCTTTATCATACTCAAATAATATATCAGTCTCAAATATAATTGCTCCTGTATTCTCATCCACAGTAATTCCTGTACCATCAAACTCCTCTTTTAGATCATTAACCAGTTGAACACGAACACCCATAATCTGATCAATTGTCCGTTTCATTTCCTCAATTTGATATGACTTAATCACCATCATTGCTATAAAAATCAATATGAAACACAGTAAAATAACTGTTAATACATCTGTAAAAGATGGCCAAAAATGTCCCTCATCACTTTCCTTTTTAAACAAGCGCTGATACTTAGTATCCATTTTGGTTCATCCCTATCCCAGGTTGTCTTGATGGACCTTGTGTACTAACTACACTCATTTGTCTAATAAGGGTTTGCATTTCTCTACCTAATTCCTGTACCATACGTTGTATATACTGAGAATTACTTTGTTGGTTTTGTTCTGTTATTCTTCTTATTTCCATAAATTCACGTTTCAAATTTTCATTTGTATGATCCATGGTTCCAGTTATATTACGCACTACTTGATCCATGCGGCTACCAAAGGATCCCTCTAAACTTGATACATAATTAGAAAGTGTATCCTTTAAAATACCAACACTAGTTTCAATCTGATTTTCTCTGTGATTGAAACCTTGGTTCATTTGAGATATTTTAGAATCTAGTTCTTGCATCAACTGACTATTCTTCATACTTACTTGTTCGAATGTTTTTGTAACTTCTCGTAAATGTCTTTCAAACGACATCGACTCTGTTGTATGTTCTTTTAAATGGTTACCAAATGTCCTATTAAAGTGCTTTAATTCTTCAAAGCGGTCAGACAATAGATGCTTGTATTCGTTTTGAGTCTGATTAATAATCTCCAAGGCTTCCGGTAAATCAGATATGGTTTCCCCAAGCCTATCAAAGTCTCTTGATAACTCACCAAGATAATTTGTAATTCCACCCATTTTGGAAGATAAATCATTTCCAAAAATATTTTTCAATTCGTTATTATTAGTTTCCATTCTTTTAACCAGTTGATTACTTTGATTCGTTATTTGACCAAAAGAATCAGAGATAGCTTTCTGTCCTTGTAAAATAGACGAGGTGAAATTTTTGAGTTCCGTGACTGAACCCTCAAATTGTTGTAAGGTTTGCTTTTGGGCGTCGGATACATCCTTTACTTTTGAATACGTACCTTCCATTGTCTTGACCATTCGCTCATTTTTTTCATCAACCTTTTGAAAATACGTGAATAGGGTATCAAAATTATTGTTTAAAGTGGATGTTCCCTCATCAAAACCAGTAGTGACCTCTTTCATTTCATCAAAAAGGATATGAAATTCCTTTAAGTTTCCGGATAGACCATCATTAAACTGAACCAAATCTTTTGCTGATTGCTGTAAACCAGTAGTATATTCTTGAAACCCTTCAAACGCTTTTTCCAAACTGCCTAAGGACTTTTGATTGGTTTCTTGTAGATTTAAAATAGATTGATTTATCATCTCCGAAACAAGAATTAATCTACCTAAATTATTATCATCATTTCCTTCTAAATTTGATTCAACTTTCAACATAATGTCAGTGAGTACATGCTCTGTATTCAATGCTTTTAGTAAAATAGTCATAATTAAGGAAAATCCCATTCCAGCAATACTCGTGTAAAATGCTACATCAATACCAGTGAGTACTGCTGCAATATTTTCAACTAGTTGATCACCTGTCGAATCGATACTTCCTAGAGAAATAGTTAGACCTATAAACGTACCTAACACACCAATTAGTATAAAAACTGAAACTGTCATTTGAATGATCTTAATTAAATTTACAACAGGTATCCCAAACACGCGCCAGCTGGAAAATCTTTCTTGGACAAAGGTTTCTACGGCAACAGGGTCTTCTTGCTGCCTTTTTTCATATTCTTTTTGAAATGCATTCAAAGGCTCTATATCCATTCGATTCGTGTCATTAAAGTAGTTCCTCAGTTTTCTTAGCTTCGTAAACAATGCTAAATGAACAAACAATGTAACAACAAAACCTATAAATAACACCAAAAAAATCAACTCAATCAACGGACTCGCCAAAATTGCCTCTGCCTTTTCCTCACTAGTAAATAACCCCAAAATAAACTGCACCACAACTACCTCTCCCAACTATAAATAATCATTAGTACATGTTATTCGAACACTAATTGAAACATGCTTATGAAGCTTGTTTTGTGGTGCCTGTCACTTCCCGATTTTTGTCAGATTTAGTCGAAGCGCTTTCCTTATTTCCATTAGAAAAACCCACATTCGCTCAGTCCCTAGCGAATGTGTTAGCTTTTCTTATGTCGGCGGAAAGTTTTTTATACTTTCCTATCTACCAAAGAAAAGGCTACCCCATGAGAGTAACCTTTAAACTGATTTATTATATATAATTTCTGATTTCATAAGACTAAATGGCGTATATCATTCCAATTTTAAACTTATTACATCAACTAATAATTTCATTAAGTCATCTGCAGTGATTACTTTCTCTCCACCACCTTGAGCGATTAAATCATTTCCTCCTCCCTTACCATTTATAATTGGCAATACCTCCTTCAACACTTGATTCATACTAATGGAAATATTCTTCCCACGTGCACAAACAAATTGAAGAGTATCCCCTGTTTCGTTAATCAAAAGAACAATAATTTCATCAGACCGTGATGTTATATTTTTAGCTAACGACTGAAGTTCAGCAAATGCCCGGTCAACATATAGTTCTTTTATTAACTTGTAAGAATGTTTAGCTTCAGCTTTTGTAATCAGCGATTCAGCCTCGTATGTATTAAGTTGCTGTTTTAAATCCGCAATCTCCTTTTCTAATGCCTTCGACTGGTCAAGAACTCGCTTAGCTTCCTTTTCTAGTTCCTCTTGTGGGGAGCTTAATAGGACAGTTAGATTTTGTATCACTTGATGCTTTTCATGAAGCTGTGTACGTACCCTTCTACCACAAACAAAAAATACACGAATGAAATTCTTCTGTTTTTCCCAATGTAATATCTCAATCGAACCAACTTGTCCGGTTGCTTTTGGATGGGTACCGCCACAACCGTTATAATCAAAATCTGGAATAATCACTAGACGAATATTATCATTGACAGCCACTTCTTTTCTAAGCTTGTATTTATTTAGATCATCTTTCTTAACCCATCTTGTTTCAATTGGGCGATTTTCGATAATGATAATATTTGCTACTTTTTCAGCTTCGTTGGCCTCTTGTTCAGTAAGACTTTCAATAGATAAATCAATGGTACAGAGTTCTTTCCCCATATGAAAGCTTACCGTTTCATAACCAAATTCCTCCTCAAAGGCAGCTGACAATATATGTTGACCCGCATGTTGTTGCATATGATCCATACGTCTTTCCCAATTAATTTTTCCAACACATTCCGATTTCACTTTAATTGGCTCAGAGATATAATGCCTAATTTCCCCATCAATTTCCTCCACATTATACACTTCCAAGCCATTCAAAGTACCTATGTCATGAGGTTGCCCACCTCCAGTTGGATAAAAAGCTGTTTGATCTAGAACCACAAAATGTTTGGACGCCTTATCTGTTTCCGATTTAAGAACTCTTGCCGTGAAGCGTCCTAGATACTGGTCTTGATAATATAGTTTTTCCGTTACCATATACATTCTCCATTCAAGCTATAAAATCTTTATAAATATATCAATAATATAACCTCCAACGCGTATGAAATAAAGTTTTAAACTAAATATTATAATTTAAAAAAGTAACCACTATAGTTAGTCCTTCTCTCCTTGAAAAAATTATGCTTCTTTACTAATATTCACTTGATGAGGATATGGACTATCGATACCACTTAGATCAAGGGCTTCTTTAATTGCTTTTCTTAAATTACGTTCTACTCCCCATTGCTCACCATTTCTTGTTTTTGCAATTACGCGAAGTACAATTTCAGATGAACCAAAAGCTTGTACACCTATTACATTTGGTCCTTCTACTAATGTTTCATCCTCTGAAGCAATTCGTTCACAAACTTCTTGTAGTATTTGTGTTGCTTTATCAATATTTGTGTCATAAGGAATGCTAATATCTACAAGTGCCTGCATACTTCCCCGGGAATGATTACTTACATTTGTAATTTCCCTATTTGGTACATAGTGAAGTGTTCCATCAAATCCTCTGAGTTTAGTTGTTCGGAGCCCAACTTCTTCCACAACTCCATCTTTACTTGCGACGGTAACATAATCTCCTACATCAATTTGTTGTTCAAGTAGAATAAAAAAGCCAGTAACAACATCACTTACCAAGCCCTGTGCGCCAAAACCGATGGCAAGACCAACAATTCCCGCTCCTGCTAACAGTGTTGTAATATCAAAATTGAAAATCGAAAATACAAAACCTACAAAAATAAACAATAAGAAATAAGCTAAAATATTTTTGGATATGGATTCGAGTGTCATAGCTCTCCCATTAGACATGTCTTTCTTTTTTCGATTAAAAATTCTTTCTATCGTTCTGTTTCCAATTGACTTCACAATATAATATACGATAACAATGGCAAGTAATTTAAACATAATAATGCCTGTTTTCATCAGTATATCTGCCCAATTAATACTATCTAACCAATCTAACATAATACCACCTCTAGTAATAAAATCTAGTAATCTAAATAAAGTCTTAAAAAGATTACTATATAAATGTTTCCCAAAATCTATCAAAATAAAACATGTAGCTTGTCAAAATACATCGAATGCCAGGCACCGGAATATTTTAAGGTGCCTGGCTATTCTTATAGTTTCGGATAATATTGTTGATATGTTGGGTTTGTAAAGTATGGCGGTCTTGGTCCAATTTCAGGTAAATGAAACTTTCTGTTATTACCATAACGGACTGTCACTTTATTATCAGATTGGTTGACAAGTAGAAGCTTTACCTCAGGATTAAAATAATAGCTCATCATATACCTCCTCATATTCTAAATATTGTATTCTCCTTCTCCAAGGATGGGACTGTTAGGATGGATAGTTTTAGGACTAGGCACACTATCTGCCCAGACAGAATAAAGTATCTAAGGAATTAGGAAGAGGAGGATGAATACCATGGCTAAGGATAAGAAAAAGCCTTATGATTATCCAATGTATCCAAACTACGGAAAGATTACTCGATTTCAAGAGGTCCCTGTCACTGTGCCAGAGCAAAGACAATATCAACAACCTGGTCTGGAGAGTCTAATGGTTCCAAAACCAATTATTGAAAATCCCAATTATATAGGAACTGAAAAATTATATGGAAAAGTAGCTTTAATAACTGGCGGGGACAGTGGAATAGGAGCAGCAACAGCTATCGCCTTTGCCAAAGAAGGTGCAGATATAGCTATTTCCTATTTGGATGAGCATGAAGATGCAAACCGGACAAAAACGAGAATTGAAGAAATTGGAAGGCGTTGTCTACTATTACCAGGAGATGTCCGTGACAAAAATCAATGTGTAGATATTGTTAAAAAAACGATTGAGACTTTTGGGGAGCTACACATACTTTGTAATCATGTAGGAATACAGTTTCAACAAAAAAGCTTACTAGATATCTCTGATGAACAGTTTGATGATACGTTTAAAGTAAATATATATTCCCATTTTTATACTACTCGAGAAGCATTAAGACATATGAAAGAAGGTAGTACGATTATTAATACAACCTCTGTTGTAACTTTTGCCGGTAACGATCAATTAATTGATTATACAGCAACAAAGGGAGCAATTGTTGGTTTTACAAGAGCACTTGCAAGAAGTTTATCGGAAAAAGGGATACGCGTTAATGCTGTCGCCCCTGGAAGGATTTGGACACCATTAATTCCAGCCAGTTTTTCTGCTGATCAAGTAACACAAGTGAACAACTTGATGGACCGTCAAGGACAGCCATTTGAACTAGCACCAACTTTTGTATATCTCGCTTCTGATGATTCTAGATTTGTTACAGGTCAAATATTACATGTAAATGGTGGAGAAGTATTTGGGTAAAGCCGGGATTACTAATACCCGGTTTTTCTCATATATTTAGTATTGTTTTGGTAACTTTTCCACTAATTCTATTAATATATCCATCTGCTTTTGCTGTTGTTCTTGAGTTTTTTCAACCTGTTGTTGGAGATTTAATAGCTGTTGTTGAAATTGTTGGTTTTGATTCTGTTGTTGGTTTTGCTGCATATTTTGTAATAATTGAAACAACTGTTCTGTCTGTTGTTGGTTCCCCTGTTGTTGATTCTGTCCTACTTGCTGCTGTTCTTGTTGGGTTTGACTAGATTGTTGTAATTGCATGATTTGTTCCTGCTGTTGCTGAATTTGTTGCTGGAGATCTTGAAATTGCTGTTGAATTTGCTGTTCTTGCTGCTCTTCCTCTTTTATTCCCATTACTTGACCTATCACTCCAAGTGAGTCACCCACAACATTAAATAAGTTTCCGATTAATTGAACATAATCTGCAGGACTACCTCCAGAAAATGAACTAATATTCTGTTGTCCGTTTTGATTAAAGGGATTTGTCTTATTCCTTGCACGATTATACCGCTGAAAATCCTGCATTCACGGTTCACCTAACTTTTCTAATTCTATATATTAATGAAAAAGCCATTATCTCCATACAACATTTTATGGGCTCGAATTAGAAACGTTCTTAGAAAAATTTGCATTCACTAACCCTTTTTCTAAGCATTTTTTATAAAACTTCATGGGTCATCCCTCGAGTAGACTTCATATTGCAGGAGTAATGCTCATTTAAATAATCATTCTATACATGCAGGTAGTGTTTGAATTTCCTATCCTGCTTAAGTAAAAGAGGACGTAGCACCATCCATGACGGTGTTACATCCTCTTTTTAATTTGCCGTTTTCCAGTACTTATTTATTGTGTTCGTCAACTCATCCATTGAACAATCAAGAATTTTAATAGGGATGTTAACTTGCGTGTCCATTAATCCCTTATTCATTTGATTAAGCATTTTCTTAAAAGAACTAGACCTATCAATTATTAATTCTGGATCCAATGTATAAATACCCAAATATGTCTGTCCACTAAAGCTCACAAAATCAATATCTGCAATTTCATCCCATTCAACGAGCCCTGCTTTAATATATGTAGATTGATCTATAATCCCCTCATGATTAATAATAATCACAGGCTTTCTTTTAACCATACTTATCACCCAGTAAACCATACAAAAACCAAAAATTATCAATCCTAAAGCTCCAATAATAATAAATTTCATACTATCTCGACCACTTTCCGTGAATCCTATGAACAATAGAAATCCACTAACAACTACAAATATCAAGCTTAGTACTCCATACAATATCAGCTTGCCTCTTTTAGCATAAATAACGAGTTCATTCATTTCAAATTCTCCTTCCCCTTCAATAAGTATATCTTTTGCACTATATCCGACAAGGGTAAAAAGTCCTTTTAGAGTTCGGGACTTTTGATTTAAAATGGAACGACAAATTTTAAGGAGGCGGTTTTAATAACCGTCTCCTTTGCTTGATAAATATTCCTTTAGTATTTGTCTGTGACTTCCTACCATTTTTTCTGGGAAGTATTCCGGATAGAAAAATTCAAATTTAATTGACTCTGATTTATCAATGTCTAAATCCCCTTCATATTCATTCGTGTGATAAGCAATGGTTACAACGTAAAATTGATCGCCATTTTCAGCTACAATAAAATGATCTTTTCCTGAATATACATTGATTAGATTAAGTTCACCAATCGTCAATCCCGTTTCCTCCAACACTTCTCTTCTTGCCACGTCTTCCGTAGACTCACCAAGTTCCATTAGTCCACCAGGGATACCCCATACACCATTTGGAAACCTTCTTTGTTGCAATAAAATCCTGCCCTCATTATCCGTAATAACTGCGACTGCCCCAACAAATATTAGTGGCCTTTGACCGACCAACTTCCTTAATTCTTCTATGTATCCCATCTCTCTACCCTCCCTATTTTTCAATCGCCTTCTGAACTGCCCAAATTTGATGTTTGTAGAAGAAATACCTCTCCATATCATCAATAGTTACCCATTCCATCCTATGGTCTTCCTCTATTGGTTCTTGTATTTTTTCCCCAAGTTCAACTAAATAGAAATATCCATCACTTAATAAATACTCATCCTTGCTAGAGACAAAATAAAACTGTGCTGTACCAATAAATGACCCAATAATTGCTCGATAACCTGTTTCTTCAATCATTTCCCTCTCTATACAAGTTATATTACTCTCATTTCCCTCAATTCCACCACCTGGTAAAAAATGATAGCCTTTATTGTAGACAGTTAGAACGTTATTTTTTGAGGAATTTAGAATGACTGCGTAAGTACCTTTTCTTACTTGATAATCTTTATTTTCAGCTGGCTTACCAAAAATAAGCTTCAAAATACCAACCCCTAAAAAAGGAATAAAAAATCATAATTCCGAAATATAACTTTCTTTATTATATACGGAATATCTAAAGAAGCGCCATAATTTGGCGCTTATCCTATTACCTATTTATTAAATTTCACTATTTTTTTCATTATATCCCCAGTACGTGCATTTACTTCCACTTCCGCTTTTCCATTACTCATTTTTATAGTTAATTCATAAACAAATTTTCCATTATCCTCATCAAGTTCCATTTCAACTACGGATCCTTCAACAACACTCTCTGCAATTTCAATTGCTTGAAGTTCAGAAATGAATTTCTCGGTTAAAGCTTGTTCCATCCTAAGTACCTCCTTTTGCTTAATTCCTCCTTAATGACAGTATCTAAACTATAAACAACCATTCTTAGGAAACTATAATAGCAAGATTAGAAATTGATTAGAAAACAAAAATCCCTCACTACTTGATGTAGCGAGGGATTGACATTCCTGATTATTTTTTACCATCATTTAATTCCATTGCTTCTTCAGGACTAGACATAATCGTTGAATTTTTATACTTTAATCCAACATCACGGTCCGATTCTACACGTCTACTTTGCTTTAGCTTTTTTTCTTGACGATCTTTTCCCATCATAGCACCTCCTAATAGTAAGATGCTTTGTTTAGTAAGAATTATTCTTAAAATGGAGATAAGATGAAACATGTATAACCCCGTGAAACGATTTACTTATTTTTGAATAAGCAGTTGAAAAAGTAAAGATTTTCAGTATAGTTAGATAGTACGATTCACACAGGATTATGTTGGCTATTCGTCCACTCCCAAGTAATTTAAAATCGCATCCCGCAAAAACTTAGTTCCACCAGTTACTGATTTCTCATAATATGCCGCAAAACGTTCATCAGCAACATACATTTCTGCAAGTCCCGCGTGTGCTTCTTTAGAGTAACTAGTCCATGAATACATGAGCCATTCTTTGTGTTTTTCAGCAAGCTTCCTAGCTTCAGGTGATGCTGGGTCCCCGGTAGCGTATGCTTTGTCTAGAAGCACAAAGATTTCTTCTCCCAGTTTGGTCATTTTCTCATAATCTTCCTGGGACATGCCTCTCAGTTTTGCATTACTCGCATCAATCGTTTCATCACCGTATTTTTCGCGAATTTCTTCTCCGTATTGCTTTTCATTATCTTCAATTAGTTTTTCCTTAAATCCCTCAAACTTTTCCTTATCTTGCATTGGTTTTCCTCCTTCAATACTAGCAATTGTCTTCTCCACCGTTGCCATTATTTTGTCAAGACGGGTTCGTTTTTCTTTAAGTTTCTCCAAATGAGTTAGTAATGCTTTACTACGATCAAAACCTGGTTGATTGATAATGTCCAAAATATCTTCTAAACTAACTTCTAACTCCCTATAAAATAAAATCTGCTGAAGAAGATCAACTTCCTTTTGTCCATAGATTCGATAACCAGACGAATTAATTCTAGCCGGCTTTAATAATCCAATTTGATCGTAATATCGGAGCGTGCGGCCGCTTACTCCTGACATAACTGCTAGCTTTTTTACGGTATATTCCATTGTTCAACCCTCCTGACAATTCTTATCATAAACGTTTACGCAACGTAAAGGTCAAGGGAAAATAAAAAAGTATTTCAAAAAAAATCAAATTCATGTTTGAAAGAATAAGTGTAATAGTAATCAGGGAACACAAGGCAGATCCGGAAGTTCATCATGAAGAAAGCCAAGTTTCCAAATAATCAAAGGACCTGGCATAGATTTTTAACAGTATGAAAAAATCACTTCAATCCCTCTAACGCCTTCCGCACTTCTGTTGTAGCACGTAATACTCCCAATACCTTTAATGTTCGAATGGATTTTCTAATTAGTTCTGCATCAACAGTGTCCTCAAAAACAAGCATCCCTATAACCTTAATATCTAATACTTTTCCAGACTTAACCACATTCTCTAGTTCCCCACGAGTGTAGTACGCTACGCCAATTGCCAATGCCTTGTCAGCAATAATCTGATCGACCACATCTGCATGTTCTGAAAGATTATTTCTAATTGCATTTTTTATGAAATCTGTTCGATTAGAGTAAAATCCTTGCTCCACTAACAAGTCAATCTTTCCTAAATCTACAACATTCAAGTTTACTGTCACTTTTTCTGTTTCCGCCATCTTTACTCCCCCTCTGTTTATTTTACCTTTAATATAGCATATACTCCATTCACCATCCATACAGATGGTGAATAAAATTCAAAAATTTAGGCAAAACCCTTAAAATAAGTGTTTTGCCTAAATTTAGGATTACATCTGATCCTCTTTAGTAGGTCCCATTACACCTGGAACTCTAAGTCCTGCTTGTCTTAACAGCACTGTCATCTGACCACGATGATGCGTTTGATGATCAAGCATTGATCGTAAAAGTGACCCTCTAGAAATAATTCCTGCAAAGCTATCTACAGCTTCGACTAATTGTTCATCTGACAATTTTTCAACCTCTTGTTTGATTTGGTCAGATGCTTGACGGTATGCTTCAACAATATCGGCTGCACTATGTGGAACATCATTAGGTCCTCCAGCCGCCTCTATTTTAAGTCCAACTTGACCGCCAAAAAATGAAGGTGATGTTGCTAAATGCCAGCCCAACCAACCAAGTGTATTATGTCCTTCTGCAATTGCTTGATCTAATGTTTCATCAGTTAATGCTTGAAGAACTTTAAGTGTTCCCTGTGAAGCAATATCCCATTCTTGTAAGAAATCATCTTTCTTTCTATACATATGTCATGCTCCTTTCATCTTCATTTGTAATCATTTTAACCAATTTTACTATTATTTGCACTGGACATGCATATATATTACTAACCAGAATGAAGAAGGGAGAAATTATATGAATAAAAAACTGTCTTTACTCGGGGCTTTTTTAGTTCTTGCTGTAACTGCATTATTAGATACACCAACAAATTCCAAGGCAGATTCCATGTACTATAATTTTGACAATGAAAATTCAATGGAAGCTGATGCGCAAAATGTTCAACGTACCGCTTCCTATTCCTATGAATTTTTGTTAGATGATATGCAGGAAGTGGATGATTATATTGTAGAAACATACAAGGAGTACCAAGTCCATGAGGATACGGAAGGTAATATTATTTCGAGAATTCCAACGACTAATTACCAATATTTAAAATATGAAAAAGAATAAACCTATTAGAAAACGACATAAGCTAGTGTTAGCATTATGTCGTTTCTCTTATTCAAACCAAAACACTGCAATTGCTCCCTCACCAGCATGGACTGCTAGCGAAGAACTTATTTCTCCGATTACAATGTCAAGACCAGGCACTTTTGATCTGATTATTTCTTTCAAACTATTTGCCTTATCAGGTGCATTAGCATTTGCGATTGCAATTTTCTTAACAGCATGTTTTTCACAGGATGTTTTAATTAAATCTACCATTCTACGGGTTGATTTCTTCTCTGAACGAATTCGTTCCACCAACCCTAACTCACCACTTTTCCCAATGGAAAGTATTGGCTTTATTTTAAGAAGATTTCCAATCACAAAGGATGCTCCGGTCATTCTTCCACCTTTAAATAGTTGATCTAACTTATCTAACAAAATCAAATTTCGATGTCCTTTTGTCTTCTCCCGTAATAGCCTAGCAATTTGTTCACTTTCTAAACCCTGTTCTGCTAATTCTATTCCGCTTTCTAATAAACCAGTAATAGCAAAAGAAAGGGAATGTGAGTCAATTATTTCAACATCTAGTCCTACCTGCTCCACAGCTGTTTTTGAACTAGAAATAGTACCACTTAATTTTGAAGAAACATGTATAGCAATGACTTGTTCATATTCTTCTTTTAGTTTTTCATATAATTCTATAAATTTCCCCACATTTGGCTGTGAGGTTTTAGGGACTTCTTTTTCCCTACGAATCATTTCATATAATTCTTCATTCGTTAAATCAATCGTGTCCTCATATTCTTTTCCATCCGAGATAATAACAATAGGTACTACATATATATCCGGGTGTGATTTTAATTTATCTGTTAAGTAAACTGTACTATCTGTAACAAAGGCTATTTTTTTATTAGCCATTCCGGTTCCCCTCTCTATCCCATGTCTATTTATTAAATAATTATACATTTAATCATATTTTATACCAAGTATTAATAACTAGTAATAATAATAGATGATAATTATTGATAATATCAATCAAAATTGTAAAAAGTTGATAAAACCTATTTCCCGTACCTTTCTATCAAAAGAATAGGTACTTCGTGACATAGTAAGATTCATTGTAAAGAAATAAATTAAAATTCCCCCTACCCCTTTTCCGATATGAACCGTATAATAAGAAAGAATGTACCAAAGAAGGAAAAGGTGTTATGAATCATGAGTTTACTAACTGTAAAAAATTTAAGTCACGGTTTTGGTGATCGTGCAATATTTGAGAATGTATCTTTCCGTTTACTGCAAGGGGAACATATTGGTTTAATTGGAGCAAATGGTGAAGGTAAATCTACTTTTATGAATATCATTATCGGAAATCTAGAACCTGATGCTGGTAATGTTACTTGGGCAAAGCATGTTCGGGTTGGCTATTTAGACCAACACACTGTTTTAAATCAAGGTATGTCAATTCGTGATGTACTACGAACTGCTTTTCAGTATCTATATGATATGGAAGAAGAAATGAACCAGCTTTTTGCTAAAATGGGTGAAGTAGAACCTGACGAATTAGAAAAATTACTTGAAGAAACTGGCAGAATGCAAGATGCCTTAACGAATAACGATTTTTATACCATTGATGCGAAGGTTGAAGAAGTTGGTAATGGACTAGGCTTAAATGATTTTGGGCTTGACCGTGATGTGCATGATTTAAGTGGTGGTCAACGAACAAAGGTACTTCTTGCAAAACTACTCTTAGAGAAGCCAGAAATTTTACTTCTTGATGAGCCTACCAACTATTTGGATGTGGAGCATATCGAATGGTTAAAGGGTTATTTACAGAATTATGATCATGCTTTTATATTGGTCTCTCACGATATACCGTTTTTAAATAGTGTTGTTAATTTAATTTATCATATGGAAAATCAAGAGTTAACAAGATACCCTGGGGACTATGATGAATTTTTACGTTTACATGAACTTAAAAAACAGCAACAAGTAGCAGCGTTCAAGAAGCAACAGAAAGAAATTGCTAACTTAAAGGACTTTGTTGCTCGTAATAAAGCGAATGCGGCAACAGCAAGAATGGCTCAATCACGTCAGAAGAAATTGGATAAAATGGACGTAATTGAACTAGATGCTGAAAAGCCAAAGCCAGAATTTAATTTCAAACAGGCTCGGACTCCAGGAAAATATTTATTTGAAACGAAGGATCTTGTAATTGGTTATGATGAAGCTTTATCCCGTCCACTTAATTTGGCTATGGAACGCGGCCAAAAAATCGCATTATATGGTGCAAATGGAATTGGAAAAACAACATTACTACGAAGTATTCTAGGTGAAATCCCTCCTATATCTGGAACTGTACAATTAGGAGAACATCTTCACATTGGTTATTTTGAACAGGAAATCAAAACAGAAACAACCAATACTTGTATTGAAGAAGTATGGGAAGATTTTCCTCATTTCACCCAGTATGAGGTTCGTGCTGCATTGGCAAAATGCGGCCTAACAACCAAGCATATTGAAAGTAAAGTTCAAGTTCTAAGTGGTGGAGAGAAGGCTAAGGTTCGCTTATGTAAGTTAATGAACAGCGAGACCAATTTACTCGTACTCGATGAACCTACAAACCACTTAGACCAAGATGCCAAAGTGGAATTAAAACGTGCACTGAAAGAATATAAAGGTAGTGTTCTTCTTATATCTCATGAACCGGAATTTTATGATGGTGTTGTCACGGATATATGGAATTGCGAGGACTGGACGACTAAAATATTTTAAGAGAAGAATGCCAACAGTTATCTGTTGGCATTCTTTTTATGTTTTTTACTATATATCTACTAACCTCCAAAATTATGGATGCCACTGATATTTTTCCAAATCTATTTGTTTATTAACTCCTAACTCCACATCTTCTATCTCAAGATTAAGGACTTGTTCCTGATAGGTAGCTTCATCTTTAATGACAACTTGTCCTTTTGCATTAATGACCCGATGCCATGGAAGTTGATGTTTCTTGCTCATGGAATGAAGAATTCTTACAACCTGCCTAGCCGCTCTTGGACTCCCTGCTAACCTAGCAATTTGACCGTAAGTCATAACTTTTCCCTCTGGTATATTTTTTATAATATTTATAACCTCTTCTGTAAAATGTGTCATTACCATATCTCCTAATTAATAGACAGAGTTAATATTTATAATTGATTATAACATTAGATAAAAAATGCGCCCATACTTGAAATGGGCACATTTTTTTCTTAAGGACTCTCATCTGCAGAAACAAATTCTGCCTTATTCATGGCTAGATGTACATCACCTTGTCCCCACACAAATCCCATAGCTATGAGAAGCGCAGAGCCAAACAATACCATTACTAATCTTTTCTTCATTGTTTTCACCTCCGTGATGATTATATTCTGCTCTATAATAAATATGTCAATTATTTCTAATTTTATATTATGGCTAATTTAGAAGGTCTTGCCCAAATGATGATTCCAATACCAGACCAAAACCGCTCCACTTTATCAATAATAAGTTGTGATTCTTCTACAAGCTTTAACATATTCCGATTACAATGACATCCTGATATTTTCCTGTAAATCGGATCAACAACCCTTTGAGTCATTGATAAAAATCCATTCGTACTAAGACCGTGTTCTAACAATAATACCCTTCCATCTTTTCTACACCAATTATTGAATTGATTTAATGTTTTGATTGGTTCTGGGTAACTGCATAACGTAAGTGTTGATACAATCGTGTCGTAGGAATCTGATTCAATTTGGAGTGTGGTTATATCTTGATTGATGAACTTCGCATTGATTTGATTCCTTCTTGCCGCTCTAACTGAACTTTTAATCATTTCAGAGCTAAAATCAACTCCCGTAATACCGGTAATCTTTTCCTTATCATAGTAAGGAAAATTTGCTCCGGCACCTACGCCAACTTCTAATACATTTCCACTTGCATCTCTAATTACCCTTTTTCTCCAAGATTCTAGTTTAGGATTTTGTCGATTATTTTCGTACATCATCACTTGCCTATCAAATTTTCGAATAAGTTTTTCTTGTTTCATAATAAGACTCCTTTAATTAATATTTAAGTTCTATGTAAATGCGACATGTGTGAATAGTAATTACCATTTAATCTAATTCTCCTATTATCCCAATTCCAAAATCCGACCTCATCTACTTCAAGGTTACTAATCCATTCATCGTCTTATAATCTTAGTATTTCTTTTGTAGGTCCCGTGATGACTACTCCGTAATGGTTTATCCCATTTTTCTCGAGAAAATCATCTGTTATTCTTTTCAGACCTCCTTTGTCTAATAGCTTGTCTACCCCGGAATAGTATTAACATTTTCCTTCATTTCCCCTGCCCCTCATCTATAGAACGAATAAGTTGCAGAATAGTAACAATTAATATTAATATTTTAAAAGTTTATTCCATTATACGTTACAAATTCTTAATTTGATGAATTAAAAAAGAGCTAAGAGAAAATTCTCGTAGCTCAAGTTGGTATGTGATTGTTTACACCAAATATAGGAGGACACAAAAGAAATGACAAATAGTTCCCGCTAAAACAAATAAATGCCAAACCATATGATGATATTTAAATCCTCGCCACATGTAAAAAATGGTTCCTATCGTATAACAAAGTCCACCAATGACAAGGAGAACAATTCCACCGTACTCTACATTTGCGGTGATGCGACTCCAGCCTAAAATTACCAGCCATCCCATTAGCAAATAAAGTAGTGTGGAAGTAACTAGGAATTTTTTAACATAATAAGCTTTAAATATCACTCCTGCTACAGCTAATCCCCAGACAATCCCAAACATTGTCCAGCCTAGTCCACCTTTAATGACAAGTAATGTGAAAGGTGTATAGGTACCAGCTATAAATAAATAAATGGAAGAATGGTCAAATATCTCGAATAAATCTTTTGCCTTTCCTGGTGGAAAAGCGTGCGCAAGTGTTGATGATGAATATAAAATAACCATTGTTGAACCAAAAATAGTAAAACTAACCACATGTACTGCAGTACCATTGAAAGCTGCGAATACGATTAACAATACCAATCCAGCAATACTTAATAATACGCCAATTCCATGGGTTACAGCATTTGCGATTTCCTCACCTTTAGAGAATGTATGTGTTTCTGCCAAACCAATCATCCCTTACTTTTTGTTATTACATTCATTAATTATATACTTAATATACCAATAACAATACTTGCAAATCAAAGTGTTACATTACATTTGTTCCGGAGCCTGGATGCCTAGCAGATTTAATCCCTCTTTCAATACTATTTTAACTGCCGAGACAAGTGAAAGACGATTATATAATTGGTCTTCATCTAAGATTTTTACAGCTGCATAGTATTTATTAAATGCTTTTGATATTTCTAGCAGAGTTTTTGCAATTTGCGATGGATCATAGTCATCCAATGCTTTTCCAATGACTTCTGGAAAAGAGAATAATAGCTTAATAATTGGCCATGCCTCTTCGTCTAGCAGATTGGGTTGGTTGTCTTCTTTAAAGCTATAATTTCCCTTTTTAAGTAAAGATGCTGCTCGCGCATGAGTATATTGCACGTATGGCCCCGTTTCCCCTTCGAAACGAAGCATATCTTCTAGTGAAAATTCAATATCATTTAGTCGATAACTTTTTAAATCATGGAAGATAATTGCTCCAACACCAACCTGGTTTGCTATTTCCTCTTTATTATCTAGATTTGGATTTTTTTCTTCAATATTGGTTAAGGCCAATTGGATAGCTTCTTTGATTACTTCTTCTAGTAATACAACCTTTCCTTTTCGAGTGGACATTTTCTTGCCATCTTTGAGAATCATACCAAACGGAACATGTGCCATGCCTTCTTGCCACTGATAGCCCATTTTTTGCAGAACTGTAAATAGCTGTTTAAAATGAAGTGTTTGCTCATTTCCGACAACATAAAGTGACTTATCAAAATGGTACTTCTCTTGTCGATAAATTGCTGCTGCTAAATCTCTCGTTGCGTATAACGTTGTACCATCACTTTTTTTAATCAAACAAGGTGGGAAGTTTTCTACCTCAACAACTTGTGCAGCATCCGATTCCACTAACAATCCTTTTTCTTTTAGCTCCTCAACAACAGATTCCATCTTATCATTGTAAAAGGCCTCTCCATGATAAGAATCAAATGGAATTCCTAAACGGTCATAGATTTTCATAAACTCATTTAATGATTCTTCACGGAACCATTTCCAAAGCTCAATTGTTCCTTCATCTCCCTCTTCTAGCTTTTTGAAGGCAGCACGTCCAAGATCATTTAGCGTTGGATCTGAATCCGCTTCTACGTGGAACTTCACATATAAAGCTAATAATTCTTTAATCGGGCTTTTCTTAACCTTTTCTTCATTCCCCCACATGTCGTATGCAACTATAAGTTTTCCAAATTGCGTTCCCCAATCACCAAGATGGTTAATACGCACCACTTGATAGCCCTGTTTTTCCGCAATTAATGCTAAGGAATTTCCAATCACTGTAGAACGCAAATGTCCCATAGAAAATGGCTTTGCAATATTTGGTGAGGATAAATCAATCGTCATTACTTTATTTGTATTTGGTGATGAACCGTACTGTTCTCCTTCCTTTAATATCTTACTAATAGTAAACATCGATACGAGCTCTTTCTTTAGAAAAACATTAATATATCCACCAACAGGTTCTACTTTATAAGCAATTTTCAAATCTATCTTGTTAGCAATCTCTTCAGCAATGCTATTCGGTGACTTACGATAATGTTTAGCTAATTCAAAACATGGAAAAGCTAAGTCACCTAACGAGTTAAACTTAGGCTTTTCTATCATCACCGTTATATTTTCCTCTGTTAATGCCTCTCCTAGCACTTGAATCAACGCATTTGCAAACTCTTGTTTATACTGCATTTCCATTCCCTCCAATAATCAGGGGACTGTCCCCTAAATAAAATAAAAAAACTCCCACCTCTTCCATAAGAAAGAGGCGAGAGTTTCAAATCCCGCGGTACCACTCCATTTATTTTTAACAAAAGTTAAAAACGACTCAAAATTGTTAACGAGGGTTCTCCCCGACTTCCCCTACTACTAATTCAGAAAAGCATCTCCAAAGTCCGGTTCATCATTTGATCAAGCACCAGGCTCCCACCAACCCCAGCTCGCTTAGCCTCACAAACAACTACTCTCTTTATCAACGATTTTAATTGTTTCCATAATTATAACAGATTTTGGTGGTGCCTGTCACCACCCGATATTTGGCGAAGTTTGTCGAATAACAAAAGATAATTTCCTATTCAAATTTGGTATACTTTTCTTAATACAAACTAAAAACGAAGAAAGGTTTTGTGCATGAGCAAACAGAATACATTAATTCAATATACAAATGAAGCAAGTAAAGATTTACGTTTCTATTATGGTTACGCTTATCCAATAAAAAAATCAGAAGAATTATTAAACGAAAAGTATGGTTCTGGATTTTCACTTTATAACATGGATGTAGATAGATTTTCCGACTGCCAAGAGGTAATAGAAGATATACTCACCCATTATCCAAATGAAATTGAGCCAGTCCATAGAGTTTTTGACACAATTGGTCCATCTAAGATAGTAGACTCAGAAGAAAGCAAATACAGTATTAGACCATCAACCATTAATACTTTGTTCTACTTTCATAACTATGAAGTTGCACTTGTTAGTTTACCAATTTATAGCTATGGACACCCACATCAGGAAGCTTTTCTTTTCGGAAAAACCGATGAACTGGTTACTAAGTTCCTACAGTTCTATGATGAGATGGAGCACAAGTTTATGCTTCAAGGAATTACGATTTTCACAGATACAGATGAGGGTCTAAAAAGATCAAAAGAAAAAATCACCATGCAAATTAACCGTGAAGATGTGCTATTAGAGAACCAACTTAAAACAGAAATTTACCGTTCTATAGATGAATTTTTCTTACATAGCGGTAATTTCTTCAAAAAATATAATATCCCGTATAAAAGAGGGATTTTATTATATGGGAGTCCAGGAAATGGTAAAACTACTTTAGTAAAATCAATCGCAGGAAGTGTTAATGCACCTATAGTATACTGGCAAATCACGGAATACACCCACAGTTACTCCATTCAAGAGATTTTTTCCAAGGTTGTAAAGCTTTCACCTATGGTTCTAGTGATTGAAGATATAGACTCCATGCCAGAAGAGTCCCGCTCTGTATTTTTAAATACATTAGATGGAGCAACTACAAAAGAAGGGATATTTTTAATTGGTACAACAAATTATCCCGAGAAAATAGACCCCGCCTTAATTAACCGCGCTGGTAGGTTTGATAGAGCATATGAAATCAGACAGCCAAATGAAGATTTAAGGAAGAGTTATTTAATTAAAAAGGGAATATTGCAATTGCTAGAAGATGACCTATTAGATGAAGTGGTTAGAAAAACAAATGGTTTATCCATTGCTCAACTTAATGAAGTCTACATGTCTGTCGCATTAGAATGGCATTATGAACAACGAGTCGATATTATAAAACTAATTCATGATCTACAAGAAAATCAGAAAAAAGTCTATAAACAAGACTGGATAAACAATTCTGAAGGTGCAAAGCTAGGTTTTTAAACTTAATAAATAGACTATCTCTTTGATTATTAGGAGGTAGTTTATTTCTAATCAATTCTTGTAGCATACAAAAGCTTTATTCTGTATAATAAAAGCAAATTAATAAAGGAGTGTTAGCATGAGCAAATCAAAAGCCCAGAAGAAACGAGATAAGTTAGTTCGTGAGGGGAGACTAAATCCCGAAATTAACCGTAGTCCATATGCCACATTGGACCTAAGCACCAGAAGAACAAAAACAAAAAAAGACCATCTATATCGAATGAAATACAAGAACCGTCATCCAAAACATGAGGAAAACGGTTCTTTTTATTTTGCTGTTTTACATAGTTTGCAGGTTTGGGTATTCGCTATTGATGGAAACTGTGCGGTAACTAGAGCCCTGTCAAACAAAGCATGTGACCGACTCAGGAAAACTTGAGCCCCTTCAAAACAAACCATGTGACCGACTCTGGGAAACTTGAGACCTGTCAAACAAACCATGCGACCGACTCTGGGAAACTTGAGCCCTTCAAAACAAACCATGCGACCAACTCTGGAAAACTTGAGCCCTTCAAACCAAAGTATCTGACCAACTCAGGGAAACTTGATCCCTTCAAAACAAAACATGCACCCGACTCAGGGAAACTTGAGCCCTGTCAAACAAACCATGTGACCAACTTAGGAAAACTTGAGCCCTTACAACCAGAGCATGTACCCTGATCAGGAAACTAGGGAAATTATTGCCGCACACTCTATAAAATTTGAGTAACTCATGTCACCGTTATAGAAATTTGCAAAATCCGCTGCAAATAGTCTTTGACTTATCCTCATAAAACAATATGCAGAAGGATAAGAAAAAATAAAGTCATTCCCATGTATAAATGTATATATCGCAATTTAATGGTTGGTTTATAAAGTCTTAACCAGCCTGTTGCAATTTGAATTGCAAGTGTTACTAAAGCAATTACACCAACTACCATTTTATAATTGGAGATGGAAAACCCGTATCGATACATCACTAATGAACCGTGAGCCAATATGGCCACAAGCGCAATATTACCTGTCCATCGATGAAGAGTAACTACCCTCTTAGAAAGCCTCGCCAACTTCACTTTTGTTTTTCGATTAGGAACGTTCCGAATAGTTTCAAAGACTGCATTTCTTGTCCAATTGTAGATAAATAATAAAGCCCCCATTAAACCAAACCAAATATGTATTTGTAAATTCGGAAATGAAAAATGCCCCATCACATTCCAAATTAAAATGATTAATAAAATAAAATTAAAAAGGAACCATTTACTCATGAAATTCCCCCTTTCTTCCCATACTATAAATACTATTTGCTTTATTATAAATTAAAAATATCACACGAACGAGAAAGGCTTGTTATTCCATGAAAAAACCTGGTTTACAACTAACTTTGCAAACTTCAAGTCTTGTTATTGGCTTTATGGTTTGGGTACTTATCTCTTCATTAATGACTTACATTCAAGAAGATATTACATTAACAGATGGACAAGCATCTATTGTAACAGCAATCCCGGTTATCTTAGGTTCGTTACTTCGAATTCCAATTGGTTTTTACTCTGATCAATTAGGTGCTAGATGGATATTTTTTATTAGTTTCATCATCTTATTGTTTCCTGTTTTCTATATTAGCATAGCAGATTCTTTCGCGGATTTAGTAATAGGTGGACTTTTACTTGGTATTGGTGGAGCAATCTTTTCTGTTGGTGTAACATCACTCCCTAAGTATTTCCCTAAGGAAAAACATGGCTTTATTAATGGTGTATATGGTGTCGGAAATATTGGGACAGCAGTGACCACTTTTGGTGCCCCAATAATTGCCGAAGCTACTAGCTGGCAAACTGCAGTACGATTTTATCTAATTTTGCTATTGCTATTTGTCGCATTAGTATTTATTTTTGGAGATCGAAAAGAACAAAAATCAAAGAAATCCTTGGTTGAACAAATTAAAGGTGTTTACCAAAATCCAACCTTATGGTTTTTAAGCTTATTTTATTTCATAACGTTTGGTTCTTTTGTAGCATTCACCATCTTTTTACCATCTTTTTTAGTAAGTAACTTTGGTCTAGATCCTGTTGATGCCGGTATTCGTACCGCAATATTCATTGCTATTACAACATTACTACGGCCTATTGGTGGTCTCCTTGCAGATAAATATAATGCTTTCGTTATCTTGTTGTTTGTATTTATTGGCGTATCGTTCTCAGGGGTCCTACTCTCTTTTTCACCAGGGATTAAATGGTACACGGTAGGTTCGTTATGTGTTGCAATAACTTGTGGAATTGGAAATGGGACTATATTTAAACTAGTTCCACTATATTTTTCACAGCAGGCTGGAATTGTCAATGGAATTGTTTCTGCTATGGGTGGCCTGGGTGGCTTTTTCCCACCACTACTATTAACAGCAGTAAGTAATATAACAGGACATCACTCCATTGCATTTATGTTATTATCTGAGTTTGCTTTAGTTAGCTTTGTCATTGTTATCTTTATGTACTACCGGGATCGTATGAATATGGAACGCCATATTATCGAAGGGACTGCAGAAGGTATTATGGTAACGAATAAATCCGGGGTAATCCAAAATGTTAACCCTGCTTTCACTCGCATTACAGGCTATTCATTAGATGAAGCAAAAGGGAATACGCCAAGACTTCTTCAATCTGGTAAACACGGGAAAGAATTTTACGAAGAACTATGGAAATCAGTTAAGGAAAACGGGTATTGGGAAGGAACAATATGGAACAAGCGTAAGAGTGGCGAGCTTTATCAAGAACTACTTTCCATTAGTCCTATTAAAAATAATGTTGGAGATACCGTGTATTATGTTGGAATCTTTAATGATATATCAGAGCAAAATTAATACGTGATGATTTCCCGAGTTTTTAGGACTCGGGATTTTTTTGGTTCATGATTATTTGGAATTATATAACCCGAAATCTAAATCATCTACCCAATTCCTAATATCATGTGACTGAAACCCCATACCTTGCAACTAGGAGCAATAACCATCAGCCACTAAAACCATGGAACCTTATATCCAAACCATCCGACCATATCCCCAAACCTTATGACCATAAATATCCCCCACTCCAACAAAAAAAGCCTAAGAGCACAAACTCTCAGGCCTTATTCCAATTACAATCCTTCTCTCCGATAATTCGATCTTGATCGATACTGCTGTGGAGGTCTTGCAGGATAGCGAATCGGAAAGCTGAAGATATGAACAAGTCTTGTAAATGGAATAGCAGCAAAAAAAGCAAAGGCTGAAGCGACATGAACCTTAAATAACGTTGGAACCCCAATCATTAATTCATAATTAGGTTGTAAAATGAACAAGCTTCTAAACCAAGGTCCAATCGTTTCCCGGTATTCATATTCGACAACTGTAGTGTTAAAAATTAGTGTCATATATGTACCCGTTCCTGCCACAAATAGTAACATTAGTACGGAAGCGAAATCCGCAAAAGTTGCCTTAATACGTACTGGATCAATCGTTGATTTACGAATTAACAAAATAATTAATCCTACTACAACCATTAAACCAGCTAATCCTCCACCCCAAATTGCCCCGAAATGGTATAGGTGATCCGATATTCCTAGTGATGTATAAAATCCATGTGGTATCACCATTCCCATGACATGCCCAATAAAGGCAAATATAATTCCCCAGTGGAATAATGGAGAACCAATTTTCAACCACTTTTTTTCAAATATTTCCGTTGATGGTGCTGCCCATGTTAATTGTCTAAAGGCAAATCGGTACAGCATACCAAGGATCATAATGGTCAACATAATATATGGGAAAATAACCCACCAAAACATGTGAACCATTGTTATCCCTCCTTTTAAGTAAATTGGGTACCTATCCTACTGATACATAATTGGGTAAGGCATTTCTTCTAAGTCTGCTTCTTCTTGGTTGTTTTCCAATTCTTCAATTTCTTCCTTGGAAGGGTTAGGGAAAACATAATCCATTAATATACTTAAAACTTTGAAATAAGGGGTTTCTTCGTTAAGGTGACTACGAATACGTCCTAGCGCAATAGATAATCTATACTCCAGGCGCTCTTTTTCTTTCGATTCTGGTGAAACAGCTAGAAATTCCAAGAGCATTGGAATATAATCCACTAGCTCTTCATCCACCCGTTCAAACCCTGCTTGGTTAATGATCTTTTGTAGTTTAATTAATGCTGCTCCCCTTTTATTACTATCACCCAACTCATGAGCAGTTAAATACATTCCGGTTTTGGCTTTTAAGTCAAATGTCTCCACATAGAGTTCTTGAATTTCTTTAATTGCACTGTCTTCTAAGGAAGAATAAATTTCTATAAATTCATCCTTGATAGCGTTAGAATCGAGAACATCATCTGACAGCATCTTAAATTCTTTTATTTCTTCCAAAAATTCAATGGAAGGATATCCTAGTAATCGGGATGCGATTACTAGGATAGTTTGTTTTTCAGTACTCATAACTTCTCTCTCACCTTCAAATAGCCAAATGTCGGATTGACCCCTTCTTTTGGAGCTAACTCTTCCAGACTGCATACACCTTGTTCCAAATATAAATTGTCATCCATTTCTCTACGTCCTGTTGGAATAACAAACCGTTCATTATACTTTGCAACTCCAAGAAGACGAGCCATTTCTTCAATTTCCTCTGGATTCGTATCGGCCTCTTTTACTAACTCGCTTTGTTTAAATTCATCCACACCACCGACTGTTTTCCCTCTCATATATACTCGCATAGCAGAAAGTTTTAAGAGAACCTTACGAATCACACTCGTGTCACCTGCAGATAAAATGGAGGCTAAATACTCCATTGGAATACGCATTTGATCAACTGCTGGTATATATCCATCTGTCTTTAAATCATCTTCATTCGTAATATGGTTCATAATCGGACTTAGGGGGGGTACATACCAAACCATTGGCATTGTGCGATATTCTGGATGAAGTGGTAAGGCAATCTTCCATTTCATCGCCATTTTATAAACAGGTGATTCTTTCGCCGCTTCAATCCAAGCATCATTAATTCCAGACTTACGAGCCTTTTCTTCAATTTCTGGATCAAATGGATCTAAGAAACATCCTAATTGTGCCTCATATAAATCCTGAGGATCTTCGACAGAAGCTGCTTCTTTAACCTTGTCCGCGTCATACAACACGACACCAATATAGCGAATGCGACCAACACATGTTTCCGAGCAAATGGTTGGAAGACCAGCTTCTGTTCTTGGGTAACAGAAATTACATTTCTCCGCTTTGTGGGTTTTCCAGTTGTAATACACTTTATGATACGGGCATCCATTTTGGCAAAATCTCCAGCCACGGCAAGCATCATGGTCCACAAGTACTATTCCATCTTCATCTCGCTTATATAAAGCACCGGCTGGACAAGAAGCGACACATGATGGATTTAAACAATGTTCACAAATTCGCGGCAAGTACATCATAAATGTTTTCTCATATTCCATGGCAATATGGTCTCCAAGCTTCTCTACGTTGGGATCCATTGGAACAATTTCACTTCCACCAGCTAAATCATCATCCCAGTTAGATCCCCATTCCGGCTTATCGATATATTCGCCAGTAATTTGCGAAAATGGCCTTGCCACTGGTAGATTTTCACTTTTAGGACTATGAATTAAATTGTCATAATCATACGTCCAAGGCTCGTAGAACTCATCTAATTTTGCCTGATTAGGATTATAGAAAATAGTTGCTAACTTTGTAATAGGGCCACCAGCACGTAGCTGGAGTTTGCCATTCTTTAATATCCATCCGCCTTTATAACGTCCTGTATCCTCCCACCTTCTTGGATATCCAGGACCTGGCCTCGTCTCCACGTTGTTAAACCACATATATTCTGCGCCAGGGCGATTTGTCCATGTGTTTTTACAAGTAACGGAACAGGTATGGCATCCAATACATTTATCCAAATGCATCACCATAGCTACTTGCGCCTTAATTCTCAAGCCAATCAACCTCCTTAAGTCCTCTGATGATCGCAATCGTGTCACGCTGATGTCCGGTCGGTCCATAATAGTTAAATCCATAACTTAATTGAGAGTACCCACCAATCATATGAGTTGGTTTTAATGTGATTCTTGTAACACTATTATGTGTTCCACCACGTTTACCGCTGACCGTTGTCCCTGGCACACCCATCGTTCGATCCTGGGCATGGTACATATAGGCCATCCCTTTTGGTATCCGGTAAGTTAGAACCACTCTTGCAGCTACTGCTCCATTCCGGTTATAGACTTCAATGAAATCATTATCCTTCAGTCCAATTGATTTACCATCATCCTCGTTCATCCAAACAACTTGCCATCCTCTAAATAAGGTAGACATATTAGTAGTCTCCGTGAACATGGTATGGATGCCCCACTTTTGATGCGGAGTTAGGTACCGCACAGTTATAGACGGAGTCGTTTCTTTCACGTGATTCTCGTTTTTCATAAATGGACCCTTATTGAGTGGTGGTAGGTATAATGGTAGCCCCTCACCGAAGTCCAACATCATTTCGTGGTCTAAATAGAAACTTTGTCTACCAGTTAACGTCCTCCACGGGATGTTATATTCCTTGTTAACAGTAAATGGCGAATACCGCCTGTTATCTTTTTCCATCCCACTCCAAACAGGTGTTGATATCGAAGTTCTTGGCTGTATGGTTAAGGCATCTAATGTAAAATCTTCTTCCTCTCTTGCCTCTGCAATCTCAGTTAATTTTTTTCCAGTCTTTGCTTCCATAGACTTCCAACCCTCTACAGCACGTTTCCCGTTAGTTGCACCAGACATAAGAAGGATGGCATTAATCGCTTTTTTGTCCGTATACAAATCTGGATTACCTTTTCCGATTCCATCGCGCTTACTTACACCAAGTCTATCCTTCAGCTCATCAAAAACCTTCTCACCAGGAATTTTAACACCCTTACCACCATAACCCTTCTTAAGTTCAGGACCGATTGTCGTCATTTTTTGATAGACATTAGGATAATCACGTTTCACGACAGAGAAATTTGGCATTGTTTTTCCTGGAATCGCTTCCACTTCACCAGTTCGCCAATCCTTAATTTTTCCATACACTTGCGCAATTTCTCCAACAGAGTCATGACCAAGTGGGCGCATCATAATTTCTTCTTGTTCCGGGAGATGAGTTTCTGCAAGCTCTGAAAATACTTTGGCAATTTCCCGGAATGAATCCCAATCGCTCTTTGCCTTCCATGGTGGTGAAATTGCAGCATTAAATGGATGAACAAATGGGTGCATATCAGTACTACTAATATCAAACTTTTCATACCAAGTTGCTGCTGGAAGTACAATATCTGAGAAAAGCCCTGAGCTTGTCATACGGAAATCAATACTAACGAAGAGGTCTGTCTTTCCTTCTGGCGCATCTCCTTCTACTTTGACATGTTCAGGCTGCCAAGAGTGAGAGGTATCTGACAAGACGGCATGATCAGCACCAATTAAATGCTTAGCAAAATACTCATGCCCTTTACCACTATCACCGAGTAAATTAGAACGCCAATTGAAAAATAGTCTTGGGAAATTTTGTGGATGATCTGGATTTTCAATTGCCCATTCGATTTCTCCAGTTTTTATACGTTCTACTACATCATCAACTATTTCCTGTGGACTTTTTGCGCCACGTTCTTTACTTTCCTTTACTAGATCAATTGAGTTTTGTGTAAATTGTGGGAATGATGGCAACCAACCGAGCCGTGCTGCTAGTGCATTAACATCTGCCGGATGCATATTATTATATTTACCATTCCATGTTGTGGTTTCCTTATTTATTTCGTCCTCATATCGGAATTGATCCGTTGCAAAATAGAAAAATGAAGTCCCATTCTGTAATCGAGTGGCGGAACCCCAATCACCAGCAAAAGCTACTTGCTGCCAGCCTTCAACAGGGCGAACCTTCTCTTGTCCTACATAGTGAGCCCATCCACCACCATTAACCCCTTGAGACCCAGTTAATAAAATTAGATTTAATATCGAACGATAAATTTGGTCACTATGATACCAATGGTTTGTTCCTCCACCCATGGCAATCATAGATTTCCCTTCCGTACGTGCTGCATTATCCGCAAATTCCTTTGCAACGGTGATCACATGGTTACGATTAACACCAGTAATACTTTCCTGCCAGCTTGGAGTATATGGCTTTGGATCATCGTAATCAGTAGGGTAATCACCAGCTAAGCCCCTATTAATTCCAACATGTGCCATCATCAGGTCGTAAACCGTAGTGACTGTTATAGTATTACCATCTTTATCTTTCATCTTTTTTACTGGAACTCCCCGGGTTACTGTTCCTCCTTCTTCTTCGGCAAAGTATGGAAAAGTAACTTGTGCGATAGAATCTGAAGTTTCCAGAAAGCTTAACCTTGGTTTTATATTAGTCCCGTCTTCATTTTCCAAGTCCAGATTCCACTTGTTTCCTCCGTCCCATCGAAAACCTTGACTACCATTTGGTGTTTCAATCTGATTTGTAACCTCATTCCAAATGACAGTTTTCCATTCTCCCAGATTTTCTCCATCGTGAAAATCAGAACTACGTAAAAATCGGTCGGTACGTACTTCACCATGATGATCCTTTAACATAATGAGAAATGGCAAATCTGTATATTGTTTTACGTAGTCCATAAAATATGGCGTCTGCTTTTTTACGTAAAATTCTGTTAGTATGACATGGGTCATAGCCATCGCTAAAGCTCCATCTGTCCCAGCACGTGCAGGTAACCAAATATCTGCGAATTTATCATACTCCGCATAGTCCGGACTGACACCAACTACTTTTGTTCCATTATAACGAGCCTCTACCATAAAGTGGGCATCTGGTGTACGTGTTTGCGGGAGATTAGTTCCCCAAATAATAAAGTATTTCGTATTATACCAGTCCGCACTCTCTGGCACGTCTGTTTGTTCTCCCCAAACTTGCGGGGATGCAGGTGGTAAATCCGCATACCAGTCATAGAAGCTTAATATAGTTGCACCCAGTAAGGACAGGAAGCGTGATCCACCGGCATAGCTGACCATTGACATTGCAGGGATTGGACTGAATCCAACAATTCGGTCCGGTCCATATTTTTTAATCGTATGGATAGCAGAGCTACTAATCATTTCGCAAACTTCTCGCCATTCTGCACGAACAAACCCACCCTTTCCACGGGCTTTAACATACCGTTTCCGCTTTTCAGGATTACTTACAATATTCTCCCAAGCTACTACTGGGTCATGGCCAGCGTCACGTTCTTCCCGCCACATTTCAAACAAATCACCACGTACGTAAGGATATTTCACCCGTGCAGGACTATAGGTATACCAAGAAAAACTTGCTCCCCTTGGACATCCCCTAGGCTCATATTCTGGAAAATCACCCCCCGTGGATGGATAATCTGTTTGCTGTGTTTCCTGTGTAATAATTCCATCCTTTACGTAAATCTTCCAACTACAGGATCCGGTACAGTTAACACCATGGGTAGAACGCACAACTCTGTCATGCCCCCATCTTTTCCGGTAAATATCCTCCGTATCACGGGACTTAGGGCTTTCTTCTGTCCAACCGTCATTAATTACATTTCCCCGCTTTAAGTACTTGAACTTTTCGAGCAACTTATTTCTATGCCCCATTTACAAGTCCCCTTCCTTTAAAGAACTTAATGGATTAAAACGTTCTCCAACAATCCTGAAACTTCCTTCTTCTTGTAGTTCTTCAAGAAATACCTTAGCGGTTGGAGCATTAGCTGCAACCAGTATAAGTCTCTCAATGGTATTTAAATCACTTATTTCATATATGCTTTGTACAACCTTAGAACTCATTTCGCCAAAACGCATACGTAAGATAGAAAGCAAATCCTCTCGGTCCTGGACCAAATCTGCTTCCTCTTCAAATAAAAACACTAAGTTTTTCCTCCTTTTTCCATCCAGCTTCAACACAGCATTTAGTCCACCGGAACCATAATCTAAGGTGCATGAATCTTAAAATAATCATCAATTAAGACTTCGGTACATGCCTCACCAGTTTGTGCAACAAATTCTTTAACTTCCTTACTTATTTCCTTTACTTGTTCATGTGTGAAAAATTTGGTTTCTATATTAGAAAAAGTTTCACCAAAACGAATGGCTATCTCGATTCCTTCATCCATTAGGGATGCATCAATTTGCAGGTCATAGGAATGAATATTATGTTTATCTTCTAGTTTTTCTGTTATGTAGTTGTATAGTCTAGGGGAAACGAGTCTCAACGATTTCTTTTTGTCGTTCGTTTTACTTTCATTCATATTAGTCACCTCCAATACCATGCATCGCTTAATCTATAATTAATGATGTGGAAGAATACGTTCTTCCTCAAGATTATGGTAAACATCAACATGTACTAATGCATAAAACTGTTCCAAGATGTGTATTGAAATACCCTCTGAATCTAATGATTGTTTAATGTTTTTCACCAGAAAACGCAATGTATCATGGTCTCTTTTTAAGGCAATAATAGAATCCCTAAGTTCGGGATTTTCTTCTTCTAATTCTTTATAAAGCCCTCTTTCCTCTGCATCTGCATGTCGAAGTGTCCTTGTTTCCCAATGTTCGACCGTAACATATGCAATTTCTAATGCTCTTTCCAAATCCTTATTTTCAATCAGCTTTGCTAAAATTTCATTTAATTCTCTTGCTTCATTCAAAGCAGCCTCATGAATTGCTGCGTGGCTTTCAGCATGTTTTAAACCTGGTCCCGACATTTTAGAATCACCCTCCTATTAACTTCATTTATGGAAATACCTGCTAAAAAAATATACATATACCATTATTAGATGTAAAATCCTTTTTTATACATACATCGACAAACCATTCGACATTTTGTCGAAAACCTAAATACGTTTATACACCAACATTTTTTCCTTTATAAAGGTTGGTAATACTTATGAAATAAATGTAATCATTCACCCACAGGTTGGTACCATTACCAGCAACTGGGTTTCTATAATATGGGGAAATTTATACCATTCACACTTCCTTCCCTTGTCCCAACTTGAATTGCTAGATTGAAAGATTAATTTCCAGTTATTGCTACTGATAAAGTGTGTTACATCTAGTAATCTCATAAGTGTCCGGAAAAAGTATCCGCACACTGAAATTACCAATTCGATATTTTCATATATACAAACATTTAGGAGGTAACAACTTGAACAAATTAAAAAAGCTTATCATAACTACCACATTAACGTTATCAATATTTGCATTACCAACAGTTGGAGGTGCGTCACCTTATAGCGTACAGAGTGGTGATACATTTTGGAAAATAGCGCAAAAATACGGTACTACCGTAGCAAATCTTCAAATCGCCAATAATCGTAGTGGAAATCAATTATTTGTTGGAGAAACGGTTCAAGTACCCGATTATGTTTCTAAAGCAGATAAGGAGCTAATGGCAAAATTAGTACATGCAGAAGCTAAGGGTGAGCCATATGCAGGAAAAGTAGCAGTTGCGACAGTTATATTAAATCGTGTTGACCATGTAGAATTCCCAAATTCTATTAAAGAAGTAATCTATGAAAAATCCGGTGGGCACTATGCGTTTACTCCTGTTCAAAATGGACAAATTAACGGAAGCTATACAGATGAAGATATGGAGGCAGTTAATGAAGCAATAGCATTCCGTGGCCAGGGAAGTGGTTCCATTTACTTCTACAATCCAAAAACTGCTAAAAGCAACTGGATTACAACTCGTGATGTTACTGTAACAATAGGTAACCATCGTTTTGCAAAGTAATTCTTGTAAAAAATTAAAAGCCAGTATCAACGCGATTTTAAAGTTTTTTGCGTTGATAACTGGCAATTTGTACTACATATCTATTGACACACCATAAGCATATTTCCATCTGGATCTTTTAAAATAAAAAAATGATTATGTTCAATTTCTGTTACTAATTCCACACCGTTGTCTTTCATAAATTGGTAGGATTTTTGAATATCATCTGTTCCGAATTGTACAGTTGGAACATGATTTGGTGTGATTTTTCCTTCTTCATTTCTCCATAATGGCATTTCATCTAAAATAACTCCAGTACCTACCATATCTAATACACATAGATGTTCATGTATAATTTCTCCATCCACTCCGAGGATTTTACCATACCATTCCTTTGCATTTTCAATATTATTTACTGGAATGAACACAGAATTAATCTTATTTTTTAACGGACTGTTCAACTTGCTCTCCTCCTTATTTTTTATCCCAACCAATTGGAAACTTATCCAATTGTGGCTTCATTCCCAATTCATCTGCGGCTGCTACAATAAATTCTTTTCTAAAATAGAAACTTCGATGGAATACAATCTTGCCATTTTCAACTTCCTGATATTGTATATCATGAATTAATGGTCCTTCAGAACTATCAACAATTTTAAGAATGACCAGTTTCCCCCATAACCAATGCTCCTCTGCAAGATAGTTAGGAACCCCATTCTGCATGGAACCTTTACGGATGGATTCTTGAGAAAACTCTTGGAACCCTAGAGATGCTTCATTGTGCATATGCTCACTAATGATTTCAAATAAAGCATCTAAATCGCCATTATTTAATGCATTTATATACGCCTGAATAACCTCGTTCCTTGTTATTTTTCCATGTTGAATATTAGGTTTTATTTCAGTATAGAAATCTTTATTACTTAGTCGCTTTTCCATTCTTCTAACTGTCGAATAGACTCCACCTTTAGTGGTTTTAATTATACTAGCAACCTCTTCAGCTCTAAATTTGAACACCTTCACCAATAAAAATACGGAAACTTGTCTTGGTGTGAACAATGCAACCAGATACTCTAGAGCCTCTTCTATGTTTAGATTATCGGAAAAATCCTCACCTTGTTCCTCTAACTCCTCCAGGGATCCAACTATACGCTTCTCCCTTCGACAATGATCAATCCATGTATTGGTAGCAACTCGGTATAAATAAGACTTTGGATTTTCTGGTTGCCAAACTTGATAAAAACCACCAAACGCCTTAATCAATGTTTCCTGAAACAAATCTTCCCCATCCCATGGAGAACCGGTCAAATAACGGCAATATTTCCATAAATCCTCACGATAAAGAAGAATTAATTCACTAAACTCTTCTCTTAATTCCCTTGATTTCTCTGTAAATAATAATGTTTTTTCCTGTAATGAATTCATGTATTATTTCCCTCCTTTAAGACTATCTATTTATACTAACGAATATGTAATGTTAAATTATACTACCTTTTTGAAATTACTCTCCCATACCTAATTCTAATTCAACAATAAAACCTCATTCCCAGCAAATATAAAAAGGCTATTTTCTGAGAAATTGTTCTTGCGGATACTGAATTTAACAAATAGTAGATAGAAACTGTGCGGTAACTAACTATTTTTGCTTTAGCAACGCACCCGCGGGGGAAATACACTTCGCTTTCCGTGGGCGGCTGGAGAGCCTCCTCGCTCCTTCGTCGCTGCGGGGTCTCACCTAGGCCTGTCCTCCCACAGGAGTCTACGTGTATTTCCCCCGCTAATGTAGATTCAATTAGATTAGACTGCCAGCACATAACACTAGAAACATGTAATAAAGAAATATATATTTTGAAAACTAAAACCAGCGTAGGCAGAATACGGAGACTCCTGCGGGAACAGCACGTGTCCGAAGACCCCGCAGTGGTGGTCTTTCCACGAGGAGGCTGAGGCCGTGCCCGCGGAAAGCGGAGTATTCTGCCGGAGCGGGGTGATAGCAGTTCACCAACTCCAGCTATACACAAAAATTACCGCACAGTCTATACAATAATAGCAACAAACTGCGCAAAAAGAGCAAAAAGAGCAAAAAAAAGATGCATGTATCGCCGCTAGTTCACATAGAACAAGGGACAATTCAGGCATCTTTTATGTTATACAACCTTTAATCCGGTTACTCCAACAATAATCGCTAATAAGCTTACCAATCTAAATACGTTCTTAGATTCTCCAAAGAAGAGCATATTCATGAGTACCACCCCACCTGTACCAACTCCGGTCCAAGTAGCATAAGCAATACTAGTTGGAAGGTAATCAAATGAAGCATAGATAAAAGCAAAAGATAGACCTAGTCCACCAACATAAAGAGATGCATTGGCTATATTCCTTTTCTCGCTAAAGCGGTTCAAGCCCCATACTCCAATCAGCTCATTAACAGCGGCTAAAACTACATAAAACCACCCCATTATTCCAACACTCCTTTCGATTCTTTTTTATCGTCAGATAGTTTTAATCCAACAACTCCAGCAACAATCAAGAGAATAAAGAAAATCTTTGATACACTGATATGCTCATGAAAAATAAAGATATCCATTAAAAAAGTTCCAACTGTTCCAAACCCAGCAAAAATCGCATACACCGTACCTGTAGGAAGACCTTCACAGGCTTTTGCTAGAAAGTGTAAATCTAGTAAAATAAACGAAACAATTAACGCCCAATGCCACCAGGTAGATGCCGTGTTGAACCCGTAAATCCAAACTAGTTCAGCTAAACTCGTTAACACTACATATATCCATGATTTATTCATACTAACACTCTCCATCTTCTCCGTGACTGACATTCAGTCATTTTTTACCTAAAAGAAAATTCCCTTTCATTATTAAGGGAAATATTCTTTTTATTAAACACGATTGGCATCTTTAGGTGAGCTAGGCATTAATCTTCTTTATGATTTAACTTTACCCCTAAACCATACATGGAGAACTCCCAGACTTCTTTCTTCTTGATTGCTTCCATATCTTTATCTCCATGAGAGTATAGAAAAGTCTGCTCAGCTGCTGATTCAATTAAATCAATCAAAAGTACAGCAGTTTGATCAGGATCTAGGTTTTCACGTAATGTCCCAGCATCCTTTGCACGGTTCAAAAATCTACTCATCCAAGTATAATATTGGGAATAAAGAGCCTCCCATTCTTGTAAGTAGTCCGTTGATCCTAATCCAGCATATACCAAAGCAAAGATTTGACGGTATTCTTTTGTTACTGAAAACACTACATCAATGACATCCTTCATTTGATCTGAAAAAGGATCATTTTTATTTACCTTTTTAATAATTTCATTTAACGTCTTTTCTACCATAATCTCCGCAATAGAAGGAACTACAGATAATTTAGAAGAAAAATAAATATAAAAAGTACCTTGTGCAATCCCAGCCTTCTTTACGATATCAGATACTTTTGTTTTTTCTAGTCCTTTTTCCGTAAAAACATCCATTGCTGCATGTATGATTCGTTCTTTCTTATTATCCATTTTGCTTCCTCCACCAAAATGACTGATTGTCATTCATTATACAGTAATTTTCAAAAAAGTCAATACGAATACTTGATTATAGGCTGTTTCTCCCCTCGACAATAGCCCTCGAATTTCCCTATGAATCATTCTTATTCTACACCTGATAGGTATAAAATAACTACCAATAAGAATAATAACGATAACTTATTATGGGGTGCGATTTCATGGTCTTTGCTTTACTTTCGGCATTTATTTTTATAGTGATTGCTTACATGATACATAAAAATATTAGCTATGTAGAAATGTATTTAACCATATTATTCTCAACGGTATTGCAACTAATTGTCGATATCGTATTAGAATTTAACTATGAGTTATACGGGTACTTTGATAAGGGCGTTGACTACGAAACATTCATCTATATTTTCATGATTTATCCACCACTTACGATCCTATTTATAAATTATTTACCCATTGAAAGAGAAATCATCTTAAAAACAATGTATATATTGGCCTGGACAATATTTTCAATTGGATATGAGTATTTATGTATTCGAAATGGAACTCTTTATTATGAAAATTGGAAGCTATGGTATTCTGCAATCATATATCCATTTATATATTTGCTAATTATACTGAACTTTCTTTTCATAAGAAAATTACTGTTACTTGATAAGGATTGTTGAGACTAAGTTTGGAGCGATTACTATGCATTTAATTTATAACTTAGTGTTTTTATTAGCTGGAGTAAAATGGGGGAAATGGCGGGATTGGAAAAAATATTACCCGACGATATTATTTTTTATTCTTTGTGATTTATTCGCTAATATGCTAACCTCTAAATATCCTTTATGGAGATACCAAGAAACAATCTTTGCAATGGACATGTTAACTAATCATACCATCATTAATCTTATGACTATGCTTATCATATACCCTACTACAATACTAATTTATCTTGGACATTTTCCTAAGAAAACTAGTAAAAAAATTCTTTGGGTGTTATTTTGGGTGGCTCTCTATTGGATAGGGGAATTTATTAATCTACATTATTTAAAAGAAATCACACATGAAAATGGCTGGACCATGACTTGGTCCTTTGCATTTAATATTGTCATGTTTTCAACTCTGTGGATCCATTACAGAAGTCCAATTATTGCTTGGGTATTTGCAATTATTTGGTCCATTATATTATTAATGTTTTTTAAAATCCCTTTTGGTTCATTACCATAACCAAAAAAGAGAAAAGCTTATATGCTTTTCTCTCCATCAACACCATTAATTGAATAACTTGCTGTAATCTCAGCACTTAAAGAATGCGACACTGAACAATATTTATCCATCGATAATTCAATTGCGCGCACTACTTTATCTTCTGGTAAATCTCCTTGAAGAGCGTAATGGATATTCACCTTAGTAAACTTTTTAGGATGTTCATCTGCTCGATCACCGCTTATATCCATTTGGAACGAGGTAGGATTAAGCCGCATTTTAGTTAATATGGATATAATGTCAATTCCTGTACAACCTGCGACAGCACTTAATAATAACTCTGTTGGTCTTGCACCCGTATTCTCCCCACCGACCGTTTCTGCTGCATCCATTTTTAGTTCATGACCAGATGGAGCAAACCCGGTAAATGCCATTTTCCCATCCCATTTTACATTCATTTCCATAGTTATTCCCTCCAATAATTTTATCTTACTAACATGTAGTTTGTCTTTTATTGTAGTAAATTACAACTTTGTTGACTTAGAATTTATTTGGCTACCAACAAAGAAAGTGATTATTATGTTCGTTTCACTTAAATATACGATATAATTAATTTCTTATTACAATCATTACTAAGGGGATCTAACCATGCAAAAACTTATCTATGAACCAGCCTGGGAAAAACAGATATCAGATAAAGACCGATATTTAGTTGAGGAAGCATTTTATGAAGTAATATTAACTGAAGAGCCAATCCAATTTACCACCTTACGAATGGATCGGAATTATAAAAACGAATTACTTATTATGGTGATTGTCCATAATACAACAACTGAAAAAATATTTTTCAATAAAAAAAAGCTATGCTACAAACATAATAATAATGTTTTGGCTGAAAATATATTCACCTTACCAAACCTTACAATTGAATCCAAAGCTAGTATGCCATGGACATTTATTTTTCCGGTTGGAAGCTATGCAGAAAATGCAAATGTTCAACTTGGGGAATTAGAAATAAAAGCATAAAAAAAACACTTAAATTAAGCGTTGTCAGTTCATACTAGATATGGTAAAATAATAAAGTAATTGTCATTTTTGTTGCATTTGATATAATTATCCAATTTTATTATATCATTCCCTATAGAAGGAGTCAACAAAAAAGTAAAATTAGATTGGGGTTGATTTAGTGAGTAACGACGAAAATATACAAAATGAACAGAAACGTGTTGATGAAGTCGTACAGGAAATCAACATCAAAGAAGAAAAACTAACTTCAAAAGCAGGCAGTCTTAAGGATAGTATTGTCGATCTCCGTAAAAACTTCTGGGAGGATGTTACAGTAAACTTAGATGAGCCCGATGATGTCATTGAAACACAGGCTAGTCTAAAACAACAAGCAGAGTTACTTGCTGAACGAGAGAGATCTCACAGCGAAATTGGAAAAAAGTTAAAAATATTACATCGTCTTAAGGATTCACCTTATTTTGGAAGAATTGATTTTACGGAAATGCCCGGAAATGAAAAAGAGCAAATTTATATCGGACTTGCCTCACTGATGGATCAAAATGAAGAGGATTTTCTTATTTATGATTGGCGAGCACCAATTTCTAGCCTTTATTATGATTTCCCACCCGGTGAAGCTTCTTATGATACGTCTATCGGCATTATTGAAGGTAATATTTCTCTTAAAAGACAATTTATTATCAGACAGAGCAAAATTAAAGGCATGTTTGATACGGGAGTCACAATCGTAGACGGTTTACTCCAAGCAGCCCTAGGAAATAATGCCAGTACAACAATGAAAAGTATTGTTTCTACTATACAAAAAGAGCAGAATAAAATTATTCGTAACGAACATAGCAAACTACTCGTTGTTCAAGGAGTCGCTGGTAGTGGGAAAACATCTGCAGTACTACAACGTATTGCCTACTTATTGTATCGCTTCAGGGGTAGCTTAAATTCAGAGAACCTAATGTTATTTTCACCAAACCCATTGTTTTCAAGCTATATTGCCAACGTACTCCCTGAACTCGGTGAAACAAATATTAGCCAAACAACCTTCTTAAACTTTTTACGGGAGGGCATCGAGAAGAATATTACAATCGAATCTCCTTTTGAACAAATGGAGTATATGTTAACCTGTAAAGATAAGGAAAAGTTGGCTTCGCGAGAACAAAATATGAAGCTAAAGTCTAGTATTGAATTTAAAGCTGTACTAGAAGATTATATTTCTACTTTGTTAATCAGAGGAATTCAATTTAGAAATATTACATTCCAAAACAGAATACTAATATCCAAAGAACAAATTTCCGATTACTTTTATTCTCTTGATGAAATTGTATCGATTCCAAATCGAATGGAATTTGTAGCAAAATGGATTTTAAATGAGTTGCGAATCCACCAAAAGAACGAAAAAAGTAAAGACTGGGTCATGGAACAAGTTGAGCTGTTAGATAAGGAAGCATATTTACAGGCTTATTACGAAAATCAGCGGGTTGACGAAGATGATATTAGCTTAGAGGAAGAAATTCTACGTGCTGTTGTCGTAAAGAAACAATTTGCCCCTGTACGCAAGCAAGTAAAAAGATATGCATTTGTTAATAGTCTAGCAACGTATAAGCAACTTTTCGAAAGACAGGATTCAGAAATTGATAATTGGCAATCAATTTCTGATATATCACTCGAAAATATTTCTAATCGTTTTCTTACTTGGGAAGACGCTACTGCCTACCGATATTTTAGGGGAAAATTAATCGGTGATAAAGAAAATCGTGGTGTTCGCCATCTATTCATTGACGAGGCTCAAGATTATACCGCATTTCAATTTGCATATATTAAGGAAATTTTTCCTTATACGCGAATGACGCTCTTAGGTGATGTTAACCAGGCAATTTACACCTATGCCTCAAATGATAATCCGTTGGTACCTGAATATATAGAAGGAAATCACGAAAGAATTACACTTACCAAAAGCTATCGGTCCACAAAACAGATTGTTGAGTTTACTAAAAAGTTTGCACCTGGCGGGGAAATGATTGAGGCTTTTGAACGTGAAGGAAATCCTCCTCATATCGTTATGCTTAACGAACAATCAAGGTTAACAGAAGAATTACTTGAAACGCTTAAGAATTTACAAGATAAAGAATTGGAGACAATTGCATTAATCTGTAAAACGTTAGAAGAAAGCAATCTTATATACGAGCTATTGAAGAATCATGTTCCAGTTAAACAAATCAATGAAGATACGTATTCATTTGAAAAAGGTATTGTTATATTACCAGTGTATTTAGCTAAAGGAATTGAATTTGACGCAGTAATTATTCCGGATGCTTCGAGTGACCATTACAATCAAGAATCAGACCGAACATTATTCTATACTGCATGTACAAGAGCAATGCATTCCTTAACCATTTGCACAACCAATAATCCATGTATCTTTCTTCAAGAAGCACTTAGTTAACAAGATAGACTTTGCCATGCCCTTCTTCAATTATTATAAATTAGGCAACCGTACGCAAAAAGCACACGATCCGTGTGCTTTTTCAATACCTATTTCTTAATAGGGATCCAGATTTCACTGTAATAATTCTCAGAAGAGGGGTCATCATTACTAAGATACACTTCCATTTCCGGTCCCCCTGCATGTTCATATCCAGTAGCAGGGAACCATTCGGAAAAAATCCGTTGCCATACTCCAGGCATTGCATCTGGCATAGCTCCTCTTACAGGGAAAACAGCCCAAGTTTCTGCTGGAATTATCTTTTCTTCCCAATCTGGTGGTACAGATTCAATATTCTTTTCTGCAGCAATTAAATAAGATAGTTTCTCTAGGTTTTTATCATATTCCATACAAATCCCAAGCAAACCAAGAGGCCCACAATTTTTCGCTAATTCATCCGCAAATCCATTTGAGTTTACTTCATTCCAGAACGAGGCAATTTTTCGATTGTTTTCTCCTCCAACTGTTGTTGTTCGAATACTTTTCCCAACTACTGAAAATGCTCCTTTTTCAACAATCTTGTAATCCATTTCCACATCACCCTTTATTTGAATTTGGAAAGAAAGCTTAGGATAGACTTTTAAGACTTGGCTGTTTTTCTTTGCTGTAGTTGGGGTAACACCATGAATACTTCGAAAAGCCTTTGTAAATGATTCCGGACTTTCGTAACCATACTTTAAGGCGATATCTATAACTTTTTGATTCGTATTTACTAATTCTTGAGCAGCTTTGGTGATACGACGATTACGTATTTATTCACTAACCGTATAACCAGTTAACATGCTAAACATTCTCTGAAAATGAAATTTAGACATATACGCTGCCTTTGAAATATCCTCGATATTGAGTTCCCCACCTAGATTTGATTCAATGTAATCAATGCTATCAATCATACGTTGAAGTTTCTCCAATTCCACCCCTCCCTTTCCTATATTCAATCTAACAAATAAATAATGGTGAATCCTGTTTTTCTGTGCTCTTTTAGGTCAGTATACGGTACTTCCATTTTATCCCTAACCTACCTCACTATTACTAAATACGTCTACTCCATTTAGGGCTTGGGTTGCAAGGTGATCTGCTTCCCGATTCTTTTTCCTTGGTATTGATTTATATTCTGGTGTAATTCCTAATCCATCTATCTTTTTTTCAATTCGACTTATCCAACGAAGTAATTCTTCTTCATAGCAAGGCCATTCATCATTCATTTGATTGATGACACCTTGGGAATCCCCAGTAAATATAACCGGAATGTGATGCACTCCCATAAATTCCAGCTCTGTTACTGCTAGATGCATGGCTGCATATTCTGCCTCCCCGTTTGTATTTAATTCCTCAACAAGGGCATTTTTTCGGATACGAAATTGTTTACCACCTTGTTCATAATAAATCACACATCCAAGCCCCGAATTCTTCGTTTCAACATCAAAACCACCATCAAAAAAAACTACTATATTATGCGGCTCATCCTCTACACTATTTACATATTTCCTCAGCTCTTTTAACATCCAGGTAGTGTCATGATTATCATAGAAAGTCATGCTTTTAATTCGTCCCGTTCTCTCCAAATCTTCTGCAAGTAACAATGCTTTCTCTGGATTCATTTCATCTGAAGAAAATGTTCCTTCTGTTCCTTTTGGCGTTTTATAAATGATTTCTAGTTTAATTTTCATTAAAAATCATCCTAACTTTGTTTAGTTATTTTTTATAAGTATTGTCGTCCAATTTTCTTTAAGGACCGGAGATTCCTAATATGTACCTTCCTAAAGACGAAGGTTACAGTAGAATATTTCCTCTTCAAGTAATCGAATTTAGTATGTACTTTGTATAAACTGTGCGGTAAGTACTGTAAATTACCCCCTCAAATTTATTGAGTGGAGTGGGTATACTGCTATGCTACCGCTCCGGCAGAATACTCCGCTTTCCACGGGCACGGCCTCAGCCTCCTCGCGGAAAAAACGCCGCTGCGGGGTCTTCGGACACGTGCTATTCCCGTAGGAGTCTACGTATTCTGCCTGCGCTAGTTAGAGTTTCCGCTTTATGGATTGTTTGTAACGCATTTTTTCAGTAATTACGTACAATAATTCTAATTCACTACCAGCGTAGGAAATACACGGAGACTCCTGCGGGAGGATAGGCATAGGTGAGACCCCTCAGTGCGTAGCACGAGGAGGCTCACCAGCCGCCCGCGGAAAGCGGAGTGTATTTCCGGAGCGGAGTTAGATGCTCAACTCATAATCCTAAGTTAAGTTACCGCATAGTTTCCATCAACTGTCCATTTACATTTTTCTAATAACAAAGCACATAGCTTACTAGACCCAACTAAAATAAAAATCCGAACTAATACGAATTCTATTAGTAGAATTTGGTATTATAGTTCGGATTTTTTCCATGATTAAACAATTGTGTATCAATCTAGTTGTATATTATCGATTCTTATTCACATATTGGCGTTTATTCTCTAATGATCCACTTAATACGATTGTTGCTGGATCCCTAGAGATATCAAATTCTATATCGGAGCCATCTGCAGGTAAAGTTTCTTCAAAAATTCTTTCATATTCTTCAACGGAAACTTCTTGTCGAGAATTAAATAACTGTTGGTGTCCCTCCAAATTTAAATGTTGACGATAATTTGGTTGAAGAATTCCAGTGAAGAACTCCCCGACTGCACCTGAACCGTAGCTAAACATCCCAATTCTAGAACTATCTTTCAATTCTTTGTTTTCAAGCAAGGATAACAAACTCAAATACAATGAACCAGTATATATATTTCCAACATTACGGTTATAAATTGTGCTTATTTGATAATTTTCCAATAACCGCTCCTTCACCTCTTCAGGTGCATCATCAAGAACCGTACGCAGTGCTTTTAATCCCATCTTCGTATAAGGAAGATGATAACAAATTGCTTCCATATCTTTTAATTCTAGGCCAGATTTATCCTTATAAGCTTCCCATACTTTATTAAAGAATAAAATATACTGCTCATTGGAAAACTTTCCATCAACAAAAGCCTTGTCCGAATATATTGGTCGCCAGAAATCCATAATATCATTTGTTAAATAAACATTTTGATTATCTAGCTCCATAATTCGAGGATTTGCACTTATAATCATGGCCACTGCACCAGCACCTTGTGTAGATTCACCAGATGTATTCAAACCATAACGAGCAATATCTGTGCCTAAAACTAATACTTTACTTTCTGGGTTTAAAGCGACATGACCTTTTGCCATTTGTATTCCTGCAGTTGCCGCATAACAAGCTTGTTTCAATTCAACTGCACGGGCATTTGGATTTAAACCAAGAAGATGATGGACATAAACCGCACCAGATTTGGAATGATCAATTCCTGATTCTGAACCAAATATAACAAAATCGATTTTTTCTCGGTCTTCATCATTAATTATTTCTAATGCTGCATTTGCTGCTAAAGTTACTGAGTCCTGTGTAGCAGGTGCAACAGACATTTGACTCTGACCGATTCCTATTGTAAACTTCGCAGGTTCTACATTTCTTGCAACTGCTAATTTTTCCATATCTACAAAAATATGCGGTGTGTAAAATCCTATTTTATCAATACCAATTTTCATGCTGTATTCTCCTTTACCGTTTCCTCTTTCCCTATTATATCTTCATGTGAATAATCACACAATCCATAACTCTTCTATGTATAATGGAGCTTGCTTAGACATTAAACAAGCTCCATCCGATTAACTATTATCTCTATTTCGTTTGTTCCTTTTACCATTTATATTTAAAAATTCACTGTCACTTGCAAATTCTTCGTCATGTTTCCCATTTCTTTTTGGTTCGGTATTGTATTTTATTCCATGGTTCTTCTGCTTACCAGTATCCCGGTTCCTATTTTTGTTTTCTTCAGACATCATTCATCCTCCTAAAAAATACTTTTCAGGAATTATTATGTCCATGATAAACTTTCTTATTTCTCTACTATTTCTCAGTAAATTGATACTCTACCTCATCTTTTCCCATAACAACTTTCATATCATATTCATTTAAGAACCAAACATCTTTCTCAGTAAAATAAAATGTTATTCCATCGATGACTAATTTTTCACCTATCTCACCATCTTGCCCTACTGAAAGACCTAGAAAGTAGTTAGGATGATCCGTTTGGATCCCTCCATATATTTTCAGGAAAAACTGGACATAGTCTCCTTCTACTAATCCCATCTCATCTATATACCATTTTGCTGCCTCATCCGTTATCTGAAAACTCATTGGTACACCCCACTCATATTTTTTCATTGTTATACTCATATTCTATTATAGATTAACTCAAAATGCAGAGGATATGACTTATTTAACTTGAAATCACCTATCATGGTAATTAAATAACCGGGAGTAGTTCCATTCTAGGCTACTATATCCATTTAGTTTGCTATACTTATATAGAGCAGTATAAGGAGAGGATAATATTGAAGAAGGATAACCAAACATCCTGTATCCACCATAGTGGTATACTATCTTGCGTTTCACAAGTCCCTATTTTCAATCATTTAGAACCAAAGCATTTGGATGAAATTATGTCCATGACAAGATCAATTTCATATGAAAAAGGCGAACATATTTATCATGCTGGAGATGAGTCTGATTCTCTTTATATCGTAAATAAGGGGAGAATCAGGATTTATCGATTATCTGAATCAGGTAAAGAACAGATAGTCCGTATATTAAATCCTGGTGATTATACTGGGGAATTAGCTTTATTTAAAAAGTCTCAACATGAATCTTATGCAGAAACAATGGTGAATACAAGTATTTGTATTATTACTAGAGAAAAACTTCAAACTTTGCTTACTAAATACCCAACAATTGCTTTAAAACTACTTACGGAATTCTCTAATCGACTGGAACAATCTGAAAAACAAACTACAAGATTTTCAACAGAAACAGTAGAAACTCGCATTGCACTTTTTCTTGCAGAAAGTGTGGATCCAGATTCTAATTCAAATGAAATAATATTACCTATGAGTAAAAAGGATCTGGCATCTTATTTAGGAACTACTCCTGAAACAATTAGTCGTAAATTGGCTGAACTCGAGGAAAAAGGATTAATTAAACAAAAGCTACAAAAGAAAATTGAAATATTGGATTTGGATAAATTATTGATGAATTGAGTAGACCTTCGGGTGATGAAGGTCTTTTTTATTTCAAATGGGTTTACCTAAAGCTTTTACTTAATTCACTCCAAACATCAAATTTATTTCCATCTAAATCATAAAAAACAAAATTATTTCCTGGATGTCCCCTGTCCTCTATTTCACCTATCTTTACTGAATTACGTTTTAGATATGTATGAAATTCTCTCAATTGTCCTAATCCATCAACCTCAAATGTCAGTGAGAAGTGTTCATTTCCACTGCTATCCAGAAATCCAGATTGCTCACCTGGTGATGCTTTCACAAGGAAAAAACTTTGATTAGCAAAATCTAAGATAGCTTTTTGTTCATCAAGATAGTTAATACTCGCTCCAAGAATAGTTTGGAACCATTTTGAAGAAAGCTCCGGATTTTTTACTGGTAAATAAGTCGTCCCCACCCGTTTTATAAAGTTCATGTATTTTCCTCCTAAATTCTATATATATCTTTTAGCGATAAATAGCCCTCACCAGTTTATTATTCAATTAGATTAATGACTTCTCGAAACAAATACATTCATGTACACGTTTAAAGCTTTGCTTCATTTCATCTTTGTCCTCACCAACATAATGTGCAAATGTTTGGAGTGGAAATAGCATTGGGTATTCGCTTTTGATATAACCAGCCAATTCCTTGTTACCTTCTATATAAACATGAAGATAGGAATCCACCATTTGAAAACCGCTTCTTTCATACCATGTATTAACCCATTTATCGTCTCTCGTCCATGCTTCCAAACGATTCAATTTTTTATCTATAGCAATTTCTTCTGCTTTTTTTAATAGCTGTGATGCAATTCCATTACGACGATAATCCGGATGAACGGCAATATGCCAAATCATCCCTCCCAGTCCAGTTCCTCTTGAACACACAACTCCATCAGTTACTTCATACTCAATATCCAGTAACCCTACAATCTCTTCATTTTCCACAGCAACTAACTCAATCGAAGGATTTTCATAATGTTCTTTTTCCTGTAGGACATTATCAAAATAAGCAGTATCTAAAAATGCAAGCACCCTGCAACGTAGCCAACCTTGTTCATCTGTAGGTTGGTATTGTCTAATTTCCATCTATACTTTCCTCCAATTGGACTAAAAACTTCTCCACTTCCTTCGGTGAAGATAGTATAATAATTTCCTTCTCTTCTTTTTCTTTTTCCAACCTTTTAAGTATTTCTGGCTTTTTGTCCTTAGGATAATTCCACACCCATTTGACAAATTCTTTATCGAGTCGCTCTTCACACCCCTGGGCCATATCAGGTCGAGTTTTATTTCGATATATTATACGCCTCTTTATGATTCGAATGAGACAAATAATTCTTGAGATATTTAAGAAAATAATGGTATCTGCATTGTTCAACCTAATATCCATTGTGCCACCATAGTTGCCATCAAAAATCCACTCATTTTGTTTAACTAGTTTTTGTTGCACTTTTCTTTGTTCTTCTTTACTTGTGCCAACCCATCCTGGTTTCCAAAATAATGCATCAAGATGATACACATCAATGTTAAGAATAGACCCTAACCTCTTGGCCATAGTTGATTTTCCAGAACCACCAGATCCAATAACTGTTATTCGCTTCAAACCATCCCCTCCACTATTCCCAAATTCTTTTTACATCTATTAATCTATCTTCATCAAAAGAAAGCATAAAAATATCTGGCATTTCTAGAGTCTGCCAAAACACGAATCCATAAGAAGGATCAAAGTAATTCATCATTAATACCATAATATTTCCATGGGTTCCAATTACTATATTCTTTCCTTCATGTTGTTTGAGGACCTTTAATAAGGATTTCATACCTCTTTCCTGTGCCATGTGATTGGATTCTCCGCCTTTATAATGGAAATCATAATCCTGCCACACTTTCCCCATTGCTTGCGTAAAATCATCAACAGGACCCTCAGCAAGTCTACGTTCTTTAAAGCCATCCTCCAGAATAATACTTGCCCCAATATTCTCCGCAACTCCAAGGACAGTTTGAACTGCTCGTTTGTACGGACTAGCATAAACAACATCAATATATTTATTTTGAAGTAACTCAGCTACTCTAATAGCATCTTTCATCCCTTTTTTAGAAAGTGGTCTACCTAATTCATCTGGAGTATAGGTTGAATGTGCATGTCTGACAAAGTATATATTGGTTTGCATTTAATCACCCTGATTCTATTAGGTAATTTTCAAGTAAATTATTGTTATTTACACAATTTGTATAAAGTATGCGGTAAAGAAACTAATAATTTTTGGTTGAGCATCGTACCCGCTCCGGAAATACACTCCGCATTCCATGGGCGGCTGGTGAGCCTCCTCGCGCTTACGCACTGCGGGGTCTCACCAATGCCTATCCTCCCATAGGACAAGGAAAGCTTCTTAGTGAAACATCGCACGCAGAAAAAGTGCTTTTCTTTTTCAAGGAGTCTCCGGTATTTCCGGAGCTGATATAGCTCTAATTTGATTAAAAGTGATTTTAAATGAAAATATGTGATAAAACAATTTTTAATTTGAAAGCCAATACTAGCGTAGGCAGAATACGGAGACTCCTCGAAAATAAAAACCGATTTTCTTCGTGCGATGTCTTGCTACCGAAGCCTTCCTTGGGACTGCGATTACTCGCCCCACCGAAAATATTTGTCCTACGGGAATAGCACGTGTCCGAAGACCCCGCAGCGGTGCTCTTTCCGAGAAGAGGCTGAGGCCGTGGAAAGCGGAGTATTCTGCCGGAGCGGTAGCATAGCACTTTACCCACTCTCTTCTAATTAGAGTGAGGAAAGTTGATATTAGTTACCGCACAGTTTCCATCAACAGAGAATGGTAAAAACAACAAAAATATGAAAACGACCTTCTTTTATTACCTAAAATAAATATTAGCATAATTCCGAATTCATACAAGAATAATTTGGTAATAAATTATTAATTCAAGTGTGTAAAGTTTCACAATATCGTAACGAGTCATATGATAGTTATCACTTGTTCAATGGTAAACTAAAGGTAGAGTTTATCACCCTTGTTAAAGGAGATGTTGTTATGCTAGCCGGTTTAATGTTAGGATCTAGAAACAATACAAACTTACCTATTTCACATGAATTAAGAGATTTATTAAATTCTATCAGCACAACTAGAAAGATTTATAAAGGAGCCTATCTATTCCATGAGGGTTTAGAGGCAAACGAAATATATATCGTAAAGTCAGGGCTTGTTCAAGTGTCTAAGTTAACTGCTGATGGTAAGGAATTAATATTAAGAATATGTAATCATGATGACATCGTTGGCGAATTGTCGCTATTTAGCGATAACGCTGTGTATTTATTAAGTGGGAAGGTACTTATATCTGGTGAAGTACTCGTCGTCAACAAAGAGCAACTTGAAGAAGTGTTAGTATCTAATGGCAATCTTACATTTGAGTATATGAAATGGACCAGTACACAGCTGCGAAAGTTTCAATCTAAAATAAGAGACCTATTATTAAATGGAAAAAAAGGTGCACTATACTCCACCTTAATCCGTTTAGCAAATAGTTATGGCCTTGAAGGTGATACCGGTACATTAATTAACGTAACTCTTACAAATCAGGAGTTAGCAAACTTCTGTGCAGCATCAAGAGAAAGTGTAAACCGAATGCTTGTTGAACTACGAAGATTAAATGTAATTTCAATTGAAAAATCCGGAAAAATCTTCATTAAAGACCTTGAATACCTAAAAGACGAAATTGGATGTGAAAATTGCCCACTTGAGATATGTAATATAAACTAAACGAGCCCGTATTGAGGTTCCTGTATTGAGGTGCCTGTCACTTCCCGAATTTTAACAAAAAATGTCGAATAAAAACCACCCGTGTGAACGGGTGGTTTTCTCTGCGGCTGAAAGCCTTTGTTACTGACCAGACCCTAAAGGGCTACTGAATGGTTCGCCATTTGTACTACTTCTACTGGCCAGACCTCAAAGGCCTTCCACACTCCTATCTTCGTTTCTTTTTCTTCACCTCTTCTCCTGTAAAGGGATCAATATATTCCATCATCGTTAACTGTTCTGCGACTATATCATCTTGAATTTGATTTCGAATATAGGCTTCAATTACTTTCTTATTTCTGCCAACTGTATCTACATAATATCCTGTACACCAAAATTTTCTATTCCCATACTTATATTTTAAGTTTGCATGTCGATCAAATATCATTAAGCTACTTTTCCCTTTTAAATATCCTACAAAAGCTGACACACTTAATTTAGGCGGGATACTTACTAGCATATGTATATGATCCTTACAAGCTGTTGCCTCAATTATTTCAACGCCTTTTCTCTCACAAAGAATTCTTAGGATTTCTCCTATATCTTTTTTTATTTTCCCATAAATAATCTGTCTTCTATACTTTGGTGCAAATACGATGTGATACTTACAATTCCATCTTGTATGTGCTAAACTGTTAGTGTCTTTTGACATGAAAACTCCTCCAAATGCTCATATATTGGTTGGCGAACCAAATATATTTTAGCACCTTGGAAGAGTTTTTGTGTATGGCAAAATAAAAGTGCAGAGTTATGAAAGGTAAAAGTACATAACATTGCACTTTTATTTTTATAAAAAAAAGACTTGCCAGCCCTCCAATCTTTCTCTACTGTTAATGTGTCTAAGCAAAAGCAGTGGAGGTTGAAAGGAATGCTAGCAATGTCTGAAGTTAATTGTATCAAAACTTTACGAAATAGAAAATCACTATCAATAAATGAAATATCTAAAACGTTGGGTATCAACTGGAGAACCGCTAAGAAGTATGCAGATGAAGATCATGTTCCCGAAGAAAAGATTAAAAAGAAAAGTGGAATGATGTATGAAGAAAAATGGGGGGAGATAGTTTCTGACTGGCTTATAGAAGATGAAAAGCTAAAAAGAAAACTTAGAAGAACTAATAAAGGGATTTTTAATGACCTTGGAGAAATGGGATTCACTGGGTCTTATCGAACCCTGTGTTATTTCATCGCGGATTGGCGTAATGGTAAAGATCGCATAGAGGAAGAGAGGGATAAGAATTCGGAACGCTTAGACCATCCGCCCGCTGAAGCACAAGTTGATTTTGGACTTACTGAGGCAGTGAAGGATGGGAAGTTTATTGATATTCATTGTCTTCTTATGACACTTCCATATAGTAATACAGCCTACTGTATGCCGTTACCAGGTGAAAATCAAGAATGCTTTTTATATGGACTTAAAGCGATGTTTAATCAACTGGGTGGAATACCTAAGAAAATTCGGATTGATAATTTAAAGGCAGCTGTTATTCGTCCAAGGGGGCGAGATCAAGAGGCAACGTTTACAAATGAGTTCCTTCAATTTGCAAGTCATTATGGTTTTGAACCACAGGCATGTAACCCACGTAGTGGTCACGAGAAAGGAAATGTTGAAAATAAAGTGGGTTATATTCGGTACAACTTTGTAACACCTGCACCTGTAATAAATGATCTCGAACATTTGACTGAAATACTTGAGGAACATTTAACAAAGGACCGTGAGCGTATTCATTACGAAAAACATGTTTCTATTCAGGAATTATTAGAGGAGGAACATCAGTATCTTTTAGCCTTACCCGATGAAGATTATCCTATTTTCAAAGAAGAGACAGCGCAATCAAACAAGTATGGAGAAATAGTAATTGATAATACAAAGATACATATACCAAAGGGATATAATTATGGTCAATTACACGTTGTAAAGTACTGGGATCAATTTAAAGTAATTTCTCCTTACGGTGAAATCTTACATACAGATTATCGTCCTTACATGAATAAAGGTCGCAAAATACCTTGGGAATCAATTTTAAAAACTTGGTTATATAAGCCGCGGGTTGTAACTTATTCACGTTATTCCCCATATCTACCGGGTCGAATCTATGAATATATTAATATTGATAATTTGACGATAAGAAAAGAACGATTGAAATGGTTAATTAGTTTACTAGCTAATCATGAAATGGGAGAAATAAATGATCAATTTTATGAGTTAATGAATAAACAAACAGAAGAAATAAACGAATCCTATTCTCATCCTTATGATGTAGATTGGGCAAAGTATGATGCGCTCCAATCCCCTTCTTGTGAAGGAAGTGGTGTGCTGTGAATACCGATTTAAAAAGGATATGTAAAACACTTCGGCTTGCCTATGTAGCTGATATATTTAATACGATTCCTTATGAGGACCAAAGCCAATATCTAGAAAGTCTATTTAAAATGGAACTCCAGTTACGAGAGGAAGCAAAGGCTGAACGTTTAATCAAAAAAGCCCGTTTTCTAAACAAAAAGACATTAGATTCATTTCAATGGAGTGAACAAGTTCGTTTCCCTCCACATATAGACGCAAAAGAACTATGTGAATTACATTTTATAAATCAACATGAGAATGTCATTTTAACAGGATCTCCCGGCACTGGGAAGACACTTTTGGCTACAGGGTTAGGTCGTAAGGCCTGCCAAAACGGGTATGAAGTCCGTTTCTATCGTGTATCAGATTTAGTTGATTCATTAGAAAAAGCATGGAAAGAAGGTAAGCTTCAACAATTTCGAAATAAATTCAAAAAAGTAGATCTCATTATTCTTGATGAGATGGGGTATATCCCATTCAGCAAAGAAGGGGCTGAGTTATTATTTCAGTTGATTTCCGACTGGTATGAACAGAAAAGTTTAATCATCACATCGAATCTGGAATTTAGCCAATGGAATCGAATCTTTGTCGATTCCAGGCTAACAGCTGCATTAGTTGATAGAGTCATTCATCACGCACATATTTTAAGTTTTACTGGAGATAGTTACAGAGTTACACATGCATTATCACGACAAAATAACCACTAAAATGAGGGCTGGCAAGCTTCTGTATTTTTCTTTGCATTATTATGTACTTTTTACTTGCAAAACACAGTTTTTTTAATACCATGCTAGAAGCTTTTTAGAACCCCAGGCATAGCCCGGGGTTTTCGTTTTTTAATAATAAATGTCTACCATCTTATGGTAGACATTTTTTTGCCATATAAATCCACTTTACTGTGATATACGTCACATCTGGGCTAATTGAAAATCATTATCATAGAAGTAAATATAGATAATGAGGTGATAGTATGGATCATCAAGATTATATTGAGGTAGATGTACGGGAGGATCTTCGTTTAAAGAAAGAACCCTTCGATAAAATAATGAGTGCAGTTAAACAGCTTCAGGACGGTCAGGCATTTATTTTACATGCTCCTTTCAATCCTGTTCCTTTACACAAAGTGTTGGGTCGTAAAGGCTTTGAATATGAAGCAGAAAAAATTGAAAAAAAGCATTGGAAAGTTATTTATACAAAAAAGGAGGTTATCTAATGAAAATCCTTGATAATAGAGGATTGGAACCACCTCAACCAATGATGAGAACACTAAAAAACCTTGATAAAATGAATCCCGGAGAAAAGTTAGCAATCATCAATGATCGTCGCCCAATGTTTTTATACGAAGAATTAGACGACCGAGGCTATCTACATGAAACAGAACCGCAGGATGATGGTAGCTATAAGATTACAATAACAAAGACTGGTGATTAATATGATATCCAATCCTAGTCCAAAGTCCGCAACAAATATCAAGCTACCGATTTCATTCATAGTATACGCATTATTCGCTTTTTCCTGCTCTCAAATCATTTTATTTATGAACAGTAGTGACATGTTAATAGGACAATTTAGATTACCAGATATTTGGATGGGAGCTCACTTTCTTCTACTTGGTTTTGCCGTAATGGTGGCAATGGGAGCAATGTACCAACTTGTCCCCGTTGCCTTCTTAACTCCTATTTGGAATGAAAGATTTGGCTTTATCCAATTTGGAATAACGGCATTAGGAGTTGGATTTTTTTCAACTCTACTAAGTTTTAAACCAAGTGTTGCTATTTATGGTGGCATGCTTGCTGTTATTGGAGTTGTCATGTTTATTATTCAAATGGTAATAACAATCCTATCGCAACAGAAAAAGTCTCTCATGACAATCACAGTATTAGTTGCCATTATTAGCCTTTTTTTAACAATTGTAGCTGGACTTTTATTAGCTTGGAATATTGCTTATGGTGGAATTATCAATCACACTTCTATTCTTTATTCCCATATTGCATTAGGAATAGCAGGATGGTTTACATTATTAATCTTTGGCTTTTCTTATAAATTAGTTCCGATGTTTAGTTTATCACATGGTTTTTCCATGAAGTGGGCAAAACCCATGGTTATTACCTATATAACTGGTCTTATAATGCTGCTCCTATCATTCTGGATACAAGTAACCTTCTTACCAACTATAGGATGGTTTTTATTATGCTTAGGATTTACATTCTTTGTTTTAGATGTTAAAGAAATTATCAAAAAAAGAATGAAGAAAAAACTAGACAAACCGTTCATATTTTCCTTGTTCGCAATTGGTAACGGGCTCGTTATCCATTTCATCGCACTTGTCGGAAGTCTTTACCATATTAAAAGCTCCATATTTTGGGGATGGTTAATATTCCTATATATCTTTAGTTGGGTAATATTTAGTATCCTTGGATATTTATATAAAATTGTTCCATTTTTGTGGTGGACTCATAAGTACGCGGACCGGATTGGGAAAGAAAAGGTACCAACATTAAAAGAAATGATCCATGAAAAGGCTAGCATTAATATCCTAACACTCTTTATTATTGGAATTGTTGGTCTAGTATTATTTGTTATCTTGCAAGTAGGGATTGGCGTATTTGTCTTCCAAGGGATATTAGCTGTTGCTTCAATACTTTACGCTATTTCAATCATTCGAGTGTTATTTATCTAATGGAGGGGAAGTAAAAATGGATTTAGAAAATGAAATACAAACAGCCTTGTACGACGTTATCGACCCTGAATTAGGAATTAATATTGTTGATTTGGGTCTAGTTTACGGTATTAGTTTAGATGAAGAAAATAATGCCCTAATTGCTATGACTTTAACAACTCCTGGTTGTCCAATGCATGATAGTATTACGAAAGGTGTAGAACATCGTTTGAAGTCCATAGAAGGATTGGGAGTAATAAAAGTTAATCTCGTCTGGGAACCTGCTTGGACCCCAGAAAATATGAGTGAAAAAGCAATGCAAATACTATGGGGCAATTAGTAAATCAAATGGTCAAAAAGTGTTGTTTACAAACACTTTTTGGCTTTTTTTGTTTGGTAAAAAAGATCATACAAGGCTAATAACACAAAAAAACACCTGCTTAAAATAACAGCAAGTGTCACCTCTAGAATTTGAATCCTATCTACTATCTACTCGTACTCCTCCTCATCAATAAACAAAGACTGTACATAATAAATCATGATTCCAATTGCAGTAAATAATGATGTCCACCCTAGAGCCTTTTGTTCTGCTACAAGATAGTTATTACATAATTGAGCAGGAGAAGCAATGTACAGCAATGCCACGGCGCCATAGATAATAGAAATACAAATCAAGGTTACATTCTGTCCTTTTTTAGATAGTTTTTTCCAGCTATCCCGTAATGGAACGCCAGCTAAAAATGGTAAGCTTATAAACTTAAATATTTCTACTAGTACATTTGAAATGGCATCATCCATTGCCCTTGGAATCATCATCCAATATAAAAGGATAATGAAAAACAATACTATTCCTGGAACGCCATTGTCATTCCATTTTGCAAAAAAACTAGGAAACTTTTCCCTCAAATATGGTACAAATAACATACCAATAATAACAAGAAGTGGCATTTGCATATGCATGTGTAAGACCATGATGGACTCAGATATCGAAATAACTGGAGGAAGTATTAGAAAGATATAAAATATTAACCCATATATTGCTTGTTTCATTTTACTCCCCTGCTTTCTTATCTAATGTCGCATTCACCTTAAGTGCCGCTTCATCGGTTTTTGTATAATCCATTATCTCTTCCAATTTACCATCTGGATCAACTAAATAGAATGCAGAGTTATGTGTAAAGTTTCCAGTACCATCCGGAATAACAATAACCCCAAAGGCATCTAGTAAATTTTGTAATTCTTGTTTATCAGGAACTCGAGTCATTCGCCACGTTTCCTCATCTGCATTAAAATAGTGACTATACTTTTGCAAAGCGCTAATATCATCTCTATCTGGATCAAAGCTTATACTAAGGAAAACAATGTCATCGCCAAGGTACTCTTTAGGAATTTGTTGGTATACCTCATTAAGATTCATTTCTAATTGCGGACATACATCTGTACAAGCCGTATAGATAAAAGTAAGCATGACATATTTTCCTTCAAATTCAGAGAATGTATAAGCTCTTTCTTTACTATCTTCCAATGTTACTTCTGGAAAAGTTGGTCTTTCCTTTTCTAGTTGGAGACTTCGTGCTGTTTCTGCTGTATATGCTTGAAATCCATCTGTCCCAATATAAAAGACAATAAAGCCAAAGACCATTATAAGGACAATAGCTATTGTTTGATGCTTATTTTTCCTCATATTAATCTCACATCCTAATGATGATATTAAAAATAGAAAGAGATAGCCTAACAAAGTCAAGACTATCTCCATTTTAAAATTTACCAGGTTCTAATTGGTGGTGATCCTGGAGGTCCATTAAATATCATTTCAGTTAATGGCATTACATACCCCATTGCTAAGATTACAATCAACATTGCAACCACTAGACCCCAGCGTTGGGTCCATTTTGGAGTATTAGCTGTTCCATCAGTCTCAGCAACTGGAAATTCTGTATGACCTTTTGGTGCCTTGAACATTAGATGGAAGCAAATATATGTGATCATAGCTACTGCAATCATTAGTAATGTTCCACCGATTGCTAAGAAGAACAAGTATGGTTCCCACTCAAGTGCTGTTGCGTTATCGCCGTAAGTTGAATAGGAAGTTCTTCTTGGTGAACCAAGTAACCCTACCCAGTGCATAGCACCAGACATGAAGATCATACCCACAGTCCATAAAACTGTTTGGATAACGCCTAATTTATTCAATTTTGGTGTTAGTGTACGACCTGAAATATGTGGAACTAACCAGTATATAATACCAAAGAATGTTAATGCTACGGTTACCCCAACCGTTAAGTGGAAGTGACCGGTTACCCATAATGAGTTATGAACAACTTGGTTTAGATGGTGGTTTGTTTGAGCGATACCACCCGCTCCACCAGGAATGAATGCTGCCATTGCTATGAATGGTGCTAAGAAGCGTACATCACCCCATGGTAATTTCTTCAACCAACCTAGTAAACCTTTACCACCGTTTTTACGTCCAACTTTTTCAAATACTGCAAACATCGCAAATGCTGTCATTAATGAAGGGAATGCGATAGATAAACTCATAAATACGTGAGCAAATTTCCAACCCTCTGTAATAGCTGGGTCAATAATTTGGTGGTGGAATCCACCTGGGATGTTTAAGACAACCATTAAGATTACAACTAATCTAGTTAAGGAATCACTAAATCCTTTACCACCGATAAGTTTTGGAACGGCAACATACCAAGCTGATACTGCTGTGAAATACCATACGTTAACTAATGTATGACCAAATCCCCAGAACAGTGTTCTTGATACCATAACATTAACTGTTTCGGTCCATCCGAAGGCCCACGGAATAAGTGTTAATACTTCAACTGTTACTAAAATACTTGCACTAAATACTAGAAGGAATGCACCCACTGCAAAATATGCTAGTAATGGAAGATGCTGTCCTTTGTTTTTCTTCTTCCAATCTCTTGCATTAATAAATACCCCAAATGCTGATAACCAAATTGCTACTACTAGAAATACTAATCCAATGTAGAACCAAGGTGAAGCTTGCATTGGTGGGTAGAATGTGTACATTACAGATGCATCACCTGCAATGATTGTTACTGCAACTAATACTGTACCTAATAATGCGGATGCAAGTGCGATCCAACCTAATTTCCTTGTAATTGGTATTAATCCACCAAGTACATGGGAAATTCCTGCATAAAAGTATCCAACCATAAATAATGTTGTAAATACTAATAACATTAAGATACCGTGTGCTGTAAGTGTTTGATAATAATCAAACCAACTTGGTAGATTGAATAAACCAGCACGGTTTAAACCTTGTGCTAGACCTAAAACTCCTCCGATAAATAATACAATAAATGCTAGAGACAAGTAGGTTTTTGTTAGTTTAGCATCTTGCGGATTAACACCTAATGCTTTATTTACCTTTTCTCCTAAATTCTTTTCTGAAAGCGCCATGTAAATCTTCCTCCTTTCCTATTTAACAGTAATCGTTGTTCCCATTAATTGGTGTCCAATACCACAATATTCGTTACATAATACTAGGAATTCTCCTGGCTCATCAAATGTTTGTTTAATTCGTTGAATATATCCAGGCATTACCATAGCATTTAAGTTTGTTCCTGCAACTTGGAAACCATGAATAACATCTTTTGATGTCATAATAAATTCAACTTCAGCTCCAGCAGGGATTTCAATATTATTTGGTGTAAATTGGAATGCTTGTAAGGTCATAACAACTTGATACTTGTTTTCTCCTACTTCATAAACACCAGGTTCACTAAATAATTCATGTTCATCTACTTTTTCTGGATCAAGTGTTTCCATACCACTTGGTGGCCCCATTTGTTTAGCAAAACCTTGATATCCAGTAATAACCATTGATAGAACAAGAATAGCAACACCTATTACTAGAAAAATTTCTTCAGCGCGATGAAATTTCATTTTCATTACCTCCTTTTTATACTCGGGTCATATATAGAACCAATAGTAATGCAATAACTAATACAATTCCCCCACCTACAAAAATTAGGGAAGAAGCAAGTGCTCCTCTATAAGAATGATCTTCGTGGTTATTATCATTTTGATTTGTTAAAACCTCTTTATTAACTGCCACCTGAATCCCTCCTTTTATCTTCATCTATATTGTATTTTTAGTTGGGTCGTTTCAAAGTGAAATATGTCACACCCTCAGTGTGATTTTTGTCTCATTTCGATTGGAAAATGACAAGATTGTGAACAGGGTTACATATACGAGTAGTGGCCTTAGTTTATGGGTAGAATTAGGAAATTAGTGTTTCTCTATCTGGGAAGTAAATAGGTTGATTACTTGGATTTTGACCGAGTCAATACCCGTAGGCCCCTATAGTCGGTGCTTGCGAGAGTAATTTTAAGAACTTTGTGACCTCACAGCAAGAGCTTGTGAACAATTACACTATCGATTTACCACATCAAATTACCACCATACAAAAAAGCACTAGGCCCCAATTAATCTCAAGGGGTCTAGTGCTTATTAGGACTATTATTATTCAGTTACAATGATTTTACCTGCTGCGCCTTTTTCAACGTGTTCAAATTGATGTGTAACAAATTTGTATTCCCCAGGTTCTTGTACAACGAACTCTACTACCGCTCCACCACTAGCTGGTAAACCTACTGTTTGCATTCCTTTTAAGTGGTTTGCTGGATGACCATCGATGTAGACATCTTCCATGATTGTACCAATTACATGGAAGCTACTTAATTCGTTTGGTCCAACATTGTTTATATAGAAACGGATTCTATCCCCTACTTTTGCTTCAAGCGGTGTATCGATTAATGCTCCAACGGTACCATTGGTATTAATTTGTCCCTCTTCCAGAGCTTTTGCAGAGAATACAACTTGGTTAGGTTCCCCTTCTATCATGTCTTCCATATTGTTGTAGTCGTACCACTCATTTTGTACAATTACAAATTCTTTATCAACTAAATCATCTGTTGGATAGCCATCCGCTGGTTTAACGATGATTACTCCATGCATACCATTTGCAATGTGTGCTATAACTGGAGCTGTACCACAATGATACATAAATACCCCCGGACTGTTAGCTTTATATGCGAAGGTACCTTCTTCATTTGGCATTACATCAGCAAAGCCTACGTTAGGTGCAGTATGCACAGCATGGAAGTCCATACTATGTGGTACTGCTGGATCCATATTGTCTAATGTAAAGTGAATGGTGTCACCTTCATTAACAACAACTACTGGACCTGGAGCTTCACCATTAAATGTCCATGCTTTATACAATGTGTCTTTATCCAGTTGTATATCTGTAATCTGTGCAGTCATTTTCACAAAAACATCCGTTCCATCACGTTCCATCTCTAGGGGAACAGGCTCCTGATTTACTCCTTCATGAGGCGCAAATACTTGTGTGCTAACTTCCACGACATTCTTATCTGCAGCATCCTTTAGTTCAGTATTCTCTGGTTGTTCACCACAAGCAGATAATAATAATACAGGAATACTTAACCCTACAAGCAAACCAAATTTTATTTTTTTCATAATGCTCACCTCAGAGTTTTTTAATAGATAAGATAAATTAGCATAAAGATAATTTGTGATTTATTGAACATTTAATTAATCATTTATCTTATCTTCACCTTGATTATAAAACCATTCCATCATTATCGTTGTGATTTGAATCACACTTCCTTGTGAAATTATGAACAATTAATGTCGGAGCAATAGTATTGCACAAATACATACTACGGTCGTACTATGTTCCATAATAATTAGCATTACTTTTAAGTAAAAAATAGATCATTTACTTACAGTTTGTTGCTATTGGTATAAACTATTAAGTAACTACATGAGGAATACATTGCTATATATCATTTTGAAGTAGATAATGGGTTGAAATGATGTATAAAAGTGTTCTATACGTTATTTTGAAGCCAGTTAGATGTTTAGAACATAATCATAATCATAAGCAATTTACTTCACACTTTCCATCAACTATTCGTTGGGTTCAAAGCTTAGAAAAACTCGCATTCGTTCTTCCTTTTGCAAATGTGTTAGTTTTTCTTATGTTGGCGGAAAGTTTTTTATACTTTCCTAACTACAAAAAAAGAAACCCCAAGTCCTTTTCGAATCTTGAGGTTCCATTAGTATATTCATTATTGAACTACTAGAGTTGATACCATATCGCCGTGGCCTTCACCGCACATGATGCTACAGATTATTTTATATTCTCCAGGTTCTGTTGGTGTAAAAGTCGCTTCTCCTTCACCATCAATATTTACATCTAATCCTTCGATAGTAATTCCATGCATACCTTCATCATTTTTAAGTGACACTTTAACTTCTTCACCTGATTTTACTGTATACACATCTTTATCAAATTGGAAGTTTGAAGCAACAATATTTACTTCATTGTTTGGATCTGGAGTGCTTGAATCTGCGCTTTGTTCTGTGTCAGATGATGTATCCGAATCCTTAGACTCTGCGTCATCCCCACCACATGCTGCTAAAACTAAAATTAATGAAAATAGTAATGCTAAAAGTAATTTTTTCATAATAAATTTTCCTCCTAAATGCAATTTTTTTTACATCTTCATCATAAAGTCTTCCTGTGCACTTGAATGTGATATAAATCACATTCAAGTTAAAAATTAGCCATTTTTCACCATCTTGTCACAAAAATTCCATAATTATAAGCTAATGATTCTACCCTCATCACCTATTTTTTACCGATTGCAACTCTCCAAAGGGTTGGTCCATCTTCTAAATATTCCCAAGTAAACTGTCCTTCTCTTTCCATCATAAATTGATACTGAAGTGGTTTAGGATCATGATCATTGGTAAGTTCCATAAACTCACCAGAATTCAAGCTTTCAAACACTTCAAAAATTCGCGGGTGACGAATCCTTGGTTCTATATCTGGTGCATGTAATTTTTTTGAAAATTGTATTTCACTCATCTAAAATGCCTCCTTTTTTTGTACATGTCCATCATATGCCCTACAGAAAAACATTTTAGTGAAATACTTCACTCTATACCTGTGATTTTCATCACACCAAAAGTAGGGTATGATGATAATATATAATTGTCAATCTAATAGAAAGGATGATTCTATGTCACCAGATACTATCAGAGAACTATTACAGCGATTTCCTATATTTAAAGATTTAACAAAAGAAGAAATGAACCCCATTGTTAATATCGCAAATACTCGCTTTTTCCCTCAAGGAACTCATATATTTATGCATGGAGATCCATTAACGAACGTCTATTTTATTCAAAAAGGACGAATTAAGATATATCGAACTGATTTACAAGGTAAAGAACAACTTATTAATATGCTTGGAACTAATGAAATGTTTCCACATCAAGGATTTTTTCGAAAAGATAATTATCCTGGTCATGCAGAAGTAATGGAAGATTCTATTCTCATTTATGTCCCTATAAAACTATTCGAAGAGTTGCTATTTACTCATCCTGAAATTAGCGTGAAACTCTTTCGGGTACTAGGAGACAAAATTGTAGAATTACAAAATCGCTTAGAGGAAAAGATGCTACATAGTACATATGAACAGATTGTAATGCTTTTATTAAGACTTGCTAAAGATGGAAAGAAGCATGACGAAACATTTACTCGGTTAAACCTGCAATTAACAAATAGAGAATTAGCAAATATGATTGGCTCAAGCCGTGAAACAGTCAGTAGAACACTAACACAACTAAAAAAGAAAGATTTAGTTAGTGTAAATGATGGCGGATATCTTGTAATAGACATAATGGGCTTACATAAAGAAATATTTTGATTACGAAGAGAATGTGATTAGGAATTGACCTATTACATTCTCTTTAATTTTGGTTGTTTGTCAGTAATATACAATTTCATGGGATACAATCATTAATTATTTTCATAGTTTACCTATTATTTTTTGTATAAAACGTAATTTTTATCTTAGTAAAAAGAATAACTATAACCTAGCATTATAGTGATAAATACGCAAATACATCAAGTAGGTGAATGAATTCAAGTTAAATATCACTCAATACGATAATCAACAAATAAATGATATACTTAGCAATCAAAATAAAAAGACTATTGAACTAATCAACTTATTAAAAGGTTGCAAAAGGAAGTTTCACTCTAAAAGAAACAGCCAAGCATCTCGTTCGCTTGGCTGTCCTTATTACACGGTCTTTTGTTTTCCTTTTTGACGCATTGCTTTAGGAATATAAACACAATATGGTTCACTTTCCATATAATCACCAGTTACATTATAGGCTCTGGAACGTGAACCTCCACATACATGACGGAATTCACAGACCCCACATTTACCTTTATATTTATCTGGGTTTCTTAGATTTTGGAAAATCTCTGATTCCCTATATATTTTAGCCAACGGTGTTACGCGTACATTTCCCGCCTTAATGGGTAATAATCCACTAGGATAAACATCGCCAGTGTGAGAAATAAAGACAAAGCCATTTCCATCATTTACTCCTTTAGGAGCACGACCTAATCCATCAATCTGCCCAGTCTTACCCTGGTTAATTGCATCCTCATAAAAGATATGCTCGGAATCACTCATTCCTTTATTTTCACGCATTTTTTGTTGAATGACTACCCGACGATAATGTTGACCTGCTGTTGTTTTAATATCAAATGGTACCCTCTTGGAAAGCCGGTAAAGCCATCTAAATACTTTTTCATGTTCGGCAGGTGTAATCATATCTGATTCCTTTCCCCGACCAGTTGGTACAAGGAAAAAGACACTCCATAACACACATCCTAATCTTTCAACCATTTCTGCCATTTCATCTAAGTACTCATAATTATACCGTGAAATAACTGTATTTATTTGTAGTGGCATCGCTAATTCATGAAGATATTTGATTCTTTCCATGGTTAAATCAAATGAGCCTGTTGTTCCACGGAAATGGTCATGTACTTCTGCACAGTGCCCATCTATACTAAATGCCCACCTTGCTAGGCCAATGTCCTTTGCCTTTTGCATGGCTTCTTTCGTCACGTTAGGAGTTGCAGAAGGTGTCATTGATACCCGAACACCTTTCTTAATTGCATATTCTGCTATATCAAATACATCTGGACGTTCCAGTGGATCTCCACCAGTGAATACAAGCATTGGATTATCCATTTCATAAATATCATCAATTAACTTTTTACCTTCTTCAAATGTCAGTTCTAGTGGATGACGATGATGCTGTGCCTCTGCCCGGCAATGTAAACAATGTAGTTGGCAGGCTCTCGTCAATTCCCAAATTACAATAAATGGATTTTCATTATAGTCTCGATTAAACAAGTTAATCCCTCCTTGTCACTAATGACAACTTTAAGTTAAAATTATTTTCGTTTTCTCGCTGTGACATTCTTCACACTTTAAATAGATAAGTAGGATGTAAAAGTATATTGTCAAAAAACGTTTAAAAAATAGCCATTAAATTTGCACATTTAACGGTACAATTGAAAATAAGATTACTCTATGCTAGAAAAAAGATTGGAGATTTACGTAATGAAAAAAATTCACTTATATATAATCCTTATTGTAATTGTCCTACTAGCTGCAATTTTCCTTGTTTTAGCTTTTACTTCTGATGATGAGGAAAAATCGAAAAAAACATCTAGTGAGGATTTGTCTGCCTTAGTAGAATCAAAACCCTTACCTATTCCGCCTATTTTGGAAGATTTAGATCCTGATCCTAAGCAAGCCGAATTTCATTTAACCGCACAGAAAGGAACAAGTGAAATCTTAGAGGGTGTAGAATCTACAACACTTGGGTATAACGGAAACATACTAGGACCAGTTATACGAGTACACGAGGGTGAAAAGGTAAAAGTAAAAATGAAAAATGAATTAGACGAAGCAACTACCCTTCACTGGCATGGTTTACGAGTAGATGGTAAAAATGATGGCGGCCCACATTCCGGGATTAAGTCTGGTGAAACTTGGGAGCCTGAGTTTACCATTGACCAACCCGCCGCAACACTATGGTATCATCCCCACATGATGCACATGACTGCAAAGCAGGTCTATGAAGGATTAGCAGGGTTCTTTTATATTGAAGATGAGGTATCTGAACAACTTGATATTCCAAAAGAATATGGCGTCAATGACTTTCCAGTAGTCATCCAGGACCGAAGATTAGATTCTAAAGGTAATATGCAATATGATCCAGGCATGACCGATGTTATGATGGGACTTTATGGAAATGCCTTTCTTGTAAACGGTGTAATTTCACCATATTTAGAAGTACCAAAAGGAATGGTTCGATTGCGTCTATTAAATGGTTCAAACGGTAGAACGTATCATTTTGAATTAAGTAATGGACAAGAATTTTATCAAATAGCTAGTGATGGAGGTTTTCTAGAAAAATCTGTTGAAATGACTTCCATTCGGATGAGTCCTGCGGAACGAGCGGAGATTCTGGTTGACTTTTCTAAGTTAGAAACTGGAGATAGAATTAAACTAATCGATACTGGCTCAGAATTAAGTAAAACTGTTTCAGAAGTTGTAGAAGTGGAATTGATGGAATTTGTTGTAACCGATGAAGAGTCAAAGGTTTTTGAAATACCTGAACAATTAACAGAAATAGAATACATTGATCCAGATAGCGCTGTAGTTACCCGGGATATGGTCATGGCAGGAGTAGGAGCTACTTTAACCATTAATGACAAGTCTATGGATATGTCACGTATCGATGAGGAAGTAAATTTAAATGACACAGAAATCTGGGAAGTCACAAATCAACGAACTGGATTAAATGGTGGCATGCCACATCCATTCCATCTACATGGTGTCCAATTCCAAGTACTAGACCGCGACGGAAACCCACCACCAGCAAATGAAGCCGGCTGGAAAGACACCATCCTAGTACAACCAGGAGAAACCGTTCGAATCATAACAAAATTCACACACACCGGCATATTTATGTACCACTGCCACATCCTTGAACACGAAGACGCAGGCATGATGGGACAATATGAAGTGAAATAAAGTTTATGGTGCCTGTCACTTCCCGATTTTTGTTGCATTTTGTCGAAATGAAATAGCGGCTGAATAAAATAAGTATAAACTAGAAAAAGTTGCAGAGAAACCCTGCGACTTTTTTCTATGATTTATTTAGTCTTTTCAATACTATTCTCTCAATTATAGACCAAGGAACTAATTTCTTAATAAACCATAATGAATTTGCTCCTTTTCCTACTCGATAACGAAACTTCGGCTTTTTCTCATGGCATATTTTTCGTACTAGATTAGCTACTTCAAATGGATTCCCCGCATTTTTAGAAGCCTGCTTGGCAAAGTCAAAAGCATTTCTTTTCAATATTTCCTCTTCCATGATAATTTCTCCTATCTCTAGGCCTTTTTCCCATATTCCTGTTTTAAAAGAAGCTGGTTCAATAAGGGAAACAAAGATATGTTCAGATAGCAATTCCAGTCTCAAACTCTCACTAAATCCCTCAACAGCAAACTTAGACGAGCAGTACGGACCCATGCCAGGAAACCCAAAATATCCGCTAACACTACTAATATTAATGATTTGACCTTTATGTGATTTCTTAAGCAATGGTAATAATGATTTAGTTATTTGGATAACTCCAAATACATTGGTACCATACTGACTCTCCCAATCTTCCATCGTTAAATCCTCTATAAACCCACCTTGTGAGTATCCAGCATTATTAACTAATACATCCAATTGACCGAACCTAGACTGAATCCATCCCTTAATTTCTCCAATCTCTTCTTCTTTAGTAACGTCCATTTGGACAATTTCCAAATTTGCTTCTAACCCCAAATTCTTAACAATACCAACTAACTCATCTTGCTTAGCTGTATTTCTCATCGCTGCAATTACAAGAAACCCTGCCCTAATCAATTCCAACGATATAAGCTTCCCAATTCCCCCATTTGCACCAGTTACTAAAGCAACTCTCATCGCCTTCTCCCCTTTAAGCCCTATAGCTCATCCATTATTCGTTCGTAAAACTCGATAGTTTCTTGTTCAGTAGGTCGATTAAGAATAACATAATCATCATTTACCCGTATATAGAGAAACGGACCTTTATCACCTGTTACAAATAACCTTCCGAACCCATATGGTTCTTCCAACTTAAATTTACCCTTTCGTGAATTTCCAGAGGAAAAACCATTTGTTTTCATTACTACTTCGGGGAGTTTCTTCAATAATTCAACATTCTCTATTCTCTCGAGAGACCATTCTATACCATACATCCCTGATATAATGAATGTGTTATTTTCTATCAAGATCTCATTATCCTGATTTCCTGCAAATGAAACACCTATAATTAGTCCAATAGTAAGTATAGCAATTATTCCATATAACCAACGATACTTTTTTCTTTTCGTTGGAAATTCAAACTTTTGCAAATACAACAGACCACCAAACGTAAAAATAATAAATAATCCCCAACCAATCTCTACTCCATAAGGAATGTGAAAGATGGGCAATACTGCTGCAATTACTAACATAAAAAAGGAATAAAGCAAAACTTTCCCTAATTTTTCAATAAAGCCATTTTGTATCAAATATTCTTGTTCTTCTTTTGGCCGATTAGAAAAACCAGATATCAAACCATATTCTTTCTTTTTTATAATGAAATAGGCTATACTGCCGTAAACAATCAATGTCCAACCCATTACAATTATGTATATAAGCATTCCTGTAGACAAAAAATCACCTCAACAAACCTATTACTTTCTTAAGAAACACATTATTCCAACGATCAGCAGTACAATACCACCTGGGATAGTTGCCTTAACAAGTGTTAATAAAGTAAGACCACTTAGAACAAAAATAATGGCTGAATGTTTTGCTTCGTATTGCACATTGTAAGCTGCTTTGAATGCAATTATACAAGCACCAATACGCAATAATCCATGCAAAAAGTCTGTAATTATTTCTTCATTCCCTGGAACCATATTAAATTGCAAATACAGTATAGTTCCGATTAAACCTAGTAAGCCACCAATTACCCCTAATGCTAATTCTGCATCTCGCGGTAATAGTCTCATTTCTACTTTTTCTTTTAACATTTAATCACTCCTAAACATTTTCTTATCTAGAAGTTCCATCTTGTTTTTACTTCATACGATTGCAATAGTAAATATGTTTCATTTAAAAGATATATTAAAATGCTGTTCTCCTAAAGTGGGTTACCCTCATCTACTCTATTGATGGAAACTGCGCAGCAATTTAAAACATGAGCCCTATCTTACTGAGGATGGACCTTATTCGAGGAAACATGAGCCCTGTCTTACTGAGCATGGGCCTGATTTGAGAAACATGAGCCCTATCTTACTGAGCATGGGCCCGATTCGAGGAAACATGGGCCCTGTCTTACTGAGCATGGGCCCGATTTAAAAAAACATGAGCCCTGTCTTACTGAGCATGGGCCCGATTTGAAAAAACATGAGCCCTGTCTTACTGAGCACGGGCCCGATTCGAGAAAACATGGGCCCTGTCTTACTGAGCACGGGCCCGATTCGAGAAAACATGGGCCCTGTCTTACTGAGCATGAGCCCGATTCGAGGAAAACTTGGGCCTAGTTACTGCGCACCTTAAACAAATTATGTAACTTGTATCAAGTTATAAAACAAAAACTTTTTTATTTTCCAACTTGACCAATTTTTCTGATAGTGGTACTTTTTACTTATCCCTAAAAGTTAATCAACAAGGATGATGAATAATGAGAATTGTCTTTTCAGTAGGCGGACTATTAGCTTTTATCTTTTTATTAGCTGCTGTTCCTTTATCCATAACAATAATCGATGGAAACCTATCTATATCCTTACAGACTATAGTAGATTTGGTAAAAAGTTATTTAAACGGACTTTTAAATGGTGATTCTTTTACTTATCAAGAAGGAAAAAGTCGTACATACAGTTTCTTAAAAGATGTATCAGCTTATTTTTTCACATCATTACGGTACCTTTTATTAGCAGGGATTCTTGCCGTTGTCATTGGAATGCTTATTTCTGCTTGGTACAGTAAATCAAAAAAAGAATGGATAAAAGATATTATAGGATTCCTTGGAACAATTCCTGATTTTATCTTAGTATTTTTTTTGCAACTGGGAGTTGTTTTTATCTATAAATCTACTGGATTAAAAATAGCAAGAGTAGCATCACTTTCTGCGGATGAAAATGCATATTTACTTCCATTAATTACATTAACAATTATTCCAGCAATTTATCTTATTCGGACTTTGTCGGAACGTACATATGATGTTCTTTCTGATGACTACATCTTAACAGCAAAAGCAAAAGGATTGAAGAAGCGTTACATACATATTCACCACGTTGTACGTAATGTACTCCCTTTTTTAAAGGCAGATTTACATAAAGTTTTAGCTATTATGATGAGCAACTTATTTATTGTGGAATATCTATTCAATATTAGAGGCTTAACCACGATTTTGTTCGGTGGAACCTTGTATCAGTTTAACCTTACTGTAAATACATTAATTGCCCTAGTGTTCCTTTACTTAATTATTTACTGGTCCATTCGATTGCTTATTCTACTGCTAGAAAGGGTGTTTGCCCATGACTAATTGGCGATTATGGGTTGGGATGATTGCTACTGGCTTGATTGTTTTCGTTGCAATTTTTGGACCCATCCTTGCTCCTTATGAAAAAGATTATGTGGAGCCTACAGGGTATTTTTATAATGGGCCTGATGATTTTGGCATTCATACTTCCCCCTATCCCCCATCAAAGGAGCATCTATTAGGAACAGACCAATGGGGATATGACATCCTCACCCTTCTACTATATGGTGCAAAATACACTGTGTTTGTAGGAGTGGGGGTAGCATTTTTAAGAATTATTATTGGTGGATCATTTGGCATTTGGTTTGGCTTAGTTGGGAAGGAAAAAAATAAAGCGGGTACTATTTTTGGATTACTGGGTAGTATTCCAGCATTTCTAATCATTTATTTTCTTTTAATAAGAATCACCATTAATTCACCGCTATCAGTTATAGAACTAGTATTATTACAATCATTTCTAATGGTCATTGTCGGATTTCCTGGAGTATATGCAGCTGTCTTCAGTAAAACAGTTGAATTGAAAAAGGAGTTGTATATTACAGCTACAAAAGCGCTTGGATCAGGAAGAATTAGGATATTATGGAAACATATTTTCCCTCATCTAAAAGGTACTCTTGTAGCAATGTTTGTAAAAGAAATTATACTAGTTCTTACATTAATTGGACAACTAGGTATTTTTAATTTGTTTCTAGGGGGAACGATTTTACGATTAGGTGGCCCGCCGGTCTATATATCAATCAGCAGAGATTGGGCAGGTCTAATTGGACAATGGCGCTCCTTCATTTACGACTATCAGTGGATTCTTTATTTTCCATTACTAGCATTTGTTCTATTATTATTTTCTTTTTATATGCTGTCACGGGGAATAGAACTGAAGCAAAAAGCAACCTTACAAAAATTCCCACATATTTAAAAAACAGCCCTTAGGCTGTTTTTTATACTATTCAATATAATTACAATCACTGCTAGTTATACGACATTCGAGATAATCAAATCATTTATTACGCTTTTTTTAACTTGCTGCTTTTAGGAGTCCCCGAACTTTAGTATCAATTTCCTGTTACGTTTTATTTAGTGCAATAGCTAGTTCTTCGAATAAATTATGTTGTGTTTTTACAAGTAGCTTTTTGTCTTGCTCTGTAAAATGTTTCTTTTCATATTCTGTTTCAATTTTTTTCCGCATTAACGTGTTAACAATTTTCGAGATTCGTGCCCGATTACCTGTTTGGATAAAATTATTATATTCCTTATTACGTTGTCTCACATCAAGTACCCATTCGATTCCTGGACCATTAAAAGATTGAATTATTTCCTTTGCCTCTTCTACATCCATAACCTTCATCATTATTTCCTTCTCATTTTGAACTGGTATATTAATACTTAACTGGGCATTCTCTATAGGATGTAACACGTAATAGGTCCTTGTTTTGCCGCCATAGGTCTTATCACTAATATCATCTAAATTAAGTTCAATATGGTCAGTGTCGCATTTCAACATTGACCATATTGAACTTTTTGCTCCTACTTCCATTACTCTTTATTGTATTCATCAATATCTTCATTTAAAGTACTTGCCCAATATAATTTTTCCATACCATTCAAATAACGATGTATTATTTTCGTTAATGGATATGGTTGTAAATTATGCTCCTCTAACTCCTCCACATGTTGCCATAAAAATTCAATATGCGATTCTTTAGATATTGGAATCTCTATGTTAAGCAAATCGTCGCATTGCACTTCAAATACTTGATTCACTTCATAGTTAACCACACCTTGTTTCATCCATTTATGTTCAATCACCCCTACAAAGGTACCAACCTTACAATCCATCCCTAGTTCCTCATTAATCTCTCTAATCAAAGCATCCTTTGCACTTTCTCCAAATTCAATATGTCCACCTGGTAGAAAAGTATTTCTGTGTCCAATGGCATGTGCTACAAGTATTGTATTGTTTTTAATAATAATTCCCCGAGCCAAATGATGAAATGGTCTATCCATCAAATCCCCCTTCCTACTACACTTTTATACGAATAATATAGCGTGAAAATGTTATAGGTAGTCCTTTGTGTGAAGCATTTGCCTCAAATATTTTTAAGATTTGATCCATATTTTTCCCTTCAACCATCTCATAAACAGTTTCTTTTTGACCAAAGCAACACAATTTAATAACATCAATCGGTGACTGCAAAAATTCTATACTATTAATTGATTCTATTTCAGCCTTAGCAAAATTACTATTCTTTAATCTATCATTCAATACATCAATGATTTGTATTGTTGATTTTTGGAACAAATTAGGAAACCATTGTAGCAACTCCACTCCTGACTCATCACCCGGATGTAATCCTAGTATAGTACAACCTTTTTTAACTACGCGATTCACAAGAGGGTAGGCTGATGTAGGTCCTTTTCGAATGTAGGCGCAATCAAATTGATCCATTTCAAAGGGTAAGCCATCTTTCAAATCTCCAACTACAAAAGAAACGTTTTCCTTTTTATTCCTATTACCCGCTTCAACAAATTGTTGTGTTATATCAAATCCTACAATTTCTTTCGCGGTCTCACTACATTCGATAGCAAAATCTCCATGACCACATCCGATATCCAATACTTTTTTGTCGTGAACCATCCTTAATACTTCATTATCAAATATGGATTCTCCATTAGGCTTTTCTAAAATAGAATTCCATGGATAAAGGTACTTTCCATGAAGCGAAGCAAGTTGTTGATACCATTCCAATGAGTGTGGTTTTAACCAATCCGGATGTAGAGATGGATCAATCAATTTCTTCATTAGTAGTTGATCCCTTCGCTATTAAATCCAATACCTGCATTGGATTTTCTAGCTTAGGAAATTCGGTAATCCTCTCACTGATATAAGCAGGTAAGAACCATACCGCCTGGAAAGATTGCATTCCTACCATAGATGCCCCACGCAACTCATTTGATCCACCGTCACCAATAAAGAGACATGACTCAGGTGAAACTTTTAGATTTTGGCACGCAGTCAAATAAATCTCCGCATTAGGCTTTGCTTGTTTTACTTTGTATGAAAAAATAACATCATCAAATAATTTGGCTAATCTAGAATCCTTAAACCCTATTACTTCTTCAGGTGTGCAATTACTTATTAAACCAATCTTTACATTCCTCTTCCTTAAGGCTTGCAGCATGTTGATTATTTTAGAATCTATTTCCTGGAATGGTTTTAACTTTGTACTAACTCTTTGTTGATGTACTTCTTCAATCACCTGTTCATCAACGGATTTCCCTAAGGATGTTACAATCTCTCTCAGTACAGTTTGATGGTCTGGGTATGTCCCATCCATTCTTTTTTCTACTCTTTTTGCCCACTCCACTTTATATTCTTTTTCGTTTATACCTAATGGGGCAATTGAATATGTTGCTTTTTTTTGGTTATCCTCCCACTCCGTAATAAGTGTTTCATACAAATCAAATAAGACAGCCTGAATCAAATCATAAGCCTCCCTTAATTATTTTATATGGTAATTCCCCATATTTTCTATTTACCTATCATACATATAGGAATAAGATAAAATGAAATTTATTATTTTTACACTATAATTTCACAATACAATTCTATCATGATAAATGGAGGGCTAACGATGGCACTTGCACAGTATGTAAATATAAATACTCGAAGTATCCATATAAATATTATCGGAAAAGGTGAGCCGATTATTTTCCTACACGGAGGTCCTGGTAGTGAACATCGTTTTTTTCTCCCATATGTCTTACCTTTGTCTAAAAAATATAAAATAGTTTTATATGATCAGCATGGTTGTGGTAAGTCAGATCCGATTGAAAATGACAAATATTCTATGCAAAACGAAGTAAATACATTAGAGTCATTAAGAATTCAATTGCAACTTGAAAAAATGAATCTTTTTGGAGAATCATGGGGAAGTATGCTTGCACTGCTATATGCTACAACATATCCAGAAAGAGTTAATAAACTATTTTTAACAGCCGTCATTGGTATAAACCAGAAAGGATTTAAAGTATTCGAAAAAGCATTGTTAAGAAAAATATCCATAAAGGACAAAATAAACTTAGTAACCACAGATAGAAAAGTAAAGAAAGGTACGGCTTCTATTGAAGATATATTAGACATTGTAGATCCATACTACGTTTATTCTAAAGAATCATTACATGGGAAAATAAAAACTAGAATGAACCATACAGTCAATCACATAATGATTGAAGATATTGAGAAAAATTATGATTTATCTAATAAAGTAGATAGGTTGGCACGTATACCAATCACAGTTGCACAAGGAAGTCATGATATCCTCCCACCTTCTTTGATAAATGAATTATTTATCAACTACATACCACATGCAGAATTACATGAAATTAAAAACTGTGGGCATTGGACGATTGTAGAGAAACCGGATGAAATTAATTTAATGGCTGAACAGTTTTTTAGTAATGAATCATCTTAGAAACACATGAAAAGAATGGCTTGGTTACTCAAGCTGTTCTTTTATGGTGGTTACACCTTATTTGGCCCAAACACCCGATTTCCAGAAGTTGATTCCTTTCCTTTCAATCGTTTATGTAGTGTCTGCTTCCAATTTTCTGCTAGTGCTTCACAAGCAGCTAACTCTACTGCTAGATTTAGATCATCCTTTTTTTCATACATCACTTCATTACATTTTGCAATTGTCCATTCAGGAAAAGCTCGTTGTAATAAAATCAATTCTTCTCCACCTTGAACAAACCCTTCCTCTAACACTCGAAAATACCACCCCGTTCTACCTGAATTCTGAATTTGCAATGCAAGGTCCATCGTCCGAAAACGACGAGCTGGTTTCCAGCAAGGCCTGCGTGGTTGAGAAACCTGGATAATCGCCTCACCGAATTGATATGAATCCCCTATACAAACAGAATTTTCATCCATATTCTCAACAACTAGATTTTCACCAAATCCACCAAAATCTATTGCTTCAATATGTTGTTTATTCTTCCAAAAATCATAATGCATTGCTGAGTATGTGAAAATTGCCTTCTCCGGTCCACCATGATTTTTCTTATCTGCAACCTCGTCACCTACTAACCCAGTTTTACTAAGCCAGATTTTTTCGTTTGTTCCTTTTTTAAACATACCACTTTCCCATACTCGGTCCATTGCATTCTTTGCACCAGGGTCTCCAATCTGCTTCACTTTTCCAACAAATAGTTGTTTTACATTTGGTAAACTCATCGTAATATCTCCTTGTACATTAATGATTTTCAACTTAGAAAATAACTTAAAATATATGGACTAACAAGTAGTAAACATGAAACAGCTATGAGTGTAGTTGACACAGTTCTGGGTAGCTTTTTACTTCCTATGCCAGAAATTGGATCACTTTTTCTATGCCCAGGCAAAATACCTTTTCCATCCATGATGATGGGTGGGACATTATTCTGATTAAATAGTGTGATTTTAATTGTGCCTTCCTTGTCGACAATATTAAGTTTTTCAACATGTAGTTCAGTAAATTTCTGATTACTGTTTGGCATTTCTTTCCCCTCTTTTATTAAACATAAGTTTTCTAATAATATATTACCATAAAATTTTCAAACAATTTAGTCTAACAGTAAAAAGCAAGAAATTTTTCCAAAAAGAATAAGAACTGGTACCTCCCAGACATTAAAACGGGTCAATTAGGAAATGTCCCTATTTGACCCGTTTTTATTAATTGATTGCTTTTGTTCTGCTTGTAAAGTATAGACTGATAATACCTGCTGCTAGAATGATTGTTCCAAGAAATATGAGGTTGTAGATATTAGTCGCTGTGTTTGGTAATTTAGCACCTGTAACTTCCGAATTTCCATCAGTAGAGGTGCTAGTTTCTGTTTTAGCATTATCAGCAGCAGATTCTTTACCACCGTCTGCTCCTTTACCTTCTCCCACTCCAGCTGTTTCATCATCAGAACCAGTATTGTTATCTTCATTTCCTTCATTATCAGAACCAGTGTCCCCATCTTCGTACCTTCTTCTTTACCTGGTTCTTCCTCTTTAGGATCCTCTATACTGTCACGATTATCAATGAAATCTTCGTGATAAACTTGTACTCCTTCTTTAGATAATCTTTCTAAAAGCTCATAATCATCGTTCGATAACTGAACTCCGTATAAATACACTTCTTCCAAGTTCGGTAACTCACCTAGTGCACTAACACCTTTAATTGGGTTATCATTTAGATATAAATAGACTATTTCCTTTAATTGTAAGTGAGAGGTTAGGACACAGCAAAATTTCAGTTACTTTAGACACATACTCACACGTGTTACCAGATATGCAAAAACAAACTGCTGAGAATTTCTCTAATTTCCTACGTGGTCAAAATGTGGTCAAAACAGATAAATAGAAAAGTACCAAGAGCCTTAAACCCTTGGTACTACTAGTGATTCCGATTGGGCTCGAACCAACGACCTCTACCCTGTCAAGGTAGCGCTCTCCCTGCTGAGCTACGGAATCATTATGTCATGCGATTATTTAATTCTAATTATATGAAAGCAAATAATTAATGTCAATCAAAACTTATTACCACTACCCTGACCAAGAAGTACTTTAGAATCTCGCCCATCACATTTCTAAAGGTCAACTAATATTTGTATTTTGATCCAAAAGTAAGAGCCAGTTTCCGTCCACGTTTTCAAATAACAACTGTAAATAATAATCGAAATGATAGGAATTTGCATTCTCATCAAGATCATCGTAATGAATTTTTAAAAGGACTGAAGCTAAATCCGATGATACAATAGATTTCACAACTTTAAAGTCTATACTCCAATCATCATCAGCAAACCATTCCTTGTGGAAACGGATAAACTCCTTTCTGTCTTGAATCATTCGACCATTACCTAATATTAATGTAATAGAATCAGGATGAATGGTAGATTCAAATTCCTCCATATTTTTTTGCATAATGGAATTCATATGTTTATCAAATGTTTCGTAAAATGACATTTTATTTCCCCCAATTTTAAAGTCTAGTATATAACTAATATCACTCTAATAAACTATATGTTAATTTCCTTCCTACTATTTCATCATACAAATTTCATTCGAAACACGAAATAAATCCTTGGAACTAAACTTGTTTATCTATTATAATAAAATAGCATTATATTTTCCATATTGAAAAAATTCATATTTTCGACAACGGGGGTAAAATTCATTTGAAAACAGTATTTTCCTTTTTAAAGCCATACAAATTGCCTGCATTTGTTGCCTTTTTCCTCATGCTCATCGAACTTGCTGTCGAGCTACTTCTTCCATTTTTCTTAGGGAAAATGATTGATAATGGGGTTATGAATGGTGACTTAAATAATATAGTCATGTGGGGTAGCATCATGATTGGTTTAGCATTTTTCTCATTTATTTCTGGAATTATTAATTCCTTTTATGCTTCCCATGTAAGCTGGGGTTTCGCTCATGATATTCGCGAAAGATTATTTCGTAAAATACAAGAATTTTCATTTGCAAATTTAAATCATCACCCAACATCACATCTGATGACATTATTTACAAACGATGTTAGACAAATCCAAAACACTATTTTCATGGGACTACGAATAATGGCTAAGGCACCACTGATTGCACTAGGCGGAGTCATCATGGCTTTTGTTGTTAATCCAAGACTTGCTATTATTTTCTTAATTACAGTTCCAATTCTTCTAGTTTTCTTACTATGGGTTCTAAAGATAGCTTCCAAAATGTTTAATAAAGTTCAAAAAAGCATTGATAATGTTAACCGTGTCATGCAGGAGAACCTTGCAGGAATGCGATTGATCAAAGCCTTTTTTAGGCGGGATTACGAAGAAGAACGTTTTACAGATGCAAATACGAACTTAAGGAATAATACAAGGTTTACATTCCGCTTCATCGAGGCATCGATGCCTATACTATTATTCGTCATGAACTTAAGTATAATCGCCATTCTCTGGGTTGGTAATACGCAATCTATTTCTGGTACTGCTGAAGTTGGAGATGTTGTTGCAATACTTAACTATGCAATGCGTGTTGCCATGGCAATTTCAATGTTCTCATTCATTATCATGGCACTTTCGCGTACTAAAGCATCCGCAGAAAGAATTAGTGAAGTTCTGGTGGAAGAAGTTGATTTATTGGACTCAAAAGATTCTGATGCAAAACAAAAAATCACACATGGTAAAGTAGAATTTAAAGACGTATCTTTCCGATACCCAACTTCTGATGGTCCTGTACTTAGCAATATTTCCTTCACCGTAAATCCCGGTGAAAAACTTGCCATCATCGGAGCAACAGGTTCTGGAAAATCATCTTTATTCCAACTCATCCCAAGATTATATGATGTTACTGATGGAGAAATTTATATTGACGAAAGACCAATCTCTTCTTATAAATTAGATTCACTACGTAATGCAATCGGATATGCGCCGCAGACTCCTTTACTTTTCAGTGGACCAATCATCGAAAATATTTCTTGGGGTAAAGATAATGCATCGAAGCAAGAAATACTAAATGCAGCAAAAGACGCACAAATTCACGATACGATTATGGATTTACCGAACCAATATCAAACCCAAATTGGGCAAAAAGGTGTTAACCTCTCTGGTGGACAAAAACAACGTATTTCGATTGCTAGAGCATTAATTCGTAAACCTAAAATTCTAATGCTTGATGATAGTACTAGTGCACTTGATTTGGCAACAGAAGCAAAATTGCTCACAGCCATTCAAGATGACTTAAATACAATGTTTATTATTACACAAAAGGTTTCTACAGCTATGAATGCCGATCGAATTCTACTATTAGATGAAGGTAAAATGTTACACATTGGTACACATGAGGATTTACTAAAGGATTCCGAATTGTACCAAAGAATTGTGGAATCTCAGTTTGGAAAGGAGTATCCAAATGTCCGTTAAACAACAGCTAAAAGCTCCCTTTCAATATGAAAAAATACCGATTGAAAATATTTCCGAGGAAGTAACGAAAAAACGTGCCTCCAACACGGTTGGAACAATTAAACGAATTTGGTCGTATCTTGCAAAAGAAAAAGCTAAATTGTGGCTTGTTGTTTTAATGGTACTCATTAGCTCGGCTATGAGCTTACTTGGACCGTTTATGGTCGGGATGGCAATTGATAATTTTATTGTAGATAAGGAATTATCTGGTTTTGGAATGTTGGTAATCGGACTTGTTTTCGTTTATCTGTTGAATTCCCTTTCCATCTTTCTACAAAGTTTCTGGATGATAGGTATTGCACAAAATACGGTGTATGATTTGCGTTCTGAGCTTTTCCATAAATTCCATCGTTTGCCAATTGCCTATTTTGATAAAAGACAGCACGGAGAATTAATGAGTCGGATCACAAATGACATCGATAATGTCAATAACACGTTAAACCAGTCTGTAATCCAAGTTTTTTCCAGTGTAATAACACTAATTGGAACGATTGGTGTAATGATTTATCTTAGTCCAATATTAACGGTTGTGACTATGTCTATTGTACCTGTAATGTTCTTAGCAACTCGTTGGATTACAAGGAGAACCGGTCCATTATATAAGTTACAACAAAATCGACTTGGTGAACTTAATGGATATGTTGAAGAAATCGTGTCTGGACAACATGTTGTAAAAACTTATTCCCAAGAGGAACGTGTCACCAAAGAATTTGAAGTAAAAAATAAAGATTTAAATCAATCTGGTTTCTGGTCATTAACCATTGCTGGTTTTATACCTAAAGTGATGAACATGTTGAACTTCCTGAGTTTCGGAATGATTGCCCTTGTTGGTGGAATCTTAACTATTAATACAACACTTGTTACAGTTGGAACGATCGTAATTTTCACTGAATACGCTCGTCAGTTTACTCGCCCATTAAATGAACTATCCAACCAATTCAATCTTCTCCTGTCAGCTGTTGCTGGTGCCGAGCGCGTTTTTAATGTAATGGATGAAGTTGAAGAGGAATTAGATGAAGGAAAAGCTATGGATCTTCTAAAAACTAAAGGACATCTCAAATTTGAAAATGTATCTTTTGGTTATGAAGATGAACTAATTTTAAATAAAATTAACTTTGAGGCAAAACCAGGAGAGTCCGTAGCCTTTGTCGGGCATACTGGTGCAGGTAAAACGACTATCATTAATTTAATTTCTCGATTCTATAATTACGAAAGTGGGAAAATTACACTTGATGGAATTGATCTAAAGAATATCACTAGGTCTAGTTTAAGGTCCCATATGGCGTTCGTTTTACAAGATTCCTTCTTATTTCATAATACAATTAGGGAAAACATCCGATATGGTCGTTTAAATGCAACTGATGAAGAAGTTATAGAAGCTGCTATGAAAGCCAATGCCCATGACTTTATCGAACAATTACCAGAGGGATACGATACCATTTTAGACCAAGATGGTAGTGGAATCAGTCAGGGACAAAAGCAATTATTAACAATTGCACGTGCATTTATTGCAGAACCAACTATCCTTGTACTTGATGAAGCAACAAGTAACATTGATACAATAACCGAATTAAAAATCCAAGAAGCATTAAGTGAGTTAATGAGGGGCAGAACAAGTTTCATCATTGCTCACCGATTAAACACCATTCAAGAAGCTGATCAAATTGTGATGTTAGAACACGGGCAAATCTTAGAAAAAGGGAATCATGATGAACTACTAGAACGAAAAGAAAACTATTATAACCTTTACAAAGGCCAAATTCGTGAAGTAGTTGGTAGTTAAGGTTACAACTTAAGGGCTTTCATGATAAAATAGGAATAGGTAATTTGCTGATGAGGTGAATCGATTGGCCAGAAAAGGAAAAATGCAAGAGCATATAATAAACAGCGTTTATCTTGAAGAAAATATGACACTAAAAATTTATCAACCTGAAACTTTTTCACCCTTGTATAAGTATCATATTTGCATTATGCAGGATGGAAATGATTACTATCAGATGGGGCGTGTGGCAACATTTAGTGATCAACTTCATGATGATGCTGAAATTGAAAATACAATTTTCATTGGCATTCATTATAAGGACCGATACGATCGCTTAAAAAAATACCATCCATCTGGAGAACAATATGAAGCATATTCAAAGTTTTTAATGAAAGAGGTTGTACCCTATTTGGACGATATCCTCCCTACCTATCATATGGGTGGTACACGTGCCTTAATGGGAGACTCATTAGCGGGTACGCTAGCCTTAACAATGGCCATTAAATATCCAAATACATTTGGTAAGGTAATTATTCAGTCCCCACTTGTTGATGAAATGGTATTAGAAGCAGTTAAAAATACATCTAAAATTCATGCTCTCGATATATACCATACTATTGGTACTTCAGAGACTAACGTGGATACAACAAAGGGTCTGAAAGTGGATTTCTTAACTCCAAACAGAGAACTAAAGGAAGTACTAGAACAAAAGAGATTAACCTATCATTATAAAGAAATTCAAGACGGTGAGCATACGTGGAAGTACTGGCAAAATGATATGGTAAATGCTTTAAAAACAATCTTTGGTGACCATTAGTTTTAGTAATCATTTAAATAGGGAATAAAACACTTTAACTATTATAATTTTTGTTATAAATTAAGAGAAACCATAAAACCATAATACTTAAACGATAAAATAATAGGAGGTTCTAGCATGAAATACGGAATCGCAATTTTCCCATCAAAAAAAATTCAAGATGAAGCTAATTCTTATCGTAAACGTTATGACCCGCATTATCCTTTAATTCCACCCCATATCACATTGAAGGAAGCCTTCGTTGCTGATGATGATATGATAGAGGAATTGATTCCAGAATTAAAACGAATTGCAAATGAAACAGAACCACTGACAATACGTATTAATAAGGCTAGTTCATTTGTACCTGTAACAAATACGATTTACTTAAAAGTGGAGCCAAACGAAAAGTTAACCGAACTATATGAAAAGCTTCATGAAGGAAAGTTTCCACAAAATAAGAAATTTGCATTTGTTCCGCATATTACGATTGGGCAAAAATTATTGGACGATGAGTATTCTGATGTCTTTGGTCGAATGAAGATGAGAAGTTTTCAATATGAAGAAGAAGTAGATCGTTTCCAGCTTCTATATCAATTAGAAAACGGTTCTTGGACTGTTTACGAATCATTTGTTTTCGGTCAGGAACTATTATGAAAATAAAGATTGTAGAAACACCTGAAGAAAAGGAACATGCGTATCAAGTTCGTACGATTGTATTTGTTGAGGAACAAAAAGTTCCCATAGAAGAAGAAATTGACCGCCATGACGAAACTGCCATTCATTTTGTTGGATATAAGGATAACATTCCAATTACAGCCAGTCGTCTACGATTTGTAGAAGAATATGGCAAGTTGGAACGTATCTGTGTTTTAAAGGAATACCGTGGAAAGTCGTTTGGTAAAGAACTTATTCTAGCAATGGAAAATATTATTAGAGAAAAAGGCTTTAACAAGGCAAAATTAAATGCTCAAACACATGCCGAGAATTTTTATAAAAAATTGGGATATATATCTGTTTCAGGCGAATTCCTTGATGCAGGTATCCCCCACGTAACGATGATAAAAGAAATAATGTAGACAGTCCTTTGTTCGGACTGTCTTTTTTCTTATCCCCTAATCTGTGTATGACTTTTTACATTCCGGTTAATCTAAGAATGGAAAGGGGACATTAGGGTTGATTTCATATTTTCAAATGTTTATAGACACACTCTTTGGCTTTTTCGCCTTATATTTAATGACAAAACTTCTTGGCAAAACACAGATTTCTCAACTAACAGCATTTGATTTTATTTCAGCTATTATACTTGGTGAACTTGTTGGGAATGCGTTATTTGACGATAAAGCTGGGATTCTGGAAATTGCTTATGTGCTTTTTTTATGGGGGGGATTATTATATCTTACAGAGTGGATTACACAGAGGTTCAAAGGATCACGCGCCTTACTAGAAGGTTCACCCGAGATTGTTATTCGTAATGGGAAGTTGATTCGAGATGTGCTGAAAAAGAATAAATTAGATGTCAATCAGCTTCAACATCTTCTGCGTGAGAAGGATGTGTTTTCTATTCGTGAGGTAGAATACGCAATTTTAGAAACGAATGGTGCTATTTCTGTATTGAAAAGATCAGATTACCAGACACCCACTCGTAAAGATATGAAGCTAGCGCCACAACCCGCTAACCTATCCGTCACACTAATCAATGATGGAGAAATTATCTATGATAATTTAGAAGAAAAAAACCTTACAGAAGAATGGTTGTTGGAAGAATTAAAAGTACAAGGCTATGATCAAGTAAAAGATGTGTTTTATGCAGAGTATATGAAAGACGAGGAATTATTCCTATTACCATTTATCAATAGAGGGAAAAGGAAGCATTAAAAGCAGATTAAAAGCCCACTCTGGGTTTGTCAAATAAAGTGTGTAAATTAATTATTATTTATTGATATTTTAACCAACTATTCGTGAATGGAACCACTTACCAACAAATGTGCGAGCTATTAAATAAGTGTCACAGCAAGCCACCATTGACTGCAGCGCCCGATTCTTAGTATTCGGTGGAAGGGGTCGGGGCCCCGCCAGCGAATGCTTAGAATCGATTTGTCCGTGTTACAATTTAAAGCAGGATTGCCCCAAAGGGCTTTATTTTGACCATCCTGCGAAGAATTCAACAACACGGACAAAAGCAAAGTCAATGGTGGCGTACGTGATACGGGTTCTATATCCTCCTTAAATATATTTGTGTACTCTTTCTTCTAGTCCTTCATGAATTAATAGCTGATTCATTACGATAGACCAGTTATTAATATGACCACCTTCCCACTTAGCTCCCAACTCTTTAATTCGCAAATATAGAACTTTTAAAAGAGCATTTTCATTTGGAAACGCACCTTTTTTGGTTACCTTTCTAAAGCTTGAATGGATGCTTTCAACCGCATTCGTTGTATACATGATCTTTCTTATCGCACTTCCATATTCAAATAGCTGTTCAACATGATGATAGTTTCTTGTCCACACATTAATTGCCCCCGGATACGCTGACCATTGTTGTTTAAACGATTCAAATGCACTTTGACAGGCCTTAAGACTTTGAGCACCATAAACCTTCTTCAATGAGGCTGTAAAGGCTTTGTAATCCTTGCTTGGAACATATTTGATGGAGTTACGTATCAAATGAACCATACATCGTTGAACGGTTACTTCTGGGAAAATGGCACGGGCACCTTCCTCTAATCCACTTACACCATCCATAGAAATAAAGAATATATCTTCAACGCCTCTCGCCTTAATCTCATCAAATATTTGCATCCATTTATGCTTACTTTCGGTTTCATTTAACCACAAGCCAAGAACATCCTTTTTTCCTTGCATGGTATAGCCAAGAATCGTGTAAACAGCATATTTCTTGGTTTCATATTCATTCCTAATAGTTGTAAACATACAGTCTACAAACAAGAAAGCATAACAGTTACTTAGTGGACGGGTTTGCCATTCCTCTAACTCAGGAATCACCGAATCCGTGATATCTGATACCATGTCATGGGAAACAGAAAAGCCGTAAATATCTTCAATGGTTAATGAGATATCCCGTTGTGACATGCCCCGAGCATACATAGAAATGACTTTGTCCTCAATAGCTGAAACATCCCTTTGGCGCTTGGGAATAAGTTTTGGTTCAAATAATCCATCACGATCACGTGGGGTAGCAATTTCTACCTCTCCAGAACTTGTGTGTAACATTTTCTTACCGTATCCATTTCTTCTATTTGATGATTCTTTTTCACCTTTATCATTTGATTCATAACCTAAATGGTGATTCATTTCACCTTTTAACATTGCTTCGAACATTGGTCCGAAAATATCCTTAAGAGCTTTCTGCATGTCATCCACAGATTTTGGTTGATACTCTTCGATAATTCTATTAGCTAGGTCTACAGATTTAGGATCACGCTTAATTTTTGCCATATCAATTCCTCCAATTCCTTATATTCCCATTATGGGAATATAAAAAAAATCTAAACTGTCAAGCAGAAGCCGTACGCTCTTCTACTTACACAGTTTAGATTACACTCTCGCCCACTCTTATTTCGAGTGGGCTTTTTCAAATTCCTTAAGCTCGCTAATTTGCTCACAAATATGCAACTAAGTTCCACCTATGGACTGTTTCATTTCCCTTACTAAGAAGGTCCTCTACACACGTTCATTTACAAAATGTCCTAATCCTGTTATTTCTGTATATACCTCATCCATATCACTATAGGAAGATATAGGAGCTTTTGTTGGACGCATTGCCTCAAGATCCTGATTTCTTATCTCTTCCTCATGTTTCAATTCTTCATACTTCGTCCTTAAAACCGTTTTATAGGATTTTTCAACCGATGTTATTGTTCTTTTCCTTGTAACCATTCTTCTCTGATAATCCGCATATTCATGTTGTTGAATCGGTAATATATATCCCATATTACTACCCCCTCAACCTTTTACTATAGATATTCGATATCATTCCTTATTTTATGTCTGTCTATCACAACAAATTAACCTTCCATTTTCTTTTCTAACTCGGTTATCCAGTGCTCCATTTCGCCAATTGTTTTCAAAAAACGTGTATTCCATTCCCCCATTTCTTTTTCAAATGTAATCATTTTCTTTTCAGGCTGTTGAAACCACTTTTCATTTTTCTCTAGATGCTTTTCAATTATGCCTAGGTTTTTTATCAGTTTTTCCCTATCCATTCGCTTCCCCCTCCCTATTTTATCGCAGGTTAACTGGCTGTAAGATCCCCACTTCGAGAATTCGAGTGAAATTCAAGAATTATAAGTGAGGGATCAACAGCCAGTAAAAGCCCGATTCGTTCAACTAACAATCAGTGGGGGAAGTACAAAAACCCCCACTGATTGAAGTTTCACTTTATGTAAAAAAAAATGCAGCTAAATTAGCTGCTATGATGTTGGTTATAATGGGCCATAAAACTTATTCTATATCCAGGAAAATGGCCCTCTGCCCCTATTATTGTTATCACGTTCATCGCTTCCGGATTCACTGCTACTACTACTGCTTGATTCTAATTGATCGTCTTCATCTCTAAAGCCACCTAAAATTGGATCATGCCTTCTTTTTGGGTTAATAATTACATTTTCCGCTTCAATCACAAGATCTTTAACTCGAATTACTCTTCTATTTTCAGACATTGCTTGTCACTCCTTCATGAATTTTGCTCGTTATTAGTCTATGTAACTAGCCCGGGATAAGTATGGTCAAATGCCCTATTTCTACTGCTTTTTATTCGACTTTAAGACTTATCAAAATATCGTACAGGTGCCCACACCATATAGTTGCTAACACATATTCTATTAAAGACAATAAGTCAATAAGCATGATGAAAGGAGAAATGTTTCATGGGTTGTAGCCATGGTAGAGTAGAAGGTGCAGCAACAAGAGAAAACTGCGTTTGTGAGATTCTTCGTGATATTGTTGATGCTCAAAACGATGTTATTGAGAACTGTTGCGACACTAGTTGTGAACAATCAATCAACGATTTATTAGGTGAAACAGATCCTGGTAATGGGCTAGACACAGTACCTGTAATTTTATACTGTGCAGGTGATTGTAAACCATTTAAAGGATTCGGAGCAAAACGCGGTGGTGGATTAGGTACAATTGGAGATTTAAAAGCTAGCTTCATCTTCCGTGTAAAAAAAGTAACAGATGATTGCTGTGCAGTTCTAGAATTATTACGTGATCCTAATGATCCATGTCATTGCGACCACTTAAAAGACCCGTGCGATCAATCAACTAACAATCTAGAAAATACTGGAATATGTATTACTGTAGATCTTGATTGCTTCTGTCACGTTACTTGTTTACCTGCAATAAGTGTGTTTGACTGATAATTTGAAACACCATGGAGAGTTCACTGCTCTCCATGGTGTTTATTTTTTTAGTTTCCCAAGATTAAAGCTCATTCCAAGTGGTCCAAATACATAGGTGTATAAGGGCCACTTGGTCATATTAATTCAACTCATAAATCGTCTCTGTTATAAGCCTAAACCTAACAATTGTATTTCTATAATATCTTCCATCGTAATGAAAACAGTTCTTCTCCCTACTCTCATTCGAACTTCATTATCTTCTAAATCAAGAATAATACCTCGATATTTTCTTTCTTCGGTTCGCACTTCACATTTCATTCTCGGTAAATGACTAGGAGTATTAATGAAATAATGGACTTTCTCCTGGATAGTCATGTCCTTGAATTTCTTTTTACTTTTATCATCCGATTGTTCTTGTATTTGAGGTGAGGAAGTATTCATAATCATTTTTTCTTCTTTCGGACCACTAATACTTGGTCTTTTTTGTTTTACTTGTGGCTTCTGTGACTTCTGTGGCTTCTCAGCAATATCATTGTGGAAGGAATTTAATGTAGGTCTTTTTTTAATTGGAGTTGGTGTTGTATTTTTTTCCGTTTGTGGTGATAATGCTGACACTGCTGATTTCTTTGGTGTTATATAGGAATGCTGCATAGGGGCACTTGGTTTACCTTGAGTCGGTTGATGAATATACATTAACGGTTCATTTGCAAATTTACTACGTTCAGACAAGATGGGTGATCTCCTTTCTTTTTCACTTATCATCTCATTATATGAACCTCGATATGGAATTGTGTAAATGCCTAGGAAAAAGTACACCATTGCATTAGAAAACATGGTGTTTTCCTATAAGTAGAAAAAAAACTACCTATTTTTAGGTATACTTAAAAAAGTAGGAGAATCTCATTCCCCTACTATGCTCATTCTTCTTCGCTATTACAACAAAAAGCTCATAAAAGCTGTCGCTAAACCAAAATAGATTAATACGGAGATAATATCGTTAATCGTCGTAATAAATGGACCCGAGGCAACTGCTGGATCAATTTTCATGCGATGCATAATGATTGGAATTAATGACCCCGCGATTGTTGCAACAACCAAAGTGGCCATGATTGATAAACCAACAAGGATACCTAAGTACAGATTATGCTGCCATAAGAAAATAACTACCGTAATAATAATTCCACATACTGTTCCAGTAATAAGGCCTGTTCCAGCTTCTCTAAATATCAATTTAAGTTTTCCTTCCTCCCCATATTCTCCAGTTGCAAGTCCTCTAACTGCTACGGCAAGTGCTTGCGTACCAGTGTTACCCGCCATCCCCGCAATTAATGGAATAAAGATGGATAGGATTGTTACTTTACTTAAAGTTTCTTCAAACTGCCCAATAAGACTAGCAGTTAATAGCCCAAGGAATAATAATATGATTAGCCAAGGAAGCCGCTTCCTCGCTGCAACCAACGGATTTGTATCCGGTTTGTCCCCTTCGGAAATACCAGCTAATTTTGAGTAATCCTCACTTGCTTCTTCGTCAATAACGTCTAAAATATCATCAACTGTGATAATTCCCAATAAATGTTGCTGAAAATCAACAACTGGAACCGCTAGGAAGTCGTAATCACGCATAACCTTTGCAACTTCCTCTTGGTCTTCCGCAACAGATACATGGAAGACATTCTCATTCATAATGCTTTCAATCGTAATTTCATCACTTGAGATGATAAGGTCTCTTAAAGATAATACCCCAACCAATTTCTTGTCACTATCCACAACATATAAATAGTAAATGGTCTCTGCTTCTGGTCCCTCTTCCTTTAATTGAAGCATCGTATCTCTAACAGTTTGGGTTTTAAAGACAGAAATGAATTCCGTTGTCATAATACTACCAGCAGTTTTTTCTTCATAATGGAGAAGATCTTTAATATCCTCAGCATCCTCAGCATCCATAATCGTTAAAAAGCTAACAACCTTATCCTTTTCCATCTCATTTAATATATCAACTGCATCATCTGTTGCCATTTCTGCAAATATCATCGAAGCAAATTGCGGATCCATTTCAGAGAAAAATGGTTCTGTGTCTTCAAGCTCAATATGCTCCATCATTGCCGCAACTTCTAAAGGAGAAAGATAACTGTAAATTAACATTCGATCGGTTGCATCGACTTCCATGAAAAACCCAGCTTGATCGTATGGATGAATATCCAAGAAACTCATTCTGAATTCTTCAATATTCTCTTCCATCAAATCTTGTTTAAGTTTTTCAAACAATTCTTCTTTCAATTCTTCAATATTTTCCATGACGCAACCCTCCCTTTTTATTTCTCTTATAGTTATACCATACCCTTTAAAATCATTCAGCTAACACAAGAAAAAAATGTTATAATAATATAATGCTTAATAAATGATTGGAAATCGTGTAAACTTTAAAGAGATGTAAGTTCATACAGAAAGTTAGGATAATACATGAATAACACAAAAAATAACCTTGACTATACGTTAATAACAATTGTTATACTTCTTGGCATTGTTAGCGCATTTAGTATATATACTGTTGAACCAACATTGCCAGCCAACTTGCAGGGCCTTCACTTTACGGAAAAGCAAATCCTTTGGTATGTAGGTGGCAGTATTATAATTGCACTTATCATGCTGATTGATTATGACCGATTTAGGCAACTGACCTGGGTATTGTATGGTATTGGAACAATGATGCTCTTTTTGATATTCTTAAGGAAATACTTTGGAATTCTATCAGGCATCATCCCTGAAATAAATGGTGCCTACAGTTGGTTTAAGTTTCCAGTACTAGGTACCTTGCAACCGGCTGAGTTTATGAAAGTAATCCTTATCCTGGCACTAGCTCATGTCATCTATGCTCATAACCAAAAGTTTGTCGTACAGACTATTAAAAGTGACCTCTGGTTGTTAGCCAAAATTTCAATCTATTCTCTACCGCCAATGGGACTCATCGCTGTTCAGCCTGACTTAGGAGGATTTCTAGTATTATGTGCCATCGTAGGAGCAATGATTTTAGTTTCCGGAATTCGGTGGAGATTAATATTTTCAATTCTGTTACTTACACTAGCGATAATCGCTATTATTATGGCAGCATATTTTATGTTTCCAAATTCTGTTGCTGTTTTCTTAGATGAGACGGTATTTAAACATGTATCTAGTCGTTTTTATGGTTGGCTAGAACCAGAGAAATACTCTGATTCAGGCTTTCAACTTTTACGTGCAATGATGGCCATTGGTTCCGGTCAGCTATTTGGTAAAGGTATTGAAGTAATGCAAGTGAGTGTTCCTGAACGTCAAACTGATATGATCTTTACTGCCATTGCAGAACAATTTGGTTTTATTGGTTCCAGTATCGTAGTAACATTATTCTTCCTGTTACTTTATCGCCTTATCCATATTGCAATCCAAAGTAATGATAGCTATGGTAGCTATATTGTAACTGGAGTTGTCGGTATGTTTGCATATCAAATCTTCCAAAACATTGGCATGTCCATTAAATTACTTCCTATCACCGGGCTACCACTTCCATTCTTAAGCTACGGAGGTAGCTCAACATTAACGTATCTAATCGCAATCGGTATTGTATTAAATATTCACTCTCGAACGAAGAAATATATGTTTGAATAGAGCGGGAATAGCAAAAACTATTCTCGCTTTTATTTTATGGAGGTGAGACGATGAAAATTGATGTTATAGGTGATATCCATGGATGTTATAAGGAGCTATGTTCTTTGTTTGAAACGTTAGGTTATAAAAAAGAACAAGATATTTATACCCATCCCGATGGTCGTATTCCTATTTTCGTCGGCGATTTAACCGACCGTGGTCCAGAATCCATTAAAGTAATTCAACTGGTTTTTGAAATGGTTGTAAAGAAGAAAAAAGCATGGTATGTACCAGGTAATCACTGTAATAAACTGTATCGTTTTTTTCTTGGTAATAATGTTAAGCAACAGCATGGACTGGAAACTACCGTTGCAGAATACGAGGCACTAGATAAAAAAATGCAAGGACATATCAGCAGCCAGTTCATGCGCCTATATGAAGAGGCACCACTCTATTTAGAAATTCCTGAGGCAAACGCGGTAGTAGCACATGCAGGAATAAAAAAGGCCTATATTGGCCGACATGATAAAAAAGTGAAGACATTTGTTTTGTATGGGGATATTACAGGTGAATTTGATGAGGCTGGAAGGCCAATTAGAAGAGACTGGGCACAAAGCTACAATGGAGATAAATGGATTGTGTATGGTCATACACCTGTGTTGAAGCCAAGACTGGTTAATCAAACGATTAATATCGATACAGGATGTGTTTTCGGGAATACGTTAACAGCTTTTAGACTTCCTGAAGAAACAACTATCTCCGTCCCATCTGAACAACCATATAATGAAGAAAAATTTAGATCCTTTCCAGATGAATAATTAGTATTCGTCTGGAAGGATCTTTTTCATATCTTCGGGTAATTCTGTTGTAAAGGTCATCCATTCTTTTGATTGAGGGTGTTCAAATTCGAGTGAACAGCAATGTAATGCTTGACGGTCAATCACTGTTTTCTCTCCCCCATACAAATCATCTCCAGCCAGTGGATGCCCTAGATGGGAAAAATGAACACGGATTTGATGAGTTCTTCCGGTTTCAAGCTGTACTTCAAGCAATGAATGTGAATTGGTTTCTTTCATAACCTGGTAATGTGTAACAGCCCTTTGCCCATCATTACTTACTGTTCTCTCAATAATAGAGCCTTCTTTTCTACCAATATTCGCATCAATCATACCTTGCTCTTCTTGTAAAGCACCTTGAATAATTGCATAATACTTCCTCTTCACTTTCCCTTGTTTCTGGGAAGCAGATAAAATAGAATGGCTGTAGCGATGCTTAGCAATTAATAATAGCCCTGACGTATCTCGGTCAAGTCTTGTTACTACATGAACCGTATAAGGAATATGATGTTTTTCGTAATGAAATAGAACGCCATTAGCTACTGAATTGTTCGGATGGTTCAAAGATGGTATAGTTGCAATTCCTGCTTGTTTATTAATCACTATGACTGCATCATCTTCATAAATAATATCAATCAGTATTTTTTCAGGACGCATTCTACTTCCTTTTTCTTCTACAGGAAACGCAATGGTCACGATATCCCCTAACTTTAAAGAATAGCGTAAATTCTCTTCTTTTTCATTAACTAGTATACTGCCACCATCATAAATAAGACTTTTCAGGATTCTCCTTGAAAAGCCTTGGTCATTGCGTAAAAACTCTCGTAAAAGTTTACCCTCGTCTTGATGCTCAATTGTCCATTTCATGATGAATTCACCTTGTTATTTATTATTATCAGCAACAAATGAGTCACGAACTCGATTCCAGAATGGGAATGGTCTAAAACGTGCAAAACGAATTTTTTCTTTTGCTACACGACACTGGATAGACTTAACGTTCGTATAATTATATGTGTTATGATCAATGGTAATAAAGAAACTACGATCTACGATTGGCTTAAGTAAACATGTATGATGTTTAGGTAGGATTAATGGTGAACCAATGGTACGGAATACACGATTATTAATGGATGCCATTTCAGTTAATTGAATGGCTTCTATTGATGGATGTAGTATCCCACCTCCAAGCGCCTTATTATAGGCTGTACTTCCTGAAGGTGTAGAGATACATAGCCCATCACCACGAAACGTTTCAAAGTGTTCTCCCCTAATTTCAACATCAAATACGACAGAGCTTTCTGGAGTTTTAATGGTTGCTTCATTTAAAGCTAAGTAGCAATCCACCTTGTTACCGGTATTGGAACGAATAACCACCTCTAACAAAGGATATTCCACAATTTGATACGGTGTCTTTGCAATTTCAATTACGAGCTTCTCTAATTCCTCAGGTACATAGTCTGCATAAAACCCTAAATGGCCGGTATGTATCCCAATAAACGCCGTATTAGCTAATCGATGCTGATAACGATGGAAAGCCTCCAAAAAAGTTCCATCACCACCAACTGAAATAACCAAATCTGGCTCTTCTTTATCGTATAGTAAATCAAAATCGATTAAGTGCTGTTTCATTCTTGCTTTAATTTTATTCGATCTCTCGTCACCCTTAGAGATGATTTTAAACTTCATTAACATGACCTCCCTTTAGCCCCGACATTATTTCCGGTGAAAAATACGTTGTGCTTCTTGCACTTCTGTTTTTATCTTTGACATTTCTTCATCGAGTTTAAAAGCTGCTTCTGCTGCACGCTGCAATCTTTGTTTTACTTCAACAGGGATTCTTCCCTTATACTTATAATTTAATGAGTGTTCATTTGTTGCCCAGAAATTCATAGCCAATGTACGAATCTGAATTTCAGCTAAAACCTTTTTATTTCCGTGGATTGTTTCAACCGGATATTCAATGGTCATATGGTATGAACGATAGCCACTCGCTTTTTTATCAGATATATAATCTTTTTCTTCAATAATTTTAAAATCCTTTCGTGAACGAAGCATATCAACAACCATGTAAATATCATCAACAAACTGACATACAACGCGCACTCCAGCAATATCTTGTATATCTGTTTCGATTCTCTCTAAAGGTATTTGCCTTTTCTCCGCTTTTTCTAAAATACTTTGAACAGGTTTCACTCGACCAGTAATAAATTCAATTGGAGAATGCCTTGCTTCATACTCAAATTGCCGGCGCATTCCCTTTAATTTTACTTTTAATTCTTCGACAACCTGTGAATATGGTGCAATTATTGCTTCCCAATTCATCCTAACACCACCTGTGTCTAATAACTATTCGTCCTTATTTTACCACAAACTAAATGGATATTCTTTGCATATTTACTTCTATTTAGCCATAATCAATGTAATTAACCAAACTTTTTGGGGGAATATTCGTGACACAAGAAATAGAAATTGAATTTAAAAATCTTCTAACAAAGCGTGAATATGATATCCTATTAGAACGTCTTCCATTTCCAAGTGTTGGAAAAAAACAAATAAACTACTATTTTGAAACACCAGATTTTAAGTTGCGCAAAAATGGTTCAGCATTAAGAATACGGGAAAAAGAAGGAAAATACCAATTAACTTTAAAAGAACCATATAAAGATGGGCTTTTAGAAACACATGATAGTCTTTCAAAAATAGAAGTAACAGAGTGGCTTCAAGATAAACCAGTAACAAAAGAAGCTACTGCAAAGCAACTGGAAAAAATGGATATTTCAGTGGGAGAGTTACAGTATTATGGAAGTTTAACAACTATTCGTAGGGAATTTAAAGATAATGGTCTTATTTATGTTCTTGATCATAGTTATTACCATGATGTAGAGGACTATGAATTAGAAATTGAAGCAACCGATAAAGACTCCGGAATAAAAGCGCTAAAGACTACTTTAGACGAAAACGGAATTACTAGAAAAGAGACTCCGAATAAGATTGCAAGATTTTTCCAAAAAATATAATCAGATAATTTGCCCAGTATTATCTAATGTTGCTACAATATATACACAAACTTTAAGGAGTAATTGAGAGATGCATGGAACAATATATGAGGCAATCGGTGGATTTGAAACAATTGACCGCCTTGTTACTCACTTTTATAAACGAGTAGGGAACCACCCAAAGTTAACCCCAATTTTCCCTGAAGATTTAACGGAAACTGCTAGAAAGCAGCGTCTTTTTTTAACACAATTTTTCGGTGGGCCTCGGGCTTATACAGAAGAACGTGGACACCCAATGATGAGACGTAGACATCTGCCGTTTGAAATCACACCTTCAAGAAGAGATGCTTGGTTAGAATGTATGGAGCAAGCATTAGAAGAAGCAGAAATCGAAGAACCATACCGCTCAGCTATATTTGAAAAACTAACCATGACCGCTAATCATATGATGAATACACCTGAATCATGAAAGGAGAAATCGATGTGAGTTGGGAACTACTTGAGCTTTTAAGCTCACAGAAAGCAAACACATCGTCTGAATATAGTTGTGGTACTATCAAAAAACCAATTGAAATTTATTTATTTATCGACCCGATGTGTCCAGAGTGCTGGTCACTAGAGCCGTATTTAAAAAAGCTATCAATTGAATATGGACGATTTTTTACAATTAGACCAATAATCTCAGGTTCTTCTAAACCATTAAACCACGATAACTTTGATCAACCAAGGAAGCTTAGAGAAATATGGGAACGAACTGCTTCTAGAACCGGAATGAGTTGTGATGGTGATTTGTGGATTGAAAACCCTGTACACTCACCTATTACAGCCTATTTAGCTGTAAAAGCTGCCGAACTACAAGGAATACGTTTTGGAAAAGTATTCTTACGAAAAGTGCAGGAAAGTCTATTTTTGAAGAAGCTAAATATTTCGGACGAAGCAGTTCTCTTAGATTGTGCGAAAGCTGCGAACCTTGATATTCAAGAATTTAAAAATGACCTTCATTCTGTTTCTGCTAAAAAGGCCTTACAAAGTGACTATAAACTAAATGAAGAAATGGATATTGATTACATGCCCACAATGGTCTTTTTCCATAAGAATATTGAGGAACAAGGGATCAAAATTTCTGGACTTTATCCATATGATATTTATGTACGGGTTTTAAGTGAAATGGTTGATCATCTGCCAATTCCCTCACAACTCCCCTCACTTGAAGATTTTGTTCAACATTACGAGGTTGTTGGAACGAAAGAGGTTTCTGTAGTGTATAACTGGTCTATGGAAAAAGCTGAACGTGAAATGAAAAAACTACGCTTAAAACAATTTGTAGAAAAAATTCCAGCGAAACATGGTTCATTTTGGAAGTATATTCAGTAATGAACTAATATCTTACCTAAAGACCCATTGATTTCTATGGGTTTTTATTTTTGCGAAAAAAAATAAGGATATACGGGGCAGCGTATATCCTCTTTTTTCTCACTTCTTTGTATAAAACAAAGGGGGATGGGAGAAAGTTTCATGATCAAACAAAGGGGTTTTGTTTGTGATTCATCTCACATTTATAATATACCAAGGACTAACGAATTTATCAAGAAGTTTGTTATACATTTCACAAATCTGTCACTTCTATTATATTTTCTTATTACATATATATTAGTAGACCATGATTAGGTTCTTAAGGGGGAAATACTATGCGAGAGATAATTCCATATCTATTTATTATTCTTACTTTCTTTGCTGTTTTCTTGAATTTATTTGGATTAATGCAATTGATTCCATTGTATATTACACTACCAATTTTATTTCTTTGTGTTTATTTTACACTTTTTTCATTTGCAAATCGGAATAAATATCGAGGGCGAGCGCGATAATTATTTACTTTTATATTTAATTGATAGAAAACTTACTTATGGCTAGTTGAAAAGCTTGCTGATAGTTAACGAAGATTGTTTTCTAAAAGAATATATTTTCTCAGACATGATATTCTACCTAACAAATAGTTGATAGAAACTGCGCGGTAACTACTGTAAACATTTCCTCACTCTTAGGAATGGAGTGGGTGTAGTGCTAAAATCCCGCTCCGGCAGAATACTCCGCTTTTACTTCCAGCACAGGGGCGACATCTGTTCGAAAATACCTCACAGTGTCTACCTTGCCTCGGGCACGGCCTCAGCCTCCACGCGGAAAGTTCACCGCTGCGGGGTCTTCGGACACGTGCTGTTCCCGTAGGACAAATGTTTTCGGTGGGGCGAGTAATCGCAGTCCCAAGGAAGGCTTCGGCAGTGTAACATCGCACGGATAAAATCGATTTTTATTTTCGAGAAGTCTCCGTATTCTTCCTGCGCTAGTATTGGTTTTCTAAATGAAGATTAATTTAGAACATGTTTTTAGTGATATTTGCTGTCATTCTAATTCCAAACTTCATCAGCGGGGGAAATATACGGAGACTCCTGTGGGAGGACAGGCATAGGTGAGACCCCGCAACGACGAAGGAGTGAGGAGGCTCTCCAGCCGCCCACGGCAAGGTAGACACTGCGATGGTTTTTTCGAGCAGATGTCGCCCCTGTGCTCGAAAGTGAAAGCGAAGTATATTTCCCCCGCGGGTAGATGCTCAACCCAAGGTACCTAGATACCGCGCAGTCTATACAAAATAGCAACAAACCGTACGAAAACTACTTAACAAAAAGGATGATCAGCAATGTGATCATCCTTTTACTTATTTATTCAACAATAACTTTTCCATTTCATTAAGTTTTTCTTCAAATACATCTAATGCATCCAAGATAGGTTGTTTAGATGTCATGTCTACTCCAGCTTTTTTCAATACTTCGATTGGATAATCGCTACTACCTGATTTTAGGAAGCCTAGATAACGATCAACTGCTCCTTCTTCACCAGAAAGTATTTTGTTTGCAAGTGCAGTAGCAGCGGAATATCCTGTTGCATATTGATAAACATAGTAATTGTAATAGAAATGAGGAATTCTTGCCCATTCTAGACCAATTGCTTCATCTGATACAACATCTTCTCCAAAGTATTTCTTGTTAAGTTCATAGTACATTTTCGTTAAATAATCTGCTGTTAATGCTTCACCTTCTTGAGCACGTTTGTGAATCTCATGCTCAAATTCTGCAAACATCGTTTGACGAAAGACAGTTCCACGGAATCCTTCTAGGAAGTGATTCAATAGATATAGCTTTTGTTTTTCATCATCCAATGTTTTTAACATATGATCATTAAGTAGTGCTTCATTACATGTCGAAGCTACTTCTGCAACGAAAATAGAATAATTACCATAACGATATGGTTGGAATTTTCTTGTGAAATAACTATGTGCTGAATGACCAAGTTCATGAGTTAGTGTAAACAGGTCATTAACACGATCCTGCCAGTTAAGTAAGATATAAGGATTTGTACCGTATGTTCCAGATGAATATGCTCCACTACGTTTTCCTTTGTTTTCTTCCACATCAATCCAACGATTGCGGAAACCTTCTTTAATTACATCCATGTATTCTTCCCCAAGTGGTTGAATACTATCTAATACATACTCTTGTGCTTTTTCATAAGGGATTTTCATATCTACATCCTGCACTAAAGAAGCATACATATCGTACATATGAAGCTCATCCACACCTAGTACTTCCTTACGTAACTTAGCATAGCGATGTAATAATGGAAGTCTTTCATTTACCGCTTCAACTAAATTGTCGTACACTTGCTCAGGGATATTATTGTTATCTAAAGCAGCTTGTCGTGCTGACTCATAATGGTGCACCTTTGCATCAAAATTATGAGCTTTAACTGTGCCACCTAATGTAGATGCAAATGTATTTTTAAATTGACCATATGTATCATACATTGCGTTAAATGCGTCTTCCCTTACACGACCGTCTTTTGATTCTAGGAAACCAACATAACGACCATGCGTTAAGTCTACTTCTTCCCCAGCCTCATTTTTTATACTAGGGAATTTTAGATCTGCATTGTTAAGCATGCCAAACGTCTGTGACCCAGTAGATAATGCTTCAGATGCCTCAGCAAGAAGGGCCTCTTCCGTTTCACTTAACACATGCTTACGCTGCCTTAGAATTTCATTAAGGACATGTTCATAATGCTTTAAATCTTCTTTGTCTTCTAAATAACTTTTAATCGTTGTCTCATCCATTTTCAAAATTTCTGGGACTAAATAACTCATAGAGCTCTGTGCTAATGTCAACACAGATTCTGCTTTCGCGTTAAGCGCTTGATAGAATGAATTAGTAGTATCCTGGTCGTAACGCATATGAGCATATGTATATAGTTTTCCAAGTCTTTCAGATAATTGATCCTGTAGTCTCAAGACATTAAATAAAGTATCCGCTGACTCTGCTACTTTACCTTGATATTCTGTGATACTAGGAATTTCATCCTTTAGATTATTTAGTTCTTTTTCCCAAACATCATCGGATGCGAAAATATCCTCTAATCTCCACGTTCTCTCTACAGGTACTTCGCTTCTTGATTGAAGTTCTTTTGTTGCCTTTGCCATATTTCATCCTCCTATACTCTTCAACATAAAATAATTCATATAGAATAAATCAAATATCCTACAGAATTACTCTAATATTTAGTATAACGAATCAAGTGTGAATCATGCTCGTATTTTGTCTTGAAATTTTTTAAAATTTCGTCCATTAACTTATTGTCTCCAATAAGAGCATCTTCCATGTGCGTATAATGTATGATCTCCCTCTTTTTTACAAACTGATATTTGGATAGCTGTTGTATTAAATTTAAGGAGCAAAGTATCATGAGGTATTCTAGAATCGGGTCACCTGGAGATTTAATAAGAGGTAATGATTCAGTGGATATAGATCGTTGTAGTTGGTATCGACAAGTACTTAGTGAAAATGCACCTTCTAAAGGCAATGGGTCGATGATTCCTAAGCAGATTCTGCTCTGCCAATCCCAAGGAGGAGTTACCATCCTGTATTGGGAAGGAACTGGTAGATAAATAATAGATGGTAACTGTTCACGATGTGTTCCCTTATAATATAGCCATTTGTACCAGAGTTGTTCTTTTCCATAAATCCTTTTTGGATGGTAAATTCTAAACTTATATTTAGCTTTCTTCCATTCATTTATTAATAAATTTGGCTGTATACGAGATATTTTAAATATATTCTTAAAATGTATCTGTTTAAGCTTCTCCATGTTAAGAATTCCAATCATTCGATTTTTGTCTGTCTGATATAGGTTTGACGCAGTAAGGAAGATGTTTGAATGAGGGTCAAAGAAATACATTACTGGTAGATAATCGCGACTATATTGTTGAAGGAACTGAAGCGTAAAGTGATCTACTTTTAATAAGTTTCTACCTATGCGTTGAAAAAGATTAGCTCCCAATATCCATAAGGGTTGAATACCTCCAGATAAGTATCCTTTTGTCCGGCTTTGTACATTTACTGTGGGAATTCTTGCACATTGATATTCAATTGCAATTTTCTTTTTCCCTATTCTAAGGAAGATATCTGGACGTTGTTTGATAGATGGAATATATTCTTCCAAAGAAGCATTTAACCCTTGCGCCTGTAACCACCTGTATAACAAAAGCTTGCCCTGCTCATGATATACCCCCTCTCCCCCATCACTAGACTGACAGTCTGTTATACTTCGATGTGCAAAGTGAGCAATGGTTTTAGAACCTGCTTTAATAATTACCTTTTCATTACAAGTTGGACAAAAAAATTGTTGGTTTGCTCGTAGTTTTTCAATCTCCATTTTGGAATACTGAAATAAAGTAATTAACTTTCCATTATTTAATTTTGCTTGTAGCAAAAAATCACCTCCGTTATTATAAATTCGACGGCGGTTGCAAAAATCCTGCATTGAATAATAAATTAATTCTATACAGGTATTTTTCTTATGTCGTCGGAAAGGTTTTTATACTTTCCTAACTACAAAAAAGACACCTCTAAAGGTGCCTTCTTATACATTCGCAGGAAAATGGGAACGTACTTCTTCAAAAGTGGTGGTATCAAATATTTTCTTACCATATTCTTCTAATACATGAATCGTTATATTTGAATCATCACCAAATTCAAATACTCGTGAAATAATATCCTCCTGTGAATTCTCATCTAATACATCTTGTGAAAATTCCATATATAGATAGTACTTTCCATTGTAGAAATATAACGTTTCTTCTTCGCTACCGGTATCCTCTTGGAAATGGTGACTCAATTGAATCACATCTTCAAAATCATCAAAGCCGGCAATAATCCAAAGGTTTTCCTCAATGAAGCCCTCATCTAAATCAACATTTTCGCCATTTCCAAATTTCTCTTCCAAGAACGATTCAACCTTCTCATCAACTGGAATATCTATGGTAGAGCCATCTTCATCAATTGGAAATTCTAAATTATCCCCATTTTTTGAAAGCTGTGCTTTTGTAACCACTATTTCCAAACCTTTTTCTAGAGCATGAACTTGAATCCATAAAGGGCCATCTACATGAAAGTCTTCTTGATAATTTACCTCGTCCATCATTTGCCAGAATAATTGTTCACTGCGCTCTCGATTGTACCAAATTTCTTCTCTTCCGAAACCACGATCTTCAATGTCTACGTATGAAATAAAGAATTTAACCGTGTTCTCATTAATTCTTTCGATTTCCATGTATTTCTCTCCCTTCTTTTAATAGTGAAGCCAAAGCCAAAACCGTATTACTACGAGGGCTTTTGCTGTATGTTTTGGCAGAAGAAGGTCTGCTCCTGATCTCTATATATAAAGTATGACATCTTATTAATATTGTATGTTAGCATATTGCATAATGGAAATTAATATGCCTATAAAATGTAACTTAATTTACCGAGGTATTTTGCCACTACATTTTAGTACAAGATGATGACTACCTAACCACTTGAAATAATTACCATTAACTATAGTTGATGGATGCACACTTTCTTAGATTAACTATTCACTAAGGTTTCTTATTACTAGTATAATGCTGGAGAAATATCCATTTAAATTCTAATTTTAACTTATAATAATGGTTTTGTCATCTAAATAATTCCGATATCAAAAGCGCAGATCATTCATATTGATCTGCGCTTTTTTACTTTTCATTTGCTGCCTTCTAGTTTACCATGCGTCTTGCTTCCTCTAATTGAAAAGTTCGTACTGTTCTTGGTAAAAACCTACGAATTTCATCTTCATTATATCCAACCTGAAGTCTTTTAGCATCTAAAATAATCGGTCTTCTAAGCAGCCCTGGATTTTCTTGAATTAATACATATAGTTCTTGCAATGGAAGTTGTTCAATAGTTACATCCAGACTTTGAAATACTTTTGAACGAGTGGATATAATCTCATCAGTACCGTCTTCCGTCATTCGAAAAATCTCTTTAATTTCATTTAATGATAATGTTTCAGAGAACATATTTCTTTCCGTAAAAGCAATATCATTATTTATTAGCCAAGCCTTTGCTTTTCTACAAGATGTACAACTTGGTGAGGTATAAAGTGTTACCATAGTACTCACTCCTCAATATTTGATTCTATTTAATTAAACATTTTAGCTATTATTAAATTAAAATTACTATAAATAACTAACATGAATAATTATACTATATAGGTCAAATTAAGAATAGACTATTTAGCACCTATATTACATTGTTCACAAAATGTTTTGATTTACTACTATCTTTCCCAAATCAAATATCTAGTAAACACGTTTAGTAACAGAAAGGGCTGCTATTAGCAGCCCTTTCTGTTACTTTATTTACTTTTTTCTATTCCTGCTAATATATCATCGGATCCCCGCGCTTCATCAAAAGTCAATACTTCATCAACAGGTTGGTATGCTTGACCATATATTTCTTCGTCTTTATAAGTATGAATAGATTCATACATTTTCTTCATTTGTTCAAAAATTATTTCTTCTGATTCATTACTTGGCGACCAATAAAGGATTTCCATTGTGTTTTCCTTATTAGTAGCAAGTGACCTTCGATTATAACCTATTGACTGTGCGTGACTAAATCCTTCTCGCTTATAAAAATGAAGCCTTTTTTCAGTATCAGAGTCATCGTAATCTATTGGTTCTACTTCGAGAATTATCGGCTTATTTCGTTGCTTTAACTTTTCCATAAGCTTATGGCCAATCCCCTGTCCCCTTGATTTTGAAGAAACCCAAACATAATCAATAAATATAAACGTATTAAATTCTGCATACATTAAAACATGGTATGCACCTTCATCCTTATGATAAACGTCTCCTTTTTCTTTTAACAAAAGCTCCATATGTTCTTTCGATTTCATTTCCTCTATAGGGAAATATTCACTTAATTTCTCATACCAGTCCATGAATCTGCTCCTTCTTCTTTTCTACGTTGTAAGTATACCGAAATAACCCTAAGATGTTAAATCGCCTTTTGGGTTGTATATCTTCAGTATGTGTAGTTATCTAAAAAAAAGAGAAAAAAAGCCGAACTTTTTGTTAAAGTTCCGGCTCTTATCATCAATTATGGCGTATAATCAACGTTTTCACTATAAACGTTGCCTGCATTCCAAATTAGATACTCATTTATTCCATTATCTTTAAGTGCTCTAATTTGTGCTTCTACTTCTTTTTTTCCATATTGGGTAACTGGAATACCAGTCCCATTGTAAATCCATGGTGCTTCAAAATCCTGAATCCAAGGTCTAGATACTGGAGGGTTTTCGAGTTTTGAAAGTACCTCGTTTTCTACCTTTGCATATTCATCTGTTAAACGATAAGGCTCTGCATCAGGAAATGGAATGCCAAAGTAATTATTAGACCAATGACTCGGATAAATCATAGATGAAATAACATCCACATGTTCGGATATTTTAGAGAAGTTTTGACCGATACCTGGTGCTTCAGGAATTGTAGCAGAATATCCAAAAATATCTACTGCAACATCAATATCATAAGGCTCTAATTCTTGTTTAGCATATGCTACAAAGTCCGTTACAGCTTGAACGCGCTGCTTGACATTATCCGTACCATCATCAGCATATTCTCCTTTTGAATAACCTAACTCATCATCACGTTGCTCAAAACCTTCAGGAAATCTAACGTAGTCAAACTGAACCTCTTTAAAGCCTAATTCAGCTGCCATTTTCGCAAGTTCAACATTATACTCCCAAACTTCCTTCTCAAACGGATTTACAAAAGCTTCACCACGTGGATTTTTCCAAACTGCTCCATTTTCAGTAAAGGAGAGTTCGGGTTGTTTTTCAGCTAATACACTATCTTTAAACACTACTATTCTCGCAATTGGATAAATTTGATTTTCTTCAAGAGTTTTCATCATATCATGAATATCTTTAATATAGTTTTGACCAATATCAGCAAATGCCGAGTCTTTTTCTGGGTTAAATGTTAAATAGCCAAAATCATCTTTAATATCAATGACCATTGCATTCAGATCCGTCGTCTTGACTAGGTCTACTAGATGATTAAAACGACTTCCACCAGCTGAATGGCCTGTTACGTAAATACCACGAACAGCGTCCGGATACTCAAAATGATAGCCTGAATCAAATACGAATCGTTTCAAACCTTTATTTTCTTCAATTAACTGAATAGATGTTTGCCTTTCTTTATGAAAAGAAACAAGCATTTCCTCGTCCCCACTACTTTTAGTTGGCATTGCAAACGGCAGTATAATAACCAGTAGAAGAACAAGCGGTATCATAATTCTCTTAAGCTGTTTTTTGTTCATTCTATCAATCTCCTAAACCAAAGTTTAAGCTGCTCCCGGCAAGTTAAAAAAAACAACTTTTCGTTTGCAACACAATTAGTATCTATTATAAAACAGATATGTTAGATTTTGAATGGTATTTACTAGATATTTGTCTTTTTTTTAGAAAAATAGTCGAATATAGTTTATTTTCTTCCAATTGGTTATCATTTTAGCTTACAAAAAAATCATAGTGCGTATGAGTATGTATAGCAATGTTTATTTTAAATTATTGCTATAGAAGTTAGATGTTAATTACACAATTGTATAAAGTGCGAAGTAACTACATGAGGAATTACATTTCTGTACGTCATTTCGGAGTGGATAATTGGCTGAAATGACGAATAGGAACGTGCTATACATCATTTTGAAGCCAGTTAGATGTTTAGAACATAATCATAATCCTAAGAGATTTTATAAAGTGATTATAAGAAGCCTTATTCAATCTTATTATCTATGTTTATTGAAACTTGCTACTGTACTTACTCGTATTTACTAGAAAGGGAGATACATTATGAAAAAACAGTTAATATTTCTATTGCTCTTAGCTATCCTATTATTATCATTCTGAGCAAGTAAGTAAATATATAGGACTCTACCAAAAGCTATGGGAACATGGGCTTACTTTTGAATTTATAGAAAAATAAAAAAGTGACCTATTTAAGTGCTTCAGTTATAAACCATTAGGGGCATTAGCTAAATAACAGAATAACAACTAATGTAAAGGCCTTAGACCATTGGAATATAGAGCTAATGTAGCTTAAATCATTTTTATTATTTCCACTGTCTTGACAAGGGGAAGTTCAAACCCTAAAACTCCAGAATTATTGTCATAGCAATAAAAAATAGCAGGAGAATTATCCTGCTATTTCACCTGTTAAATATAATGTTCTTTTCTATTTTGTACTTCACAACGGAACCGTTTAGACATAATATCTCAGCTTTTACTCTGAAATATCTTCTTCCGCTGAATGGTCTGTAAATACATATTGTAAAACATACATGACCATCAATGCAGTGATAAAGATAAATCCCCAGCCTAGTATTTTCTGTTGAGCTAATAAATAATTATTACATATCTGTATTGGTGAATCTAAATATAACCATCCCATTAAACCGAACATCGATAAATAGTTTAGAAATATAAATACCCTTCCAAATACTTTAATTTTCCGCCAACTATCTACTAGAAGAATACCGACTAGGGGCAAGCTAATGAATTTGAAAAGTTCATACAAAGGGAATGTTAAAGCCTCATCCAAAGTTCTTGGAAGCATCCAAAACATTGTAATAGCAACAAATACGATTATTCCAGGGATACCATTATCATTCAATAATTCAAATACTCGTGGTGCTTTATCCATTAGGAACTCGCCTATGAACCAACCAACTACAATTAATAAAGGTAATTGGATAAGCATATGAATAATCATAATGGATTCCATGTAAATCCTGATTGGAGGGATAATCAAAATTAGTAATATTAAACTACCTATTACTAAAGGTTTCTTCATACGCTATCCCTCCATATCATTTAGAAGTGTATCTATTACCTTATCTGCTGCTGCCTCTGTCTTTTTATAGTCCATCACTTCAAGTAACTCTCCGTCACGACCAACAAAATAGAATGCTGAATTATGGGTGAATCCACCCTCACCATCAGGAATTACAATTACACCAAATTCATCTAGTAAAGAATCTAACTCCTCTTGATTGTTTATCCGAGCCATTCTCCAAGTCTCACCATCACTGTTAAAAAAGTACTGATACTTTTCCAATGTAGTTGGATTATCGCGTTCCGGATCAAAGCTAACACTCAAAAAGACTATCTCTTCCCCAAGTAATTCTTTCGGAACTTGATTATAGACCTCAGCTAGATTCATTTCTAGCTGAGGACAAACATCTGTACAAGATGTGTAAATAAACGTTAGCATGGCATACTTACCCTTAAATTCAGAAAAAGGATAAACTCTTTCTTTGCTGTCCTCTAAGGTTACATCTGGAAATATAGGCTTTTCTTCCATCAGTCGATTGATTCTAGCACTCTCCGCTGTGAATGCTTGGAATCCATTTGTTCCAAAGTAAAACAGAAAGAAACTAAGAACGATACTAAAACAAATTAGTATAACGTTACGCAGGTTTTTGTTCATTCAAACCGCTTCCTACTGTTCCTCTATTCTTCAAATAACGCACGAAATGAATAATGAATATAGTTGTAGCGATTACTAGAAATACTCCTGCGATAGCTCCAAATACTGCTGGAGTCATCCAACCCGGATAATGAATTGCCCAGCGTCTTGGTGTACTTAATGCACCTGAAACTAAGAATTGAGCACTAATTGCGAACATTGCAATTGCGTAGCACCAAAATGCTATCTTGTCTAATTTAGATTCTTTTACATTACTATCAATTTTTGCCAAATAATAAGTAAAGGAGAATAACATAACGACTGCACCTAGACCCATGTACATATGGAAATGCCCAGGTACCCATTTGGTATTGTGCATAACATGGTTAACTACGATTGTTGCATCGACTACAGCCGGTACAACACCAACTGTCCAACCAAACATAGATAGAAACGCTAGACCTGATGCCATATCCCATTTAATACCTGATTTATAAACGACCATTAATGCACCATATGCTGTTACGACAAGAACTGGTAAACCATTTGCATAGGATAATGCCTGCCCCATGATAAGCATCCATTTTGGCATTGCAAAGTCCATTAACATATGGTGTGTATAGATAACTAAAGTAAATGCTGTCGACATTGTCCAAGCTACTAGGAAAAGCTTTGAAACCGCCCAAGGACGATTTGCATACTTAGGTAATAGCTCATATACGACAATAACTCCCATATAAATAATTGCGTTAGCAAAGATATGTCCAAAAGCGTAAGTTAGGTTTTTAGCTAACATTGGATCAAAAGTAAATGAAGGGTTAATTACATTGATAATGTTCATAATTAGAACAGCTGCACCTGCAATTAAGGCAGTCGTGTTTACAATCGTAACCATTGTACTTGCCACAACCGCTTTAGGTGGTGCATCACTCACTTTCTTTTTGCCAGAAAGAACATCCCAACCTAAACCTTTGCCAAGACTTCCGTATTTTTTAATAATGGCTCTACCTGTGTCAATATATAATAGTAAGAAACCTGTACCTAATATAAGCATACCGAAAAGATATAATAGAGCGCCAGTTACTCCCCATGCATTTGCTGATATAGCAGGTAATGGATATAGGAATGTCCATGCACTAGCATATTTAAATGAAAACACCCCGATAACTACCAAAACAACTCCGATTAATACTAGTCCTAAAAACCAGATAAATATTTTTTTAGACAGTTCCACATATCGATTTAAGAAATACCACATTACTCCAGCAGCTGCGAGTGCTGCAGCTCCTACCATTCCGGTTCCATGAATCGTTAAGAATTGATAGAATGCAGCGTCTGATACATCAATTACTCCCCCTTGTGCAAGAAGCATTAATATACCAAATATCATCATAACAGCGATTAATACTCCACCAAGTAATAAAGAGGTTGAAACTAGTTTGTTATTTGATTTCAATTTTTTATTTTCAATTGCTGTACTCATTCTAGACACTCCTTCCTTTATTCTGTTACGGTAATTTCACTTACCATATAATGGTGAGCAAGTCCGCAATATTCCATGCAAAGGATTTTATACGTACCTGGTTTTGTAAATGTTATATATACAGTATTTGTGTATTCCGGCATTGCCTGTGTTTGTGCAATGATCGTCATATCCTCATCATAAATACCAAAACCATGGGTTACGTCACTACTTGTTACATCAAATTCGATTGGTTCTCCAACCTTGAATTCTGTTTCACTCATAATCCAGCCAAATTGGACTGCCTCTACATCAACAACGGTAGGGTCTTGATCATCCCCGTAAATTGGTAGATCATAGGGAAGTTCACGTAATGTATAAATACAAACTACCAATAACACCGTGACTAGAGATGTCGCATATATTTTTCTAGCCTTGGTCCATTTTTTCTTAACTTGTTCGTAATCACTCTTCTCCCTTGACTTCCATGCTACTACTGCATAAACTACAAAAACTAAACTCATGAATACTAAACTTGTTACCCATGCTGCTGTTTGTACCATTTAATGACCTCCTCAAATTGAAGATTTATTTAACTGCCCCTATCATATCGGCTTCCACAACACAAGCCTGTGAAAAAAGTCACAATGAACATTATTTATTTTAGGGATATTCTCCTATAATAGATTATTTTGTAATTATACGGGCAAATTACAAAAGAACTGTTATACCTAAGGAAGGAGTATGAAAATGGATAAACAAATGTGGATAGTTATTGTTGCTGTTGCTATCTTAACAGTAATAGGATTCTTTGCTTTTCAAAACATGGCTGAAGATGATACAAACGAACCTCCAGCCGAGGAAAATCAGGCTGAAAATGAGCAACCAACTGAGAATAATGAGGCTGAACCTACTCAAAAAGAAGACCATACTGCGGTCCAGCACTCTGAATATCAAGGTGAGTTAGCTCCTAAATTCACCTCTGAACAATTACTTAAACCACCAAGTACAGATTGGATAACACATGGTGGTGATATGTACAATCGAAGATATTCTACATTAGAAAAAATCAATACCTCTAACGTAGCTGATTTAAAGCTAGAATGGGTAACAAGCTTAGGTTCAGGCTTAGAGTTTAAATACTCTGCGGAGGGAACCCCGCTTGTCTATGATGGCATTATGTTTAATATTACCGGTGCCGATGTTGTCCAAGCAATGGATGCTACTACTGGAGAAATCATTTGGGAATATGTACCTCAATTAGCTGACGGGTTAGATACAGCATGTTGTGGATGGATTAGCCGTGGTGTGGGTATAGGTGATGGTAAAGTTTATGTTGGACTTCTGGATTCAAGATTAGTAGCGTTGGACCAAAAAACCGGTAAGTTTTTATGGGAAACAACACTGGATGATTGGGAAAAAGGCTACACCATTACTGCTGCTCCACTTTATCACGATAATAAAATCTATATTGGAGTTGCAGGTGGTGAGTATGGTATTCGGGGATATATGGCAGCATTTGATGCCAATTCAGGTCGAGAGATTTGGCGTACTTATACAGTCCCAGGCCCTGGGGAAACAGGGCATGATACATGGCCACAGGACAACGATGCATGGCTAAAGGGTGGTGCGCCAATTTGGCAAACACCCGCAATCGACCCTGAATTAAACACGATATACTTTTCTACTGGAAATGCATCACCCGACTTTGATGGAAGTACTCGAGAAGGAGATAATCTTTTTTCAGCTTCTATACTTGCATTAGATTTGGATAATGGTGAATATAAATGGCATTTCCAGGAAGTAAAACATGACATTTGGGATTTGGATGCTCCAAATCCAGTTATTTTATTTGATGTGGAAATGGATGGTGAAATGCGAAAAGGAGTTGGACAGGCTGGTAAAACCGGATGGGTTTACTTATTAGATCGAACAAATGGTAAACCTCTTGTAGGAATTGAAGATAGGCCAGTTCCACAGGAAGCAAGGCAGAAGACTGCAGCCACCCAACCATATCCAGTTGGAGACAGCTTTGTTCCACAAACGATAACAGAAGAAATGATAAAAGAGGATCTTGGTGGTGAAGAATTCGAATATAAAATAGGTGATTTGTTTACCCCATTCTGGGACGAACCAATGACGATTACACCTTCTCCTCAAGGTGGTGCAAACTGGCCACCTTCAGCTTATAATCCTGAAACAGAATTATTTTACGTTTTAGGAAATTGGACGTATTTCGCATATGCACACAATGAGGGTGACGAGGCTAACGAGTATAAGGAAGGTCAAACTTGGATTGGTAGTGTAATGCAGCCAATTCAAAATGCCCCGAACCGTGGAACGATTACAGCAATTGATGTAAAAACGAATAAAATTGTCTGGCAAAATGAATGGGATGACCTCGCATATAGTGGTGCATTAACTACTAGTGGTGACCTATTATTTGTAGGACATAATGACGGTCGTATCATTGCTTATGACGCAACAAATGGGGAACAGCTTTGGGAATTCATGACAGATGCTGGAGCAAATGCACCACCTATGACGTATGAGGTTGATGGTAAACAATATATATCCATATTCTCCGGAGGAAACTCTCTTGCAGGTACACAACATGGGGATAAAATTTATACCTTCTCATTAGAAGGAAAATATGCTGCCTTAGACGATGTACCAGATGAAGGGATTAATACGTCTCCGTTTTTCAAAGATACGGATAATGAAAATAGCCAAGGTCAGACAGAAGCTCCTGAAGGGGATGCTGTTGTACAAGAAGGACTTAAAATTTATGAAAACAATTGTTTAGCTTGCCACGGTGCGGAAGGTACTGGTGGTCATAATGGACCTAAACTCAGCAACCTCGATTGGTCAACAGAACAATTAATTACCCAAGTTAAAAATGGCGGAGCAAATATGCCACCATTCGAAGGAGCATTATCAGAAGAAGAAATTAATGCAGTAGTTAAATATTTAGAGTCATTAATAAACAAGAAATAAGTAGTAAAATAAGTCTGTTCTCTAAAATTATTGTTGTTAAACGATTTGTATAAAGTGTGCGGTGACAAGTGCTGTGGTTTCTCAATCTGGTCACATGGATTGTTTATAAAGGATCATGTTTCCTGATTCGAGCACATGTATTGTTTGCAGGGCACATGTTTTAATGATTCGGGCTCATGTATTGTTTGACTGGGCACATGTTTTGCTGATTCGGGCTCATGCATTGTTTGACTGGGCACATGTTTTGCTGATTCGGGCTCATGCATTGTTTGACTGGGCACATGTTTTAATGATTCGGGATTATGTACTGTTAGAAGTTTTAAGAGTAACTCTATCCCGCTCGCGTTTCATTCTCATTCGTGAGAGAACTACTACTAGTCGCGCAAAATTCAACACGGCTGCGAAAGAAGTAGAGCAAAAGTTACTAGAACAGAAAACAAAGAGGTAATTGCCTTGAAAAGCAGTTACCTCTTTCTATTTAATATTTAGTTAGCAGATGTTTTTTCTACTAAAGGAATATGAATCAAGCGATCATCTTTATCTGTTGGCTCACCACGGTTGTCTTGATTGCTTGTCACAACATATAATGCATCATCTTCAATGAAAACATCACGAAGACGTCCTGCTTCATCATAGAAATCTGCTATCGCCTTAGTTGCAATATCATAGGTGAATATTTTTTTCCCCGCTAATGAAGCAACATACAGTTTACCCTCGCTAAACCCAACACCAGATGGTGCCCATGTTTTGTCTCCAGAATGTGCTAACGGGGTTTCCATTCCTTCTTCTTTTTCATCGCCTCGAATTTCAGGCCAACCATAGTTCTTACCTGCTTCAATTAAGTTAATTTCATCAAAACCATCTTCACCATGCTCTGAATTATACATGTTACCTTGGCCATCCCAAGTTAACCCTTGAGAATTTCTGTGTCCATAAGAGAATACATATGAATCTTCAAATGGATTATCAGAAGGCATGTCACCATTTAATTCCATACGTAAGATTTTTCCGGCTAGGCTATCTAACTCTTGTGCTAGTTCATTTTCACCTACAACACCTGTCGTAACGTATAGTTTTTCATCAGGTCCTATCGCAATTCTACCACCAGTATCCTTTTCCCCACCTGGAATATTATCAAATATTACTTTTTGTTCCTTCCATGTGGAACCATCTAAAACTAGTGAGACAATACGATTTAAAATTTCTCCATCTTTTTCATACGTATGATAAGCAATTGCTCCTTTAGATTCTTCAAAATTAGGAGCTAAAGTAAAGCCAAGAAAGCCCGCTTCTCCTTTATGAAATATCTCCTCCGAAAGTTCTACATCCTGAACGTCTACTAATCCCAAGTCACCATCAATTTCAACTACCGTTCCATCACGTTGACTTAAATAAAATGTACCTTCAGTCTTGTTAATTGTCCATGGAATGAACAGTTTATTAGCATTAATATTCCCGTCATCTGACGCAACAACTTCGATTGACTCCTCGAACACCTGAACTGCATCAGGTTCATTATTTTGTTCTTGATTTGCCTGTTCCGTTTCTTTTTCTTTTGAGTCATCATCTTTGACAAAAAGAAAAACAATTGCAGCAACTAACAGTATTCCTATCAAACTAAGAAAACCATATTTCTTCAAATCTGTCACCTCTTATATTTATTCTTCGCATTAAGTCGAAGTAATCTTTAAGAATAATTATTTCCATTTTTTTGTAGCTTATACATATATTCATAGAAAAGAATAGTATTTTCACAGAATGGGAGAGTATTAAGTATGAAATTCCATTTCCACTTTTGTCCATTTAGATAATGTACTGCTTTGGAGTGAATACTCTCGGATAAATCCTGTACAATTTTATTAAACAAAAAAAGATACTCCGCAAGATTATTGCAGAATATCTTTGTATTTGTGTTTATGTCATAAATAAGGATAAAACTAAATATAAAATACCGGCTAGCGTTGCAGAGATGGGTAACGTGATAACCCACGTTATTACCATGCTTTTTGCTGTTCCCCAGTTTACACCTTTGACACGGTGTGCAGTCCCAACTCCCATAATGGATGAAGAGATAACATGGGTTGTACTTACAGGTAAATGAATCAATGTAGCACCAAAAATTACCGATGCACCCGTTATATCAGCCGCTACACCATTTACTGGACGGATTTTCATTATCTTTCCACCGACCGTCTTAATTATCTTCCATCCACCAACTGATGTTCCAAGTCCCATTGCAGTAGCACAGGATAGTTGTACCCAAAATGGCACATCATGTGCTGTTAAATAACCATTGGTCATCAATGCTAATGTAATGATTCCCATTGCTTTTTGTGCATCATTTGTACCGTGGGAATAGGATTGAACAGCAGCAGTAAGAATTTGCATCATCCTAAAGTTACGATTAGTTTTAGCTAAATTAGCATTTTTGAATATAAACTTAATTATGGTGTAAACAATATATCCCACAACAAAAGCTAAAATAGGTGAAATAATAAGTGCAGCAATAATATTTAGAAACCCACTCCATCTGAGTGCGGAAAACCCAGCAGCAGCTATGGCAGCACCAGCAATAGAACCAATTAATGCATGGGAGGAACTACTCGGAATACCGTAATACCAAGTAATTAAATTCCAAGTTATTGCAGCTAGAAGTGCTGCAAGAATCACAATTGATCCATTAGGTAATGTAAATGGGTCAACAATATCTTTTGTTATGGTTTTTGCAACCCCCGTAAATGTCATAGCCCCAACAAAGTTCATTACCGCGGCTAAAATAATTGCATGACGAGGTCTTAATGCTTTAGTAGAAACTGATGTTGCAATTGCATTAGCCGTATCATGAAATCCATTAATAAAGTCAAAGACTAAAGCAAATATAACTATCAGCATCGTGATTAAAAATATACTATCCATCATTCAGCCCCTCTTATGCATTCTTCATGATGATTGTCTCAAGGGTATTGGCAACCATTTCACAAGCATCAGCAACTTCCTCGAAACTTTCATAAATTTCTTTGTATTGAATGATACGAATTGGATCTTTTTCAGTTATAAATAAGTTTTTAATAGACTCTCTTTCAATAACGTCACACTTGGATTCTATACCATTAATTTTTATTACTTTTTCCCGAATATTTTTAAACTTTTTAGTAGTTAGCAATTCTACTGAATCCGATATTTCATAGGTACATAATTTAATTTCATTTACAAAGTTTAACATATACTGATTAATGTCAGTAATATTATACATTTCAAATAAAGCTGCGCATTCCTCAAGACCATCTAACACATCATCCATACTATTGGCTAAATGTAAAATATCTTCACGCTCAATCGGTGTGATGAATGTGCTGTTTAAATCCTTAATCATTTCATGGATTATTTCATCACCCTTATGCTCATATTCTTTCATCTTATTCGAGAAAATTGCCAAATCTTTTTCCGATTTAACCTTATAATCTGAGAAATAGTCAGCAGACTCTTTTAGATTTGATGCAATTCCAGTTAAATAAATAGTAAATTTATTCTTTTTTGCCATGTTAATCCCCCAATTTTGTTAGTCACTCTTAGCATGAACAATTTAGCAAATACTAATCTATAATTTTCAAAACCACTGTGGTATTATACACCCATGTATGGGAAAAGCACAAAAGAAAAGAGCCGTTTATGGCTCTTTTTTTAGTAATTCGGTGTTGCTTTTGTCACACTGAAAAAGTTGACTTGCTTCCCTATTGCAGACAAGCTAAAGTAAGTTCGTATCATATGGGAATCATATAGTTGAATCCACCTTTATCGCTCTTCTAACATAATAAAAGGATATTTATCCACAGGTAGTTTATTTTATAATTTCCAAAACTAACAAAAGAAGCGGTTACTATTTCCCGCTTCTTTTGTTAGTTTACACATGGCAAACTATGCTTGGTCAAAATAACCACAAACAACATATCCCACTGATTTTGCTGCAACAAGTATTGCATCTTCATCAATATCAAATTTGGGATGGTGATTAAAGTATGGTTCTTCTACTCCATTGGGCGTACATCCAATATAGAAATAAGAACCTGGTATTTTTTCTAGGTAGTAAGCAAAATCTTCTGATGGCGACAATTTAGGGAACTGTTTCACTTCTTTTATATCTTTATCTTGAACTGCTTTTAATGTTTCAGCTACCAATGCCGTTAATTCTGGATCGTTATATAGTGGTGGGTAGTCAGGTGTATAGGTAAGTTCACAGGTTACCCCAAATAATTCTTCTATACCTTTAACAACTCGATGGAATTCTTGGTCAATAATAGCTTGTGTTTGCTTATCCGAATAACGTATGTCCCCTTCAATTTCAATACTATCCTTTATAACATTAAAGCTTCCTTTACCATCGAAAGAACCAATGGTTACTACGCCAGAATCCATTGGATTCACGCGACGACTGACAATTGTTTGTACTGCTGTAACAAAATATGCTCCCGCAACTATTGCGTCATTCGCTTTATCTGGGGAAGATCCATGGCCCCCAACACCTTGTATCTTCAATTTGAAATAACTACGACCATTAAAGGAATATCCACTATGGTACCCTACTACCCTCGCAGGAGCTAATGGTAAGACATGAATACCAAAAATAGCATCCAAATCATCTAATTTCCCAGACTCAACAATGCTTTTCGCACCACCTGGCGGCTGCTCCTCAGCATGTTGATGAATAATTTTTATCGTTCCTTTTAATTGATCCTTCAATTGAATAAGACAGTCAGCCAAAATCAACATATAAGCGGTATGGGCATCATGTCCACACGCATGCATAACACCTTCATTTTTTGATTTGAACGGTACATCAGCCTCTTCTTGAATAGGTAAAGCATCAAAATCAGCACGAATGCCGATTGTTTTACCTTCTGTTCCACCTTTTATAGTAACAATTATTCCAAAACCATTTCCTACGTTTGTTTCTATTTCGACATCCTTTCCTTTGTAAAAATCAGCAATGTATGCGGCTGTTTTTTCCTCTTTAAATGAAAGCTCTGGGTTTTCATGTAAGAAACGACGGATTTCAATCATTTCTTCTTTTCGTTCTTCAAGCATTTTCATTAATTCACTCTTCATCTAATTAGCCTCCTTAATGGTAAAACACCGGTAGATTAAAAACATCAACACTACCATATCAACATATTATTGTTTTGCTAACACTTGTTCGTTCAATGGACCTGGATCCTTCTTCCCATCATTGGGAACAAGTATCATGATGGAGATTAAGGATATTGCAGCAAATATAACATTAGCTATTATACCAACCATGGCGGCAGTATGAACACTGCTTACTGTCTGTATTGTACTAAACACAGTTGCTGAAATAGCAACACCAAATGCATTCCCCAAGGAACTAGCCATTTTATAAATCCCAGAAGCCTCCCCTACTTTATCATCAGGTGAAGCAGAAACAGCCGTATCCGTAGATGGAGTTGCATAAATTCCAAGACCTAGACCAAACAGTACAAATCCTATAACCACAATTATTGTGTACATTAGATCGGGCAAGAAGGTTAACCCCATAACAGCTACCCCGATCATGGTTATTAACGATCCCCACACCATTGGTTTTTTTGCTCCTGTACGTTGCATTATCTTTTCCCCAACACGAATCATGGTTAGTACAACAATTAAATAACCAATTGACAACATACCGGCTTGAAATGCTGTAAATCCACGACCTAATTGCACATACGTGTTTGCAACTATTAATGTACCAGCAACTGCATTAAGTAAGAAGTTTGATATCGTAGCGCCTGTATAAGGTTTACTTTTAAACAACTTGAAATCAATCAAAGCGGTTCTTCGTTTTGCTTCAAATCGCACAAAAACTATAACACCAATTATAGATATTGCGGCTAATACAATAGATGTTATGCTTGTCCACCCTAATTCTCCACCTTGGGTAATAAAAATATTTATTGCAAGCATGGTTACGATAAAAATAGCTAATCCACCAAAGTCAAATTTAAATTTACCACTTGTCTCTGCTTTACTTTCCGGAACATCTCGTATTAGCCACATTGCAAGTAAAGCGAAAATGATAGAGAAAATGAAGATCCATTTCCAACCCATATAGGTTGCAATAGCACCACCAGCAAGCGAGGTAATTCCAGATCCACCCCATGAACCGATTGACCAATAACTAAGTGCTCTTTGTCTTTCCGCCCCTTCAAAATATGCTTTCACTAAAGCAATTGTTGCGGGCATAATAGCTGCAGCAGATAATCCCTGCAGTACCCGACCAATTATTAAGAGTGTTGCCCCTTGTGCCAAAACAAGTAATAATGAGCCGATAACACTTAATATTAAACCAATATAGGTGATTTTTTTTCTACCAATTCTATCTGCCATTCCACCGGCAACCACAATAAACATTCCAGAAAATAGTGATGTCAAACTAATAGCAATATTTAATACACCTAAGTCAACACCTAAATCCGCTTGAACTGCGGGTACGATATTAACCATCGCCTGTGCGAATAACCAAAACGTAATTACCCCAAATACAATACCAATAATTAATTTATTAGTTCCTTTATATATTTTTGCTTCCATGTTCATCCTCCTCAATTTGAAGTCTATATAAATATCATTGCTATCTCATGCTCTTTAGCATATGTCTATTGTAAATAATCATCAGAAAAGCTATAACCCAATTTTTGCCTTGCTGTGAACATTATTCCATCCTTTTTTAAATACTTTTAATTAAGGTTCAAAATGTACCGTTATTTTTCTGCCAAGCAGGTATATCATGCTTTAAGAACAAAAGCGCAAGCGCCCGGTTAGCAACGCAAAGTGGGGGGGGTAGCAGTCCATTCCCCGTAGGAGATAAAGGAAATACGACGAACGAAGAGAGTCGATGTTGACTTATCATACGGAGGTGAAGGAAGTCCAATAGTCGCTGGGTGCTGGAGCTGGACGTGGCCATTCCTGATTAGTTATCCACGGGCAGAGACTTTTATAATTTCCTAAACAATAATAAAAAGCTGTCCCAAAAGTAAATTTTGGTGACAGCTTTATTACTGATTAAGAAATGATCGAAGTTTTCCTAATATATCTCGTGAATGCATCGATTCGGATGTATCTGTCACATCGTACACTTTTACAGCATCCATATTCTCCATTTGATGTTTCTCACGATAATTCTTCTCATCATGTTGATTCATATATTAATCCGAAATGCTACCAATAAGTACTTTATTATGGTTACTATCATTTATTTGATAAAGTTATTTCGTTTTATAACTAATACATCTTTTTCTTTCATTGCGTAATATCGACTGTTCGTTTCAACCGTCAACTCACCACTTAGTACCATCATAATTCGAAGCTTTTGATTCACCTTTGAGGCTACGCATTTTATTTCCTGTACACTAATCGAAAAATCATTAATTTGAGACATTCTAATTCCTCTTTCACTTTAACTAAAACTATATAGGTATTATATATTACTTCTTGCAGAAATATATACAGGCATAATACTATACCTCAATATAAGAACTACCAGACTTAGAGAACGATAATTACAAATTCCTTTTTTTAATTGCTGCACCCTTTTATTTTTGGTATTCATTTTTTAGTTCTAAATGAATGATGTTTGCATAACCATGTAAATGGAACAAATTATTAACTAAAAATGGTGGGTGAATACATGGATAATAAGTCATCAAGGAACCAAAAGCCCGTTGGAAATAATGCAAAACAAGAACAATTAGATCAATATCGTATACAGAACGCTGGAAAACCAATGACTACACAAGAAGGTAAAAAAAGATCACAGGATCAAGATCAATTAAAAGCAGGTATACGTGGACCTTCCTTACGTCAAGATTATGAGTTTTTTGAAAAAATGTCGCATTTTGCTCACGAAGAGATACCAGAAAGAGTAGTTCATGCAAGAGGTTACAGTGCTTATGGTGAATTCGAATGTTATCAATCAATGAAACATGTAACGAAAGCTGGATTTTTACAGGAAGCTGGAAAAAAGACACCAATAACCGTCCGTTTTTCTACTGTTCAAGGAGCTAAAGGTTCTTATGATACAGCAAGGGATTTACGTTGCAAGGGAGTCAAACTTTATACCGAGGAAGGAAACGTCGATCTAACCACCATTGCAATGCCTGTATTAATTAACCAAGATGCGATGAAATTCCCCGATGCGATGCATGCATATCAAGCTAAACAAGCAGATGATATACCAACGGCAAGTGGGGCCCACGATCGTTTTTGGGATTATGTTGCCAATAATGAGGAAGCACTTCATATGGTATTGTGGATTATGTCCGATCGCGGTATTTTAAGAAGTTATCGAATGATGGAATCATGGTCCATAAATTCATATCTATTTGTTAACGACCAAGATGTGGCAACCTTTGTAAGGTATGTTTGGAAACCTGTCCTAGGGGTCCATTCCTTACTACAAGACGAGGCACTTAAAATTGGCGGACTTGACCCCGATTTTCACAGAAGGGATCTTAGGGAAGCGATTGACAAGGGAGCATTTCCAGAATATGAGCTAGGCGTCCAGTTGATTCCTATGGAGGATGAATTTAAGTATGACTTCGATGTTCTAGATCCCGCAAAGTTTTGGCCGGAAGAGATCATTCCTGTTCAAATGATTGGTAAGTTAACATTAAACAGAAATATTGATAACTACTTTACTGAGTCTGAACAAGTAGCGTTTAATCCTGCAAATGTCGTTCCGGGAATTGACTTTTCTAATGATCCTGTCTTGCAAGGAAGGTTAATGGCATATAGGGAAACACAACAACATCGACTTGGTAGTGCTAATTACACTGAATTGCCAATTAATAAGCCACTATGTCCATTTCATAATAATCAGCGACGTGGGGTTATGAGACAACGAATTGATGTTGATCAAGTAAACTATCATAAAAACTCCCTATTAAATAACACACCATATACCGTACCTCCCGAAGAAGGTGGATACAAAGATTATCCTGGGAAAGTAGAAGGATACAAAATTAGAGCAAGAAGTGACTCATTTAAGGATTATTTTTCTCAGCCTAGGATATTCTGGAATAGTTTAACCCCTATCGAAAAACAGCATACTATCGAAGCCCTAAGCTATCAAGTTGGCAGCGTTATTGATGAGTCGGTTCGTCAACAAGTAGTTAATATCCTTGTAAATGTTGATAAAGAAATGGCAAGTATCGTCGCTGATAACATTGGAGTCCGTCGACCAAGTGGTTCCAATGTTCCTGTTTCTACAAGATATTCTTCCCTTAGTCAGGCCAGTACCCCTAAATATGCCTTTACGCAAAAAGTAGGCGTGCTCATTGGTGAGGGCTTCCATGGTAGTGAGGTAACACATGTACTTAATCACTTACAACAGTGCGGAGTTTTCGTTGAAATTATAAGTGAAAGGCTAGGTACGGTTAACGGTTCTGATGGTACTACACTTAAAGTAGATAAAACCTTTCTTACATCTAGTCCTTATCTTGTTGATTCCCTTTATGTTGTTGGTGGAAGTTCTAGGAATCAGGAAAAATTCAATTCTGACGTAACAGAATATGTACATGTAGCTTATAAGCACTATAAACCAATAGGTGTTGCCACAACTGGTCAGTCTTTCATTCAGCCATCAGGGCAAAATAATTTAGCTGGAGTTGTTTTTGCTGCAAACAATTCAAATTTCAGTGAGGATTTTGTCTCTGCTATTGCAGAACAACGTTTTTGGAATAGGAGATAATAGTTGGGACATCGAAGTTAAAAACAAAGGCTTTCATTTAAAAAAATGTAATTTAATAGGAATTTTAGCATACAATCACATTTTGTTTGTATGCTATTTTTATTTTCGTAAAAAACACGGTAAACGATAAGAGGAAACCAGAAAACATACTTCAGTGGATAAAGGATAAAGTAAAAAATAGCTAATTAAAGAATACACTAAGCAGATTAATATACTGGATACACGATAAATATTACAATAGCAAAGTTAACATTTCGAAATAGGAGATATGCTAATCATGTTAAAAGCTTATAGTTGGCTAACTTTTTGTGTGATAGTCTGGGGTAGTAACTTCGTATTTGGAAAAATCCTTGTTCAGGACTTCTCTCCAACTATGTTAACATCACTGAGACTATTCTTTATTGTGTTATTTCTAATTGGACTATCATCTCACAAAAAACATGTTAAACGTTTAGATAAAACAGTTTTATTTGCCATTGTTTCTTTAGGTGCTATTGGCGTATTTATAAATCAATGGACATTTTTTGTTGGATTACAGACAGCTGATCCAACAACATCAGCACTAGTTCTAGCAACCACTCCGATTGTAACTGGATTTTTGGCTGCTATCTTTTTAAAAGAAAGACTTACTATTCGTATGTTTCTAGGTTCTATAGTTGCGATATTAGGTATTTACTTTGTTGTTACGAAAGGGAGTTTTTCTTCTATAACTATTGATAGAGGACTTATATGGATAGGCATAACTATGTTTACTTTCGCTATTATGATCATTATAACAAGAGCACTTTCACAGAAAATTGATCCACTTACGATTACTTTATATTCCAATATTGTAGGATTTATAATATCTATCCCATTTGTTTTTATTTTCGATCATCCTTTGCAAATGAGTGCTAAGTTAAGTGATTGGGCATTTCTCATAGGAACAGCTGTAGTTGTTCACGGTTTAGCTACCCTTATCTGGAATAATAACATTCGACACGTTGATGCTTCCAAGGCGTCTATATTGTCAAACTTAGAACCATTTGTAGCCATGATAATGGGACTTTTTTTACTTTTTAAGCCAATAACAGGAATAGAGATAATCGGTTCCTTATTTATTGTTGGAGGAGTATTAATTTCTACTGTTCAGACTACCTTTTCCAAATAGAATAAGATTAAAAAATAATCGAAAACTAGTGGTTAACACATAATTAGGCAAATACTAAATTCCTTACAGCTAGAATTTTTCATTTTCTTACTATTGAAGATAGAAAGAAGCCCTATCCTAAAGGATTCGGGCTATTTTCGAACATTAATGTAAGTTTTCATCAACGTATTTGCCGTAATCTGGAATAGCAATTGTATCAAATTCCGTTACTAATTTTTCTAGGCTATTCGTTAACAATTCACCAGTCATGGGTGTACCATGACCAGTAATGGCAACTGCAGGTTTTAGTTCTGCTAATTTAATGACAGAGTTTTTTGCTGCAGCCCAATCCGTTGTCAGATATCTTGGTGGTCCACTTATTTCATGCTCCTGGGTTAACACCTTATATAGATACTCTTGTTTAACTGTAATAAATGCGTCTCCAGCTATTAATGCTCGATCGCTTTTCCTAAATAATGAAACATGACCCGGTGCATGACCTGGCGTATGAATCCAGCGAAAATCAGGCATATGAGGTACAGAGCCATCAGAAGGTAGAGTTTTTATATGATTCCCTAAGTTTATTGGCTCATTAGGGAACATAGGTGACATTTTTGACACCATCCCCCCTTCAACAGTAGGGTCTGGTTCCGGATAAGCCATCTGACCAGTTAGAAATGGCATTTCCAATTCATGTGCATAAACTGGTATTTCCCAATGATCCACTAATTCAATTATCGCCCCAACATGGTCAAAATGCCCGTGTGTCAAAATAATAGCTTTTGGACGACTAATTTCACCAAATCTTTCCTCAATTACAGATATAATTTCATCGGAAGAATTGGGCATCCCTGCATCAACTAATACAAAATCATTTTCTCCTGGCTTGCCAACTAAACAAATATTTACAATTTGTATTGTATGACTATATAGATCCGGTAATACCTCTATCCCCACTCCACTTCCAATCGAGGTTGTGGGTATATATTTATAATCACTACCATAATTCATTTCCTTATCCACTGGCATTGCCTCCCTATTTCCTGATTCAATAGGTATTATCCCTCATATATAATTTATTATCATAGATTCGTGAATCCATACTCAGTGGATGTAGCTTAATTCCAGTATCAAGGTGAATGGGATTTGGAGTAACTAGTAATGAAATGTTCTTAATGTAATAGAATCACTTGACTGGCAAAGTTAGGAATTAAATGAAACTTCCAAACTGGACCTCAAAAATTATCACTTGCATTTCACAATTGATATATATATAATAATTTAAAACTCAATATTACTAGCAATGAAAAAGGCGTAGTACAATAACCCTCTGATTTCTAGAGAGCTTGTGGTCGGTGTAAACAAGTATCAAGGTATATTGGAATTGGACTTTGGAGCTAATTATTAATGAAGTGATCTTAACGATTTAAGATAATTAGGGTGGCAACGCGGTTCATTCGTCCCTTGTATTAGGGAATGAATGAGCTTTTTTGTTGTCTAAAAAATATAGGAGTGAATATTATGCAAACAATTTTTTCAGGAATCCAACCAAGTGGCTCTTTAACTATCGGGAATTATGTCGGAGCTATCCGTCAGTTTGTTGAGTTACAAAACACACACAACTGTTTTTTCTGTATTGTTGATGAACATGCAATCACAGTTCCACAGGACCGCTTAGAGCTTCGTAAAAACATTCGATCTTTGGCAGCACTATACTTAGCTGCAGGTATTGATCCGAATAAAGCAACCCTTTTCATCCAATCAGAAGTCCCTGCACACACACAGTTAGGTTGGATGATGCAATCCATCAATTATATGGGTGAACTAGAACGCATGACTCAATTTAAAGATAAATCAGAAGGAAAGGAAGCTGTTTCTGCAGCACTGTTCACGTATCCTTCTTTAATGGCTGCTGATATACTATTATATCAAGCCAACCTAGTTCCAGTTGGTGATGACCAAAAGCAACACTTAGAACTAACACGCGATCTAGCTGGCCGTTTTAATAATCGTTTTCTTGAAGTTTTCACTATTCCAGAAATCAGTATTCCAAAAGTGGGCGCACGAATAATGTCCCTACAAAATCCGGAAAAGAAAATGAGCAAATCGGATGAGAATGTGAAAGCATCAATTTTTATGCTTGATGATCCAAAACAGATCATAAAGAAAATAAAGAGTGCCGTTACAGATTCTGAAGGTGTTGTAAAATATGATAAAAAAGAAAAACCTGGTGTATCTAACCTTTTAGATATCCATTCGGTTTTCTCTGGTGAAACTATTGAAGAATTAGAGAAAAACTACGAAGGTAAAGGCTATGGGGACTTCAAACAGGGGGTTGCAGATGCGGTGGTCTCTGTATTAAAACCAATTCAAGACCGCTATTATGAAATCTTAGAATCAAGTGAATTAGACAAGATACTCGATGAAGGTGCTGAAAAGGCATCACTTGTAGCAAACAAAACCATCCAAAAAGCAAAAAAAGCAATGGGACTTGGTAGAGTTAGAAAGTAATTGCTACTATTAAAAAATCAGTGAGTAGTTAACTCACTGATTTTTTGATTTCTGTTTAGATGCACCTTCTGCATAATTGTTTTCAAGCTCCCACATTTTTTCAAGAAATGGTTGTCCTTTAATTAGCTTTTCACAAAGTTCCTCATGTGCTAGGCTCCATCCATATTTAACTCCATCATATAAAGCCTGCCAAACCTCATCTTCATCCATATACCGAATATCCGGGTACTTTTTAGGATCCCATTCCGTTAACCAATAACGTAATTCGCCAATATTATTGGATGTACGAAGCTGATCTAATCCCATCATTAATAATTGCTTTACTTGTCTTTCTCTCCTTGTTAAACCAAATACAAGGTTAGGGGACATCGAAAGCATATGGTATTCTTTTACATAATTAGATTCATCGAAGCCAAAGTTTTGAGCTTTTGTTTTTTCAATCATTTCATAAACTAATTGTTCTTGTCTTGGGATCAACCGACTTTTTCGAATAGGAATACGATATCCAATTGTGTCAATTGCTAAAATGTCATTTCCATCTGTAACGATACATGCATATTCGACAACAGAACGTTCTTGACCTTTTCGAGTATATGCACGTTTATAAATAGCATCTAAGAGACCTTGAGGCAAATCATGCATATCATTTTCAATATAATGATAAAGTGATTCTGTTATGTAAATTAATGGTACTTGGTCAAGTAGTTCTATACCGTCGTCTTTACGCCATTCATGGAAATAACAAACATTATAACCGTTTTCCTCTCCTTCAAACCAGTTCACCCAAACATCATGTAAATATAACATACAACACCCCTCACTCCCAGAATGAAACAAATTCGAGGTTGTTCAAAAATTACCAATGCTACCATAATTTTTGAACAGACACTTTAAAATACATTATGACCATCATTTGAAATTTTATTCGAGAGAGCGAAAATTATCTAATCAACGTTTATTAGGGAATGCGTAGACAACAAATGTCATTATCAATAACCCAATTGGTAGAAAATAACACTCTAATCGTCCACTTATAAACAAAAAGTATTCTGCCCATGACACGCCTGCTGGTAAAAAATTCATATAGGAAATCAGTGTCACTCCACCGGTAACAGCTAGTCCAAATCCAATTAAAAATAAGAAAATATAGCCCATTTATCTACCACCTATGCTTGTCCAAAAACTTTTATATTTCATTTATATGCTAAATTGTTTAGATAAATGATAGAAATGATAGAGTGGAAAGAGTCTGATTATACTTAACGGGGCGTTTGTTGCTTAGACTAAAACTGTGCAATAACCTTAATCATGAATTTGGGGCTTGCTTCTAAATTATGTATAGAATACTCCTATATGTTATTTCAGCCTTGTGTCGCCTTTCAAATGATGTATAGAACACTTCTATACGTCATTTCATCCTTGTGTTCCCTTTCAAATGATGTATAGAGAATCCCTATACGTCATTTCAACCTTGTGTTCCCTTTCAAATGATGTATAGAGAACTCCTATACGTCATTTCAACCTTGTGTTCCCTTTCAAATGATGTATAGAGAGCCCCTATACGTCATTTCAACCAAGTATCTAATTTCAAATGACGTATAGAGCACTTCTATACGTCATTTCATCCTTCTATTCCCTTTCAAATGATGTATAGAACACACTTCTATTCGCTATTGCTACCTCTTATAGTTTTTAAGTGGTGTCCAGAACAATATTTTTTGAAGTTTACCACGTAGTTAATACAAATTCTGTAATTATCAACAATCTTATAGAAAACAGCAAACAACAAAAAAGAGACTGAACTAAGGTCAGCCTCTTTCAATAAATTATTGATATTTTTTAAATATAAGTGCTACATTATGACCACCAAATCCCAGCGAGTTACTTACTACTACATTTACTTCTTGCTTTCTAGGTTTATTTGGTACGTAATCTAAATCACAATCTGGATCTGGAGTTTCATAATTGATAGTTGGTGGTACCACACTATCTTCAATCGATTTAACCGCGATAACAGCTTCCACCCCACCAGCTGCTCCAAGTAAATGACCTGTCATAGATTTAGTTGATGAAACAGCTAGTTTTTTTGCATGTTCTCCAAAAATTGTTTTAATTGCTTCTGTTTCAAATTTATCATTTAAATCTGTACTAGTACCATGAGCATTAATATAATCTACATCTTCAGGGTTTAATCCAGCATCTCGTAATGCATGTTGCATTGCTCTCGCTGCACCTTCACCATGTTCTGCAGGTGCTGTGATATGATATGCATCACCTGTTGCACCATAACCAACGATTTCAGCATAGATATGTGCACCACGCTCTAAAGCCGTTTCCAACGTTTCTAAAATTAAAATTCCAGAACCTTCACCCATAACAAAACCATCACGGTTTTTATCAAAAGGACGACTCGCTGTTTTTGGATCTTCGCTAAAGGATAGAGCCTTCATTGCTGAGAATCCTGCGAAAGACATATTTGTAATTGGCGCCTCTGCCCCACCAGCAATAATATAATCAACATCCCCGCGCTGCACTGCTTTATATGCATCTCCTATAGAGTTTGCCCCTGATGCACAAGCAGTTACGGAGCACGAATTGATTCCCTTCGCTCCTGTTTGAATGGATACTTGGCCGGCTGCCATATCTGGAATCATCATTGGAACAAAGAAAGGACTTACTCGTTTAGGGCCCTTATCGATAAGCTTTCGGAACTGCTCTTCATAGGTTTGCATTCCTCCGATTCCAGAACCAATCCAGACACCAACACGATGTGCAATTTCATCTGTTACTTCTAATTTTGCATCTTGTAAAGCCATTTTTGAAGCTGCAACCGCAAATTGAGTAAATGGATCCATCTTACGTGCATCTTTCTTTTCCATATATAACGTTGGATCAAAATCTTTTACCTCTGCTGCAACTTTTGCTGGAAACTCATCCTTATTTACTTTCGTTACAAAATCAATTCCAGACTTTCCAGCCAGAAGACTATCCCACATGGTTTGTACATCATTACCAATTGGGGTTACTGCTCCAAGTCCTGTTACAACTACTCTTCTTTCCGACATGATTGGGTATTCCTCCTAATAAAATATTCTTCATATTTTGGGATTGAACATTACGATAAAAATGAGGTTTTGTTTAACGTCCCCAACGTAATGCCACTGCTCCCCATGTTAGACCAGCACCAAAGCCTACTAAAACCACTACATCATTTTCCTTAATTTTACCATCTTTTACACTTTCTGATAAAGCCATAGGTATGGAAGCTGAGGAATTATTGCCATATTTATTGATAACCTTAGCCATTCTATCCTCTGAAACACCTAGCTTTTCCATTGCAGCTTCCATAATACGAATATTTGCTTGGTGAGGCACTAAATAATCCACATCCTCTTTTTGCAAACCAGCTTTTTCAATGACATTTAAAGATGATTCAGGCATTTGTCTAACCGCAAATTTAAATACTTCACGACCATTCATCGCCAAGAAGCCATCATCTTTTTGGTAAAGATGTTTACCGCCACCACCATTAGCACCAAGTTCAAACGATAAAATACCTTTTCCTTCTGAAACCTCTCCCATGACAGCAGCTCCTGCGCCATCACCAAATAAAACACATGTATTACGATCAGTCCAGTCCGTAATTTTAGAAAGTTTTTCAGCACCAACAACTAAAATATGCTTATACACTTTTGTTTCAATAAACTGTTTTGCAGTAATCATCCCGTACATAAAACCCGCACACGCAGCACTCACATCCATTGCAGCAGCATTCCATGCACCTAACTTTTCTTGTAACATACAAGAAACAGATGGAAACGGTGTATCTGGAGTAACGGTAGCTACTAAGATTAAATCTAGATCTTCTGGGTCCACACCCGCTTCTTCCATGGCACTCAATGCTGCGTGATAGGCCATATCAGAAGTATCCATATCATCTTCTGCGATTCTTCTTTCTTCGATTCCTGTACGAGTTCGAATCCATTCATCACTAGTATCAACTATTTTTTCTAAATCACTATTTGTTACAATTTTAGAGGGCACATAATGACCTACGCCTAAAACTCCAACACCCATATATACATCCCCTTAATTTAAAGTTGTTATCAATTATTATGACTTGGTACTAATTTTAATGCAAAAAAGAAAGACTTGCAAGATACAACTTTCTCAGAATAAGAGAAAAAGTCACTTTTCCCTAGTATTGATTAGGAAGCAAGCCTGTTTCTTTATATTTTTCAATGGAGTTATTTAGTTCATCTTGAAAGTATTCCGGGACCTCTGTACTATACTCACCTAAGGTAATATAGTCATCCTTAAAATCAAATGATAATATTTCCCCCTTGAGTGTTCCTTTATTAAATTTCTCTGCAGCTAACGAATAAAGTTCATTTACATGTTGAACTGTACTTGTTAATACTGTGTCAGGTTCAATATTTAGTTGATCAGAAACAAAGCCAATTGCATATAAACCATCTTTACCTGCACTTTTTATTATTTCTTCGCTGAAGGCATCTCCCGCTGGATAAAAAACATCTACACCCTTGAGTTTCATCTTATTATAGGCTTCTAAAGCCACTTCGCTTATAGTCCAGTCATAAATAAATTCCATATTCACATTCGTATCTGGGTTTTGATATTTAACTCCTTCGTAAAATCCTTCTATTTCCGGTTGCCATTGATAAGCAGCTATAATACCAACTTGATTAGTCTCGGACATTTGACTTGCAATCATACCTGCAAAAAAGCCCATTGCATGAGAATTAAAGGTCAAACTCGTTAAGTTTTCACTATAATAATTCCCATTAAAGTAAACAAAATGGACATCGGAATAGGTTTTAGCAAGATTATAAAATTTTTCTCCATATTTACTACTATGGCCAAAAATTAAATTTACCCCTTCATTCACTAGCTCGCTAACTGCTTTGGAAATTTCCTCTTCCGTAGTAACATTTTCCTTCACTTCAATTTCGATGCCTAATTCTTCCTCTATTCCTAACATCCCGTCATAACCTTTTTTATTCCATGGTTTATCGTCAATTTCGCCTTCCATAATCATACCTGCTTTAAATAATTCTCCCTGCTCTTGTTGTGCGCATCCGCTAACAAACATTATTCCAATAATTACTATTGCGATAAACACGTATTTTCTTCTCAAGTCCGTGCACTCCATTCAAATACTTTGAGTTAATAAAAATCCTTAAAGCGACGATAATGAGCGATTATTTTTTTCATATTTTGCTCTATAGGTATATTGTCACGAATATAGATAGAATTTTCAAGTTTTACAGACTCATTCAGGAAAATTTTTTTCGAAATAACACTTATATTAGAAGAATTAGGTAATGTCTTTAGTACCGGGTAGGTTGCTTTGACAAAGTCCTCAATATAAACAGATTCTGATTGAAATTGTTCCGAATCAAAACGAGTTATTTTTTTTCCAATTATGAGACCCTCTTCGGTCATGTCCATCCATTCTCCAAAAAGTAGTGGTGCCTTGATTATCATTGCATTTTCTAACTTTTTATTCAAACCATTTATATCAATTTGAATAATTTTATCTACACTAAATGAAAGTGCAGGATCGTGATTGCCAATAATAATTGCAATATCCGCTTTATGATTACTAGGAGAGTCCGTTAATTGGAAGGAGCTATTTCTTCCGACAAACATATATAGATTTTCCTTCTTTTCTGAATTAATCTTATCTACCCCTTTAACTACCATACCCTCTTGAAGTAAAAAATTAACAAAATGAAAACCAATCCAATGAAAACAATTTTGAATAAGAAATGTCATATATTTTCCTCCTCTTTAAGTAAACTATGAAGAAATACTTTTAATTTATGTGTTCATTTGGTAAACTTAATAAAGGAATTTATGATAGTTTTTATACGTGCAGAAAGTTTTTATGCTTTCTTAACAACTGAAAAAGATAGGAGTGTTACATAGTGCGTTATCTAGTTACAATCTTTTGGGCAGTTTTAATTACGTTTGTACTTTCTTACGTGTTATCAAGTATGGCTGGACAATCTCTAGACCTTGTAGCCACTTTTGTAATGGCAGCAATTTTCTCCTTGTTTATTTTTATACTTGGAGACGGTCTCTTACGTGAGAAGAAGGAACAATAACTTATTAATGAGGAAACCCTTGCCTTTCGTAATTGGCAAGGGTTTCCTTTATATTTAGGAAATTAAAAACTTTTCCGATTGCATAAGAATAACTCACTGTGGTGGTTAACTATTGCATAGGGAAATGCCTACGTATGTTTATATAGGTGTGAAAGATAAGATAGTTAATTTTCTCTATCTACCTACAAAAACGTTGCCTTAATACCACGGTAATACACTTAAAGCAGTTAGAGCAGCTAAAGGCAACACTAGACGTCTAAATCTACGGCGTGGGGATCCATAAAATCCATAGCCTGGAAATCCAAATCCAGGGTAACCAAAACCATACCAACCAAATTGACGTTGATCATTCATGTATGGCATCATTTGTGAATTGGTGTCATTATCAATTGGGACTGCAAAATAAACATATTCTTCATCTAATCCTGTAATAATGCCATCAAAGTTAGATCCATCCTCAAGCTCTGCTAACACATAAGAATGCATGTGGGTTTTACACAAATCATACATATGTTTATGTTTCATTCTGTCGACCTCCTCACCAATTAGACTATTCAAATGCCTATATGGAGGTGACTAATTTTACCAACTAGAATTATGCAAAAAACAAAGCCGACTATTGTTAGTCGGCTCACGTTAATCAATCTGGAATTCCCAATGCAATCTTCGCGTAACGGGACATTTTATCTTTGCCCCATGGTGGATCCCATACAATATTTGTCACTGTTTCTTTTACTTCTGGCATATCAGATAATGCTCTTTGGATATCGGCCTCAATATGTGCTGATAGTGGGCAACCCATTGCTGTTAGTGTCATTGTTACAACACATACACCCTCTTCATCTAGATCCACATCATATATTAACCCAAGGTTAACAATATCAATACCTAGCTCAGGGTCGATTACATTTTCAAGGGCACCCATGAGATTTTCTTTTAATGCTTCATCCATGGTATTACCTCCTTCTTTCATCATATCTTCATTTAAACATATTTCCGCGTATATTTAAATGATTTAAGTCACAGGTACTCTTTAAACCATTTGACCGTTTCTAAAATTGCAAATCTACTTACTTTATGTCCTCTGCCTATTTCCCTGATAAATTTCAGTTTATCTGGATTGGAGTATAGTTTCTTCGCATACTCGTAAAAACTGTAGGAATGCTCAAAAGGAACTGTTGGATCATTGTCACCATGCCAAAATAATAATGGTCTGTCATTCAATTTATCTGCCTGTAATGATAAATCATATAGCGTAAGCGTGTCGTATAGTTTACTAATTTCTTCATCTGTTAAAGGAAGTTTTCCCATTTTAGCATAAACGTCAACAAGTTCCCTTGCAAAAGTAGTTATTTTTGGGGAGCCCATCAAAATAGCAGCTGTTTTAATCCAATGAAATTGTGACAGTGCTGAAGCTGTTGTAATCCCCCCCATACTACTTCCTGCTACTCCAACTCTTCCATCTAAAATTAACCCTCTATTTTCAAGGTCTTCATAGATATCATTCAATTCCTTCACATTTTGCAAAACAATTTGGAACAAGTAATAGGTTACTTCTGAAACTTCGTCTGTTTCCCTTTCTCCGTGGTACATGCTATCTGGTAACACTACGCGAAAACCTTTTTCTGCAAGTAAAAATGCTAGTGTTAAATTATGTTCTTTGGCACTAGTAATTCCATGAAAATAAATTACTGTTGGAAGAGGCCTATTTTCATTCGCTTTATCTACAACAATAAGACTCGGTACCCCACCAATGTTCTCTTTATAAATTCCTATCATCCTGTATAACCCTCTCATCTGTAATAACTTATACTAATTATATGATAGTCCTTTTGAAAAAATAGTTAAACTAATTTAACTATTTTTTCGGTTATAATTCTTTACATATCTTACAAACACTAATACACTTATGACTATGAGGTGAATTTAATATGCCAAAACAACATTTAATCGCTTTAGATTTGGATGGTACTTTGCTTTCCGATTCTAAACAAATTAGCTCCAGAAATAAGCAAATTTTACAAAAAGCAATGAACGAGGGACATATTGTCGTTATTGCAACAGGAAGACCACATCGTGCGAGTATTCAGTACTACCATGAGCTTGGTTTAAAAACACCAATGGTTAACTTTAATGGTGCTTTAATTCATCATCCAGAAGATAAAAAATGGGATATGCTTCATAACCCTATGTCAAAGCGTACTGCCTTAAGTATCGTTCAAACTTGCTATGATTTGGATGTATATAATGTATTGGCGGAAGTTAAGGACAATGTCTATCTTGATAAGTATAGCCAAGAAATTATTGATATCTTTTATCAAACTACTGATGATACACCATTTGTTATTGGAAGCTTAAAAAGCAAACTAATCGATGACCCAACATCCTTATTAATCCATCCAAAAGAAGAACATATCCACACTCTCCGCGATCATCTAGATGAGTTCCATGCTGAAGTAATCGAACATCGTAAATGGGGTGCACCATGGAATATCATTGAAATTGTAAAAAAAGGAATTAATAAAGCGGTTGGTTTACGAAAAATTGCACATTATTACCAAATTCCAGAAGATCGGATTATTGCATTTGGTGATGAAGATAATGACTTGGAAATGATTGATTATGCAGGTGTTGGTGTTGCTATGGGTAATGCAATTGACCCACTCAAAAACATTGCTAAACATGTCACAGTTACAAATGAAGAACATGGCATTGGAGTCTTTTTAGAAGAATATTTAAAACTCAATGCGAAGGTTAGGTAATTAAATTTATACCGTATTTTACCTTCAATAATATAGGAAGTACTTTTCCATACTACAAGTGAACGGATAAAAACGTTCACTTTTTTCTTGCAAAATTAGGAAGGTAACAGCTTTCCCAAATGCATAAGAAAAACATACAGATATCATTGATTGTGCGTTTTTCTAAGGAGGAATCGTCTTGGCCAAAGGGAGTAAATCGAGAAGGTTTAGCCAACAGAGCGCAGACGCTGTAAAAAAACATGCAGAAAAATTCCCGTATCGTTCTACCTTCACAGAAGCAGAACGAAAACGAGAAGAAGCAGATAATCATACAGTAGGAGGATTCTAAATGCAGAACAATCTATTTCAACAAGCAAAAGATGCTGTAACCCAATTTACGAGCAATCTTGCTGGTGGTGGTACGAATGAGCAGGACAAACAAGCTGCTCAAAATGCTATCCAAGCTGCAATGAATGATGCAACCGGCGAGGAAAAGCAACAATTGCAGCAATTACAGCAACAGCTTGAACAAAACAAACTTAGCTAACCTCTGTATTCCTTAGAAATGAAATCACAAGTCTTGTTATGGTAATAGCTAATTCATTCTTCGGATGGAACGGGATTACTGATGAAGCAAGCAACTCATAAGGTGTTCCTAATTGGAGCACCTTTTTACTTTTTATATAAGATAGGGGCATGTACAACAGCTTTTGCGTGTTTCTCTTTTTTCTTCCATCCTTTTCTGATAAGATAGATGTAAAAGAAGATGTTTCATGGGAGGTAGAGAAAATGGCAGTTAGAGCTGAAGGTACACCAAATCCAAATGCAATAAAATTTACAACAGACAAGCTTATTTTCCAGGGCACAAACAGTATTTCTGTTATGCCAGGAAACACAAGTGAGCATGAAATAATGAATGACTTAATGAAGCTAGAAGGCGTTGATAATGTCTTTGGTTATCAAAACTTTATTACAGTTAATAAAAGCTTTGATGCCCAGTGGGACGAGGTTACCCCACGAGTAAAAGAAGTTTTTGAAAAACACGGATATTAAAAAGTGAGGATGAGGGTTGCTGTGCCCACATCCTCACTTTTTATTATGATTGTCCTTCAAAATCTAATGGAATATAATTAGGATTAAGATTTACAATACTGCCATCCTCTTCTTTCGTATACATTTTAACAATAACAACATCTTCTGCTTCTTCCATTTCTTTCATAATATCCACTTTTATTTCAAAGCCATCCCATTCCCCATCAACCTGAACCGCTTCTTCTGGTTTTAATATTTTCTCACCTTGTTCTACAAGATAAAAAAATTCATTTCCTGAAGCATTTGCATCACCGACTATATGTGCTTGGTCGTCCTCTATTTGTATATCAATATTTTGAAACTTGGCATAAACATCCGAATCAGTATGCAATAAAAAGGATTCCTTCTCTGGTTCTGCACTTCCACAAGCAGATAGTATTACTAGTAATCCAAGGATTATGATCATTTTCTTCATAATAACAGTCCCCCTACTCTTTCCTAAAGAAACCAAATATACCCGTGGTTTGTATAATATTTGTGAACGCTTCTGGATCTACTTCTTTAATTATTCTTTCTAAATCATATAATTCATAGCGCGTAATTACTAAGTACAACATATGCTTATCTTCATTTGTATAAGCTCCAACCGCTGGCAAAATGGTTATACCGCGAACCATTGTATTATGTATAGCCTGCTGCAATTCTTTCGCCTTACGCGTCACAATCATGGCAGTTAATTTGTTGAATCTAGTATGAATTGCATCGATTACACGTGTCGTTACATATAATGCTACCATGGTATATAATGCATTTTCTGGTTCATATAAAATTCCTGCTAATGCAATAATAACAGCGTTTAACGAAATAAAATATACCCCAAGTGGCTTATCCTTTAATCGAGATAAATACATAGCTACAATATCCATTCCACCTGTTGAAGCACCAACCTTAAGCGTCATTCCAACACCTACACCTGCGACAAGTCCTCCGAATACTGCATTTAAAATAATGTCTTCAGACAGCTGAATTACCGGAAGAAATTGTAGGAATAAGGAAGAGAATATAACGGAAATTATACTGTAAATAGTAAAGCCTTTTCCAACCTTATACCAACCTAAAATAAATACAGGAATATTTAATAGAAAAAGTAGTATCCCAGTGGATACACCAATCCCCACAAAATCTTTAAAGACACTTGAGATTAATTGTGCTGTACCAGTAAATCCACTGGCGTATACATTGGCACTTATTAGGAATAAATTAAGAGATATTGCATTCAGTAATGATCCAATTATAACTACGAAAATTCGCCTAGCCTCTATTAAAAACATAACAGTCTCCTTTTCAATCACAAATATTTTGACTATATCCCATTATAACTATAAACTATACATATTATAATTATTTCTGAGAATTGAGGGTGAACCCAAGATGAGTATTAAAATTATGGCAGATTCAGCTAGTGACCTTACAAAAGATTACTTTTCTAAGTATGACATGGAAATGGTATCTTTAACAGTTCATCTAGATGACACGGATTACGAAGATGGTATCAATATTACACCGAAAAACGTTTTTGATGCAATGAGAAATGGTAAAACCCCCAAAACATCTCAAGTCTCACCACACACGTTTAAAAATATTTTTACCGAGTATGCAAGATCTAAACAAACGCTAATTTACTTAGCATTTTCATCGGAATTATCTGGTACATATCAAACGGCAAAAATGATGGAAGCAGAAGTTAAAGAAGAATTTCCAGAAGCTGACATTCATGTCATTGATACGAAATGCGCTTCCATTGGATATGGTCTAGTTGTACTGAATGCAGCTAAAATGGCAATCGATGGAAAAAGTAAAGATGAAATTATAGAGGATGCTAAAAATCGTGCACTACATATGGAGCATATCTTTACTGTCGATGATTTAGAATACCTAAAGCGCGGTGGACGTGTTAGTAAAACAGCAGCATTTGTTGGATCTTTACTTAATATTAAACCAATCCTTCATGTGGAACAGGGTAAACTTATTCCACTAGAAAAAATGCGTGGGTCTAAGAAAGTTTTAGGTCGGATGCTTGAAATTTTGGAGGAACGCGGAGGTAATTTTGAAAATCAAGTAATTGGAATTAGCCACGGTGATGATTTAGAACGTGCTGAAAAACTTGCAGAAATGATTAAAGAAAAATACGGTACAAAGGAATTTGTCATCGAATACGTCGGATCAGCAATCGGAGCACACGCCGGCCCAGGAACACTTTCACTATTTTTCTTAAACAAATCATTTAAATAAGATAAAACTCGGGGAATATTGTTCCCGGGTTTTTTTGTTTTTTGGGGTGCCTGTCACTTCCCGAATTATGTAATATTTTGTCGAATAGTTATCCGAGACAGCGCTTTAATTTTGAAACATATATTTTATTCTGTTCGTCTTATGGTTAGATAAGTATTTATCATAAAATGGGGTGAACAAATTGTATAAAAAGATAGGGTTAATTAGTATACTTTTGATTGCTGGGGTTTGGGCAGTTATATTCTTTGGTTTCTCAAATAAAATAACAGCAGAAATCCCCTCCGCTTCGAGCTTTGTTCTTTCAAATAAAGATTGGACTGTCCATTTCTCTGAACCAATGGACCCAGACAGCTTTACGCAAGAAACTGTGATAGTAAAAAACAAAAGCGGAAAGCGAATTACTACAGAGATGGAATGGAATAAATCATTTACTGTATTAACTTTACGAGCACCCGACGAAGGTTACAGCATCAACGAGGAATACGAAATTATCATTGCGAAAGAAGTTCTAGCGGCAAGTGGTGAGAAACTTTCTAAAACCCTTAAACATAACTTTGCCGCAATGGTTAATTTCCCTACAATTAAAGATCAAAAGCAACTTGTAACACTTTTAAAAGAACGGATGAAAGAAGAACGAACAAATTCTAACTTATTTAATATAGAAACAAAAGAAGATTCCGCAATGGATACAACTGAGTCTTCTAATGAAAGCTCCGCTGGCGGGGATGGAACTTCATCTACTAATGTTCAAGTTCAAGGAATTGACGAGGCAGATATTATTAAAACAGATGGAAAATCTATTTTCTTTATTCGAGACGGAGACATCATAATCACATCAACAGAAAAAGCAAATAGTTCCGTACTCAGTCAAATTAAATTAGACAACTTTTTCCCACAAGAACTTTACGTACAAGATAATTTATTAATTGCAATTGGGCAAAAGAACGAACCACTACGTGAAGTTAAAGAATCAGATTCAAAAAACAAAATTGGAATTCCAGAACCAATTTATTATAGTCAAACTACTGTCTTATTTTACGATATCAAGAATCCAAATGAACCAAAACAAGTTCGCGAAGTAAGTCAGGAAGGTTACTATAATACCTCTAGAATCCTAGATGGTTATCTTTATTTAATTGCTAACGAACACCCACCATATCATATCCTAAGTTCCGAAGAGGATGTTGAAGTTAGACCTTTTATTAAAGATACAGCTGTGAGTGAAGATAGTATACCAGTTGATTTTGAAGATATGTATTTCTTCCCGGACAGCAAGGAAGAACAATTTCTAATATTAACGACCGTTGATCTAAACGATATGAAAAAAGAAGCAAATATAGAAACCTATCTCGGTGCTTCTAACCAAATTTATATGTCCCATAATAATCTTTATGTAGCAGTTAATAAGTTTAGGGAAATAGAAGAGTCAGAATTCAAAGACGTAGAAACAAGTGAACCGGCAATGGATATTATGATTTGGCACCCACAGGATGTGGATACAGAGATTACACAGTTTAGAGTAGAAAATGGAACGTTAACATACAATGCATCCACTCTAGTAAACGGAACACTTATTAACCAGTTTGCGATGGATGAGCGAAACAACACATTCCGAGTCGCAACCACTAAAGGAGATACTTGGGATGATGAAACACTATCCACAAACAATTTGTATACGTTTGATACCAATTTAAAACCCCTTGGCTCAGTTGAAGGACTTGCTGAAGGGGAGAGAATTTACAGTGTGCGTTTTATGGACCATGTAGCTTACATGGTAACCTTTAAAGAAGTCGATCCATTGTTTGTCATCGACTTAGAGGACCCGAAAAATCCAACTGTATTAGGGGAATTAAAAATTCCTGGTTTTAGTAATTATCTCCACCCACTTGATGAAAATCATGTAATCGGATTCGGCCAAAATACAACGCTCATAGATGAAGAAGGCAGTAATGAACCAAGAGTACAGACCGATGGCATAAAAATATCTGTTTTTGATGTTAATGACCCAACCAATCCTAAAGAAAAGTTTTCCGAAGTGATTGGGCAGGGTTGGTCCTATTCGGAATTACTTCATAATCACAAAGTATTATTTAAGCATCCAACAGAAAATATATTTGGCTTTCCAGCAGTTATAAACGAATCAAAAACGGTACGGAAAGATGATATCACTTATGAAGAAGATAAGGTTGTTTTTGAAGGAGCCTTACTTTATGAAATCACTCCTAATGGAATCAAATTATTGGATACCATCACACATCAAGGAGAATTTAAAGAATATCCAGAATGGACTTCTGAGATTAAAAGATTAATTTCTGTAGACAATGTCATTTACACTTTTTCTTGGGATACAATGAAGGTTTATGATTTGAATCAGAAACAAATAGTGAAGACGATTGAACTTCCAGAATTAGCTTTTGATTATTAATTGCTAGCGGGGAATGCTTGTTTGCATTCTCCTTTTTTATTGAATGCATTCTTTTTTGTCATGATTCCTTCCTACCACTCATATACTTTTGTACAAGCAATTCGATACGAGGAGGAAAAGACATGCTAATAAACGAATTAATTTCAAACTACGAAACCGATCGAAAGGAAGCTCCTAAAACATTAAATGACATATTAGACTTCTACCAAAATAAATATATTTCTGGTGATATCGATATTAAAGTTTATCGTGATATTTATAACTTCCTCCATCAACAAGGAGCAACTTCTGCTCATGAATATATCTACTAAAGTCCTGACACAGGGCTTTTTATTTTGGAAAAGATAATAAACTTCCTAAAGAAATGTTCTAAGAATCAAGATTCTTCTCATGGATTCTGTACAAATTGGAAAAATGGATAAAGAATTCACTTTAGGAGGTTTTCTGACTTGGCAACAAATAAACCAATGACCCCACCACCCCAGGAACAAAAACAACAACCAGGCATAGAGTCCATCATGCAACCAGAGCCAGAATACATTCGCAAAAACTATCAAGGCAGTAATAAATTAAAAGGAAAAACAGCGTTAATAACAGGTGGCGATAGTGGTATTCAACGTGCTGTTAGTGTCCATTTTGCAAAGGAAGGCGCCAATGTTGTAATTGTGTACTTAAAAGAAGATAGTGATGCAGAAGAAACGAAGCGATTAGTTGAGGATACAGGGAAAAAATGCTTTTTAATTCCCGGTGATATTGGGGATGCTAAATTTTGTAAAAAGGTAGTCACCCAAATACTCGATCAGTTCAATCAAATTGATATTCTAGTAAATAACGCAGCAGAACAGCATCCCCAAGGCGACTTTTTGAATACCTCTAAACTGCAGCTTGAAAATACATTTAAAACCAATATATTTGGCATGTTCTATCTAACTCAAGCAGTGCTACCTCACTTAAAAAAAGGAAGTACTATTATTAATACCACTTCCATTACTGCCTACGAAGGAAATAAAGATTTGATTGATTACAGTGCAACTAAAGGTGCGGTAACAAGCTTCACCCGTTCTTTATCTGCTTCTTTAGTTGGGAAGGGTATTCGTGTGAATGCTGTCGCACCAGGACCCATCTGGACACCATTAATCCCTTCCACATTTAATGCAAAACAAGTCGATACATTTGGCTCAAATACACCGATGAAACGTATGGGACAACCAAAAGAACTTGGACCAGCCTATGTCTATTTGGCGAGCGATGACTCCAGCTATGTAACCGGACAAGTTATTCATGTCAATGGTGGGACAATCGTAAATGGATAAATATAAACCAATAAAGTAAAAAGCAACCTTTGGGGCTTATCACCACAAAGCTAACTATTCACTTTTTTTACTAAAAGTCCTAAAAATAGGGCTTTTTAATTTTAAACAAAAATACACCCAACTTATATGCAGATGAAATTTATTAAAATCCAATTCCAACAAATAAATGCTTAACATTTCAAATTGCAATCAAATCTCACTGAGAATAATAATTACTGTTATAGTAAAGATGTTAATAATTTCTTTAATACCTCTTTGTCTTCTAGATAAGCATGTTCAACTTTTCCTATCTCCCCTAACGATAACCAGCGATATTCCTCAATCAATCCATCTGGATCACCGATTCCACTACTTTCCCCATACTTTTCTACTAGAAAGTAATATGTATTTACATGATAACCCTTAACCATTGTATCTTTAACAAAAAGCTGCTTCATAATACGAACAGTATATCCCGTCTCTTCTTTCAACTCCCGCATACAACATTCCTCAGGACTTTCCCCTTTTTCTATACCACCGGAGGGAATAGCCCAAGCATTAGAATTATTCGCTTTTACCATTAAAACCTCATTATTTCCATTTATACAAATTCCCGCTGCACCATGCCATTCTTTCATTTTAATTCCCCCAGATTATTCGATTGTATCTAATAGTACGACATCAATATCACTAGGATTACGCCAATCATAATAAACTTCTAAGTGCCAACGGTCAGTTAACCGTCTATATTTATTTGTGAGCATCCAATTATGTAACTTGTTATACGCACCCATAATCTCGATATTGGGTCCATTATGATGCCAAGTAGCGTATCTTTGTGACGGAATTGTCAACGTTACCATGCCATCGGGGATATCCTCATATTGTTCCACCTCAACACAAATCCAATAACCATCTTTCTCTTCCTTTTCGGTTTCTACTACAAAGGCACCAATTTGAACAGATGGAATAGCATGACGAATTTCACTTACACGTCTCTCTAATTCAATAACCGCTTTCGGAATCTCCACCATATATTGTTCCCCTTGGCATAACACACGAAATCCAACTAACTTTAATTCCTTCCCCTTAATAATTTTCTGATGTTCAATAACTTTCATATTCACCATCCCCTTATATAATCAAAAATTTTAATATCCACTTCATCCAAGGGACCTATTTTCTCCTGCAAGTCCCATAGTAATATCGCTGATGTTTCCTTATTTTCCAGAAAAGGTTGGAGCTCAGAAACAACAGAATAATAAACAGGATTATTAATAATTGAGCCATCTTGGAGGTTTTGGGATTTTAATATTCCTTTTAACTCCATTTTGTTTACCCTCTGCCCAGTTTCTTCGTAAAGCTCACGTTTGGCACATTCCATGGGTGTTTCATTTCCCTCGCGACTTCCAGCTGGTATCTCCCACTGCTCACGCCACACATTGTAACAGAGCAAATACTTCCCTTTGCATTGAATAACTGCAAAAGACCCTGCTAAATGGTCAAAATCAATCTCCTCTTCCGATAACAACGGAATAAAGTCCAAAAATCTCCGTCCATTATTCTTCATCCTAATCAACTTTCATCACTCCAAAGTTTTATTAACTAGTTCCATTCTATATAACTTTATATGCGGTATGACGTCATTTCTTTTATTTTCGAACTTCTACCAGCACTAACAAACTCATAAACATCGCAAAATGCTAGTACTTTCCCGGAGCTAATTTTAACCTGACCATTTATTGAAGCTGTTTTCCCATGGGAGATCATATGGACAATATGTAACTCTAAAGGATTTTCATTCCAAAAATCTGAAGTATTTTCTAGTACGTTTTCTTTGTATACGACTTGTTTTTGTCCAGGAATATTCCAAATGATACTTTCAGAGAGCCACCTCTCTACAAAAGGACAAATCCTGAGTGACAAAAGCAATAGTTAAATCTTTTAAAATCTCTTTCTGGAGCATTATCACAATCTTCCTGACAAATAACTTTAAGACTGGTTATCATCCATATTTCTCCTTCTATATTAATTACTTTCTTCTTTATATTGATCAAAATACTGTAACCACTTAAAAAGTTCTTCCTCGAAATCTGGTCCCGTTGAAAACACAACAGAACGAAGCTTCCCTTCCTTTAAATAAAGATGCTCTACCCATATTTTATCTGTATTTTCTTCCTCAACAATCGTATTAAAATATTTCTCTTGAATTAGCCGACTATCCTCTATATTGATGAAAAACACGTAGAGTCCTTTGTTTAATGCCTGCTGCAATGTATCCCCACTAATCTCCTCTATATAATTAGGTTCTGCAATGACAAGCTTATACTCTTCTAATTCTATATCAACGGTAGTAGGATTTTTATACTCTATCTGCAGACTATCCAACTTAGTTAGCATTTTCTCTTGATTCCCTAAGTATTGAATCCCTGTGGAAAGTAGTTTTTCTTCTATTTCTTTCTCAGGCACACAGCCAATTAGTAGAATAAGTGCTAGAAATACTATCATACGCTTTAGTTTCACTATTGAATCATCCCCTACATTATTAGCTTGTGACCTCTTCCTAAAAAACATGACTATCAAGGAGTAATGATAGTCATGTTCGTTCATTAGTTAGTGCCATCTGGATAGGTTTCACGTAAAAAATTCATCGATTGTTTAATCATCGCCTTCATCACTTCAACGTCAATATCAGCAACTTTATTAATATAAACACAAGATTTTCCTGTCGTATGTTTCCCAAAATCCATTAGCAAAGCCTCTCTTTTAGGATCACCCGTCGCAAAATACAGACTAATTTTTGCCTTACGAGGGGAGAATCCCACAAGTGGCGCGTCGCCTTCATGACCAGAGGCATATTTATAATGATAGGACCCAAACCCAATGATACTTGGTCCCCACATTTTAGCTGGGTAGCCAGTTGTTTCAATGAAAATATCTAGTAATTTATAGGCATCTTCTTTTTTCTTTGGACTTTCAATTGCTTCAATAAATTCTATGACACTACTATCATTTTCTTTTGTTTTTAGTTCATACATGAATATCCGCTCCTTCTCTTACTTTTCGCTAACCTTATTTAGTACAATCTTAATCGATATCCTCGGTTAGTAACCCTACCGGTGATTCATCCCAATATTCATTTATAGGTTCATAGCCTTCCGATAACCACTGTTCCATAACCTGCGAATTCACAATTGTATTTGAAGGGAGTCTAAGTGCTAGTTCGTCCGTCTCAAGCAAATATTTTCTCGCTTCATCGATATCCTCAATGCTATCATCTACCGCTGTTGTTTCAATATACGGATAATAGTTATCTTTTTTTCCATCAATAACCATATACTCACGTTTTAAGACATTAGCACTACTATTCTTTGACTTTAATTCAAAACTTTCCTTCAGAAAAACCCTATAAACGTTATCTTTTATTATTGGATATTTCTCTTCCACTGATAATTCTTCTAACGGATTAGTGTATGGTACATATCCAGTCTTTTCAATAATAGACTGCCCTTGTTCCGAAAGAATCCACTCTATGAAAGGTTCAATATTAGGATTCTCACTTCCTGCTGTAACAACATAAAACTCTGAAGTAATTGGATAATCACCACTTCTAATAGTCTCCACCGTTGGAAGTACTCCATCGATAGCTAAATGACGGATAGCGTTATTTTGTACCATCTTATTAGAATAAAAACGAAATGTATATCCAATAGCGTTTTTATAATTTTTATAATCCGCCGTTTCTTCAATAATACCTCCCATCAGGCTGACAATATCAACCGATGGGGCTTCCATAATTGGTGTATCCCCCATTAACTTTTCAAGTGTCGTCTGACTTCCACTATCAGCTGGCCTTTGGAAAGCTCGAATAGAATCATTAGCACCACCAACATCTTTCCAATTAGTAATTTCACCAGAGTAAATATTCTTAATTTGTTTTAAGGTCAAATCACTGACCTCATTTTTGGAATTGACAAAAAACACAAATGCCTCTTTTCCGATTGGAGTGAGATTAAATTCTAAGCCTTTGTTCTTTGCATGATTTATTTGTTCATCGGAAGGGGCCAAGGCAAAAATCATATCCACTTTCCCATTAATCAAATTGTCATAAGCATCAGGTGTTCGATTGGACATAACTTCACTATCATAAACATCATAATCTTTTTCGGGATATGTAGCTTGAGCAAGTGCAGCATAGATTGGGTACAACGCTGTAGCTCCATCAATTATTGGGATTTCTCCCTCCATTTTGAAACGAATTGGTTCGTCTAACTCTACTGCTTTTGACTCTTTAGCAAAAGGTTGGTACTCATATAAATCCACTTCTCCACTACTTACAGTTGGAATTCCTCTATCATAGGCACTAATCGTCTCATAAACAACCACAGCAAGTATGACAACAATAATAAAACCAAATACTGTCCGTCGAAGCATTTTCCCTTTTAATAATGGAAAGAAGCCATTAAAGACATAAAATAGAAATCCAAGTGCTATCACGATAATTAGTGGGATATAAAACGCTTGTACACCAAGCAATAATGTAAAAATACTAGCTATATAGGTAAATAAAACAACCAAACTACATAGTAATAGAAATAATATAATTCTGACTCTAATACTTTGATTCATATACATTACTCCTTTTGTGTATATACTGCACCATAACCTGTAGTTAAATTTCCATTATATTGTAACTAATATTCTAAATTGTTACAACAAAAAAAGTAGCACTAGATTCACCCTAGTACTACTTTAGTTTTCTTATTTTACTTCACGCTTTTTTTGTTTTCTGCTTAAATAAACTACTGCACTTATAAATAGTACAAGTACAACAACAATTGGAGTAATAAACATCCAATTCAATCCAGAGTTTTCTTCAATAATATAAACATCAGCAGATTCTCTAGCAAGAGCAACCTTGTATTCTCCATTCTCTGTTTCACGAACTAGATCATCACCAAGGAGTCCTCTTAATTGCAACTCAGGTTCTAAATCCGTAATATTAACCCTTCTTGACTCACTATCATTATTAATCGCAATATACATCGTATCATCTTGATAGGAACGCTTAAACAAACTCATTCCCTGATCTGAACCAACTAATTCAAAATCACCATATTGCAGAACTGGAAACTTTGTCCGTAATGCGAGTACCTTTGAGAATACTTCTTCCAGTTCCTGATCACCACTATTAAAGTTAACTAACTGTTGAACCTGCTCATATCCTTTACCATACATTGGGATATCTGAGCCTTGGAAAATAGAAGGAACACCAGGCGTTGTTAGAAGATAAACTAGTGCAATATTCCACGTGTTCACATCATCTCGGCGATTTTCTACAGCTACTTGAGTGAAGCGGTCCATTGATTTATTATCCACATAGATAAGCCCACTATGTCTACCAAGCTCTTCCCATTTCTTATAAATATTCTCAACTGGAGTGTCTGCTTTTGAAAGCACATCAGCAATAGATTGTGAAAGAACTGGATTTTCTACTATATCAATAGAAGGTATATCCAGTAAATCCTTTGGTACTTCCCCAGAAAGAATATCAGCTATTAGATATAAATCTGGTTTCTCTGCCTTCAATTCACTAGTTAACGATTGAACAAAGTTAACGGCAGACTGGTCTGCAGCATGTAAAACAAACCCATCTACATTTCCTTCAGTTAACCAATACTTTGCCATGTCAATTAACATTTCCTGTACTTCCGGATTTTCTTGGTTTAACACCAAAACATTCTCCAGCCAAGGTTCATTAATCCCACTACTTTTAGAATCTTGTATAATCCAATCTTGTTTGTCCGGTTCAGACACAATAGGATGGCTATCAGACACATAGTTGGTTACAAGTTCTAGAATAACTTTCATATCTCTTTCATGTGCTTCCTGAACTAATGCTTGTAATGCCTTCATGTCACCAAACTGTTCTTCAACAGAATAAAAATCTTCAATCCAGTAACCATGGTAACCATCGGTCGCATTTTCCATTATTGGTGAAAGTGAAATCGTGGTAAATCCTAACTCCTTAAGGTCATCAAGTTTCAAAGTGATTCCCTTCAAATCACCACCATGATAGGCATACGGGTCATCTAGCCGTACTTGCTCACTAAATGCTTGCTCCCCATTATTAAAGCGATCAACTAAAATGTTATAAATAATTTCTTCTTGTATAGGATTTTCCTTTGCAAAGCTAACTGCTGGATATGTACTTATAAATAACAGTATCGCCAAAAGTAAACTTGTAATTCTTTTCATTATTATGTCCTCCAGCTTTTTTATCTTCACTACCTATTATTACCTTTAGGAATTAATAATCAACCTTAACTAGTAAATTGTAGAAAAAATGCCACAAAAAAGATGCTTAGAGTCATAATCGCCTCTAAGCACCCTCTCCTATCTTACATCAATCCGCCTTCTAAACGGAAAAATCCTAAAACAATTGTTATTATAAATGAGACTAATAATACGATCCAACCAACTTTAGCTGAATCACCATCTTTAATTTTACCTAGAGTCATTTCCATTCCAGCAATTACTCCAACACCGGCTATACCTTTAACAATCGCCTCCGCAGTCATGGTACTACTTCCGCCTAGGTAATTCATGATTAGGTCCCCACCAGAGTATAAAATCAGTAGATAATCCAAACGAAGTATCATTTGAACAATTTTAGCGGCTTTTTCATTTCCTTGCTTATGTAATACTATCGCAGCGATAAACAGTATGAATGCAAGTACCCATGCCGTAACATGTAAATGTGTATTCATTCTTTTCCTCCTAAATTAAATAAGTCTATAATATTTCTATCCTATCATACCATGAATGTAAACTTATACATATGATAAATTTTTGACAATAATAGACTATTTTATTCCGTTTAGTGTCTTTTCATAGTGATATTCATTTGCTTTTGAACATAGTAGTTTCTATTTCACTTTTTAGAAAGTTATGTTACATTTGCTATATAGGGGGCGAATTTTATGACAAATTTGAGTGAAAAAATTATAAATCAAACTGAAAATTTTGGTGCAAAAAACTATCATCCACTGCCAGTTGTTGTAGCAAAAGCTGAAGGGGTTTGGGTAGAAGATCCTGAAGGTAATCGTTATATGGACATGTTAAGTGCATATTCCGCTGTAAACCAAGGACATCGTCATCCAAAAATTATTGATGCTCTAGTTGAACAAGCGGGGCGTGTGACACTTACCTCCCGTGCATTTCACAATGACCAATTAGGTCCATGGTATGAAAAAATATGTAAACTAACAAATAAAGATATGGCTCTTCCGATGAACACTGGTGCAGAAGCTGTTGAAACTGCAGTAAAAACAGCTCGTCGTTGGGCATATGAAGTAAAAGGTGTTCCCGAAAACAAGGCTGAAATTATCGCATGTGAAGGTAACTTCCATGGCCGTACTATGCTTGCGGTTTCTTTATCTTCTGAAGCAGAGTACAAGCGTGGATTCGGCCCAATGCTTCCAGGAATTAAGCTAATCCCTTACGGTGACATCGAAGCACTAAAAGCTGCAATAACTGAAAATACTGCTGGATTCCTTTTTGAGCCAATCCAAGGAGAAGCTGGAATTGTTATTCCTCCAGAAGGTTTCTTAAAAGAGGCATACGAATTATGTAAAGAAAATAATGTACTATACATTGCCGACGAAATCCAAGCTGGTCTTGCTCGAACTGGTAAAATGTTTGCCAATGACTGGGAAAGTGTCGAGCCCGATATGTTAATCCTAGGAAAAGCGCTTGGTGGTGGTGTAATGCCAATCTCCTGTGTCGTAGCTAATAAAGACATTCTAGGCGTATTTAACCCAGGTTCACATGGTTCTACTTTTGGTGGTAATCCATTAGCTTGTGCTGTTTCCATCGCTTCCCTAGAGGTACTAGAGGATGAAAAGCTAGCTGGACGTTCTCTTGAATTAGGTAACTATATGATGGAAGAACTTAGAAGTATTGATAATCCAAAGATTAAAGAAGTTCGTGGTAAAGGTTTATTTATTGGTGTAGAGCTAACTGAGTCTGCCCGCCCTTACTGTGAAGCGTTGAAAGAAAAAGGATTACTTTGTAAAGAAACACATGAAAACGTAATCCGCTTTGCCCCACCTTTAATCATCAGTAAAGAAGACTTGGATTGGGCGTTGGGTCATATAAAGGAAGTTTTAAAAGGTTAATGGGATGCCGCATTTGATTGCGGCATCTTTTTTGGTAGATAGGAAAGTATAAAAACTTTCCGCACGTATAGAAAAACTACCTCATTCGTTAAAGGACGAACGAATGTGAGTTTTTCTAAAATGTAATCGATTATTGTGTATGCAGCTGGACATAACGGTAGATAATTTAAATTTTCGGTTCGGTTGATACCTGCACCTCACCAAATAACATCCCCCCTCCCCTTTCAACAATTTCACTACCAAACATAAACTAAAAAAGAGGGGGATTCTTATGCCAGCAAAAGTGGGAGCAGTAAAAGTTAATAACGTATCATCTTCCAGTATCTTTAATATTGGAGATGTGTATACCATGAATCCACAAAGTAATGCAAAGACTTATGCTGGTGGTGGATCTTTTAATACTGGAGATGGAAATCGAGTAAATTTAAATCAATCTAATACCTATATTTACGATAAAGATTTTATTGATCAACCGGTAACCTAACGAGGTGATAAACAATGAACATTACAGTTCATCAATCCATTCATATTAATCTATTAAAAGTTGGATCGATTACAAACTCCTCTGTTTTACAAATTGGGAGTACTGGAGCCTTACAAGCTTATTCCGAGTTGCATAATAGCGGACAATTTACAGAGCCAGCTGAAGAAGCAGCTATACAGTTAGAGGCTTCCCCACTTGTTCCCCTTGCGCCATAATAAGGGGGCACACTATTCTTATAAGGTGCATAGGATACTTATAGGTATTTGCCTATACTGTCGTGTCTTATATCATACTGTTGTTTAAGGGGGGCCCTACTTGTGAACGAATGGAATAACTATATGTATCAGTTTTATCAAATTCAGCAACAACACGATCAAAGAATTAGAGAATTGGAAGAAAAAATATCTGATTTAAAACAGCAAATCCAAGATAATAAAAGTTCGTCCATTGATAAAATTGAATATCACTTTGACCAGCTCAAAATTGAACGCTTAGATGGAACTCTTCATATTGGATTGTCCCCAAATGAGCTTTCAAACATAGATAATTTGGGAATCCCAATCCCCGAGCAAGCTAAAACAATAAATCCTGTTAATCAGAAGCTTATCCCACCCCTCCATCAATTCATCAATGAACGCGGACCACAAATGATTCAAGAGCTTTCTGAAAAGCATAAGAAGCCTATCGATAAACAATTAGAAAGAAATATGATTCATGATATGTTAGGACAAATACCAGACCGGGTAAAATTCTATGAAAAAGAAGCCTTCGAAAAACATCAAATTACCGAGGAGCAACAATTAGAAAGCTATATATCAGACCATGTAAAAAAAGAAATCTATCATTCTTTACAGCGCTTCATGGAAAATAAGGAAGATCAAAAAGGGGAATCTTCATGAATATAGAAGTTCATAATTGGGGGTTATGTGTCGGAAATGTTGCTATCGAAGCTGTGGCATCCTCTTCAGTTTTTTTAGTTGGAGACAACGAAACAATAAAGCTATCTTCTTTTTTTGATACTCCACCTGAATCATACATTGTTGGGGCAATAGTACCTTTAGCCCCACCAACGTAAGAGGAGTGATTAGAATGGAACATCGATATGTTCATATTCGTATGAGTGCAATTAATTCTATCGTGGATAGCTCAATTTTCAATATTGGCGATACAGTTCATTTTAATCCTATATTTAAGGGTATTGCTGTACAGCGGGAGACCAACGTTTGGAACGATGCATATGATACAGATTTTGAGGATTATTCAATTTTCACCAGGCAAGCGAATTGGATTGACACCGAAATACCCGTTCATATGTATAATTTCCATCATAACGGTACAATCCAAGTAGGAACTGTATCCATTACCGGTGTCAGTCAATCTTCTACCGTCCAATTTGGCGGATTGAAAAATATCAATGCGGAATCACGACTTAAACATATTCGTATTTTGCAAGATAATGAAATTGAGAATACGTAATAAACACAGATTCTCAAATGTCATCATATTTTATAATAAACTCTTTATTAGTAGGTGTATTTCATGCCATCAATCGTCGGACCAATAAAAATCAATAGTATTGGCGGAGGAGTAGTTAATTTTGGAGATTCATTCTACTTATCGCCAAAAAGCACATCCAAAACAAGTGCTGGATCCGGCTCATTCAATACCGGGGACTTTATAAATACTAATACAGGTGCCAGCTTAACAAATCCAATTGATCCAGATGTCAACGACCAAAACGTAACAGCAAATGCATAAAAAAAAATCCGTCTCATTCTAGTTAAATTCCCTAACTGAGACGGATTTTTCCTGCTACTTTTCAGGAACTTTTACCAGTAATTGTTTATGGAAGAAATAGAGATATGTTTCCTCAACAGGTGATTTCCAAATCGTTTCAAGCGCATGTCGATATAAAGTTAATTGTACTTTATATCGGTTGATAAGCTTTTCAATAACGGTGTCGGTCACTTCTTCTTGTTCAATAAAGTCTGTTTTATAATCTAGGATAATCCAACCTTTTTCAGAAGGAATGACTGCGTCGAATACCCCCTGGACAAGAACTTCTTCGTTCGTATCACTTTTCCAGTTAGCATATACATCACTCGCTGGTAAAGTAATACTAAAGGGGACCTCCCGATACAGCTTTTCTGCGTCAATCATCCTCATTGCGATTTCAGTATCGTAAAACTTTTCAATCGCCTTTATGTCAATTGAATCTGCTTCCTGCCGTCGTATTATTTCACGATCAACTAATATTTCAACAAATTCAATAATTTCTTCTCTATGCATCTTCCTATCGAATGGAATATGTTGCATAACCGTATGCATTGCTGTACCCTTTTCTGCTGCTGAAAGGGACTTTTCTTTTTGCATAAATACAGGCTTTTTGACAATTGGGGTTTTGAAAGGTTGCACAAGCTGTGTTGCACTATATTCATCCTTTATCTCACGTTGTCTTTTTATTTCAGTTACACTTTGTTTGGCACGAGAATGTGCTGCCTCATGATACGGGTATTGATAAGAGAGTCGTTTATCAACAAAGGTATCTAATGATTTGTCTTCTAATTCAACCGGTTGCCAAGCTTGAATCTTTTCCCTCAGCTGTAGGTCTTCCTCAATGGATTCTTCATCGAGATTAGTTAACTCACTACCATGGAGAATAGTAATATCCCATAGTGATGGGTCCACTCTTATTCCTTCTAGAACTACATCCTTTACTTCCTCTGTCCGTAATACTTCGGAATGTTGATGACGAATTAAGGCAGGACCTATCCAGTCTAAATAAGATTTTGATTGAATTCTATAATGTGCTGGCAATATCCATTCAGAATGTTCGATGATGGACTCCCATTTTTCTTGTTTTTTAACAAAGGAGGCAACATTACCAACCATCACTAATTTTTCTCTTGCACGGGTTAATGCCACATATAGTACACGCATTTCCTCTGCTAATAATTCTCTTCGTTTTTCTTCTTTTATAGCATGGAAAAATAAAGTTGGATAGGTAATTCTTTTCACTGGATCGATGTATTTCGATGCAAATCCTAAGTCCTTATGCAATAAATATCGTTGATTTAAATCCATCATATTAAATTGTTTGTCTACGGCCCCCACAATTACAACCGGAAACTCAAGCCCTTTACTCTTATGAATGGTCATAATACGAACAACATCTTCTTGTTCACTTAAAGCCCTCGCAGCACCTAAGTCATCCCCTTTTTCCTCCATTCTTTCAATGAAACGAAGAAAGCGGAATAACCCACGAAACGAGGTAGTTTCATATCCTCTTGCACGATTATATAATGCCCTTAAATTTGCCTGGCGCTGCCGTCCACCTGGCATACCACCAACAAAATCGAAATATCCTGTTTCCCGATAAATTTGCCAAATAAGATCGGAAAGGGCCCCTTGTCTTGCTGCTAATCGGAAGCGTTCTAGCAATTGTTTGAATCGGTCTAATTTAGTCGTTAAGGTATCGTCATGCTCTTTTCGGTACTTCTCTAATGCCTCATAATACGTATTGCGCTTGTCAGCCAAACGGACCTTTGCAAGTTCATTTTCATTCAAGCCTACAATTGGTGATTTTAATACCGATGCTAGTGGAATATCCTGTCTTGGGTTATCAATTACCTTCAACAGATTTAGCATAATTTTTACTTCAATTGCATCAAAATAACCACTTGAAAGTTCTGCATATACTGGGATCCCCTGTTTTTTCAATTCCTCTACAATTGTCGGTGCCCAGGTCATGGAACGAAGCAATATCACCATATCACGATATTGTACATCTCTAAAAGTTTCCCTAGCTTTATCTACTACTTGAAGAGGCCCAGACTTCTCATCCCCTATCCATGTTTTTATTTTCATGGCATAGGCTCTAGCTTCAAGTTGAGCATTTTCAAGATCCTGATAATCTTCCTCTCCAGAATTCTCTTCTTCTTCTGTATAATCTTTTTCATCTGGCTTCCCTCGATCAATAATGATAAGCTCAGGATTTGGCTCTCGTAATGGTAAGGTTTCATACATTTTATTACCATAAATTAGTTCAGCATCCTGATCATAATCGATTTCACCTAGATGTTCATCGAGAATTTGTCTAAAGATATAATTTGCTCCAACAAGTACCAGTTCACGACTTCTAAAATTACTAGCTAAATCAATTCGTGTAGCAGGATTATCACTCTCCGCAAACCGCTTATACTTTTCGATAAATAGTGACGGTTCAGCATGTCTAAATCGATAGATGCTTTGTTTCACATCTCCAACCATAAACATATTTCCTGGGCCAACTTGATCACTAATTAATGTGATTAACGTTTCCTGTACAAGATTTGTATCCTGATATTCATCAACGAGTAGCTCACTAAATTGCTTTTGTAAGTTACGTGCAACCATTGATGGCTTTGGTTCATCCGGTCTTGAATCTTCTGCTAATAAAATTTGTAGACATAAATGCTCTAAATCGGAAAAATCCACTACTGATTTTTCTCGTTTTGCAACTGTAAAACGATCAATGAATTCTTTCACAAGTTCTGTTAACGTTTTTACAACTGGAGTAATTTCTCGCATATCTTCCACATGGGAAGCTAATTTCCTTTCAAACCAGTTACTTTGCATCTTATTCCATTTCTTTTTATAGCCATCACGTAGTGCCTTTGCTTTTTCCCTTTTATCCTTATTGACTTTTGGTCTTTTCGTAGAGAGTGTGGCAAACGTACTATGACTCATAAATGCTTGTATCTCATCCCAGCTTTCTAAATGTTGTAATGCATCTTGCATCATTGCTAAATCTTGTTCAATGGCTTCCACATAATGAAAAGGTCCATCACTTTCCATAGCAATTTTATGAGCATGATGCATCTCTTGTTCAATGCCACTAAACTTATCCCAGACTTCCCTTTTGATAATTCCCAACCAAGCCAAGTCATCTTCTACCCAGTTCTCTGGTATTCGATATACTTCTGCCAGTTCATCTAACCAGAATTTTGGCCATGGATTTTGAACCGCAAAGTTATAAAGGGCTAGTACTAATTTTTCTACATCTACATCATTACGGTCACCTGAAAAACGTTCCACTACTTCAAAAAACTTTTCCTGTTCTTCGCCTTCTTTACCATACCAGTCTTCAAATAAGTCTCCTAATACATCCTGCTGCATCAAATCCACTTCCATATCATTAGCAATTCGGAAGCCAGGATCAATATCAATTAAATAGGCATATTGCTTCACGATATCTAAACAAAATGAATGCAGTGTTGAAATGGATGCACGTTGTAATAGGGATAATTGTTTTTTCAAATGCACAGACGTAGGATCTTGTTCTAATGCTTTTTCAAGAGCTAAACCTACACGATTACGCATTTCCTGCGCCGCAGCATTTGTAAATGTAACAACAAGAAGGGAATCAATATCAACAGGATTATCCTTCTTTAATAGTTTTTGTATAATACGTTCTACAAGTACCGCAGTCTTACCGGAACCAGCCGCAGCTGCCACTAGTACATCATTACCTTCTGTATAAATAGCCGCTTCCTGTTCTTTTGTCCATTTAACCAAGGATATCCCCCTCTCCTTTTGTGAGTTTTTCTAACACTTCATCTTCTTTCATTTCTGGCAGCCTTCTAAATTTATTTGTTTCGAGTGTCGTATCGAATTGACAAACAGATAAGAATGGACAAAATGTACAAGCAGTTTTTTGCTTACGCTGATATGGGTTTAAATGCACCGCTCCACTTGTTATATCAATACCTGCATGGAACATGAGATGATGGATATGTTCCTGTAATGTTGAAAAGGTTTGCCCGCTAGCGATTTTCGATCTAGATGCAAGACTACCGTCCTTTTTTAGCTCTGCCGGCACAATTTGACTGTGTCCTGAATCTAGTGACGTATCCATCATCTGAACTACACGTTCATTATTAATAAGTAGACCTTTCATTTTATAACTTTTAAATAGTTCCTCTTCCAGTTTATCATCCGAAAGTAAAGAATCTCTCGAAATCATTGGATTATGAACATGGAAATAAAGAACTCCAGCAGGTGTTGCTTTTTTCCCTAACCACTCTTCTGACTGTGACAATACAACATCTAAGTAGGTTAACATCTGTAAGGCAATACCATAATAAACATCTACCATGTCTAAACCACGGGCACTTGACTTATAATCAATAATTCTTAAATATAAATCCTCTTGGTCTAGTGCTTTATCTACACGGTCAATACGACCACGAAGTTTAATTTCATAGCCATTTGGTAGCTGCAGCGTTACTGGATTAAGCTTATCCCCCCTCGTACCAAAGCCAAGCTCCAATCCGACTGGTGAAAAGTTGCTTAATCTTGCTTGTTCACTTAGCACATAAGCAGCACGGGCAATAACATGTTCTAACTTCTTCTGAATGTATTTATACCTATTCGTGCTGTGTAAAATTTGATGTTGTAAAATTGGTGCTAAACTGGATACTGCTCGTTCTGCATAGTTATCGGTATCCTTTTTCGTTAAATGTGCAAAGTCTTTCCCTTCTTCTTGAATCCATTCGGTGATTATTTTTAATGCTTCATGGAACAGATTTCCGATGTCTGGTGCATCCAATTTATAGGTTTTTCGTTCATCTAACCCAAGGCTATACTTTGCAAAATGCTGATAGGAACAACTATAGAAGGTTTCTAAACGCGAAACACTTGTTGACAGTTGTTTCGGATATAGCTGTTCTATTGTTTCTTCCTCCATGTCTGTTGGAGTATTCTCATAGAAGAGACTTTGCAAAATAGTATATGTGGTGTCATATTTCGGTTGATTGGTCATGTACCAGTTCAGAACATGCCACCATACAGATTTAACCGGATAACCTTTTCTACTTCGCGCTAACTGCGCTGTTAGTGCAGACCTAGTCTTTACAGGTGATGTAATATAACGGTCCGCCTCAAATAATTCATCTGGATCCTGCAATAAAATATGTTCCTTACACGCAGGAAACATATTCTCTATCCGCTTAATTAACTGGGATGGCATTTTGGATTTACCCTCTTCATCACTAAGTGGATAACTAATCCATAAATAATCAGCTGCTGATGAAAAAGCTAAATACATATAGAACCAGTCATCTAAAAGCTGACGTTTACTTGTATCTGCAAGCTTCATTCCGTGTGTAGCTAAAAGCTCACGTTCCGTTTCATTAATCATTCCATCAGCAGGAGGCTTTAATGGCCACACACCTTCATTAACACCTACTAAGAATGAACATTTGATCCCACTTATACGCGAACGGTCAATCGTTCCAACAATGACATGGTCTATACTTGGTGGTACATGGGAAAATTTTAATGTTTCTAACCCCGCATCCAATGTAACCCGGTAAGTTGCAAGGTTCATTTCCTCTTCCCCAGCCATCTCAACCATTTCATCAAATAGATGGATAACCCCATTCCATACTTGCTCTTGTTCACGCCCTTTTGAAAGCTGCCCTTTTTCATCAAATAGATTACGCATCTCTTCTAGTTTCTCCGGCGCATTAATCTTCTCTAATAAAACAAAGGTATGAAAACAGAGCTCACGAATAGTTGAGGCAGCTCGAATTTGTTCATCGAATTCACCAAGTGCTTGGACAATTTGCTTACGATATTGATTAATTCTTGTTTGCATTTCCTTCTCAGCATCTGTTTGAGCTGCACGTTCAAACCCACGAAAGCGCTGGAATATCCAATCTTTCTCAGACATCCACTGTTTTCTCGAACGAATCCCATACTCTAAGCAATAGTTCTCTAGCTCATCAATAGCATCATTAGTTAATGGATATTCTTCATCTGAAGGGAGTATGAAACCTGTCTTCAACATACGAAAAACTGCATCATATCGCCAATTCCCATCTACTACTTCTAAAGCTGAGCGAATAAACTCAATTAGAGAGTGATTCAGCATGGACCTTTTTTCATCAATAAAAACTGGAATATTATAATCCTCAAAAATGGTGCCAATAATATCTTGATAGGTTTCTGTTTGACGAATTAAAACCGCAATATCTCGGTACCTATAATTTTCTTCTCGAACTAAACGTAATATTTCTTGGGCCACCCCTTCTATTTCAGCGCGCGGGTGAACTGCTTCTGCAATTTGTATCGGTGCGTTACCATTAAAAGTTGGTGCAGGTCGAATATCGAAATACCGTTCTAGATGGGCAAAATACGGTTTATCATGAAATACACCATCAATCGGTTCTAACACGATATTTTCCTCTATGTTAATGGCATTCACCTCAGCTAGTTGTCTGAGAACTTGATATGTCTCCTTTGTTTGGTGAAATAAATCCATATCTGAAAAATTAGGATTATCAGCATCATCTACTGTCAACGTAACAGTAATACGATCACACCTTTTCAGTAAGGACTCTACCACTACTAATTCTTTAGGAGTGAACCGGTGAAAACCGTCAAAATAGATTTCCGCACCTTGTAATGATTTTGCCTCACTAATCTTCTCTGCAAGTAGACTAAGTTGATCCTCACTATCAATATAATTGCCGGCAAGTGCATGTCCTAGTTTTTCATAAATATAGTGCAAATCATCCAATTTACTAATTAGGGCCTGTTCCCCTGGATCCTTATGTGCATATTGATTAATGTGATACTTCTGCATTAAAAGTGTTTCAGGTGTTATTTCATATCGTTTAAATTCTGTAATAATTTTTTCCAATTGACTTAAGAAGCCTTGTTTTTCTACAGCCTTCTGGAATACATTCCATTCTCCCTCTTTTTGTTCTATAATTTTCCGGAGCATCATCTGTATACCTACAGAACTAATGAACTGTCTCGTTGCACCACCGGTTTCTTGTAATATGAGCCAGGCGAGCCTTGAAAAGCTTGTCACCTGAGTACGAATACTTCCTTGAAAATCTTCATCCCGAAATAACGAATACTCTTGTTCAAAGGTCATCTGATCTGGAACGATATAAAATATTGGTGGACCTTGAGGATTCATTATTGATTTTTCTTTTATTTCTTCAAATGCAATAGTACTTTTTTCAGTACCCGCTCTCCCTAATACAAAACGGAGTCCCACAAATAAAACCTCCTACTTTTAATTCAAAAATGAAAGAAAAGATGCTTTAGATTCTAATCAACAGCATCATTTACATTGACTAACGTAAAAAACTTCTGACCAAATAACAAGACAGAAGTTTTGATTTTTTATTTTCCTTCCTCTAAATCGAATTGTTTGTTCTTTGATTTCTGATGAAGTTTATTTTCTATAAATTTCCCTATAACCCAGAAAAGAACGATACATACTCCGACTACTATAGTTTTTGTAGGATTTTGTGCGAATGACACAATACTAGATCCTACGTATGAAATGGAAAATATCATGACCGACTTTCCAAGTAAGACAGCTAAAATAAATTGGTACATGTTAATTTTAGACAAACCGGCGACAACATTAATAACAGCAGATGGCGAAAACGGAAAACACATCAGTAAAAACAATGGTCCAAATCCATGTCTCTCCAACCAACCTGTTACTTTTTTAACTTGCTTGTTCTTTCGCACTGCAACAAAGATTCGTTTGTCACCTAGGTTCCTTACAATCAAGAAAACCAAAATTGCACCTAAGCTTGAACCAGCCCATGATAATAAAAATCCTTCTAGTAGACCATACGCTGCAGCATTAGCCATAACGAAAACAACTAATGGCAGAAAAGGGAGAAATGCTTCGATAAATGGTAATAATACCCCTGGTAACGGTCCCAACTTTTCGTAATCCTGCAATAACTCCATTATGTATTGATCTAATTCATCATTTTGAACTGCTGTTTTCCAATCTGTTATGATACTATGTACAATCATTAACGTAAATCTCCCCATCCAAGGTCTTATGTATACTTTCATTTTAATGTAATTTTCCCATTATGAAAAGCTTTAACCAAAGTTTAGACAACCAATTCACTAGTTACTAGTATAGTATAGCCTCTACCCTTTCCACTTTTTCCATTATTTATTTTATTTTATAGTGTATTTTTGATTCACTTTGGCGTATAATAAGAACAAACGTTCTTAAAATGGAGGAGTAACTTATGCGCTATCTAACAGATGAAGAATTAGAACTCGCTTCTCGCTTTCTTTTTCTTTCGATGGCAATTGTCGTAGTTCAGCAAGATATTCAGAACATCCAAAAAGGATCCTTTAAAATAAAAGAACCATATATACAGCTCTTAGAAAAAATGAATACAAATGCACTGGCAGAACGTAGACAATTACGAGTAAAAATGGAAAACAAAAAGCTCCGAGTGATGCTAATCAATAAAAATGACTCTTTTTCCTCCTATCTCTTTTACTGCAAAGGAAAGGAAGAAAAGCGAAATTACTTTAATCCTGCCATTCGAAAAAAGGTAGAAGAAATTGTTCAGGAAATCATGTGGAAGGCCCTTTCTCAGAATCAGGATCCGGCTTATGCTTCTGCGAATGCTTAATTCGATTGTCTAGTTGGTATCTGTATTGAGCTGTGCGATGGATTTGATTCATGAGTGAACCATAAGATGCATCAAGAATAATCTTCTCGCCATTTTTGAAGACAATTTCAGATGAGCTAGCTGATATGCGGTTTACATGGTCAATATGGGAATGTGCAATCCAGGAGCATCTAGCATTGGTAGGTGAAGTAGTTGGAAAGAAATACATGCCACTAGATGGGTCAACAGAAATAGGAGCTTTATGTGTAATTCCAGCGATATTACGAGTCCCCTCCTGTCGCCCTTTTAGACTACTTCCAAAGAATCTACATGCATAATCAATAAGTTTACTAGGAGAATATTCTACTACATACGTAGCCTCTCGCTCAAGAATACAAGTATGAATCTTCCCTGCCTTATCTTCCTTTGGAACAACAGCTAATGTTAATGGAGTTATTTCATGGAGTGGGGTATATAGTTCTTCATTCAGCATATAAAATTTCATCCTTTCATTGTAAATAAGAAAGGGTGAGGCTATATGTATTAATTTAGCAGATATATCACCAAAATAATACATATAATCGCCATTTTTCAACAAAATTGAATTTTACTCCTTTTTCATTATTCACTTCCTTGATTTTCGGAAATATTTCCTCCTAATAATGGTTTTTCCTGGTTTTCTAGTGCAGGATGTCCTTCTGTTGGAAGTTCAAAATTCGGATTTAGTATTGTAAATGTATTTAATTCTGGTTTTTCCGTTCTTTTTTCCATTGGAAACTCCTCCTTTTTAGTAGTATGGAGTTTTCCCATTTTTTTCATACAATAAAAAGCAGCTCACAAATTTGTGAGCTGCTAACAAATTAATATAACAAATTCACAAAATCTTCTTTTGTGATTCTTCCTAGATAATGTGCTACGTCAACATCCTCTAGGGCTTGTTTGATAGATTGCTTTTCGTGCCTGATTCCGACTAGTTTTTCTTCTAAATCCTTTATTTCTCCTAGGCCGAAGAAATCTCCATAAATTTTACAGTTTTCAATAATACCTTTTTTCACATCAAAGCGAACATCTAAAAGTCCAGTTGGGAATTTATGTGATGCTTGAACGTTAAATGCAGGAGATTTACCATAATTCCATTCCCACTTTTGATAACGTTCCTCAGAAATTTTGTGGATATTTTTCCAATCCTCTTCAGTTAATTCATAACGAGGAACATCCTTCACATCATCTACTTTAAAGACATGCTTTAGAATGCGTTCCTTAAAATCTTCCATCGAAATTTTCTCATCAAGGAATTCAGAAATATTCGCAACACGGCTACGGATAGATTTAATTCCTTTTGATTCAATTTTTTCTTTTTTAACCTTTAGGGATTTTACCACTTCTTCAATCTCTGAATCAAGCATTAATGTACCATGACTAAACATGCGGCCTTTTGTAGAAAACATTGCATTACCAGATATTTTACGTCCTTCTACAGCAACATCATTTCTTCCTTGAAGCTCAGCAGGAACTCCTAAGTCATTTAATACTTCAATAACTGGCTTTAAGAATTTTGCAAAATTGTGGAAGCTTTCTCCATCGTCTTTTGTAATGAAGCTAAAGTTAAGATTTTGTTCATCATGGTATACCGCTCCGCCACCAGACAAACGACGTACAACTTTAATATTCTTTTCTTCAACATAATCTGTATTAATTTCTTCAATCGTGTTTTGGTTTCTACCGATAATTATAGAAGGCTTATTGATGTAGAACAGTAAATATGTATCCTTCTCACCAAAATTTTGTAAGATATATTCTTCAATTGCTAAGTTAATCATTGGATCTGTTATGCCTTGATTGTCAATGAACTTCATCGTATGCTCCTCCTTGAGAATAAAAAATTAGCTCTATCTAATAGTTTATCTAAAAAAAATTACCTAGGCAAAGAATATCGTTTTTCTTATGCAAGTGGAAAGAAAGAATTTTAATTTTATTTTTTTTGCCAAGTTAGCCCTTCTTCCGCAAGATAAATTTCACCCTTAAATATGGTACTTGCCTGGACCACTAAATCTTTCGTATCACCATACTGCGGCAAGTGACTGAGTAACAAATCCTTCACATTTGCCTGAGTGGCAATAGTTGCCCCATCGATGCTAGTCATATGTCCGGCTTGTGACCCATCCTGTTCCGCATAAAAATTACAATCCGTTATGAGTAAATCTGCCTCTTTACTAAATTCAATCCATTCCTCTTGGTAGCTTGTATCTGCGGTATAAACAAGAACACTATCACCATCTGTAATTCGCATTCCATAGCAAGGGACAGGATGCTTTGTTTTTAAAAATGTTATAGAAAATGGGCCAATCTCTAACGTAGCACTTGGATCATAGGGTACCCCTTCAGTAAACTCATGAGTTAGCTTTTCAAATCCTTCCTTATCCTCGGTGTGAGCATAAACAGGTAATATATCCTTATTACCAACGACGTACGATTGAACTAACCAAGCGTATTGTAAAACACCAATATCTGCAACATGATCATGGTGATAATGTGAAAGTATTAAAGCGTCAAGATCTAACACATTTTTATACTTTTGTAGTCTTGATAATGCTCCACTCCCAGCATCAATCATTAATGTAAAATCATCCTTTTCTAATAAGTAGCAGGAAGTTGCACTTTCTGGAGCAGGAAATCCACCCCAATATCCAATAACAGTTAACTTCATTTTTTATCACCTCTAAACAAATTTGTTGTAACACAGTATTGACCTATAACATACTGTTATAATACAATGTAATTAACAAACTAAAGGAGGAACTATTCCATGATGATAAATGTGCTTGAGTTTTTCCGAAATCTATCTAAGAAAAAGTGTCAAAGCTGTGGTCAAGACATTAACGAACAGGCAGACTGCTATATTAATATTTGTGAAGAATGTGATCACCCCGCAAGATAAAACATATATTAATTATATTCCTCCCAATTGTATGCTTAATAATAATAGGAAACAACTTTGGCGCAGCTATTCTATATAGCTGTATTTTTTTGTGTTTCGAATTAACTGTAAAGTCATATTCTATTCAAACAAACATGCACTCGATGCTAATTCATTAAGTGAAAAACCGATAAAAAAATATTCAAAATCATATCCAATATTTAAAATTTGTATTATAATATTTAGACTACCGAAATAATTTTTGGGAAAGGGGAATATTACATGACAACTACTACTAAAACAACAAGATTAATCCGGTCTGAAGTACCAGAAGAACAAACATGGGACTTAACAGATTTATTTCCAACATTTGAGGATTGGGAGAAAGAACTGAAACTAGTTCAAGAGGATATTACAGAAGTTACCCAGTATAAAGGCAAGCTAGGGAACGATGCAAAGACATTACTAAGCTGTCTTACAACATTAGAGAACTACCGTGAGCGTTTGGTTCGAGTGTTTACATATGCCAGTTTAAAAGCTAGTGCCGATGGAAGTGACCCTGAAAACCAACGCGATTCCGCAAGAATTTCTTCAGCAGGAGCTAGTATTAGTGCACAGCTATCCTTTATTCAATCCGAGCTATTAGCACTGCCTGAAGAGAAAATTGAAAAATTCCTAAATGAAGAGAGAGCATTACAGCCTTATAAAAAAGTCCTAGATGATATTTTAGAAGAAAAACCACATACATTAGCACCGGAAATCGAGGAAACATTAGCAGCACTTAGTGAAGTTCATGGTGCACCTTATATGATTTATTCTCGTAGTAAAGCATCTGATATGGTTTTTGACTCCGTTAAAGATGAAGAAGGTAATGAATTACCAATGTCAGCAGCATTATACGAAGACCGCTTTGAGTTAGAAGCTGATACGAAGCTCCGTCGTAATGCATACGATTCATTTACAAAGACATTAAACCAATATAAAAATACATTTGCTGCAAACTATGCGACAGAAGTTACCAAGCAGGTAACAATGGCTCGTCTACGTAACTACGAATCTGTCACAGATATGCTATTAGCTCCACAACAGGTAACGAAAGAAATGTATCAAAATCAACTAATCGTTATCCAAGAAGAACTAGCACCACATATGCGTCGTTACGCTAAACTTAAGAAAGAAAAGCTTGGTCTAGATGAAATGCGTTACTGTGATTTAAAGGCACCACTAGATCCAGAGTTTAATCCAAAAACTACGTATGAAGAAGCAAAAAATGTTATTCTAGATGCTTTAAAAGTAATGGGTCCAGAATACACGGAAATTATGGAAAAAGGATTAAATGAACGTTGGGTTGACCTTGCTGATAACGTAGGTAAGGCAACAGGTGCATTCTGCTCCAGTCCATACGGTGTACATCCTTATATTCTAATTACTTGGACAGATACAATGCGTGGAGCCTTTGTTTTAGCACATGAACTAGGTCATGCAGGTCATTTCTATCTTGCAGGAAAAAATCAAACATTACTAAACACAAGACCATCAACCTATTTTGTTGAAGCTCCTTCCACAATAAATGAGTTACTTTTAGCAAATCATTTAATGAGTCAAACGGATGATAAGCGCATGAAGCGTTGGATTATTACCCAACTATTAGGTACGTATTACCATAACTTTGTTACGCATTTACTTGAAGGTCAATACCAACGCCGTGTCTATGAATTAGCAGAAGCTGGTACTCCTTTAACAGCCTCTGTATTAACACAGCAAAAACAAGAATCACTGGAAAGCTTCTGGGGTGACTCGGTTACATTTGATGAAGGCGCTGGACTAACATGGATGCGACAACCTCACTATTATATGGGCTTATATCCTTATACGTATTCTGCTGGGTTAACAGTATCAACTGCTGTTGCAAAACGTATTCAAGAAGAAGGAAAACCAGTTGTTGATAGCTGGTTAGATGTTCTTAGAGCAGGTGGAACTTTAAAACCACTTGATTTAATCAAAAAAGCTGGAGTAGATATGTCTAAGCCTGATGCAATTCGAGAAGCAGTTGCTTTTGTTGGTTCGCTAGTGGATGAGTTAGAGAAGAGCTACGAGTAATATCTCATAAAGTGTAAAATCGCCTTAGAATTCTTTATTGATTCTAGGCGATTTTTTATGTTTTGGATAGCAATTCTATAAAATTGTCTTTTAGGTTAGTTTAATAGGCAAAGTTACAGGAAAAGCAGAGAATTTGTCTTTTAGACGGGTTCTATTAGACATTGTTTGCCGAATTACGGGCAGTCTGTCCTTTAGATGGGTTCTATCGGACAGAGTTTGCCGAATTACGGGTAAATCTGTCCTTTAGACTGGTTCTATCGAGAAAGCAAATAAAAATACAATGAATCTGTTTTTAAAATGACTATAGTACTCCTCAAAGTTTGTTGCATATATAACTAAACGACACTTGCAATTTAGCAAATGCCGTTGATATTATGTTATTCACCTTTTAAAAATTCCATCACTTGATATACTGCCTTCTCTGCTTGGTCTATGCAATCAGGAATTCCAACACCTTCAAAGGAACTTCCAGCAAAGTACACTCCTGGTAGCTGTTCATTTGCCTCAACCCGCACCTGCTCTATCCGTTCCAAATGTCCTACCGTATACTGTGGCATAACATTCTTCCAGCGTGAAATCACACTGAAATCTGGTTTTGCAGTAATATTCATTGTTTTATTTAAATCCTTTAAAACAATTTCAATTAATTCATCATCCGGTAAATCAACAATCTCATGATCACTTGGTCTACCAACATAACAACGAATTAATGCTTTTCCTTCTGGTGTAGAAGATGGCCACTTTTTATGTGTCCATGTACATGCAGTAATACGGAAATCACTGTTACGGGATACAACAAACCCAGTACCGTCAATATCCTGTTTAATTGCGGATTGATCAAATGCAAGCGCCACATTAGCAACAGAACTGGAGGGAACATCATTAAATATGTTCAGGAAATCATAGTTTTTAAACATCTTCGGTAAAGTCTGATGTGAAGTCGTTGCAATAACAGCTGCTGCTTTTATTACATCGCCATTTCCTAATACTATGTGATATCCAGTTTCTTTTTTCTCCACATGATCCACTGGAGTCTCTAACAGTATGGATTGCTGATCAAGTTTTTCTACTAACTTATCAACTATTACTTCTAACCCATCTTCAAATGAGAAAAACACTCCTGGAGTTTTTCCAGTTGTTTTAGCGGGTTTTGGCATTACTTCATTTAATCCTTTAATCAAACTACCATATTTTTGTTCTAATTGATAAAAATTAGGGAATGTCGCCATTAAACTCATTTCATCAATATCCCCAGAATAGATACCAGATAATAATGGTTCAATTTCATTATCAACTAGCTCATCTCCGAAACGGCGTCGCAAGAAAGAACCTAATGATTGATCAACCATTTCTTCCCCTTTTCCCATTTCTAAATCAAGTAATGCACGTTCTTTTCCTGATGAGGAAACAAGTTCAGATTGCAAGAAAGGATCGATTTCCATTGGAATTCCCATAAATGCACCTTTAGGCATCTTATGAAGCTTCCCTTGAACTAAAATATAGGACTGGCCGGTCCCATTACGAACCATTTGATCCTTCAATCCTAGTTCTTCAACAAGTTTTACTCCTGGTTTTTTTCTAGCAATAATTGAATCAGGACCACGTTCAATGATAAATCCATCACGTTTATAAGTATTTATCTTACCACCCAAGCGTTTGCCAGCTTCTACCAGTTTAATTTGGTATGGTAAATTATTTTCTTTAATATTTTTATGTAAATAATAGGCAGCGGATAACCCAGTTATCCCGCCACCTATTATTACGATTGTTTGTTTTTCCATTACGCATCACGCTTAACTTTATTTTGTACCACTAAAGCTAACGTTTCGATAAATAACGGATGTGTGTTTGGCATAGAAGGTCTATAGTAGTTAACCCCTAATTCATCACAAACCACTTTACATTCATAGTCATTGTCATATAAAACTTCTAAATGATCAGCAATAAAACCTACTGGTGCATAAACAAATGCACGATAGCCTTTCTCTTCATATACTGCGCGAGTTAAATCTTGTACATCTGGTCCTAACCAAGGATCTGGAGTATTTCCTTCACTCTGCCAGCCTAACTCGTAATTCTTAATTCCAGCTTTTTCTGCGATTAATCTTGCAGTTTCTGCTAATTGTTCTGGATATGGGTCACCATTTTGTAAAATCTTTTCTGGTAAACTATGTGCTGACACAATAAGAACTGCTTTTTCACGTTCTTCGGCAGACATTTTATCATATTCTGCATTAATATGATCTGCCCAATATTGAATAAATCCTGGTGCATCATACCAACTTTCTACTGCTTTAATTTCTATACCATGTTTAGCTGCTTCTTCTGCTGCACGAGTATTATATGATTTCACACTAAAAGTTGAGTAATGTGGTGCTAGTACTAGAGAAACCGCTTCTTTAATACCATCTTTCCCCATTTCTGCAACAGTATCTTCAATAAATGGTGCAATATGTTTTAAACCAATATATGCTTTATACTCAAATTCGTCTTGCATTTCGTTTAACTTCGCTTCGATTGCCTTCGCTTGTTCCTCTGTGATACGTGCTAATGGAGAAGTTCCACCAATAGCCTTATAACGATCTTTCAAATCTTGTAATTGCTCATCGGAAGGCTTTCTTCCATGTCTAATATGTGTGTAATACGGTTCAATATCTTCTTCTTTATATGGAGTACCATACGCCATAATAAGTAGTCCTAATTTCTTTCTTTCCATTTTCCTACACCTCTTCATGTAAGTTTTGAATCAATTTAACGTTTCGAATAAGTATGAATTAATTCAGTAAGTCTCTTTAATGTTTCTGGTTTTACATCTGGCGTAACACCATGCCCTAAGTTAAACACATGTCTGCCATCAGCTTTAGATTGATCCAATATTTCTTTTGTTCTAGTTTCAATGTTCTCCCAATCAGAGAGTAAAATAGCAGGATCTAAATTACCTTGAAGCACTTTGGTAACCCCTAGTTCTCTTGCCTCTTTAATGGAAGTTCTCCAGTCGAGTCCAATAACATCCACCGGTAAATCATTCCACTCTAGTAAAAGGTGACTTGCACCAACACCAAACATAATAAGTGGAACATTTTCATTTTTCAACTCACTAAAAATACGATTCATCACTGGTTTAATAAACATGCGATAGTCACGAGTATTTAAAGCTCCAACCCAAGAATCAAATATTTGAACCGCTTTTACTCCAGCTTTAATTTGTGATTTAACATAAGTAATTGTCATGTCTGCGAGCTTTTCCATTAAAGCAAACCAGGCCTCAGAATTAGCATACATAAATGCTTTTGTTTTTCCGTAGGTTTTAGATGGTCCACCTTCAATTAAATAACTTGCTAGTGTAAATGGGGCACCACTAAATCCAATTAATGGAACCGATAACTGTTCTTCTGTTAACAACTTGATGGTTTCTAAAACATAAGGAACATCTTCCTCAGGGTTTATTGTACCCAACTTTTCAACATCCTGAATACTTTTTATAGGATTATCAATAACTGGTCCAATACCTGATTTAATTTCAACATCAACACCAATTGCTGGAAGTGGTGACATGATATCTTTATATAGAATCGCAGCATCTACATTATACTGTTCTACAGGAAGTCTAGTTACATAAGCACAAATCTCTGGACGGTGGGTAATTTCAAATAATGAATACTTTTTTTTGAGTTCTCTGTACTCAGGCTGTGATCTTCCTGCTTGTCTCATAAACCATGCAGGTGTGTATTCAGTTGTTTCACCCTTATAAGCACGAATGATTGTATCATTAAAATTCATTTTTTTTCACCCTTTTGGATTTCTTAACTTGTATCCATACCTTTTATGTGTTTTTTTGGAAAAGACCATCATTTTTAACTATCCTATTCTACTATACTGATTTCGACATCTAATGTATAGAAAGAAACCGTTTTGTCATTAAATTGTCTAATTTAAAATTAGTAAGACTTGCATCACATTAGGCTAATTCTAAAATATTTGTTGCTTTTTATCACAGTTGATGGAAAATGCGATGTAACTACTGTAAACATTTCCTCACTCTTAGGAATGGAGTAGGTGTAGTGCTAAAATCCAGCTCCGGAAATACACGGAGACTCCTGTGGGAGGATAGGCATAGGTGAGACCCCGCAACGACGAAGGAGTGAGGAGGCTCACCATCCGCCCACGGCAAGGTAGACACTGCGATGGTTTTTTCGAGCAGATGTCGCCCCTGTGCTCGAAAGTAAAAGCGAAGTGTATTTCCGGAGCGGGTACGATGCGCTACCAAAAATTATTAGTTACCGCGCAGTTTATACAAATTCTGTAATTAACAACCATCTACTAAAAACAGCCTGGTATTACCCAGGAAATATTTTGTCGAATTAAGTTGCTCGCTAGGGATACAATCAAACACAATTAGTAGAATAGTTATATTTCCAATTACTTTACGATACAATAGGTACTATAATCATCTAAACCATCCTACGAACTCTATTATACGATTATTCATCCTAAATTTAAAGTAATAACTATTATTTATTAATAATAATTATCACTAGAGATTTAAGAAAGGAGTATCCTTATGAAAGCATATATGACAAATGGAACCATTGATTTTCTTATGAAGTTATCTAATAAATATCCAGCTATCAAATTCCACTTTATGACCGGCCCTTCCAATGAGGTTGCCTATTATGAAGGTACCAAACAAAAAGTGTTCCAAGCAGGAAGAAGCTATGAAGTCCTTATTCAATCTGGAGACATTCAAGAAAAAGGTTATGTGGTAATGAACAATATCCCTGTAACAGACGAGGGTAAACCAGTATTTGAGTATAACTTTAAGAAAAGAAAAGGTGATGTGGATAATCAAAGAGGATTCCAAGCATTTCGTCTATTAAAACCAGTTAAAGGAAATACATATGTAGTTTTAACCCAATGGGATTCTTCAAGTAGCTATGAACAATGGACAAACTCGGAGGGATTTAAGAAAGCTCACTCTGGAACAAAACCACCAGCATATTTTGCAGAAAGACCATTTGTGAATACCTATAATATGATTGAGAAGGAGTAAGGTTACCTCTAAAATTTGGAACAGACCCCTGACAATGTAATTTTAGCATGAAATAAATTACATTATCAGGGGTCTGTCCTTTTAAGAGCAATACTTACGTAATTGAACTAACCCTTTATTTCAGCACATACTCCTCAAAGAACGCAGCATACACATCTTCGTCTTGCTGCCCCTCTAAACGAGCAACTTCCTTACCATCTTCATAATGAACAAGGGTTGGTGTTGACTGGATTGCAAATTGTTGAACTTCAGGTGCAAATTCTAACAAGTTTAATTTTTTCATATCTACATCCATATCCTCTGCTAAAGGTACTAAATATGGTGTAGTCGCTAAACAAAATGAACATTCTGGACTGTAATAATAAACCGTAAGCCCTTTCTCACTATTAACTTTCTCAACTAACTCATCCGGTAAAATTTGGTTGCCATAGTTAGGGTTATTTAACTGGTCAATAGTTGATTGTTTTAGCTTATCTGTTCCATATGGGTTGTTTTCCATGGCTTTGTCATTCTTAAAACTAATAACGAAGAATAATGCACCGAATAAAACTACAACGGCAGCGATGATTGCTATCATTTTCTTTTGCATAATTATTTCCCCCTAGCTTGTTTTAAAAGTATTAGATGTGTTACAAAAATTAGTATAAATGCTGTTCCGGCCATAAATGGAATTGTTATAAAACCAAAGTAATTCACATATTGAAAATTACATGGTACTAATCCGCAAGCACCGCCTACTTCATTTAATGCAGGTAACTTTTGTATAAAATAATGATATGTAGACACACACATGCCTATACCACTTAGTAATAATCCAGGTAAAGCAGTGGCTAAATTCTTATTAAATAAAGCTGTACCATAAATAATGACTAATGGGTACATGAGAATCCGTTGGTACCAACATAATTCACACGGTTCATACTTCAATACTTCCGAGAAAAACAAACTTCCTGCTGTAGCAATAACAGCTACACCCCATATACCAAGCAGAAAATTCTCCATCTTTTTTGAATTATCCATTCAGGTATTCTCCTCAATTTGTAATTTCCCTAGTATTATACTAGGAATTGAATTAAAAAACAAAAAAGAGGGCTTCACCCTCAAGAGTTCAACAAACTATTCTTATGAACATATACCGCTGCCTGCGTCCGGTCATGCACATCTAATTTAGCTAGAATATTACTTACATGCGTCTTAACCGTTTTAATACCTATATATAACTTCTCACTGATTTCCTGGTTTGTCATCCCATTACCAATACATAATAAAACTTCCATTTCCCGTTCCGTCAATTCGTCGTGAAGTTTTCTTTTCTCTCCACGGAAACTAGTCATCATTTTACTAGCAACTTTAGGTTCAATGACATTTTCATCTTTTACTGCTTTTTTGATAGCCGTTACTATTTCATCGGCTGAAGAAGTTTTCAAAAGATAGCTAAACGCACCAGCCTCTAGTGCTGGAAATACTTGCTGGTCATCATAATAGCTTGTAAGAATAATAATCTTGCATGTTGGATAATCCTGCATTACTAGTTTCGTTGCTTCAATACCAGTACCGTTATCCATCATTAGATCCATTAATACAACATCCGGTTTCTCGTTAAGTATAAGTTTTGCCCCATCATTTCCACTACTCGCCTGACCGATGACATCAATTTCCGGATCAGTCTGTAGGTATGCAATGATGCCTTTTCTTACAATTTCATGATCATCAACCACAATTACACGAATCATTACTATTCCTCCCCTTAAAACAAATCTCTATTAACATGGTATTCGAATATCAATATAAGTGCCTTCTTCCATATTAGACCTAATGGTAAAGGTACCTCCTAACTCCTCACTACGTTCCTTCATCGTTTTCAAGCCGTATGAAGTCTTTTTCTCATTATCATTAGAAAGGTCAAATCCCTTGCCATTATCAGCGATATGAATAAAAAGCTCCCTTCCCCGTTTAACAAACTCTATTTTTACTTCTGTAGCATTAGCGTGACGCAAAATATTCGATAAGGACTCTTGTATAATTCGAAATACATGCTCTTCCGTTGCTTCGGATAATTTTAACGATTCCTCAATTTCTAACTGGAAATTAATTTGTGACTTTTGCTTTAACTCTTCTACTAGCTTCGTAATCCCTTTTGGCAATGGATCACCAGATAAATGAACAGGTCTCAGATGAAGTAGAAGAGCTCGCATTTCAGATTGTGCCTGATGTGATGCACTTGCTACTTCTACCATTTGTTCTTTCGCTAATTTAGGATTATTATCTATCTGCCTAACAGCCGCTTCAGACATCATCGAAAGTGCAAAAAGCTGCTGACTGACAGCATCATGTAAATCCCTTGCAATCCGCTGTCTCTCTTCAATTACCGCTGATTTATGTGCTGACTTTGCTAATTCCGCTTTCTCATCTGCAAGCCGTTGAAGGGATTTCACTTGGCTCTGTAGTTTTTCGCCAAGTTCATTCAATTCATTACCAATTCGCGAAAGCTCGTCCCCCTCATTAAAATATATTTTAGATTGATAGTTACCATTAGCAAATTGAGTAATTAATACAGATAAATAATCCATCCGCTGTTTCAAATCTCCACTTGATCGAAATCCTACATAAACAGAAATGAAGAATGCAATTACCCCGTATAGACCAATAAATAAAAAGATACTATTTGAGGTTAGCCATTTGGGACTTACTAAGACATAGATTGATAATAAAATAGCTAAAATAGTAATTAATGTTAGAAAAAGTCCGTTAAAGTGCGAGATAATATAACTATACCGAATACTGGAAAACCGCTTTTTCATCGTACTCTCCCCTTATTAAACATAGTCAACCCGGATGGAACCTGCTTTTAATTTCAAATTAAAGTTTATCTTTTTAGTTGCGTTATCATAATTAGGTGTCACATACTGTAGGGAACGATTAATACCATCAACAGACTGCCCTACTATATCGATATCCCCTGCCTTAACAGAAGCATTGACTTGGAATTCAAGATTTTCAGGAATAAGTATATGGACATCTCCCGCCAAAGAACTGATGGTGAAGGGAATTTCTTTTTCTGGAATATATGCTTTTGTAAAGTCATAGTAAAAATCTCCTGCCAGTGTCTTGATTGTTGTCGGCTCCACCTTCCAATTCGGCTTATTAAACTCATGACTTCCTACAGTAAAGAATGAAGAATTATCTTCTTTTTCGAATGTTGTACCATCTTTATGAATAATTACATTTGGTCTCGAAGATTTTCCAATAAATAAAAATCCTACATAAACAATTAGTAATGGCCATAATTTGAACACATCATTAAATGCAAACACAATCACATCAAACCGATCTAATAAAAGCAAGGATCCGAAGATAAAGAAGAAGGATCCCCAGATCCAACTCCCTCCTCGATGTCTCATACGATCTATCATCCATTTTATGCCAAATAGGATAAAGATTGATGGATAAATATAACTCCAAGCATTTTTACTATTAAATTCAAGTAAGCCAATATTCTCTAATACTAATACGACACCAAATATGATTAATACAGCTGCGACTAAGAATCGGAAAAATCCACGTTTCATTGGTCTCTCTCCCTTATGATAATTTGAATTCCAGTATTTTTTTATTTCTTAAGTTGTAGATTGCAATAAGGGTTACTATAGCTCCGCTTACAACAATAGTCCATTGAATACTAACACCAACAGCAATAAGTGAAGAAGTTACAACATAGGAAATTGGTGTTAGCCCAGTTGATACTGTCATAAACATGCTCATCATTCTACCAAGCATACGTTTATCAGTTGTTTGCTGTAGCATAGTAATTAATGGGATATTGATAATTTGTGTCAACACTGCCATAAGGGCTACTAATCCTGCCATCATCCAAATATTAGTAGACATTCCCATCGTACTAAATGCAATTCCTAGACCAATTAGGCCACTAATTACCACTTTTCCAGGTTTTTTTAATTTCCAGCTAGCAAGTAATATTGCTCCTAGTAAAGCTCCAACGCCCATAGATGTTTGAATTGTTGCAAGACTTACAGCACTACCTTCAAAGATATCCTTTACGATAACCGGCATACCTATTGCAATTGGCCCCGAAAAGAATAAGTTTAAGAACAAAGCCATAATTACGACTGAGATAATAAGTTCATTTTTACGAGCATACAGAAAACCTTCTTTTAAATCTGCTAATGGTGTATGATTTTCTTCGTTACTTTCCTCGCTTTCCTTCACACGAATAAATAATACTGCAATAGAAGCTAAAAGCAGAAGAACACATGCCACTGAGAACACCCCAGTAAAACCTAAAAGAGCTATCAGCGTTCCACCAAGCGCTGGCCCAAGAATAGGACTAATTTGGGCAGTCATTTGAATAAAAGAATTCCCTCTTTGTAATTGATCCTCTTCAAGTAAAGTTGGAATTAAAGATTGCATGGCTGGATAGCTAAATGCATCAGAAATACCAAACAATCCTGATAAAACTAGCAAATGCCATATAGCAACTGTATCCGTAGAGATTAACACAATTAAAATACCAATTAATATTGCTCGAGTAAAATCTGACCAAAATAGAATCGTCCGTTTATTTACCCGATCTGCAATTATCCCTCCGACAACTAATAAAATTAATCTTGGGATTGCTGCCACAAAAAACAACATTCCAAAGTAAAATCGATTATCCGTTATTGTAAGCATTAGCCACTCGGCACCAATTAAATAAACAAAGTAACCAGGTGATGAAAATAAAGCACTTATTAATAAAAGAACAAAACTACGGTTATGAAAAATTGGAACCTTTATTTTATCCTGCTCGGCAATAGCATCCATGTGAAATGCTCCCTTCTTCTTCTCTTGTTACTTCTATCTTAGTCATTATTGAAAGAAGGGAAAACCAACTAGGGAATGCTTTTATCTCCGACTTAAGACCGATTCCGCAACTTATTAATCCATTCATAGAAATAAATTAGTAGGAGTAAACATAAAAATCCAAAGACGAATCCTGCAACAATATCGGTTATATAATGAACATTAATAACATATCTACTTATTCCAATCAAAAAAACAAGTAAGGCAAAGATGATTTGGATGAATAACACTACGGTCGTAGATTTTATTTTTTTGGCTAGAAAATAAGCTAACAACCCATAACATACAATCGGAACCATTGCATGTCCCGAAGGAAAACTTTCGCCTACTGCATTAGCTTCCACAAGAATAGAAGGTCGTTCTCTACTTACTAAAATCTTTATTAATTTATTCACTTGATGGGTTATAAAAATTCCTAAACCAAATGTTAATCCAGGTAACCAATCACGAAATAGGATGATGAGTATAATGGTTATTACTGCAGTAAATGGATACATAAAAGATTCCGAACCTAAGTTAGTCACCGTACGAAAGAACGTATAAATATATGTATCGGGAAAGGTATCGACGAGGGCCCTTGTCCACTTATCCACGTAAGGAATATCCCCACGAGTAATTTTAAAAATCCAGATACTGATTACACCTAACATAATAATTAAAAATGACGTAAAAACGATATGACTCCTTTTCAAGTCTTGTCCCTCCGAAATTCATTTTCATATTGTCTTAATCATAGCTTAAATAATAGTAATTTTAAATTAATTTTTCAGAAAGGATGATATAATAGTAAAAAATTCAGGATGGGGGAATACGTATGTTGCATAAAATCCATAAGTCCATTGAGGATTTATATCCGGAAACAGTAGAAATTCGTCGTTATTTACATCAACATCCAGAATTATCTTTTAAAGAATATAAAACCGCTCAATACATAGCTAATTTTTATGAGGGATTAGATATTCCATATAAAAAAGGTGTTGGAGGAAATGGTGTTGTTGCTACATTAAAAGGAGCTAAACCTGGTAAAACCATTGCTTTACGTGCAGACTTTGATGCCCTTCCTATCCAGGATGCTAAAGATGTCCCATATAAATCTAAAATAGATGGAGTCATGCACGCCTGTGGACATGATGGGCATACAGCAACACTTCTAACACTAGCTAAAGTAATGAAATCCTATCAAGATCAACTACCTGGAAGCATTGTATTTATCCACCAGCATGCAGAAGAGTATGCTCCTGGTGGCGCAAAACCAATGATTGAGGCTGGTGCATTAAAGGATGTTGATGCTGTATTCGGAAATCATCTATGGGCAACTACTCCTGTTGGTACTATTCAAACGTCAAAGAATGTCATGATGGCAGGTGCTGACAGATTCGAGATTATTATCCAAGGTCAAGGTGGACACGGCGCTTACCCGCATGAGACAAAGGATTCCATTGTTATAGGTTCTCAAATCGTAACCCAACTCCAACAAATAGTTAGTAGAAGACTCGACCCACTCGAAACTGCAGTAATCACAGTCGGTATGTTTGAAGCAGGTAATGCGTTTAATATAATTGCTGATACCGCTAAGTTAGTTGGTACTGTACGTCACCTGAATACTGAAATACAAGAAAAGGTAATCCAGGAAATGGAAAAGATTATTAAAGGTGTTTGTCTGGCTAATGAATGTACGTATACCTTTAATTATGATAAAGGTTACCCTCCTCTTGTAAATCACCCTGCTGAAGCAGAACTTGTCATGGAAGTCAGTAGCAAAGTACCTGAGGTGGAAAAAGTAGAAGATATTATCCCGGTAATGGGTGGTGAAGACTTTGCTTATTATATGCAAGAAAAACCAGGAGCATTTTTCTTTACAGGCGCAGAAAAAGAAGGAAATCACTATCCACATCATCATCCCAATTTTGACTTTGACGAAAGAGCAATGCTTATAGCAGCAAAGACATTAATCGGAGCGTACTTTGCTTATCAAGATTAAATAATTAAAGGGGTCACTGGAATGCTTCCAATGACCCCTTTCTCTATGCCAACTTCTGCTTTACATACCCATTTGTAAAAAGATAAGTAAATAGAATTCCACCTACTAATGTAACGACAAATCCCAAGTATGCCCCAGTAACCAAAAATACAATTGCATATATAATAGTTTGTATAATCGCCAACTGCACCAACCATTTTATTAATGCTTTCCTTCTACTTTCTACTTCCACTGGGTACAAATCTAACCACATAATCGTCCTATGATGTTGATACAACGTCATCATTTGAAAACTACTCATATACACAAAAAGGATAGCAAAGATTACTTTTATCCATATATTTGGAATGAAGTATATAAATAATCCACCTAATACAATTAATCTAAGATACATGGATAAGTAATCCCCACCACGTATAAACGTAATTCTGTATAAGTAATCGTACGTATTTTTTCTATCAAATGGAATTCGTTTGTTTATAATAGATACTAACCAGTGACGGGATTTTATTCGATTTTTCAGATGTGGTACATCCGTAAATAAATTAGCAAAACGATAAAATGACTGCGCACGATTTTGGTCCTTTTCAAGAAGTAATTCCCATGCAAGTCCTGTTTGTTTACGTGATAGGCTTAGGTCATATAAAAAAACAATGACAAATAAAATCGTCGTAATTCCAGCTACTAGCACTTCTCCACTAATAAGGAAATAAATTACGGCTATATTTAAAAGTAACCTCGCAATTTGATCAATGGTACGAATACTTTTTTCCCGAATTCTTAACATCCACCAATTCGCTATTAGATTCCACAGTTTAAAAATAAGAACTACAGCAATCGTCAGCAAATATGTATCACCAGAGCGTTCTGGATAAGAAGCAAAGTATAGTGGACCAAACGCCGCTACAACAATTGCAACCATATAGAGTTGAATGACAAAACTATAAATAAGCGCATTCCGAAAATAGGCACCCATTTTATGCTCCGCTGGAATAAGGAATACTAAATCCGGCTCTTTTAATAAGGTACGAACAGGACTATAGCTAACAACTATCCCTAAAACAATTCCCATGATCCATGCCGTTGGAAAATTTTCTGGTAGTGTGGATAACCACTGCTGATAGTAATAAGCAAGTGCCGCAATAAAAAACAACATAGCAAACGCAATATGGCCATTGAATATATACTTTAAGTACCTACTCATATCCTTTAAATGCGTGTTAAAACGTTTCATAAATAGGTCATGTGAATTAAACATGGCTATCTTCCTTTGTTAGCTGCACATAAAGATCATCCAGTGTGGCCTGCGGCATATCAAACTGCTCTCTTAATTCCTCTAACGTTCCAAGTGCTCTTACTTCCCCATCATGAAGAATAACAAATCGATCACAATACCGTTCTGCTGTTGCCAGGATATGAGTTGACATTAGTATTCCAGACCCATTCTGTTTCATTTCATCCATTAATTGCAAATAAGACTGGATTCCAAGTGGATCTAATCCAACAAAAGGCTCGTCCACAATATAAAGTGGTGGTTCAATTAAGAATGCACACATAATCATTACCTTTTGCCGCATTCCTTTTGAGAAATGAACTGGGAACCACTTTAATTTCTTTTCTAGACGAAATTCTTTTAATAGTACTTGAAGTCTTTTTTCAAAGACATCCTCTGGAATATTGTAAGCCATCGCAGTTAAACGAAGATGCTCATATAATGTTAATTCATCGTAAAGAATTGGCATCTCTGGTATGTATGCTAACTGATTACGGTATTCTGATGGGTTTTCTTTAAATGTTTTCCCATTTACTGAAATGGAGCCTTTTTTCGGTTGCATTAATCCAATAACATGCTTAATGGTAGTACTTTTACCGGCACCATTCAGACCGATTAATCCAACAATCTCGTTAGCATTTACATCAAATGAAACACCATGGAGAACATTTTTATGGGTATAGCCCCCAACCAGATCTTTAATATGTAATAACGGTTCCACAAGCTTTCCCCCTACATTTTTCACTTGTTTAAAATTTTATCATTTAAGTGTACAAATTCCAAAGGAAACTCTCATACGATTTTCGACACTTTTTTAAAAAGTTGTGTATAGAAATTTTAAATTGGCTCAAAATACTAGTGTAGGGTCGAGGAAGCAACTAACCAATTGTTAGACACAAATGAGGTGTTAGTGTTGGAAAATGATGATGCTAAACTTAAAATGTGTTAAAAAAACAAATGGGGTGTTGACGAAAGATAATCTAATGAAATAAAACCCTTTTGTTAGAAGATATCTCAACGCCAAGGGATACTAACAAAAAGGTTTTTGTAAACCAGTTAAATTGCAATAAGCGAGATAACGGTAATTACAAGTCCCCACATTAGTTTATGACCTCGGCTCTATAACAGGCTCGTCCTATGGACGATGCCTGTTTTTTTGTATTTCACTTTTTATTTTATTAGAACCGACACATGTGTTTTAGATTTATGGGCTCACGAGTCGAACTTATGCATGAAACATGACTGTACTACTATCTCAGTAATTAACATATAACTTTACATCCAACTCCCCAACTATATACAATAGAAGAAAATGTTAGGAGCTGACGACAATGGCACATGAAGATTGTATTTTTTGTAAAATAATTGCTGGAGAAATTCCATCAGCTAAAGTGTATGAAGATGATCAAGTGTATGCGTTCCTAGATATTAGCCAAGTAACGAAAGGACATACATTGGTTATTCCTAAAAAACATGTAAAGAATATTTACGAAACACCTAGTGAAGTCGCTAGTGAATTATTTGCACGTGTTCCTCGAATTGCGAATGCTATTAAAGCAGCATATCAACCTGTAGGGATGAACCTACTTAATAATAATGAAGCACCTGCTGACCAGTCCGTTTTCCATATTCATATCCACCTTATTCCACGTTATGGAAAAGGAGATGGATTTTCTTCTAATTGGAAGGTACATACAGAAGATTATACATCTGAAGATTTAAAAGTAATTGCAGCTGATATTTCCAATGAAATGAAGTAGTCCAAAAAAACAAACAATTTATAAATAAGTTCTTTTTATTTCATATAATGTTTGTTATACTAAAGTTAAGTTCCTGCAACTGACAACGAGTGTACAGTTGAGGTACTAAACTATAAGAGCTTAGTAAAGCTTAGCCGAGGAGAGGTATAAATGAATACAAGGATTTTAGTCATTCTGTCACTACTTGTGGGGATGGGTGCTGTGTTGCACTTTGTCATGCCACCAATCTACGGAGTAACTCCAGATATGATGTTGGCAATGATGTTTATAGGAATTATGTTATTCCCTAAGTTAAAGTATGTGGTTGTTTTAGCAATAGCTACTGGCTTATTATCAGGACTACTTACAAACGCACCAGGTGGTCAAATCGCTAACATAGTCGAAAAGCCGATTACAGCTTTAATTTTTTTCGCCCTATTCTTATTAGTTAACAATAGAGTAGACACTAAGATTAGTGTTCCTTTTTTAACTGCAATTGGAACAATGATTAGTGGTTCGATTTTCTTAACATTAGTTTTTTATGTAATTGGTTCAATGGAAGGTGCATTACTCTTAGCCTTTCCTGCTGTAGTACTAGCAGCAGTCTTAAATACCATTTTATTGGTTATCATTTACCCCATTGTTCAACAAATATTAAAAAGATCGAATCCAATTACTGTCTAAAGAATGATATAATAAAGTCCTCTGGCATGGTCTGTCAGAGGATTTTTTAAACTAGTTAATCCACAATTTCCTTAGGATTAACAACATACATAAAAATAGAGAAAACAAGGAAAAACTATAGTAAGTGGGAAAGGAGCGGGATTATTTTGGCAAGTGGGAAATCATTCGCTTTAGGTATTATAGTTGGAGGTGTAGTCGGGGCCACCGCAACATTATTAAGTACTCCAACATCCGGAAGAGAACTGAGAACGAAAGTAAAAGATCAAAGTTTAGAATGGAAAGAGTTACTAGAAAATCTTAAACTAGATGGGCTACGCTTAAAGAATCAAATTGCAGCTACATCTAAAGAAGGGGTTTCATTAATTAAGGATTTAACGCATGAAATGAAAAGTTCAATTGTAGAATGGAAAGAATCAGTAGAGCCTCATCAAAAGAATATCCATCAATATCTTGAGCAAATTGAATCCAGTTTAAAGGACTTAGAAGAAAAAGTTAATGAAAACAAGAATAAAGAAGCTTAATTTAAAACACCAACACTTGATAAGTGTTGGTGTTTTTGTGGATCAATTCTATAAGAATATATGGTACTAATATATATTTCAACAATAATTGATATTGTTATTTTTAATTTAAAGGTTGTATTCTGAAAGATTGTTGATAATTAACAATTTGTATAAAGTGCGCATAAATCGGGCCCATGATTTGCATGGAAGGTCTAATGTTTTCCTGAATCGGTCGCATGTCCTGACTGTGAGGGCCCATGTTTTCCTGAATCGGTTACATGCTCTGACTGTGAGGGCCCATGTTTTCCCGAATCGGTCGCATGTTCTGGCTGTGAGGTCTCATGTTTTCCTGAATCGGTTACATGCTCAGTATAAGAGGGATCATGTTTTCCTGATTTAGTTGCATGGTCTTGCGCGCCCTTAGACCTAAACAGCGGAAATCTGTATTTTTATAGGGAAATTTCAGCTGAAAAATGATTAGTAGTTACTTCACACTTTCCATCAACTGCGAAATTAAAAAGCAACAAACTTTACGAAAACAGCCAATTTTAAAAGGATTTTCCGGCGCTATTCCCCAAGAAAACCTTTTACACTTATTATTATTTCGCTTCAAGATCTTCTATCGAATCAATCTCCATATAAGCTGGAACCACAAGACCAATTTTTGCACCTTCTAAGTTCGCACCTAGGTCTATAAAATCATTTTGGTAGCTCTCATAGAAATCTTTATGTGTTATCGGCATCCATGGGGCTAATGACGCGTCACCATCTCCATTAGCAATGGATTCAAAAACAACAGCAACATCTACTGGTGTAACGGTCACTTTAAAGCCTTTCTGCTCCATTGCATACTTTACAACATTTGCTGAAGCCCGTTCAGAATCCCATGGTGTAGATACAAGTTCTATTTCAACACCATCTACATCATTAACTCCTTCTAACCATTCATCAACTTTGCTTTGATTATCCGCTACCCACTGTTCAGCAACCGCAGCAATATCGTCACCTGATTCCTTTGATTCATACATTATCCATTCCATATCTTCTACTTCCCAATTAAACTGATCGAGCAGCTTAAATGCCTCTGGCTTTTCTTCTTCTAGACCTTTTCGAGCTATAGTTTTAATTTCTTCTACGTCACCATATACACCTTTTGTATCCTCTAAATATTTCATGTCAGGATATTTAGCGAATGTCCAATGAGGATTCCACCCGGTAATAATGATGGGTTCTTCATTTTCCATTGCTTTATCTAATTCTGCTGCCATCGCTGCCGTAGAGGATAATTCGACCGTCCAGCCGCTTAAAGACTCATATTCTTCTATTGCCTTTTCTGTTGTAACACTGATACCTGCTCCAGGCTCAATCCCAATAATCGTATGGTCAACCGCCTCACTATAACTTGTTTCACCATTTTCTACTTGATCTGAAGAATCATTACTACAACCTGCTAAAGCCAGTGCAGTAGTCAATCCGATTGTCAGTAAAATCTTTTTCATATTTATGAAAACCCCTTTATTTTATTATTTCATTGACACCATCTTACAAACTAACTGATAATTAATAGTTTTCTATTAATTATTCCAATAATAAAAGCAGGCATGAAAAATGCCTGCTCTTTTATTGTCATTACTTAGCTTCTAAATCTTCAATAGAATCAATATCCATATAAGCTGGAACAACTAAACCAATTTTTGCACCCTCTAGATTTGCACCAAGATCTACTAATTGATCCTTATATTCCTCATATAAGTCACCATGTGTTCCAGGCAACCATGCAGCTACCATACCATCAGCTTCCCCACTTGCAATAGCTTGCCACATAACACCGTTATCTAGTGGCGTAACAGTTACCTTAAAACCAAGGTCCTCTAACACTTTAGCTACAACATTGGTAGATGCAACCTCAGTATCCCACTCAACATATACTAATTCGATTTCTTTACCATCAACTTCTTCAACACCATCTGTCCACTCTGCAATCTTCTCAGGGTTTTCTTCTACCCAAGATGCAGCAACATCACTTGGAGTTCCACCATTAGAGATTTCTAACATAACATCGTTCATATCTTGTTCTGTCCAGAAGAATTGATCCAACACTTTATATGCATTTGGCATATCTTCCTCTAACCCTTGACGAACCATTGTACCAATAATTTCTGCGTCACCGAAAGTTCCTTTTGGATCTTCTAGATATTTTAAGTCATACTTAGCAAATTTCCAGTGTGGTGACCAACCAGTAACAATAATAGGTTCTTCATTTTCAATTGCCTCTCCTAATGCTGTTGCCATAGCACCACTTGAAGAAGCTGCAACTTTCCAGCCATCAAGACCATATTCCTCAACAACTCTTTCAGATGCCTGGAATACTCCTGCACCTGCTTCAATACCCGTAATCGTATAATCTACTGCTTCACTGTAATTTACTTCCCCATTACCTTCAGTTGATGATCCATCAGATGAACCTTCATCATCCGATCCACATCCTGCTGCAAATAATGTTAATGAAAGTCCTAGAGTTAAACCAAGACGTTTCCAATTATGCTTTAACATATACTATTTCTCTCCCTTTTTAATGATATATATATGGAACTTCTCATCAAAGAAAAGGTACCAACTTAATAAAGAAATCTTTTAAAACAAATGATTTTATTGTTCCTTTTTCGAATTGGCACTTTGTGTAAAACGATCAATTATAATTGCCAAAATAACAATACCAATACCAGCTACAAACCCTGTTCCTACTTGGGCACGTTGTAAGGATGATAGTACTTCTCGTCCAAGACCTGGTGCCCCAATCATAGAAGCAATAACTACCATTGACAAAGCAAGCATAACGGTTTGGTTAATTCCTGCCATAATCGTAGCTTTGGCCATTGGTAATTCTACTTTTAATAACTTCTGAGTTCCGGTACTTCCAAATGCCTCGGATGCTTCAACAAGCTCTTTAGAAACTTGGCGAATACCTAAGTTTGTAAAACGCACTGTTGGTGGTGTTGCAAAAATCAGTGACGCAAATATACCAGGTACCATCCCAATTCCAAAGAAAGCAACCGCCGGAATTAGATATACGAATGCAGGCATTGTCTGCATAAAATCTAATATCGGTTTAAAAATAGCTTCAGCAGTTTTACTTTTAGACATAAGAATCCCGATAGGAACGCCAATAATTACAGATAATAAACTAGCAATTAATACTAAGGTAAACGTGCTAATTAAATGTTCCCAATAGCCTTGATTATCAATTAGCCATAAACCTACAACGGAAAAGGCTGCGAGTCCTAGCTTCTTTCCACTTAAAAAGAATGCAATTATTGCAACAACAATTATAATAACGATAGGCGGAACTAGCATTAATGTTTCAGACGAAAAGTCCAAGAAATTACCAAAATGTTCTTTTATCGGATCGAATAAAAATGCAAATGTTTTAGTTATTAAATCTGTTACCCATTCCGTACCTTCTGCAATCGGTATTCCCTCTGTAAACCATTCCTTAAGCATGGTCTAAATTCACCTCACTATCTCCTGCAAGTGCAGCAATGACAGCACCCCGTACAATAATACCTACTAGCTTTTCATTTTCCACAACTGCAACAGGTATCGGTGAACCATTGATTACATTAAATATTTCTTGCATGGATGTTTCTTTATCTACTTTCTTAATATCTGTTCGTAATATTTCTTTAAGATCACGAATTTCTTTCTTTCTTGCATCTGAAGCATCATCAGCAGTGACATATCCCTTCAGATTTCGTTTACTGTCCACCACTAAAATACTTGATATTCCAGTTTCCTTCATTCGTTCTAACGCAACACGTGGACCATGTTTCTCAATATTAATCGTCTCTGGGCGTTTCATAATATGCTGTGCAGTTAGAACCTTCGAACGGTCAACATCCTCAACAAAGCGTTCAACATAATCATTTGCTGGATTCATTAAGATTTCTTCAGGTGTACCAATCTGTACAATTGAACCGTCTTTCATCAACGCGATTCGATCACCTAAACGTAATGCCTCATCTAAATCATGCGTAATAAAAATAATCGTCTTTTTCATAGTAGATTGTAGATCAATTAATTCATCTTGCATGTCCTTGCGAATTAACGGGTCAAGCGCAGAAAACGCCTCATCCATTAATAACACTTCTGGGTCATTAGCTAAAGCTCTCGCTAATCCTACACGTTGCTGCATACCACCAGATAGTTGATCTGGCTTTTGTTCTAGATACCCTTCTAAGCCAACCATTTTTAGTGCTTCGGTTGCTTTCTTTGTTCTTTCCTCTTTTGGTACCTTTTGGATTTCTAAGCCATATTCCGTATTTGCAAGGACAGTTCGATTAGGAAATAGCGCAAAACGCTGAAACACCATTCCAAGTTTTTCACGACGAACTTGACGTAATGATGGTTTATCCATTTTCGCTAAATCCTGACCATTAATTAAAATACTACCCATCGTTGGTTCGATTAGTCGGTTGATAAGTCTAACCAATGTTGACTTACCACTACCAGATAATCCCATAATTACGAAGATTTCACCTGGTTCAACTGTAAAAGATGCTCTATTTACACCAACTGTACTTCCTGTTTTCTTTAATATTTCTTCTTTGGATAATCCTTTATCCAAAAGTTCTATTGCCTGTTTTGAATTTTTACCAAAAACCTTCGTGAGGTTTTTCGCTTCTATTATTGGCAAATTCTTCACCTCTTTCGTCATACATGTAAATTGTAGATTCATAGATTGTATGAAAACGAACCGTACCGCATGGCTTACTTGTAATACTATACACCTTTTTATATGAACTGGACAAACTTTGTATTCCTTTATTTTCGATTATATTTTTTATACAGTTTAAACTGTACGAATCAAACGGGTGTTTTCCTTATAAATACTCCATATTACTCCAAAATGCCTATCAACTATCCATTTTTCAATATTGGATGACTATTGTAACCTTATAGTAGGAGAGTTTAGGAGGTTTATGTGTTGGATAACAGCAATGTAAAGGTAAAAAATGGAATGTTACTAGAATTTGCAAAAACCGTTGAATTATTTGATTTAACTCCAATCGAGGCAAGAGTTTTTGCCTATCTATATGTAGAGGGAACACCTTTAACATTAGATGAATTGAGTGAAGAACTAGGAAAAAGTAAAACCTCGATAAGTACAAGTATGCGTAGTTTAGTAGAATTAAACCTCGTAAAACGAGTATGGAAAAAAGGGGTTCGAAAGGATTTATATCAAGCAAATAATCATTTATATAAACAATTTTTAAGCTTCTATACGAAGAAATGGAAAGATGCTACTGAAAATCGGAAAGAATCCTTGTTGGAATTAAAAAACGAATTTGACCAAATACAAAACGATATAAAGGATCCCCAAATTCAGAATAAACTTGATGATTTACTAGATTTTCATAATAGATTAGATTGCTTCTTTAAAGAAGCATCCGAAATCAAAAAAGATGGCTTGTAGGATAGTACATATCTACAAGCCATCTTTTTCTAGTAATTTGATAAACTCTGCTAATAAATCAGGATAATAACCTTCTTTATGTAATGCAAAGATTGTTACTGTTGGATCTAACTTTTCGTTTAACATTCCCGCGAACTTTACTAAGTTGGATGAATAATTAAGCAATCCCTCTTCCTTTTGTTGTACATATTCTTGATTTGTGACTTCTAATAAGGTAAAAAGATCATTATATTCATCTTCTGTCAACTTATACTCCATAACAAGCCTGGTAAAAGGGTATTTATTGATGTCGATTATTTTAGATAATAATTGTAATTGAAACGTAGCTAAATTGTTATCCCAAGCCATGTACAACATCCTCCTTTACCCCATCCGAATAATGATTATCAGAATATTATTCATTATAAACAGTATTGTAAAATATATTTTTTCAGTAAAAAGTATTGCATTTTTCTTAGCAAGATACTATCATCAATAAGGCTTTAAAAAATGCAACTGATTTTCTAAAAAATTTCTTTGAAAGAATAGGAGGGACAATGAGATGAACTGCTGGAAATCTGTTAACTTAGATAAACAATATGGATTAAAATGGATCAACCTAATATCTATATTTACAGCATTATTGTCATTTATTATATTAAACGTACCATTTTCTATATTCCATCAAGTAAACCAGGTTAACGATTCAGGTATTATCCTGTTTTTATTGGCAATCATTTTATTGCCAACCCTTCATTCTTTTATGCATATTCTACCATTATTTTTGTTTAAAAGACGAATAAATTTAATTATACTAAGAAAAAAAGCGTTACCAGTGTTTACTTTCTATACCGATACTCATATTAGTAAGAATGCTTTTATCATTTCAGCATTGGCACCAACATTGATAATAACTATACCAGGATTAATTGCTACATTAGTATTTCCAAATATCTATATCTATTTTCTTTTAATTACATCATTAAATATTGGGATATCCTTTTTAGATTATCTAACTATTTTTCACCTTATCAAAGCACCTAAAAACGCATTTATTGAAAATGGTAATGAAGGTTTTGATATCCTACTTAAAGCAAATTAGAAGGAGTGTTTAAAACACTCCTTCTTTTTTTACTATCCATAAAATGAATTTTTTGTTACAGTATTTTATAGGTAACTAGTTTGCTAGTTTTAACTCAGTTGCATGATATTTATGTATTCTGCATAAATATCTCTGTTAGAATATTTAGGTTCCTTTAGGAGGTTGATAAGATATGATTATTATTTTTCTATTTTATGCATTCATCATTTTATTCATTTTCAATACGTTAGCAGATAAATTTTGTAAGAAGTTAGAAATGAATGCAACCAAACAAGCAAGGGTATTCCGTGTAATCAATGTAATGATGCTTATCTTACTGGTCTCCTCCTATATAAAAGTATTAAATGTCATGGTTTGATGACGAACAATAAATGTGTAAAATGTAAGTAATTCACCATTAAGCTATTATTTTTCATCAAAACTGTGGTATATTAATCAATAGCCAAGAGGTAACAATATGATTAGGAGTGTGGCTTAAATGAAAAAATTATCAATTGCAGCAACAATCACAGCTGGGGCTTTACTACTTTCTGCATGTACTGCCGATAATGATGAATCTAAAGCAGATTCAGAAGTAATCGTAGAAACAAAAGTAGGAGACGTAACTAAAGGAGATTTCTATGCTGAGATGAAGGACTATATTGGTGAAAGTGCACTTTACAATATGGTTGTTATTAAGGTATTAGAAGATAAATACGAAGTTACAGATGAGGAATTAGATAAAGCTATTCAAGATGCGAAAGACGCACAGGGTGAAATGTTCTCCATGTGGTTAATGCAACAAGGTTACCCTGACGAAGATGCATTCCGTGAACAAACGTACCAAAGACTACTTCAAGAAAAACTTGTATATGAAGATATTGATGTTTCAGATGAAGATGTAGAAAAGAAATTCAACGAGAAGAAAGAAAATGGTGAACTTGAAATCCGTGCAAGTCACATCCTAGTTGAAGATGAAGCAAAAGCTAAAGATTTAAAGAAACAACTTGATGAAGGTGCTGACTTTGCTGAGCTAGCAAAGGAAAACTCTACTGATGGTTCCGCTTCTCAAGGTGGAGACCTAGGTTTCTTTGCTAAAGGTAAGATGGTTAAAGAATTTGAAGATACTGCATTTGGCCTTGGAGAAGGAGAAATTAGTGAACCTGTTAAATCCGAATTTGGATATCACATCATTCAAGTTACAGAAATTCCAACTCTAGAAGATAAGAAAGAAGATATCCGTAAAGAAATAGCAACGGAACAAGTTGATTATGCAGCTGTTCAGGAAAAAATGGACAAACTTTTAGAAGATGCAAAAATTGACGTTAAACTAGATGAATTCAAAGATCTTTTCACAAAACCTGAAGCACAAGGTTAATTTTAAAGAGATGGACAAGGGTCTGATTCCCAAATTAGGGGATCAGACCCTTTTACGTTTAGATTAACTCGGAGTAGGTACTTTCTAGTAAAAATTAATTCGTTGCTTCATTTTTATGTCGTTCTTCACGCTCTTCTTCCATTCTCTCTATATATACTTGGCCTTCTCGCTCAATATAGTGTCTTTCAAGTTCCCTTTCTGCGCGCATTGCACGAAAAGACATATAACCACTAAAGAAAATGAATAAGATCATCATGAAAACCCACCATGGCATTCCCAAAATCATGTTTTTAACCCCCTTGTCCATAACTACTTATTTCATGTATATGTACAAGGAATTTGAATCATTACAGGAAAAATTATTCTTCAAATGTAGGCTTATAGAAAGAACGATTATCCATCGCAAATAAGCGATCCGTAAACTCTCCAGGCTTCACTTTATCTAAAGCTCGATTCAACATATTCATTTTTGCATCAATTAAATCAATAAAGTGTAATAATTCGGCCTCTCTAACTAATGGTGGTGTTGGACTTCCCCATTCTGCCTTTCCATGATGACTCAGAACCAAATGCTGTAATATTAATACTTCTTCCCCTTCAACTTTTAACTCTCTTGCCATCTGGCCAATTTCTTCTACCATAATTGGGATATGACCTAATAATTTCCCTTCCAATGTATAGGTTGTAGATATAACACCAGAAAGTTCTTTTAACTTCCCGATATCATGTAATATAACCCCCGCATATAATAAGTCCTTATTAACTTGAGGATACAACTGACATAGCTCACTAGCAATTTTCAACATGCTTACAACGTGATGTGCTAGGCCCGAAACATATTCGTGATGATTTCTAGTTGCAGCTGGATATAATAGCAATGGTTCCTGATATTTTTTGATAATCGCTCTAACAATTCGTTGTATCGTAGGATTTTTCATTTCAAAAATAGCTTCGGTTAACTTTACCATTAATTCTTCCCGTTCAATCGGTGCCTTTTCAATAAAGTCAGATACTTGTACACCGTCCGTTGTTTGTGCTAAACGAATCGAACTAATTCTCATTTGGGCTTTGCCGCGAAACTGATTTAGTTCCCCAGTAATTCGAATAATTTGTTCTTGAATAAACGTCGTCTCATCTTCCTCCGTTATATCCCATAACTTTGCATCAATTTCTCCGGTAGAGTCGCGTAGTATTAACGTTAAAAAAGGCTTTCCATTACTTGTCGTTCCTTTTGTTGACTCTTTAATGAGAACGAATCCTTCAAAGGCATCGCCAATTTGATGATTTCCAATACCACTCTTCATAAACTGTTCCTCCCCATTAACAGAAATGAGATTGACTTACTCTAATTAGCGATCAGTCAATCTCATGCTGCATATTAATTATTTATTTTTTGGTATATATTCAAATATCTTTCCAGATTCAATAACCTGAATAAATTTTATCAACCAATCATAATAATTTTCCGCATATTCTAATCGTTCCATGTCACGAGTTATACGCTCTTTTAATTCTTCATCATCTGTTTTGTCTAAGATTTTTTGCAATTCTTCCATTGCTTCATCTGCTTCCTCGATATTCGATTCTGTCTGCCTTCTCCAGCGTCCCCCAAATAAAGAGGTAAATGACTTGTACCAATCTTCTTCAGAAGTGTAAAGGTCCTTACGGATTCCTTTTTTATACGTAGATTCAACCATCTTCATATCGGAAAGTGTTCTAACCCCTGTTGACATACTCGTTTTGCTCATTTCAAGCGCATCTCGCATATCATCTAGTGTCATTGGTTCATCAGAGAAATATAGTACACCATATAATCTACCTATCGATGATGTAACACCATACAAACTCATATTTTTAGCAATGGTTTGGATAAACTTTTCAATGGTTTCTTCGTGTTTTTCCCATTCTTTGCTCTTTTTATTTTCCATCCAAGGATGCCCCTCCATTAGCTAGATGTACAAAACCTTAAATACGTATATTTGCTATATCACTTCAAGTATTTTCGTACAATCCAGTTCACTACAGAAAAATTACTTTTTCATTTACCACTCATTTTCTACTAATGGTAGCCTGTTTGTCAACTGGTGTAGGCTTTTGTCATGAATTTCTTCTAAAACCTCCTGCTTACAAGTAAATAAGAGGACTTGATGACGCTTAGCTATTTCTTCTAAAATAGTCATGATTCGTTTTCTTCGGGTATCATCAAAATGAACAAATGCATCATCAATCATAAACGGAAGATGCATCGATTCACTCATTACCTCACTAACTGCTAATCGTAATGAAACATATAATTGATTTATTGTTCCTTGTGACAATTCTTGAACAGTAAAACGAAACTGATCATCCCGCTCCACTGTAAAAGGTTTGTCACCAATCGGAGGATCAACTTTGGTATAATTACCACCTGTAATCTGTTTGAAAAAGTAATTTGTTTTTGCAATAACTTTTGATAAATACTTATTACGATAATTAACCTTTGTCACCGCTAGTAAATCCCTCGCCGTTTTATACACTGCCCACTGCCTTGATAATGTAGTTAACTTTTCTTTTTCCAATTGAAACTTATGTACCATTTTAGAGTAGGTTTCAGAGGATTCTAGACTTTGAAACTCCACTGTTATATTCGCTAGTTTTTGTCGGTTCCTATCCTGGCTTTCTTCCAACTCTCTAATTTCATTTTTTATCTCATTTATTTCAAGTTCTAAAGTACTTTTCTTAGGAGGAGCCATAACAAGATTCTCCCACTCTTCTTTTGAAAAATAACTAGAGTACTTACTAAAAATTTTCTCTGACGAAACACGCAATTCAGCTTGAATTTTTAATTCTTTTGCCCTTTGGTAAAATTCTTCTTCATTTTGAACGTTAGCAAAATCAAACAAGGCTTTAATTTCCTTTTCTACTATTTCACATTTCGTCAATAGTTCTTTAAGTTGTTTAGAAGTATCATCCAACATTTTAGTAGTCTTCGAAATTTCCTTTTCTCGACCTAGATAAGCATTAATTTCAAATTCAAGGAAGTCTAGTTTACTAACTAAAGATTTTGCGTTATTTTCAAATCCATAATCCTGTAAAAAGGTGTCAATATTATTGTGATATCCTGTTAATTCCGCTTTAAGCTCGGCTTCTTTTATTTGCAAGTCAGCAATATTCTTACCTAATTGCAATAGTACTTTTAATGAACGATAAAGCTCCGGCCAAAAAACAACATCTACACTTTCTAAAAAGGAGTAATTTATCCTTTGTTCCGATATTCTTCTTTGTAAATCTGCTTCTCTTTCAACTAATAGTAACTTTTGATCGTGTAATGTTCTCAATTGAATAGAAATATCTTTAAGTTTATTCTCTAAAAACTCTATTTCACGAGTACTTTCCTGATCAATACGAAGGTGATGTTCTGCTCTCTCGATTTCATCCTCTGTTACTAGTTCTACTGTTTGAGGAGTTGAGGATTCTTTAAGCATAGTCTCCATACTTTTAATAGACTTCTTCCCCAACATCCATTGAGTAATTCCAAGAACGATAGCTACTGCAGAGATATTAATCATAAATGGTATTTCTAGAAGTAAGCCAATTACTCCAAATACGATACCTATTAGAATACTAGCGCCAAGCCATAATCCGATTCTCTTAGTCGTTTGTTCTCTTGTCCTGGTCCATTTTTTATGTTTATGAGAATTTTCCTGTTGCAAAGCTTCTAATAATTTATTTTCCTTATAGGTATCAATTCGTTTCTTAAGTTCCAATCTTTTCTCATTCGATAATACACTTACCTCGATGTGCTCCAATTCTTTTTCAATGCGATTATTTTCGGATTGTTGTAATTGGGTGTTTTCATTGTTGGTTAATCGATCATGCTTGATTTCCTCAAATTCCCTTTTAAAATCCTCCCATTGCTTTTCCAGATTAAAAGGAAGGTATATGTCTTCTATAACCTCTTTATCTAAACTGATATTCAATGCCATAATTTCCATATTCAATGTTTTATCTTGTTCATTAATTTGTTTTTGAATACGAAGGAGTTCTCGCTCATTTTCCTGGTAGTTAGTATATTGCGCATAAATAGTTCTAGCTTCATTTAGCGGGAAAATATTATTTTCGGCTTCCAGTTCCTTTTTTTCCTCTATGAAATTATTTTTATTGTTTATTCTTAGCTTAATATCACTTTTCAACGGTAAGAGTTTTCCTTTTAAAACTTCATAGCGGTTCATACCATCTTCCGGAAAAGAAATACGGTCAGGGAATGCTTTAAGTCGAGTTTGGTAATTAATATACTCCTCCACTTCAGGTAATGATTGAATCACTTTTTCTAATTGATATTCTCTTCCTTTTTCACTCTTTATTCTTCCTGTAAGTAATTCAATTTCGGATTCTAATTCTAAAATAGCATTCTTTTTTACCCGATAAGTTGACTCTTCTTGTTTAAGCTCCAATAATTCACGCTGGAGTTCATTTAGTTTAGCAAGTTGTTCATTTATGATGGGAATTTTCCCATTCGGTTTAAAGTAATCACCAAGCCTTTGATCGAGTTTTTTTTCAGCTGTATGTATTCGAGTTGAACCAGTTAGACCAATTCCTAATAACACTTCACTTATATCTTCCTCTTTAACGTCTTGTAATTTACTTAAGTCAAGTGCGGAAAAAGAAAAAATAGACCGATATGTTTTTTCATCTATCCCAGAAAGTCTCGAGCGAAGCCAGGATTCCTCATATTCTTCCCCATCTGGGGTGTAACATTGTGCTGCACCATTTCGTGTATCTCCTAGTCTTTCAATAGTATACTCGCCTATTTCATCATCTTGAATGGTTAATCGTCCACCCATTTTGCTACTGTTCTTAGGCTGATAAAACTTCCGTTGTCTTGGTGGCATTCCAAAAAGTATAAATAACAAGAAACGCTGGATAGTTGTTTTACCAGATTCATTTTCCCCATATATTGCTATAAATGATTGATTAGAAAAGTCAATATCGTAATCCACCCATTTTCCAAATCCATAAATAGTTGCCCGAAGTAGTTTCATAGTGTCACCTCATTCCTTTAAAAGTTCGTGCAATAGTAGTTGCTTTGCTTCATTCTTTATTAACTCTTCCTCTTCTATTGAAAGGGAATCAATATAAATTCTTGCTTGCTTATGTTGAAATAAATCACTTATATGGTCGCGAATAGGAGATTCCTCTAAATTTGCTATTAACTCTCCTATAAAATGTTCACCCATTAAACTACTATCCTCTATTGTAAATGTCTCAATAATTGTAGTTCTAAATATGTGGAGCCAGTTTTTTTGGCTTTGAAAACTATCATTAACGATTTCAATGATTTCTTCTAATAAATTCTCTGTTTTCCACCCTACTAAATTGGATTCTTTCCCTTTAAGGGTAACGTCCAATAATTGTGGAACTATTGAATGTAAATTTCTTAACTCTTCCGTAATGACTAGTTCAACTTGATGGATTGTTTCACAATTAGAAACGTCTATCGTTAATTGATTGTATTCAATAGCTTGAAGTGGGATAAATTCAACAGTCTGTTTTCCTTCAGCCATTTCCACGAAATAACAACCTTTTTCACCTAACTCTTTCCGGCTTCTTCCTTGAATATTCCCCGGATAGATAATAAATGGATTTTCTTTTAGTATTTCTCGTTTATGTATATGGCCTAATGCCCAGTAGTCAAAGTCTGAATCCATCAGTTCGCCCACCTGAAATGGTGCGTATGTATCATGCTCCGTATTACTTTCAAGACTTCCATGAAGAGTTGCAATATGGAATGGGATATCTCTATTAATCTTCTTATATTCATACACCTTTTTTGAAGTCACAGCTCGATTCTCATAACTAAAGCCATAAATTGCTGCTAACGGACCATTCTCTTTTTCAAAAGTAAAGGAACGAACCTGCTCATCTGGAAAAACATGAACATTCTCAGGATAGACAATTGGATAAATATTACCTTCTATATAATCATGATTACCATAGGATAAATACACTTTAATACCATGTCGTTGTAATTCTTCAAAGGCATTTCGCAAACTGATTTGTGCTTTCAAGCTTTGTTTCTCATTATCAAATAAGTCTCCAACTAGTAATACAAAATCTACTTTTTTCTTAATTGCTGTTTTTACTAAGTTGTCCAGAGCATTGAATGTGCTCTTCCTTATTTCTTGAAAAAGTGATTCGCCAATATTTGATAAGCCTTTAAATGGACTGTCCAAGTGTAAGTCTGCTGCATGAATAAAGGTTATTTTTTTCTCCATCATTATCCCTCCTCTTTTGTTTTATTTTACCAGAAACGCATTACGAATGCACGTTCGTTCCACTGCTATAAGTTAGGCTTTATTCTAAAAGAATATTGTTAACTTTGCAGTTTGTATAGACTGTGCGGTAACTACTGTATAATGCCGTTCGAATTTAATGAATGGAGTGGATGAACTGCTATGCTACCGCTCCGGCAGAATACTCCGCTTTCCACGGGCACGGCCTCAGCCTCCTCGCGGAAAGTTCGCCGCTGCGGGGTCTTCGGACACGTGCTGTTCCCGTAGGAGTCTACGTATTCTGCCTGCGCTAGTTAGAGTTTCCTAATTATGTATTGTTTTATCACATGGTTTCATTAATAAGTGCTTTCAATCTTTTTCAATATACATCAGCGGGGGAAATACACGTAGACTCCTGTGGGAGGACAGGCCTAGGTGAGACCCCGCAACGACGAAGGAGTGAGGAGGCTCTCCAGCCGCCCACGGAAAGCGAAGTGTATTTCCCCCGCGGGTGCGTTGCTCAACTAAAAATAATTAGTTACCGCGCAGTTTCCATCAACTATGAAAATAAAAAATAACTTTCATCAAGTAAACAATCTTAAGTTAACTATCTGCACCTACAAATCTTACTAAATCTTCCTAGTTAAAATTAGAGCCCGAATACACTTCACTTTCAGCAGGTGGCTCATGAACCTCCCACTGGTGTCTACGTGTATTCGGGCTACTCAGTGCTAATATATACTTTTCTTATCTATTTTTCGTTAGTTTAAATCATAGCATTGTGAAAACATTAATCTTTTTTCGTTAATTGTACTGCTTTCTTAATATCCTTAAACGGATTAGAATTTCCGTATAACAGTACACCGCCTTTATATACTTTCGCCCCAATAATAGCTAATAGAATAATCGTCCCTACTAGAATTCCTACCGAGATTAATACTTCCCAGATAGGGACGTCTACAAGTCCTACACGGAGAAACATTAAAAGTGGTGCAAAGAATGGAATATATGATGTTATAATAACAATCTGTGATTCAGGTGCATTCATTCCAAATATCGCTAAGAAAAACCCAATTGCAATTAAAAAAATGATTGGGGTAACAATTTGGTTTGCCTCTTCCACACGACTAACAAGAGATCCTAGCATTGCAGCTAGTGTTGCATATAGGAAGAAACCAAGTAAAAAGAATAAAACTCCATATAATATAATAGATATGGATGCATTATCGAGACCAAACGATACAATCAAGCCACCAATTTGTTCGGATTTAGATTGTAACATAATAAACGCAACCACTATTAAAATACCAATCTGTGTTAATCCTAACAAAGCAATCCCAATTATCTTAGCAAACATATGTGTTATTGGTGGAGCACTAGAAACTAATATTTCCATGACTCTTGAAGATTTTTCAGTTGCTACGTCTGTTGCAATCATGGAACCATACATCATCACAAACACATACAGTAATAGCAGCATGGCATATACAATTCCCATGGCCTGATTCCGTTCTTCTTCTGTCTTTACATTTTCATCTAGAGCCACTTTATGAATAGTGATAGGAGAAAAAACCTCATGTATAGCAGCTTGATCTATCCCTAACTGTGATGAAGCAAGTGTAACTTTTACCTGTTGTAGCTGTTGTTGAATACTTAATTGCAGCTCTGAATCTGTTATATTCTTCGAAAAAAATGTTGCTTCTGGTAATCCCTCGTCATTTAATTTAACTGTAACAAGAGCTTCATATTCATCCTCTATTACTAGAGATTTAGCATCCTCAACTGAATCCGAAAATGGTTCTAGTATTAATTCACTATCACTAGTCTGTAAGTTTATATAATTGAGTAGTTCACCAGATTCATCGATGATAGCTACTTTTTGTTCTTCTTCACCACCAAATGCTTTAATAATAGATTCGAAGTTTACCATCACCAATAAAAATGCAAGAATTAAAACCGTGCTAATATAGAATACCTTAGTTCTTAACTTGGATAGATAAGTATGTGTCATAATAATCCAAAACTTATTCATAACTCGCACCCACTTTCTCAATAAAGATATCATTTAAGGAAGGTTCTTCTAATTCAAATTTCCGAACAAATCCTTTTCCTTGTAGTTCATGAAAAATCTCTTGAGAAATATTTTCATTTGAAATCTGCAAAATACACCCATTCATTGTTTGTTTAAATTTCGTAACACCTTCAAAAGTCTTTAAAAAGTCCAGTGGCATATCAGCATGAATAAGAAGATTTTTCTTACCAAATGAACGTTTTATTTCACGTAAAGATCCTTGAACTACCGGATTTCCTTTTTGTAAAATACATAAGTGTTCACATAATTCTTCAACATGTTCCATTCGATGAGAAGAAAATACGATCGATGTACCTTGATTTTTCAGGTCGATAACTGCTTCTTTTAACATCTCAACATTGATCGGATCTAATCCTGAAAATGGTTCATCTAAGATTAGAAGCTCTGGTTTATGAATGACTGCTGAAATAAATTGGATTTTTTGCTGATTTCCTTTAGATAGTTCCTCAACCCTTTTATCCATATATTCTGGAACCTTAAAACGTTCCAGCCACTTTTCCAGTTCTCCTACTACTTCCTTTCTTTCCATTCCACGTAAACGCGCTAAATAGATGATCTGTTCTTTTACTTTTAATTTCGGATAAAGACCACGTTCCTCAGGTAAGTATCCTATAATTCTACTTTTTCCATAATTTATTTTTTCTCCATTCCAAGTTATCTCACCTGAAGTCTTTTCCAACAACCCAAGAATCATTCGAAAGGTTGTTGTTTTGCCTGCACCATTTCCCCCTAAAAATCCAAACATTTCATTTTCTGGGATTTCTAAAGATAGGTTATTTACTGCAACATTTTTTCCAAATTGTTTTGTTAAATTTTTTAATTTTAATGTCATTTCTTTACCCCTTTCTATTCCTTACTATCATAATAAGCAGCTGCAAATCCCCAAATCGAAACATGTAAGATATAAAGAATATTCAAAAAGAAAAATGCAAACTTTATTCCATCGAATATAATAACTATCGGATTAGCAATTAACATGATAACAAGCATAATATCCCAGGTACGTCCTTTTGCACGGTTATGTACATTATAATATCGCTCGTCATATCGATAGTTTTTCTTACCAACTCTTCTCTGGATATAAAATAGTGCCAGCAAAAAGAGATAGTTTCCGATTAATATCAAGATAACCCATGGTGATTCCAAAAATGATTCGCTAAACATGATATTCCCCCTGTACTTGAGATTGTAGATACGCTATCAGTGTAATCCCTGAATATTTTCATCGCCCTCAAAAATAAATAAATCTTCTATACTACATTCAAAAATCTGTGATAATTTATGTGCAAGAACAAGTGATGGCTTATATTTTCCTTTTTCCAACGAGATAATGGTTTGCCGTGATACTTGTAATGCTTGCGATAACTCTTCTTGTGTCATATTTTTCTCGGTTCGTTTTTCACGGATTAACGTTTTCATTTTATCTCCTACTTTTTTGTAAAGTTAACTTTACGTAAAGCTTACTATACATATACATCGCATGTCAAGGTTACTTTACATATATTTTTGTTATTTACAAAGAAGGATTTTCTTGAAAAAGGTCGAATATAACCAATAAGAACGATCATTACTTCTGGAGGTAATCAAAATATGAAAACGTATGTATTAACAGTTTTTGAAAAATCTGGGGAAACATTATTGGATGAATCATTCCAAGCAGCTAATGACCAAGAAGCTAAGAAGCTAGGAGAAGAACGATTAGCTAAGGAAGGCTATCTTGAACATACCCATCGATGTGTGTCACCAGAGGCAAAGTTAGTTTTATTCCACCGATAATAAAAGGGCTGTCATTTAGGTTAATAAGCCTATTGACAGCCACTTTTCTAATTAGGGGAATAAATTTCCTAACTTAGCCCCATAAATATAAGCATATTATTTCCCTTTAAAACTTGGCTTTCTTTTTTCTAAAAATGCATGAACACCCTCTTGATGATCTTCTGAATACCTGAGTTCCCATTGGTTTTGTTTTTCTTTTTGAAGGAAATAATTCAACTTTTCTAATCTCTCTTCATGATAAGTCATTTTTGTTTTTAACATAGCTTCTAAAGGGGAGGCTAATAACATTTGCCCTAACTTTCCGGCCTCTTGAACAACATCTTCGCCCGTGAGTAAATCAACTAAACCCATATGTTTCGCTTCTTCACCTTTTACCTGCCTTGGATTTCCCCAAATAAACTGTTTTGCCCGTTGTATACCAAGACGTTGCTCAGCCCAGAAGTGCCCACCACCATCAGGCGCAAGCCCTACACCAATAAATAACATTCCAAATTTAGCTTCTTGATGTGCAACCACATAATCTGCTGTTAGAGCTAGACTAAGCCCTAATCCTGCTGCTGAACCTTGCACCGCAGAAATAACTAACTTTGGCATCATATAAAGCTTGCGGACAATACCAGCTATCGAATCCATAACAGAATCAAAAAATTCTTTATTTCCAAAGTCCTTCATCATGGCGATATCTCCACCAGCACAAAATGCGTTACCTTCTCCACGAAGTACTACGATACGATCTTCATTTTTATCAACCATATCCACTACGTCATATAGCTCTTCTAACATTTCTTTGTTAAGAGCATTATAGCGGTCTGGACGATTCAGACTTATGAATGAAATTCCATTATTACTTTCATGTTTTACAAAGTTCAAACTAACTCCCCCTTAATTTAATTTCTCCACCTGAATATATTCGATATGGAAATACATAATTCCTTCTTATCATTACTTATAAGGATTATGGGTGATTTCATAACTTGGAAGTTTTGAACAGCGTTATCTGTTTTCAAACCGAAACCTCGAGCATGCGGTTAAGAACGTACAGAATGGAGTGTGCTAAGGACAACAAAAAAGCACAAGGAAATGATATCCTTGTGCTTCCTATGTATTTACCCTTGATGGGATCCGTACAGTTCCTCTAAAGGTTTTGTAATAATTTGACTTAATTCATTAATTACCATGTTCAAGCGTTGTTCTTGTTCCATTAGAGAAGATATCGCTTCATGCTGTTGAACAAGCTCTACCACTTGACGAGCGTTTTCAACTTCTTCTTCCGTGATGTCTTCACCCTGCATTTGTTTTTGTTGAAGTTCCATTTGAGTGTCACGGAAATCTTCAAATGTTTTCTTTGCTGTTGGGTCGCTCATTACTGCTTCAAATGCAGCTTTTAATCCTTTAAACTCTTCACTTTCTCGAATTGCCTTTTCTAAATCATAGGCACTATCAAACATATTTGACAAAACAAATTCCTCCTTGGATAGGTTACTACACACTATAACAAACGAAATGCTTGATGTACACTGATAGCAATCACCTTTACAATAACTTTTCTTATATAATCCATATTGAATACACCTCGCTTTTAAACAAAATGACAGAAGCAATAGTTATTCTATAGGCGTGAAAAGATTTTTTATACTTTCCTAGCCGTCTGACGTACACTTACTTTATAAAATAGTATATCTATTGCTATAATGAAAAAAACACTATTAAAAGAGGTTTTCCTATTGATTGAAAAACTAAAAAAGTATTATCCGTCTCTTCTGCATTACGAAACAGTACCTATCGAAGTTAACTTAGATTTTAAATGGTTTCAAATGGATAATGGACATTTGGTTGGGATTCATCCATCTGAACTTGAAGAAAAAGATCTACTACTATTACATACATTTTTAAAACCGTATCGGAATCGCTTTCCGATAATGACAGAAGAAGAACAAAGGTGGAAACAGTGGATTGAAATAGACAGTAACTATCCAGAGATAAATAATAGTTTTCGTTTTGTGTATTTTAAAATCCCTTCAAACCAAATTGAACCACAGGACTTTAAAGATGCTATTATTCAATTGTTTGAAAAGGAAACAACTGTTTTATGGGAAAGTGAAACAGAAGGGGTTATTGTCGACTATCAACGGAGTGACCTAGAAGAAGAGATTTCATATAACGAGATAATTGACATTTTAATGAGTGATTTATATATAAATATACAATTTTTTGTCGGACCATATCTCTCTACTCTTCAAGGGATTAAAGAGCATTACTATCAACTAATCCAAGGAGCACATACCGTATTTACTTATTCAGAGAAGAGTGTTGTTTCCTATATAGAAGCAATTCCGTTTCTATTGATTGAACAGACAAGTCCTCATTATAAAATGGATTTACAAAACCTTATTCTTCAAGACTTTCAAAATGATGCTGCGTTTTTAAAAATCATGGAAGTTTTTTTTGAAAGCAATTTAAATATATCTGTTGCTGCAAAAAAATTGTATATGCACCGTAATAGTTTACAATATCGAATTGATAAATTTTACGAAAAAACAGGTATAGATATCCGTACGTTCCAGCAAGCACTTTCTGTTTACTTGGCTTTAATAGCAAAAAAATAATCGTATTTGTAAACATGCACAAAGAGCCCATCATTCTTTGTGCATGTTTACTATTTAGCCTAGTTTCATTCTTTATTATAATAGAATCATAAAGTAAAACGCTTTCACAAACTAAGGAGGACATACACATGGCAGAATTACGATTAGAACATATTCAGAAAAAATATGACAAAGATGTTATTGCAGTAAATGATTTTAACTTGCATATTCAAGATAAGGAATTTATCGTTTTTGTAGGACCATCTGGTTGTGGAAAGTCGACAACTCTACGGATGATTGCAGGTCTAGAAGAAATTACTGAAGGTGGACTTTTCATTGATGATAAGAAAATGAACGATGTTGCACCGAAAGACCGAGACATCGCAATGGTTTTCCAAAACTATGCATTATATCCACATATGAATGTTTATGATAACATGGCGTTTGGATTAAAATTACGTAAATTTAAAAAAGACGAAATTGATAAGCGTGTACAAAACGCTGCAAAAATCTTAGGTCTTGAAGCTTATTTAGATCGTAAGCCAAAAGCACTTTCTGGTGGTCAGCGTCAACGTGTTGCTTTAGGTCGTGCTATTGTTCGTGATGCAAAAGTATTCTTAATGGACGAACCATTATCAAACCTAGATGCAAAATTACGTGTACAAATGCGTGCAGAAATTCAGAAGCTTCATAAACGTCTACAAACAACTACAATTTACGTAACCCATGACCAAACAGAAGCTATGACAATGGCTACACGTCTAGTTGTTATGAAAGATGGTATTATCCAACAGGTAGGTGCACCGAAAGAAGTTTATGATAACCCTAATAATGTATTCGTTGGTGGATTCATTGGCTCACCTGCTATGAACTTCTTAACTGGAACGATTAAAGAGAATAACTTTGTAATGGGCGACATTAAAGTACGAATCCCTGCAGGTAAATTAAAGCTATTAAAAGAAAAAGGCTATGTTGATAAAGAAGTTATTCTAGGTATTCGTCCAGAAGATATTCATGATGAATTAATATTTATTGAATCAACTCCAGATACTAAAATCTCTGCTTCAATTGAAGTTGCAGAATTGATGGGTGCCGAAACTTTCCTATATTCAAAAGTTGCAGATCAAGATTTTATTGCACGTATTGATTCACGTTCAGATATCCAAGGTGGAGAAACACTTGATCTAGCTTTAGATATGAACAAAGCACATTTCTTCAATGCTGAAACAGAAGAAAGAATTTACTAATTAACGATTAATAAGGGGGCTAGTAGCCCTCTTTTTTTGTTCTTTAAAATTATTTATATTTCACTCTTGTGATACAAGAATGAAATACTTTTGTTAATTAAAGGGAATTATTTCTATAAAGTTGTAAATAATACTGTTATCAATATTTTAAAAGGGAAAGCCCATAAGCTTTCCCTTTCCAATAGCCATAGATATTCAATTATTTACCAGCAAATTGTTGTTGAGCTGCTTGAACAAGTCGCTTAGTAATTTCTCCACCTACTGAACCATTAGCACGAGAAGTTGTATCAGCACCAAGATTTACTCCAAACTCAGAAGCGATTTCATATTTCATTTGGTCTAAAGCTTGTTGTGCACCGGGGACTACTAATTGATTTGAGTTATTATTTGCCATATTCTATTACCTCCTGTTTGATAATTATAAGCGCTAATCTATTGTCATTAGAAAGCTATATTAAAGAATAAACTCAATCCTCTTACTTACCATTTAATTGTTGTTGAGCAGTTTGAACTAAACGCTTAGTGATTTCTCCTCCAACCGAACCATTTGAACGAGAAGCACTTTCACCACTAAGGTTTACACCAAACTCAGAAGCGATTTCGTATTTCATTTGATCAAGGGCCTGTTCAATTCCAGGTACAAGCAGTTGGTTTGAATTTTTGCTTGCCATTCTATCACCTCCTGTAAGAGTATTTTGAGCAGAACAGCATATTCTTATCACAAGAAATCATTGGAAATTCATATATATAAAGATTTCTCCTCTAAATTTGGCATTCTATATTCGGTTAGAAAAACACCTAATCCAAATTTTATAGAATAAATTATTTTTCTAGTTCTAAAAATAGGGACATAAAAGGGAAAGTCTGATGACTTTCCCTTTCTACAAGGGGCTTATTACCCCAATCCATAACTATTAAATTAATGACCACCTAATTGTTGTTGAGCAGCTTGAACTAGACGCTTAGTGATTTCTCCACCAACTGAACCGTTAGCACGAGAAGTTGTATCAGCACCAAGGTTTACTCCAAACTCAGAAGCGATTTCATATTTCATTTGGTCTAAAGCTTGTTGTGCGCCAGGCACTACTAATTGGTTTGAATTGTTGTTAGCCATGTTTTATCACCTCCTGTGATATATATTGTGAACAGAACAGAGAATCTTATCACAAAAATCCACTGGTAAATTGTGGGTTGCCATTTAGGAGCCATTGCTTTTAAGTATTTATAATCGCAAGGTTTGTCTTTTCAATGTTCTATTGACCTAAGAACAAAAAGAATCCTACCATTTAATAATCTGGTAGGATTCTTTTTGTTTATTATTTAGGATATGTCATTTCTCTTGGATTTACATACTGATCAAATTCTTCAGCAGTTAATAATCCTAATTCAACAGCAGTTTCTTTCAATGTCGAATTATCAGCAAAGGCTTTTTTCGCAATTTTAGCTGCATTTTCATAACCAATATGTGGATTTAATGCTGTAACAAGCATTAGAGAATCATTTAGGTTCTTTTCAATTTGTTCTAGATTTGGCTCGATACCTTGTGCACAGCGTTCATCAAATGAAAGAATGCTATCTGCAAGTAACTCACAAGACTGTAAGAAATTATAAGCTATTACAGGTTTAAAAACGTTTAGTTCAAAGTTACCTTGGCTAGCAGCAAAGCCAATTGCCGCATCATTCCCCATTACTTGTGCTGCAACCATTGTAACAGCTTCACTTTGAGTCGGGTTAACCTTACCTGGCATGATGGAACTACCTGGTTCATTTTCAGGAATTGTAATCTCACCTATTCCACAACGTGGACCACTCGCTAACCAACGAACATCATTGGCAATCTTCATTAAGTCAGCTGCAAGACCTTTTAATGCCCCGTGAGCGAATACAGTTTCATCATGGCTTGTTAGTGCATGGAACTTATTTGGTGCAGAAACAAACTCTTTTCCAGTAAACTTACTAATTGCCGCACATACACGATCAGAAAACTCTGGGTGGGCATTTAATCCAGTACCAACAGCAGTTCCACCAATTGCTAATTCCTTTAAATAAGGTAAGCTGGATTCAATCATGCTTTCGGATTTTTCTAGCATGCGATGCCATCCACTAATCTCTTGCCCCAGTGTTAGTGGTGTTGCATCTTGTAAGTGTGTACGGCCTATTTTAACAATATCTTGGAAAGCATTCATCTTTGTATTAAATGTTTCTTTTAACTTACGTAATGCTGGTAAAACAACCTCTTCAAGCTTCAATACTTCAGCAACATGCATTGCTGTTGGATAGGTGTCATTTGAGCTTTGTGATTTATTTACATCATCATTTGGATGAAGGACTAACTCACTACCTTGCTCCTTTAACCAGTCATTTCCAACATGTGCAATTACTTCATTCACGTTCATGTTGGACTGAGTACCACTCCCCGTTTGCCAAACAACTAATGGAAAATGGTCATCTACTTTTCCATCAATAATATTTATGGCAGCATACTCAATAGCTTCTGCCTTTTTTGCATCCATGAGGCCCAAATCACTGTTAGCTTTTGCAGCACTCATCTTTAAAATTGCAAACGCTTTTATTATTTCAGTTGGCATTTTTTCATTTCCAATTGGAAAGTTTTCCTTACTACGTTGTGTTTGCGCACCCCAGAACTTATCCACTGGAACTTTTACTTCACCAAGCGTATCATGTTCAATACGAAAATCCATATGTATTTTCCTCCCCAATGTTGATTGTTATAATAATCCCTCTCTATTGTATCAAATTTTAACAAAATGAAAATCAAATTCACCTTTACCCTACAAAAAATTATTAATTTCATACGTATTAGGTTGAATTCACAAAATTGTAATGCCTATTCACCTAAATTAGCATTATACTAGTATGTATCATAAGGATAAAGTTAGGAGGACTTTACAATGCCTAATATTTGGACACACATGCTTTTTTGTGAAGATGTAATAGACGCAATTGGAAGTCCCAAGTCTATTCCCAGGCAAAGTTATATTTTAAATTTAGGTGCACAAGGTCCAGATCCATTTTTCTACTATAATTTTTGGCCATGGATGAAAGATAATCCTGTCAATCGTATTGGAAACAGAATTCACACCGAAAATTGTGGTGAATTCCTTATGTACTTAATTGATGAGGTTAAAGATAAATCTGATGAAATGAAATCCTATGTTTTCGGTTATGTAACACATCACATTTTAGACCGGAATACACATCCATATATTCATTACCGTGCTGGCTATGAAGGAAATAATCATTCAAAATTAGAAATTATAATCGATACCTTGATGATGGAACGATATAAAAACCTTAAAACCTGGAAAACACCGGTTTATAAAGAAATTCATCTAAATCAAACCGTTAAGAATGAAATTGCAAATTTATTACATCAGACTATTAAAAAGCACTTTCCAGAGATAGAAAAGGATTCATCAAAGTATATAATAAAAGCTTTCAATGATATGAAATTAGCTCTTAAATTGTTAGCTGATCCAAATGGTTGGAAAAATAGATTACTACCTACAACCGTATCTTCTTTTTCACATCAACCAATTGTAGATCACAAGGATTATTTAAATTTAGAACATTCCACATGGCTTCATCCTGCTACAAGGGAACCTAGCAAGAAAAGTTTCATTGACTTGTATGAACAAGCAAGAATTCAAAGTATAGACATTATGAAAAAAGTGATTGGGTATTGGAGAAATGATGGTACGGTACGAGATGAATTAATAGAAATCATTGGGGATATATCATACGATACGGGCTTACCTCTTGAGAGGAATATGCAAAATCAATTTTGTGAACCAATTTTGTAAAAACATTAGTTTATCAACTTTGTAAATTACGTAAAGGAACCTTTATTTAACAAGGTTCCTTTACCTTTTTTATAGCCATATTGAAAACTATAGCCTATAATTATTAAAATGAATACAATCTCAAACAACAGTGCAATGGATAATGCGATTGGCTGGTCTTTTGTAAGTGGGATAATCAATAATAAATCAAAAATAATGATTATGCTTAACCCACCTATTATTGATACGATTGTAAAAAGCTTTGATAACATTTGTTCCCCTCCTATCTTTTATTTGCTCTTTCTGATAATAAAAGGTTCCCAAATCACTTAATAATAATACTTTTTTTCTTGGAAAAACCTCCAAAATCTTCTGGTAATTTTATTATTCTTTCTATACGTAGTGAAGTCAAAATATGAAGAAATCCAAACTTTCAACCTCCTACATTCCTTTTGCAATTGCAACTACCCTTTCAACAATAACATCAACTTCCCTACTATCTTTAAGCACAAATAAATAATCCGCTTCTTCCTGAGTTGGACTAATTACGTCTTCCCTTGCATCATCTGTTTGTTGACGTGCGAGAACCTGTTCAAAGTTTACTGCACTTCTAAAAATAGTTGTTTTACGTTTACTTTGCTGAATCCTTGCAAGTAGAATATGATCAGGAATGTCAAAATGAACAAGAATCCGTATATAATCTTTCGCAGGAAATAATTGTTTCAATAAATAACCTCGATCGTTTATACTTCGATTGGAATTACAAATAATTAAATGAAAATCAGTATTTTCCTTTGTATAGTCTACAACCAATTTGGAAATTGCATGTTTTAATGTATTAGGGCCTTTTTTAGGTTGTAGCTTTTTATAATAGGTATTAATGAATTCAGCATGATTATCTTGGTCCATCACGATAGAATTGTCCAATTTACGTTCTAATTGTCGTGCAAAAGTTGTCTTCCCACTATGTGTTTTGCCAACTGTTATAACTACGATTCTTTTCATTTTTTGTCCCCCTTATGAAACAAAACCGCACAGATAACGATCCCTGCGCGGCTTTTTCTACATATAGAGTTTACGAAGAATGGTTCTTTGCAGCCTCCGCACCCTTTTGTACATTTACAAAACTTAAAATAATAATACCTGCAATAAAGAAGAAGATTAAAGACAAGATCCCATATCTACTATTCCCTGTTAGTTGGCCCACAAATCCAAATAAGAAAGGTCCAAATACTGCCGAGAATTTGGATGAAATTCCATAAAATCCATAGAATTCACCTTTTTTATTGGCTGGAACCATTCGTCCATAAATCGATCTACTTAATGCCTGAGCACCACCCTGTACAAATCCAACAATAGTTGCTAAAAGGTAGAAATGTAGTGCCGAATTCATAAAGTAACCAATTATTACAATTCCTAGGTAGACAAACAATGTTATCATTAAGGCCCTTTTTGGTGAAATCTTTCCTGCCAACCAACCAAAGAAAAAGGTAGACGGGATTCCAACAAATTGAGTGACTAATAAAGCCACGATTAAATCATTTTGACCAATACCAATCTCTGTACCATAAATTGTAGCCATTCGAATTATGGTAGAAATTCCATCGTTAAATAACCAAAAAGCAAATAAGAAAAGTAACAATTGCTTAAACTGTTTAATTTCCCTAAAGGTACTTCCAATCCTAGTGAAACCTATTGCAATATATGCCTTATCCTTCTTAATAGGCTCTCTTTTTTCATCATGTATGTTTTTCAGTAATGGAATAGAGAATATAAGCCACCATATACCAACCATTGCAAAAGATACCTTCATTGCCCCAACAACATCTAAGCCGAACATTTCAGGCTTAAGTATCATCACTACATTGATTAAAAGAAGAATTCCCCCACCAACATATCCTAAAGCAAATCCTTTTGATGATACTTTATCAATATCACTTTCATCTGCGATTTCTGGCAGAAACGCATCATAGAAAATATTAGCACCTGAAAAACCAATAGAGCCAACAATAAATAACGCTGCAACAAAAATATAATCTCCTTCTCCAGTAAATGCCAGAGAGACACTAGCAATCATCCCCATAAATGCGAAGAAGCGAAGAAACTTTTTCTTAGCAGCTGAGAAATCGGCAATTGCTCCAAGTATTGGCGCTAAGATAGCTACAATTAATACTGCGATAGAGTTTGCATAGCCCCAATAACTGGTTGCTAGGCCATCGTCTATATTGTTTGCAGCAACACTTGAATAAAATATTGGTAGAATCGCTGCTAACATCGTTGTAGCAAAGGCTGAATTTCCAAAATCATAAAGAGCCCAGCTCAGTTGTGTTTTCTTATCCTTTTTCAAAAACAAACACTCCCCTCATGCTTAGCATAGCAAAATGAAACGATTGATTTTGTAAATATTTTGTAATTTTTTTATACCCTTTCTAAAGATGCAGCAGCTTCATTTGTTGTTTCAATAGCACGAACTAAAATAGTCATACGATTCACTTGCTCATCAACCATTGCTTCTAACCCTTCAATAGTTGCCGTATTCTCCTCAATAATCGATGCTAATTGATCGACAGACTGTTCTATATTTCCAGATGAACCTTTAATTTCATTGGCTTGTTCATTTAAATATTGTAAGTACTTAATAAAGCTTTGTAATTGCGTTGTGATTGTCTCGAAATGCTCCTTTGAAGCCATTGTATGCTCCGTACTGATTGATAATTTCTCTTTATTTTCATTTACTTCCATTTGTGTACTTTTTGCATCATGCTCAATCATCTCAAGATTTTCACTCATTTGTTTTGCAGTTACTTGAGATACTTCTGCTAATTTTCGAATTTCTGAAGCTACAACGGAAAATCCTTTTCCATATTCTCCTGCTCTTGCCGCTTCAATACTAGCATTCAGTGCTAATAGATTTGTTTGTTTCGCAATATCTTGAATCTTTTCCGTATTGGAATTATTTTCATCGATACGTTGAACAAGATTTTCCATATTCATTGTTAACTGATCAAATGATGCTTGGAAGTCATGTATAGTCTTTGCCAATGTATCCATAGAGGCTGTACCTTTTGTTGATAAATTGATTAATTCCTCACCATCAGCAACACTATTCGAAAAGGATACAATCATTTTATTTAATGCCTGATTGGTAGAATTGGTGGACTCAGAGATTTCACTAGCAGTTTCTGACTGTTGTTGACTTGCCTTAGCTATTTCCTGAAATCCTTCAAGCATTTCTTTCATTTGTTGCTGATTTAAACTTGAGTCCTGTTCAAGTATATTCATTTGTTCTCTAACATCTATTGCACTAGCTTGTACAACTTTAGTTCTCTCTAATTCAATCCTAGACTTTTCCTCTATTTCACTGAGACTTTGTTCCATAGTTGTGATAAATCCTCTTGAAACACGTATTTGAATAAATAGCACAATGAATATCAGTGAAAAAAACACTAATGTGATTGCTGCTGAACGAGTATCAAATCCAACGACTTCTCCCTTAACAGCAATAAAGAACCCTAGTAAAGATATCCCTAAAATTCCACCTGTTGTTAGTACCGCTTTCGAAAGTGATACAGCTGCAACAGCTAATAAAAAGAAAGTAAATAGCATATTAGTTACATAGTCAGAGCTTAACATAACAATTAGTGACACACCTGTTAAACAAACAATAGCAAGATATGGAACTACATTACTAAAAATTCCTTTATAACTGAAGAAAGCCATTAACCCAATTGAAAAGACCCCACCTAACCCGATAGCTAACATATTTTCAAGTGGTGCACCAACTATAACTTCAGCACCCAAACCAAGTAACATGGCAAATAATAATATGTAAAGTAGTATTCGATTTTGTCGTTTTAGAATAGTTTCATCTATCTTCATAAGACCCTCCTAATTTTACATACCCGGTCAATCCGTACATTAGAAAAACTCGCATTCGCTCGTCCTTTAGCGAATGTGTTAGTTTTTCTTATGTCGGCGGAAAGTTTTTTATACTCCCTCTATATACTTTCCTAACTACCAAAAATAGCCTTACCAAACAGAGGCAAGGCAAATGAAGAATGCATACGTTTATTCCCAAATATACTGCATATATTCTTCGCGAACACTTGCAAATTCTTCTTTATTTCCTTTTTGAATGGACTGATTTATTTTTTCTTCTAACATCTTTTTATTCCAGTTAAAGCATAATTCATCTAGTATTAGTCGTGAAGTTAGTCGAATTTCAAAGGATATTTCTCTTCTTGCGTTAAGGACCTTTCCATCATATGGACAAAATAGGTAATTCACCTTTTCCTTTTTCATTGGGATACGCCCTTTCTGCACCTTTATTACTATTATCCTAAATTTTTAGAATTATTGCAATGGAAATTTTATTGAACCAATAATATAACTAATTCATATTTCTTGGACATGGGAAACATACTTATAGCATGTCAATTAAATATCCTTGGCGCTTATCTTTTTCTCTAGACCCACCAATATCTAATTTGATAAACTTGATAAGCTAATGTTATAAATGGAGGCATATAGATGAATCAACCACTAGATATGAAAAGTGGTGAAAAAGGTGCTTGGATTAGTATTTTTGCATACCTTTTTCTCGCTGGTACAAAACTTATAGTTGCATACATAGGAACATCAGATGCCTTATGGGCAGATGGGTTAAACAACTCAACAGATGTTGTAGCATCTATTGCTATATTAATTGGACTGCGTATCTCCCAAAAACCACCCGACCAGAATCACCGCTACGGGCATTACCGCGCAGAAACAATTGCATCCTTATTAGCTGCATTTATTATGGTAGCAGTTGGTATACAGGTCATATTTTCAACTATAATTAAAGTATTTGAGGGTAATACTGTAAGACCTGATATGTTAACGGCATGGACCGCCCTTGGTGCAGCATTGGTGATGTATGTTGTATATAAATATAATCTTTCTTTATCAAGAAAAGTAAATAGTAGTGCATTATATGCTGCTTCACAAGATAATCGTTCCGATGCTTTAGTCAGTATTGGAGCTTTTATTGGGATAGTTGGAGCGCAATTTGGGATTTTTTGGCTTGATCCTCTTGCTGGTTTTATTGTAGGTGTAATTATTTGTAAAACTGCATGGGAGATTTTTAAGGATTCCACCCTTATGTTAACGGATGGATTTGATGAGGAACGTCTAAAAAAAATTAAAGAAGAAATTTCTAAATTCCCCGAAGTAAAAAAAGTGGAAGATATTAAAGGCCGTGCACTTGGAAACCAATCTGTACTAGATGTCACTATCAAAGTTGACCCAGAACTGAATGTTAGACAAGGCCATGATATTACCGTGAATATTGAAGAAAAGCTAGCTGATAAACATGGTATCTTGTACACACATATTCATATTGAACCTTATAATGAGTAATGCTGTAAGGGAGGGTACCGCAGTCTGGTAGTACTGCGACCCTCCTTTTTTCTATAACATTGTTAACAAAAATACTGAAACTATTGCACCAATTACAACAAAAATAACATTTAATCCGATATATGCTAATATTACTGCCACAAGTCCTCCCACTAATCCGATATGTGGTTTATCAGCATTAACTGATAAAATACCAGGGAATATAAGTGCTCCTAATGCTGCATATGGAATCGCATTAAGCCACCGATTCACCCAATCCTTGAATTGTAACTTGTCTACTATAAAAGTAGGTATTACTCTTGGGAGCATCGTCACAACAGACATTCCTATAATTATTAAGAGAATCATCATGCTCGCTCCTCCTTTAATATAAATAGTCCACTTAATCCACCTAGAACCGTACCTGCAACAATTGCCCATCCACTACTCATAAATTGTAAACAAATAACATTTATCAACATCGCTATAATAGCAATGAATCCCACTCGTAACTCTTTTTTCACAGATGGAATTAATAGACCAATAAACATAGCATAGAGGGCAATCCCCATACTTTGACTCAATTTTTCAGGAATGACTTCCCCTAACACTCCACCTAAAAAGGAGCCAACTACCCAGGAAAGATACGCTATTAAAGTAAGAGCACTATAAAAAAGAAATCCCTTATCTTCCTTCGCTTCTTTCGGATGTAAGGATGAAACGGCAAAAGTTTCATCTGTCAATCCTAAGGAAAGTGGTATCTTCCACTTTAAATCAACTGTTCGCAATCGATTCATAAAGGAAAGACTCATTACAAAGTGGCGAAAGTTCAAAACAAAGGTCGCTATAATTATTTCCACTGCTCCTGCTCCCAGTGCAATCATATTAGCACCCATAAATTGACTTGCACCAGCAAACACTAAAACACTCATTAAAGTAAGCTCAGTAAGTGATAGACCAGCTTGCTTTGCTAGAACGCCGTACGTAATAGCAATAGGTATGTATCCGAGCATAATTGGAAAGCCCACCGCTAAACCGCGTTTAATCCTCAAAGCGGATGATGATGTTGTCTGTTTATTTTTACTGACTGTTTCCATGTTCGCCTCTCCCCTGAATTAAATTTCTAATAATTATAACTTATTTCTGATTATGTGAGAACAGAAGAGTCTTTAATTATTAGAAATCCACCGGAGAGTAACATTGCTTCATTGAACAATTACACAATACGAACTAGTAATATCTGCTAGATCTATGCATAAGGATAGTTTTACATTACCTTAACTACCTAAAGACCAAAAGCGGAAGTGCCCGGTTAGGGACTACGGACTGGACTGTGCCCTGCCATGCAGGGTGGGACTGCGTTGCCACGCAAAGTGGGGGTTTTATCAGTCCATTCCCCGGAGGAGATAAAGGAAACACGTCGACCGTAGGGAGTCGATGTTGACTTTCACCACAAGGGTATAAGTGCGACTAAGCCTCTGTCAAAGCCAATCGGCAAGTCTTCTTTATCGTGTCATGAGGTGAGGGAAGTCTCGCTAGTCCCTGGGCGCTGAGTGAGACGTGGCCGTTAAAATAGTGATATCCACAGGCAGTTACTTTTATAATTTCCTAAGTAATAAAAAAGGAGATTTGCAACTATGTACAAATTCTCCTTAGAAGTTATTTATCCTGTTCTGTTAAAATTATCGGATCTCCATCTGTAATTACTATTGTATGCTCATACTGAGCTGAGCGACCGCCATCGATAGTTCTAGCAGTCCAATTATTGCTGTCCACCTTGCTACCCCATTCCCCTTCATTTAGCATCGGTTCAATAGTAATAACCATTCCCGGCTTTAACCTGAGACCTTTATTTGGCAAACCAAAATGTGGAATATGAGGATCTTCATGAATCGTTGGGCCAATACCATGACCAGTAAAGTCACGTACTACAGAAAACCCTTCTCCTTCAGCATATGTTTGAATAGCGTGGCCGATATCACCTATGCGATTGCCTGCTCTCGCTTGCTCAATCCCGATATAAAGGGATTTCTTAGTAACATCCATAAGGCGCAAACCTTTTTCATCTACATTTCCTACTGCATAGGTCCAAGCTGAGTCAGCCAACCCACCATTAAGATTTACAACCATATCTATTGTTACAATATCTCCATCTTTTAATTTTTCTTCGCGAGGAAACCCATGGCAAATTTCATCATTGATGGATGCACAAGTAGCATATGGGAAACCATTGTACCCTTTTTGTTCAGGAATTGCTCCATGTTTTTCAAGGAATCGATCGACAAAAGTATCGATTTCTAATGTACTAATTCCAGGCTTAATAAGTTTAGCAATTTCTTTATGAACCTCAACTAATAAGTCAGCAGCCTGTTGCATTTGTTCTATTTCTCGTTTGCTTTTTCTGGTAATCATGTAATCGTCCTTTCTATTTATCAGTATAAACTGTTAGCTATAATATATTATTTTCCATTTCCTAAGTGTACCATATTTTCACGACACTTTCATTCACATGGACTATTGAAAAAAACCAATTTTTTAATCTTGTTCACCTGTGCATTCGCCCTGTCACCAATTAGATCCACACATACATTGTACTAGAGGAGGTGGCAATAAATGAGTAAAGAAAAAGGTTATGGAGCCGGCTTTGCTTTAATTGTTGTGCTATTTATCTTGTTAATTATAGTTGGTGCTAGTGGTTATAACAACGGTGGTGGCTATGGTTATGGATACGGTGGCGGTTGGAATTTTTAAATTCCAACCCTTATAAAATAATTGAATTATAGGAGGTGATATAATGAGCCGTGGATTTGAAGGCGGATTTGCGCTAATCGTTGTTCTATTCATCCTGCTTATCATTGTTGGTGCAGGTGGATATGGTAGAGGATTTTACTAATATAGAAATGAAAATGCCTTGACGGGAGACTTTCCCATCAAGGCATGCTTTATGTCTTACCATTTTTTTAAAAATACTCATTAACATCATAAATCTTGCCATTCTCAATGCTTGCCTCATCATTTAAAATATCAATCAATATACCAGCAACCATGTCCGTATCACGCAATTGTTTATTTTCCTTATATCCTTTAAATTTGTCAATTTCTATAAAAGATTCCTTTGAGGATGAACGAATCGTTTGTTGCATAGTCGTATCCATTATACCTGGATTAAATGCAATAATCTTTTGTCCCGTTTTCAAATTGACTTGTTCAAGTGCTACGGTTTTTGTATACATATTAATACTTGCTTTTGAACTACAGTAAGCACTCCAACCATAAACCGGGCGTTCCGCTGCACCTGAAGTAATGTTTACACCAATAAAGGTGGTGTTCGAACTACTGGAATAATTGAGCATTTGATTCATTAATATCATAGGTGCAACGACATTTAATTGAAAATGATAAGCTAATCTATCATTTTCTATCTGAGTTACTTGATGAATTGGATCAATAACTGCTGCATTATTAATCAAATAGAATAAAGATGGATTGAGCCTATTCACATCTTCCTGAATCTTTTCGATAACATTTTCTAACTCACTTATATTACTGAGATCACAAGGATAATGCTCGTAGTTTACATTGTTTTTAGTAGCAATTTTAACTAAACGACCATTTGAATTCCTTGAAATACCAAGAACATGAATACCTGATTCTAAAAACAATTTTGCTAGTGCCTCACCTAAGCCTTTTGAGACCCCGGTAATTAAAGCTATCTTCATGTTTTACCACCCTTAGATTCTTTAAGTAATTGACACAATTGCTTCTTTCCTTTCAATTCTTTCCTTTATTTGCTGCATACTCTTCAGTAAGTCCTCATTACGATCCTTTGGAGGAATTTTCTTATTTAAGGCAGCGTAAAGAGTAATATCACGAACCTCCAAGAAAAGTGTTAATAACTTTTCCCAGTCCTTAGGTGGTTCCTTTTCCTCGGTATACCCTTTCATGAAAGCCGTAAGAAAATGCTTAGCAAAATTCCTTTTCTCTTCGATTCTTGTTTTATCCGAGAACAAGGAGTAGCAGGAATAGTATAATGGGATAGCGATATCTGAGACATTCCAAAAGTAACAGGCATCATCAAAATCAAATATATGAATTTCAATTCCATCATAAAAGAAATTTTTGTTATGAATATCATTATGTATAAGCCCAAAATCCTCTTGAGGTAATTCTTTTAACACTTGTATTACTTCTTTTGTTCGTTCAATAACCATTATTTCTTCGGGTACATACTTTTCGATTTCAAATAGATCATCTTCATACCAATTTTTCCGGGTAACTTTTTCTGGTAAGTAATTTTTGGTTAATCGATGTAATTTACCTGTTTCTTTCCCCCAGCTTTCAAATAATTTAGCATGAAACTCTTTATCATTTGCTCGAATTGGTCTACCTTTTACCTTTGAAAAAAGGCTACCAAAAAAAATAGATTGATCAGAAGCAACTTGTTTTTCAACTAAGTTATTATCATTCGAAGGAAATACAACCGATACATTAGCTCCATGGTTATACAAATAATTCATCCATTCTATTTCTCCAACTATTTCATTTTCATTGCGGTGAGAGCTATGGGTTATTCTTAATATATAGGGCTTTCCTTCTTTCATTACTTCATACACATAGTTTTCGAAGTCACCTAGAACTTTGTAAGTTGGTTCTAAGTGATATACTTTAAGAAATCTATTAATTATTTCTTGGCTGTACACTGCCTCTACCGCTCTTTCCAATTCCCTCACCCCCAGTAAGCTAATTTCCTAGAAAAATACCCGGGAAATTAACATGAATCTATTTCTTTATTACTTCATTCCAATAATATACTAATGTTTCCATCCCCTTATCATAACTATCAAGTGGAAAGCTTTCATTAGGTGAATGTAATCTATCTTCTGGGGTCCCGAATCCTAGTAAAACAATGGGAATATTATAGATATCCTCTATCCATTCTACAACCGGAATAGATCCACCCATACGGACATAAACGGTTTCTTTCTCAAATGCTTTCGTGTAGCTTTCTGCTGCTTTTTGTATTAATGGATGATTCGGTTCAACCTTATAAGCTTTGGCTGACAACTTTTCTTTCTTCACTTCAACCGTTACACCTTTTGGAGCAACCTTGTGCACATGACTCTCAAGTGCCTGTTGAACACTAATTGGATCCTGACCAGGTACTAGCCGACATGTTATTTTTGCTGTTGCCGAAGTAGGGATGATTGTTTTGGTTCCTTCGCCTTGATAACCACCATAAATACCGTTCACTTCAAATGTTGGTCTTACCATTGTATGTTCTTTTGCCGTATACCCTTCTTCTGAAACAGTCTCTGTTATTCCAGTCGCTTGAACAAAGTCTTCACTCGGAACCTGATCAATTAATTCCCTTTCCTCATCAGTTAGATCTTCCACTCCATCGTAAAAGCCGTCTACTGTTACAACCTCATTCTCGTTTTTCATAGATGCAAGTATATGGGATAATGCCATAATCGGGTTTCGAACAGCACCACCATACATTCCAGAATGCAAGTCATGATCTGGACCTGATACTGTAATTTCTATTCCAGTAAAACCCTTTAGTCCATAAAGAATAGTAGGCTGGTTTTTGGCAACCATTCCAGAGTCCGAGATAACGGCAAAATCCGCTTGAAATAAATCCCTTTTCTCCTGAAGCATGGTATAAAGATTTTCACTACCAATTTCCTCTTCGCCTTCTAAACAAACCTTTACATTTAGTGGAAGCTTTCCTTCTGTTTTCATAATGGCCTCAAAAACAGCCAAATGCATAAACACTTGTCCTTTATCATCACTAGATCCACGAGCATATAGACGTCCATTTCTTACTTCAGGCTGAAATGGATCACTCTCCCAAAGTTCAATTGGATCAACTGGTTGGACATCATAATGCCCATATATAAGTACAGTTGGTGCGTCCGGCTCTGCCATCATATATTCTGCATATACAATTGGATGTTTCTTTGTTTCAACTAGGTGAACATTTTCAAAGCCTGTATCAGTTAGATAATTTTCTAAAAAATTCGCTGCTTTTCTAACATCTTCCTTGTGTACACTATCTGTGCTAACACTTGGAATTGAGAGAAAGTCATTTAATTTTTGTAATAAACGGTTTCTGTTTTCTGTTAAATAAGCTAAAGCCTTTTCACTCATATTTAGACTTCCCTTCTTTGTTAATATTGTGTCTATTTTAGCATATATTTAATAGGTTTAATATTAGTTTTATAAAATGTGAAATGGTATCTGTGTATTCTGGGCAAGGCTTCGATTTGGCGGGGGTTCGTTCTAGCATTTGGGCTCATGTTCTAGTCCAAATGGGTGTATGTTTCTCGGACTTGGGCTCATGTTCTAGTCCAAATGGGTGTGTGTTTCTTGGACTTAGGCTCATGTTCTAGACCAATGGGCGTATGTTCCTCGGACTTGGGCTCATGTTCTAATTCATATAAAAAGGCAGCCCCGTGAGCTGCCCCGATTAATCACATAAAGCCTGTTCTAAATCTTCTATTAAATCTTGCACATCTTCAATACCAACAGAAACACGGATTAATCCTTCTGTTATTCCAAGCTCTCGTCTTCTATCTGCAGGAATAGAAGCATGGGTCATTTTTGCTGGTAGAGAGATTAAGCTTTCGACTGCTCCTAAACTTTCAGCTAGGGTAAAATAGTTAACTTTTTTTAATACTTCTTCTGCTAACTCTCCACTTCCAACATCAAATGAAATCATTCCTCCAAAGCCAGTTGATTGTCCTTTTGCAATTTCATAACCAGAATGAGATTCTAATCCTGGATAAAAGACTGATTTAACCTTATCATGCTCGACCAAATACGATACTAATTTCCTTGTATTCATTTCTATCGCTTCCATCCGTAGAGCTAATGTTTTTATTCCTCGCATTAAAAGCCATGAATCTTGTGGACCTAAAACCGCCCCAACAGAATTTTGTAGAAAATGAATTTTTTCAGCTAGCTCATCAGATTTAACAGCAACAAGACCAGAAACAACATCACTATGTCCACCAATGTATTTGGTAGCACTATGCAGTACAATATCTGCCCCCAAATCAAGTGGTTGTTGCCAGTATGGCGTTGCAAATGTATTATCAACGATGAGTAATAGATTATGTTTTTTCGCTATTTCAGTCATTTTTCTTAAATCTGTTATTTTTAACAGAGGGTTCGTTGGTGTTTCAATATACAAAGCTTTTGTATTTTCTTGAATAACTTCTTCCACTTTTTCAGGATTACTAGTATCTACAAACGTATTCTGTAAGTCAAATCGTTCTAAAACTTTTGTCATCAAGCGAAAAGATCCACCATAAACGTCATCCGTCATTACGACATGGTCTCCAGATTTGAGCAACATCATTACGGTTGTAATGGCCGCCATTCCAGAACCAAAGGCAAATCCATGGGTACCGTTTTCTAAACTGGCAATTACCGTTTCTAATGCATGCCGAGTTGGATTTCCTGTTCTCGAATATTCATAGCCACGAAAATTCCCAACTCCATCTTGTTTATAAGTACTCACCTGATAAATTGGAACAGACACAGCTCCAGTCTGCTCATCACCGGTAATTCCTCCATGTACCATTTTTGTTTTTGAACGCATGTTATATCTTCACATCCTTTACTTTAGGGTAAATATTTTTACTCAAGTAACGATCACTACTGTCCGGGAATATTATTACAATGGTTGATCCATTTTTTGCTACTTTAGCTTCCTCTAAAGCAGCATACATTGCTGCTCCCGAAGAGCTTCCTACTAATAATCCTTCATTTCGAGCTAGCTTCTCCACCATCTCAAAAGCATGCATATCCTCAACCGTATAAATTTCATCAAAATACTTAGGGTCTACAAATGTTGGTAAAAATTCCATACCAATACCCTCCGTTCGATGGGGACCAGGTTTTCCTCCAGCAATAACCGAACCCTCTGGCTCAACAATGACTGTTTTAACCTTAGAATTTTTTTCCTTAAAATACCGAGAACAGCCCATAAAAGTACCACCTGAACCAGCACCTGCAATAAATACGTCCAATTCGCCATGAAGTTCCTGCCATATTTCAGGTGCAAGGGTTTTATAATAGGTCATAGGATTAGCTCGATTTGCAAATTGCTCTGGAGAATAACTATTTGGAATTTCTTTTAAAAGCTCCTCTGTCTTATTAATTGCTCCAACCATCCCCGATTCCCTGGGAGTATGAACAATATTTGCACCAAGGGCCTGCATGATCATTTGCTTCTCCATACTAAAATGTTCCGGAACAACAAAGATGACCTTGAGCCCTTTTTCCTTTGCAGCTATAGCTAAGCCAATTCCTGTATTTCCAGCAGTAGGCTCAATTATGGTACCGCCTCGACTGATTTTTTCGGTACGCAGTGCTTCTGAGATAAGTTCAACACCTAATCGGTCCTTAACACTTCCACCTGGGTTGTAAAATTCTAGTTTGGCATACAAGTTAACATTGTTTGGTATATCAAAGTTATTAATCCTTAACAAAGGAGTTTGGCCAATTAGTTCGTGTAACGATTGATATAATGCCATTATGTCACCCCATTAATTAAAAGACTTCTTTCCACTCGTCTTTTCTAGCCAGCATTTCTTTGGCGATTTCCTTAGCACCCTCTAAACTATGATTCGCAGCCCATCCACATTGAACTTCATTACAAGCAGGTACTTCATTCGCAGCTAGAACATCTTGCAATGTTTTTTCTAATGTGACAAGGACTTCGTCATAGGAATCATTGTTAATAATGGATAAATAAAAACCAGTTTGGCAACCCATTGGGCTAATATCTAGAACATTATCCATATGGTTACGAATATTTTCTGCCATTAAATGTTCAATGGAGTGAAGCCCAGCCATTTCCATATGCTCTTTATTTGGCTGTTTAAAACGAATATCGTATTTATAGACCTTATCTCCATTAACACCTTCTGTCACGCCAACAAGTCTTATATATGGCGCCTTTACTTTTGTATGATCTAAATTAAAGCTTTCTACATTCATCTTTTTCATTTCTCCGATTTCTCCTTTTTCTCTTATTTAATATATTGGTATTGTGCTCACAGCTAAAAACTATGCTTTTCATAGCCTAGATATTCTGGATGTATTACAACTCTTAGGAGCCGCGAGAAGTTAATTCCCAGAAAAGTTAACACTAGTCATTCATGTAGTTTCTTAGCTATGATTAACCAAACAAATTCATTCATTTGTTTGAATTCAATAGTAAAATTATTTGTTATAAATATTCGCTCAATCGTTTCCGTGAGTGGATAATATTCCCGTCTCAAATCTTCTGCCAAGTTAGTAAAACCCGCCTCATCTGCTTCATTTATTTTCTGTTGCATCTTCTGTTCAGATACAAACATTGTATCAGCGAAAACAACCTTGCCACCTGTTGCTAAAACTCTTGAAAAATTTTTCACTGCAGATTCCTTTTCAACATCTGTTAAATGATGAAAAGCATACGTACTAACAACCGTATTAATTGGTAGATCTAATTTCGGATAATGGAGAAAGTCCCCATCCAAAATGATGGTCTCAGGTAGCTTTGCTTTAGTGACACCTCTCATGGCACTAGAAGGTTCAATACCTATTACACGGTGCCCTCTTTCTAGGAACTTCGCTGTTAAATTGCCTGTTCCTACACCAAATTCAAGAATATTTCCAAAGGAGTTATTCGTTACTTCTTGCAAAATATTATTATAGTCTCGGAAAACCTCTTTATATTCAGGATCCATTCCTGCTACAGATTTATCATAATCCTCCGCCCAATTCTCAAAAATCTCAAGAAATTCACGTCCCATATATATTCAACCCCATATAAATTCAATTCATAGTAATCCACTATGTTTAATAAGAATTATATGTAATAGGATATCATATGTTGAATGGTTTTTAAAATAGGTCTTTAGTATTAGTATTAGTATTTAACTCACATTGAGCTAATTCCCATTATCAAAAAAAAGAAGTCGACAGGTTTAACACCTGTCGACTTTCTTATCTATTTTGAGGAAAAACGCGCTCAATCATATTACCAATTTCATCAAAGAACCCTTCTACTGGTTCACCATTATCAATATCATTTGAATAGTTATTTACTAAATCCATAAAATCTGGATTCGTTGATACATAAACATTATCAATATCATGGTCAACCGATTTCACAATAGCAGCTATCTGTTCTTTAACATCGTCTGTTAACTGCTCACCATCTTTGTTATTGTTTCGGTTACCACTGTCTGTATCTAACTCTGCAGCAACATAGGCATTATTGTCAGTAGTTAATACATATGCGTTATCAATAACATCAATCTTTTTAGTGATTAACTCAGCTGCTTCATTTGCAACATCATAACGATCAGTACTATCGCCATCACGATTTGCTTCCCCATTTTTTTGATCTCTTATATTATTTATATTTCTTGTGTTGATATCCGTTCGGTTCGGCTCTTCCAAGTCACGTTGAAGTGTGTAGTTTCGATTGCGTTCCAGGCCATCTTGGTTATTTTGATACCTTACTGGCTCAATATTTTGATTCGTTGTACCTTGCTGGCCTTCTTCATTATCAGCACCACAACCTGAAGCAATAATTAGAGCTGCTGCAGCAATACCTACTAGGTGTTTTTTCATTTTTGTTCAATCCCTCCCTTTCATTTTTTTAGTATGTATCAGCAAGAACTGTTTATCCTAATGAAGGCTCGCCTAAAATTGGAAAAAACACCAAATTTGTTATGGGAAAATATATATATAATACGGGGAAGCTATAACTACCCTTGTAAGTTTTTAAGGAGGGGAATTCAGGATGGACATACCAGACTACGACAAGGCTCTGTACTATACGTTATGGGGACAATGGGATGACTTACTAGTACTAATGGTCCGCACGAAGGATGACTTATTATCCAAAAGAATACAGAATTTCCTGCACGCTTACCATTACTCTTTAGACGATAAGAAAATTGTTGCATCACATGAAGATCTTCTTTATTATATTGACCACGCAATGAAATACACACCATCCGCAATAATGGAAGTTTAATGAAAAGGGCATAACTCAAGTAAGTTATGCCCAAACACCTTATTTATAGATAGAAAAATCATTGTTTTTATTTTTTTCATTGCCATCCCCATTGTTTCTCTTATTGTCGTGGCCTCTACCGTTATTGTTTTTTTGCTTTTTATCTTCTTTTCCTTTTCGATCCTTTTTATCCCATTTTTCTTTTTTATCTTGTTTATACTTGTGCTCATCCTTATGTTTGGACTTATCTCCACTGTGATTTTTTCTATATTCGGATTTATCTTTATTCCTATCATTTTTATTTTTGAACGTATCATTTTTTCTATCTTTATCATGTTCTTTTATTTTTCCGTTGTGATGGCTGTTTCCATTCTTATCCGAATGAGCGTCACCATTTTTCCCCTTAAGTTCCCTAGGGTGTCTTTCATCATTAAATGTATTTCTGTTATCATTATTTTTATCTGTTACAGTATTTGGTTCCATTACTTTAGATGAATTATCATTGGTTATTTCAACATCAGCTTTACTTTTATTAAAAAATGATTGCAATACTTCTTTATCTTCTTCTGTAATAGTTGTTTTTACTCGATTACTTGATTGGTCTGTAACAGAATTTGCCAATGCCTTGTTCATAGATTGTTGGTTTTCTTTCGCTTTTACTCTTACATCTTCCGGAATTACAACAGTAACAACTTCCCAATCTGTGGGTTGCGTATCAAAATGTTCTTCAATAGTTTTAATAATGGGATCCTTTTCCTCGTCATTCAGATAATGAACCCCAATTAATACATTTTTTGCAGCATTTATTAATCCCTTTTCTTCGCTCGTATTGATAATAATTTCAATAGCGTCCTCGATATTTTTACCCTCTATCTCCCCAATTTGATTTAGTAATAGTTCGGCATCCTCATTAAAAGGTATAATGGCGGTCACTTCTAAATCATTATCTATTTCAAGCTCCATACTAGGATTAATATCAATATCAACATATGCAAATGTTTCATTACTATTTGTTACCATATAAACAGGCAGCAATGCAAGTAGAAATACGCATGCTAAAGCAGCAATACGTATCGTGAAAAACTTTTCTTTAAAACTTGTTAACCACGCTCTTTGTTCAAGTGGCTCATAATCAACTTCACAGCCAATATCAGCATCTATAAGTGGATAAGCTTTCTCAATTAAACCATCTGTTGTCATCACAATGGTAAACCTACGATGCTGTTCCATCACAATCCCTTTTTTCACTGGCCCAACCCTTTCAAATAATCATTTAGAAACACATAATCTTCTCCCAGCACGATAAATATTGCTAGGATAAACTTTCTGTTCCGTTCCAAGGTTTTTTTACTAACATCTACTATTTTTGCTAATTCTTTGATTGGAAGCTTTTTCTTTTGTTCAACAAAATCACTAAGCTTCGGATTATCCCGGAGTATTCTTGCAACTTTAACAGCACTATCCCGAGCATCTCGATGTTTAGGTGCTACTTCAGAGAGCTCTAGTAGTGTTAATTTATAAGTAGCTAACCTTTCCTTAAATTCCAATATTTCTTGTCTGCGATACCAAGATTCTTGTTCCAATCGATAAATATCATTAACAGCTTCAATTTCCGTAGGATTCTCCATTTTTTCTGCATCATAAGTTTCATCAAGTGAAATTGATATTGGATACTTATTTTGTGATCGAATATAATCAATCACTTTACGTTTAATTACCAAATTGGCAAAAGTTAAAAAGGAACTTCCTCTGTCCTTCGAAAATAAGCGGATTGCTTCATTAAAAGCAGACAACCCGATACTGAATTCATCATCTCGCTCTGGATCAATATATCTTTTACAAACTTCCGATACACATTTTGCAATAAAAGGCTGATAGTTTTTTAATAGGAAATTTTGGGCAGACTCATCCCCATTCTGGGCATTATCTATTAATTCCTCTAAAGGGATGTCTTTTAGGATTTCACCTGTCAAAGAAGACCACCCCTAACATTCATATATTTCGATTGTGTTACAGATTTTTTGGGTGTTTCATTTATTATATTTATTAATTTACAGCGATTTATAGTTAAACAGGTCATGATAAACCCACCATTACTTTAATATTTTTCATTTTCATGAATATGACTATATTATCGTACAAGTATTACAGGGAGTATCACATCTGGATTACATTTTGTTTAAGATTAGGTAACCACCCTAAAATAATTTCTATTCTATTATACCCACTACCAAATACTCCATCCTTTGTGTATTCGAGTCGAATAGTCTGTTTACCAAAATTCTGTCCTAATCCAATAATACTTTTATTATTAAAAATCGCATACATACGTGCGGGAAGTTTATCTATTTGTGAAACACTATTCCGTATAATTATGAAAATAGTCGATTGGGATAAATAGACCGACTTTTCCGTGGGCATCATGCTTTAAAGTGGCGAAAATAACTCCTATTACTTCACCGTCTTTATTAATAATTGGGCTACCACTATTCCCACGGTATACCGGCGCTTCAATCATTAGTACAGGTTCATCCCAGCTTTTTAATTGGGTATAACCAATAATGGTACCTTGGTTAGCAATCCCATTGAATGCAAGGGGGTTTCCTATAAATGATATTCTTTCATTTTCATTAAAAATCGTTTGTTCAGCAAGATTAAGATAAGGAAGTTCTATATCACTCTCTGTTTTTAGTAAAGCTAAATCGATTTCAGGATACTCTTCGATAATTTCTGCATGAAAGAGACCTTCTTCTGGAAAAGCTGCAGAAATAGTTGTTCCTTCATCAATGACATGGTAGTTAGTTAAAATATAACCATCACTTGATATGGCAAAACCAGTTCCTTTACTTTCTCCGGTTTCAATAACAACAACTGCCTTTTTATAGTCTTGTATTTCATCATTGCCTGATAGTTTAGCTGAAGTTTTTAAAAATTCAATAGCTGGAATAGAAAAAGTTGACGGGAGAATAGCAATGACATTTAATATCATTGCAATAGCAATAAGCCAAAACACCCATCTCGGAAATGGGCGTTTCGGCTTTTTAGTATTATTTTCAATTGTAGCTCTAATGAGTGCATCTTTTCTCGCCTGTTCTACGATCTCATAAAGCTCCTCATCATCGAATTCTTCATATAAATCTTCATCAATAATGTCAGGTTTTTGCTCTTCATTCTTTTCCACTAGCTCTCACCCCACATTGTGTACTAGATTATACTGCCTTTCTGAGAGATTCCTTGTTGCATTTTGTACATTTGATAATAAGTACCTTTTTCTGCAATTAACGATTCATGGTTACCTTCTTCTATAATTCTACCATGTTCTAATACAAAAATGGTATTAGCTTGTTGAATTGTTGAAAGTCTGTGAGCAATAACTAACGTCGTTCTACCTTGTTTTAATACTTCTAATGCATGTTGAATAACTGTTTCAGTTTCTGTGTCAATATTTGCCGTTGCCTCATCCAAAATTAAGATAGCTGGATCAAAAGCAAGGGCACGGGCAAAGGAAATTAGTTGTCTTTCACCTAATGAATAGGTGCTTCCACCCTCTGTCACTCGTTCATCATATTTCTTAGGTAATTTCTCAATAAAGCGATCAGCACCAACTGTTATTAATGCCTCTATTGCTTTTTCCCTCGAAATCTTCGGATCATTCATTGTTATATTGGATAGAATAGTTCCCGAAAATAGGAATGGATCTTGTAAAACTATCCCCATATGACTTCTCACTTGTTGTCTTGACCAGTTGCTAGTATTATGACCATCAATCGTAATGTTACCTTTTTGTGGATCATAGAAGCGAAATAAAAGATTCATAATGGAGCTTTTTCCTGAACCAGTATGACCAACAAATGCAACTGTTTCGCCTGATTTAATGGAGAAGGATATATCCTTTAGAACATATTCTTCTTCATCATAAGCGAATGTTACATGGTCAAAGTTAACATTCCCCTTGTAACGTTCGATTTCCTTTGGATTCACTTCTTCACCCTCTAAATCCATTAAGGCAAACACACGTCCACCTGCAACACGTGCTTGTTCTAACAGTGGTAACTGATTCACGATATCACTTACTGGTTCGAACAAACGAGTTAATAAATCAACTATTGCATAAAGCATCCCTATGGAAATGATACTATTTAAATCAAATGATGCAGACCCAAAATACCAAATGAATCCTACAAATGCTAGATTACGGAACACCGTAACCAGGTTATACTGTGTCAACGCACTTAGTTTTAAAAGCTTTCGTTGGTAACTAAAATGGCGTGTATTTAATTCTTCAAATTCTTCCTTCGTTTGCTTTTCTCTACGAAACGCTTGAATAATCGTCATTCCTTGTACAGCTTCACTGATTTTACCATTAATTTCACTTATCGTAGCACGGATTACTTTATTGTATTTCGTACCATAATACTTATAAAACTTCATCCACATAATAATCAATGGCACTAGTAATAGGAACCATACTGCTAGCTTTGCATTGAGGATGAACAAGGCAACAAATATCCCAGCCATATAGATGGCACTCGTCACAATAATACTTAATACTCGCTCATATAGATCACGAATGGCTTCTGTGTCATTCGTAACTCGTGCAACAATTGTTCCAGCAGGATTATCCACATAATAATTGATTGGAATTCTCTGGGTATGTTCAAATATATCATTACGCATTTTTTTCACTATCTGATTTGATGCCTTTTGAAGTAGGAAGGTTTTATAAAACTGGAAGACAGCTGCAATTAACAGTAATCCAACATAAAGTCCTAACAGTAAAAAGATTGGTCGCTGCTCGGGTTGAAAAAAAGAATAAATAGTACTGATGGAAATCTTCTCCCCATTGAAACTCTCTTCGCCTATCTGTGATTTTATAGTAATGATATTATCTTCCACATTTCTTTCACCAGTCAGTGGAATCTCTCCATCTGCAAGATAATATTCTCTTTTAATTTGTAGCATGGTGAATGTGGTGACAATTTCATCGTCCTCATCTACACGGTCAGCACGTTTAAAATAGTTATCTTTATATTCCACTGTATTTCGATCATCATTCTCACTAACTTGATACCACGGGCCCTCAACCCCAACAATATGCTCATCAATTATCGTTTTCGCAATTATTGGCCCTGCCAATTCCAAAGCTGTCGCAATGATTAGAAATACAATCCCAATGATAATTTGCTTTTTGAAATGTAAGGCATATTGGAAAAGCCTTCTTTCTGTCGATCCCTTCTTCATTAGGAGATCACCTCCTCATCATCTAGTTGTTGTTGTTCATACTGCTCCTTATACCATCCACCATTTTTCATTAATTCTTCATGTGTACCTCGTTCTACAATTTTTCCATCCTCTAACACAATTATTTGGTCAGCATGGGTCACTGCCGATAAACGATGGGCAGCAATTAAAGTAGTTTTGTGTTTCCGTTCTTCTCGTAAATGTTGTAAAATCTTTGATTCTGTTTTTCCATCAACTGCGGATAAAGAGTCGTCAAGAATCAAAATCTCTGGATTCTTAATAAATGCTCTGGCTAAAGCAACTCGTTGCTTCTGGCCACCAGATAGAGTTACACCACTTTCCCCTACTTTAGTGTCTAAGCCTTTTGGTAATTGCTTAATGTCCTCTACAAACTGTGCTAGCTCCATAACACGATAGATTTCCTCATCACTCGCATCACTTTTACCAAATTGAATATTTTCTCTAACACTCTTAGAGAACATCACTTGATCCTGTGGAACATAGCCAATCCAAGATCGTATTTGCTCTAAACTAATCGTTTCAATATTAACGTCAGAAATATTAATTTGACCTCTTACACCCGGGTATTGCCTAAGCAATAATTTAAATAAAGTAGTTTTACCTGCACCGGTTTTACCTACTATCCCGATAGTTTGCCCCTTCTTAATATGAAGTCTGATATCTTCTAATTGGTTAATTTTTGTATTAGGATAGGAAAATGAAACATTGTCAAAGACCACCTTTTCAACCATCGATACTTCTTTTGGATGATCCGGATTTTTCACGTCTGCTTCATAGCTAATCGTTTCATTAACACGGTCTAATGAGGCATTCCCCCGCTGTAACACATTAATTAATTCTCCAACAGCAAACATCGGCCAAATTAGCATTCCTAGATATACGTTAAATGACACGAGGTCACCTAAAGAGATAACATTTTGAAAAACAAGTACCGTCCCATACCCAAGACCAATAGTATAGGAAATTCCAACAAGGATTTTCATCGTCGGTTCAAACATCGCATCAATTTTTGCTACAGAAATATTCTTTTGGTACACATCTTCTGTCATCTTTTCAAATCGATCTTTATCTTGTTTTTCCTGTACAAACGCACGAATTACTCGTACCCCGCGAATGGATTCCAATACTTCATTATTCATATTTCCGAAAGCAGCTTGTGCTTCTGTGAAACGAGCATGAATAGCTGCTCCATATTTATTCATAATAATTGCCATAATTGGTAGCGGAATTAAAGCAGCGAGTGTCAACTTCCAACTAATCGAAAAGCCCATCATCGCTATTAACATGAACATAAATGTGGTAGAGTCAACTAATGTTAAAACACCAAATCCTGCTGTTTGGGCTATGGCTTTTAAGTCATTTGTACTCCTTGCCATCAGGTCACCTGTTTTGTATTTGCCATAGAAAGTTGGCGTCATTTTCAAGTAGTGATCAATTAAGTTAGAACGAGTCCATCGTTCCAAAATCACAGCACCACTAAACAGGGTATAATCCCATAAAAATGAAATACTATAGTGGACTACAATTAAAACAAGGTAACCAACTATAATAATAGTTAATATTTGCGATGTTAATGTCTCATATTGGATCTGGTCAATCGCATATCCCAGTAATCTAGGAGGAATCAAACCTATCGCACTTGCTACCATCAAAGCAATAATCGCAAACGTATACCGCTTCCAATAATGTTTAAAAAACCAATCTAACTTCTTAAAAACCGAAAACATTTCCATCACCTTCTCTATCTCTTTGGTTGTTATTATTTTGTATGGGTTTTTGTCTATGAAGCGAAGAAGTAATAGGCAAAAACCCAAAAAACACAAAAATGCATGCGCCAATGACGCATACATGTAAAATTGCAGAAATAAAAAATGATATTTCTCCCATATATTACAAAAAGGCCACAGCACATGGTAGCCTTTAATAACCAATAGAATTATGTACCAAATTTAGAACACACTTCTCCGCTTATCAGAGGCCACATGAAATATAAAATTGTACCCAGTTAAATTAACAATTACGTTAACGTTTTCCATTTTTATGCCCTCCTTTACGTTTTTTAAGTACCTTATTATTATAAATTGGTAAATTTAAGAAGTCAACAGCGTTTTTACAAAATAAATAGTTTTCTAATATTTCATTGTTTTATAGAAGTCTTTGAATGACGGAAGAATTCGATGATTCGCTCGACACAATCTGGTGTTAGACTTGTACCTTGCGATATTTCATCTAAAGTTGCGTAATGATGTTTTTTTATATATGCACTCACTCGATCCAGTTCAAACAAACAATCTTGACACATATAAAATGTACTGAATTTCATTTGCGTTTTGCACAATTTGCATATTCGTATATTATTAGTCATCGATTTCCCTCCCACAAAAATATTTATTATTTTGTATATTATTCGATAACTGATATAGTTTTTTATGGGGTATATAAATAAAAGAGTGCAGTGTACCCATTTAGCGACTTTCGAACTATTAGCTGGAATTAGTCTAGTCGACCCTCCTTCTAAATCTTGAGTCAATGTTGACATTCCTAACAAAGGTACAAGTACGTCTACGTCCATTGGCAAGTCTTCATACTCTTGTGAATTAACGAGGGAAGTCACGCTAGTAGTTGGTGTCTGGAGCTATACAAGGAAAAGGAGTGAAAGATATGCATCTGGATGACATGTTAGCTTATAATAAGAAATTTGTAGAAGGAAAAGAATATGAAAAATATGCAACTGATAGTTTCCCAAATAAAAAAATGGTAATTTTCACTTGCATGGAATCCCGTTTAGTCGAATTATTACACAGAGCTTTAAATATCCAAAATGGCGATGTGAAAATGGTTAAAAACGCTGGTGCAATCATTCGAAAACCGTTTGATAGTATTATGAAAAGTATTTTAGTAGCAATTTACTCTCTAAAAGCGGAAGAAGTCACTGTTATCGGACACTATGATTGCGGGATGTCCAAAGTAGATATTAAGACTTTAACCGAAACGATGATTGAAAAAGGAATTCCAGAGGAAACGATTCAGACTTTGCAAAACGGTGGAATCGACTTTAATGAAGAATTTCACGGTTTTGAAACAGTTGAGGAATCTGTAGTTCAAAGTGTAGATTTAATAAGAAATCATCCATTATTGCCACCACATGTAAAGGTTCACGGATTAGTCATTGACCCTGGTACAGGTAAAGTGGATGTTGTTACTAGAGAGGATTAATCCTCTCTTTTTTTTGCTTTCACTTCCATTTATCCCCTCTCACACATATTTTTAACTATTTTCCATACACTAAGGCCTACTAGTTATTTATATACTTGGAGGTTCTTATGTGGGGTAAAAAGTCTAAAAAAAATAAAGAATCTAAAGGAACAGCAATATTCCCAATCAAAATTGACACTCTAGAACAAATTTTATCGGATAAATTTGAAAAAAATCCTGATTTAAAGTTCTCCCATTATAAAATATTCGATACAAATGTTGCAGTTTTCTTTATTGACTATCAAATTGATGTCGATAAATTTCAAAATTCTTTATTAGACCCCCTAGTTAACTTTGAAATAAATCAAGAAAAGCTAACAAATCAAAATCTGCTTAATGAACTTCCGTTAAATTCAGGGTCTGTTTATGAAGATTTAGAATCTATCCTTTCCAATTTAATTATTGGTGAAGTATTTATCTATATTGAGGGAGAAAAAAAGGCCCTTGGTTATCAATTGCCAATGAAAGAAAGTCGTTCACTTGAAAAAGCCGAAACAGAGTCCCTCGTACTCGGGCCAAAAATTTCTTTCACAGAATCATTATCAAAAAATTTGAACATTATACGGTGGATCATTAAGTCAACCGATCTAGTTATGGAAGAATTTAAGATTGGAAAAGTATCACCAAAGGATGTCCGTCTTGTTTATATGAAGTCCATCGCTAATGAAGTTGATGTCCAAACAATGAGGCAACGTCTAAAAGAAGTAGATACGGATCAGGTTGAAGATGCCATCATTCTGAAACAATATTTAGAGGATTCCCAAACAAACTTCTTTCCGCAATTTGACATAACAGAACGTCCGGATCGTTTCACTTATAATGTTTTACAAGGAAAACTTGGTGTCCTAGTTGAAAACAGTCCTGCTGGGTTTACAGCACCTGCAACCTTATTTAGTTTCTTGGAATCCACTGAGGATTTATATATGCGATGGCAGGGTGGAACATTTTATCGACTATTACGTTTCTTTGCAATGTTTTTTTCGATTATTATTGCACCAACATATGTTGCAGCTCTGAGTTATCAATACGCCATTATACCTACTCAACTTCTTATAACAATCGGTCAGTCTCGAGCAGCGGTTCCATTCCCACCAATATTTGAAGTATTACTATTAGAATTTATGCTGGAGTTGTTACGAGAAGCTGGTGCAAGATTACCAACAAAAGTCGGACAAACAATGGGTATTGTGGGTGGTATTGTAATCGGGCAGGCAGCAGTTGAGGCAGGCTTAACAAGTAATATCCTTATCATTCTTGTTGCGATGAGTGCTCTGGCAAGTTTCGTCACCCCTAGTTATTTATTTGGAACCTCTATCCGACTTGTTCGCTTTCCATTAATTATTTTGGCAGGATTTTTTGGATTAATTGGCATTGTTTTTGGAATAACCTTACTTATTATTCATGTTACTCGACTAACATCACTTGGAAGGCCATATTTAGTACCATTATATCCTTTACGTTTAAAGGATTTTAATAAAGTTTTTTTCCGAACACCATTTAGTCATAACAATAAACGTGCTAGATCCTATCGACCAAAAATTCTTAAACGGTACAGTGAAAAAGATGCTAGTAAGATACGAGATATTGATGAGTAGGTGAAGTATGGAGATTAATCTAAAAGTAAAACCAGGTAATCAAATTCAAGCCTTTTATTTATTTTTTATTATTACCAGTTTACAAATTGGAGTTGGAATTATTGGTGCTCCTCGTTTTATTTACATGGAAGCAGGGCGTGATTCTTGGTTATCGATACTAATTTCTTTAGTCTATATATGCATCTTAGTTATGTGTATGTTTTATATTTTAAATCAATATGAGAACACAGACTATTTTGGAATTCAGGTAGATATTTTTGGGAAGTGGTTAGGGAAATTATTGGGTACTATTATAATTTTACATTTTGGGTTTAGTTTCTTTTCGATTCTTTTAACCTATATAGAGGTAATACAGCTATTTATATACCACGCCTTACCAAATCTACTCATCGCGATATTAATTATGATTCTTGTACTTTACACAGTATTCGGTGGTATTAGAGTAATTGTTGGGATTACTTTTCTCTTATTCCTTTCAACTTTTTGGTTGTTATTAGTACTATATGATCCAATATTACGGGTGAATTGGTTAAATTTACTACCAATTTTCCAGACCTCTTTTACAGATTTATTAAAGGGATCTAGAGCGACTTCCTATACATTAACAGGCTTCGAGATTTTAATGGTGATATACCCATTTATCCAAAATAAAGAAAAAGCCAAATTGCCAGTATTTCTAGGATTAATATATACAACAATCATGTTACTTATTGTTACGATAATATCCATCGGCTACTTCAGCCCAGAAGGTTTAAAATCTATTGATTGGGCATTATTGATTTTGTATAAAAGTGCATCATTTACATTCATTGAACGTCTTGATTATATAGTGGTTACTGTTTGGTTAATGGTAATCTTACCTAATTTAGCATTATCATTATGGGTCATGTCTTATGGTATGAAACGATTATACAAAGTACCACAAAAAATAACATTATGGATCATTACGATACTAATCTTAATCATCGTTAACTTCTTTCAATACGACTACCAAATTTCTGATATGACAAATTTTGTTGGAAAATATGGTTTTTGGATTACATATGTTTACCCATTTATTTTACTTCCAATCGTATTAGTGAAGAAAAGAAGGAAGAAAGATAAAGGAAGTGATACCACTTGAGGTATATTTATGTAACTATTTGGCTCTGTGCACTACTGTGTTTAAGTAGTTGTATACACCCCCAACAATTAGAAAACCTTGGGGTTATTTTAAGTCGTGGAGTTGATAAATCTGGAGAAGAGGATATTGAACTTACCATGGCTATATTGCAATTTCAGAAAGATACTCCAAGTGCAACTAAAACAATTTCAGGAACTGGTAAAACGGTTAAAGGTGCGGTAGATGATGCAAATAAAAGGGCTAATCAAGAAATTGTTATTGGAAAAATAGATTTAGAAATATATGGAAAAGAAATTGCCGAAGCAGGATTACATCCTTACACTGATACGCTTCGCCGTGATGCTAATATCCCAAGTACATTATTACTTGCCGTTGCAGATTCAAAAGCAAAAGATATTTTTAATGTTCAAGAAGAAACGATTGATACGAACTTGGGGGAATATTTACACGGTCTACTGGAACCTGGGGTGGAGCAACGATTATTCCCAGCAATTCAATTCCCTAAATTCGCTTACGCCATAAAGAATCCAGGAATTGAACCAGTCTTGCCAACCATGGGGATGAGGGATGGAATTCCTACAATTACTGGTCTAGCCATATTTAAAGGTGATAAGATGGTTGGACAACTTTCCTTAGCTGATGCACAGTTATATAAGTTAATAGAGGGAACAGTAAGTGATGAATATATGGAAATCACCCTCCCTATAGATCCTTTAAGCGAATTTATGTCTAACAGAAAAGAGATAGAAAAAAAAGATGATATAAATATTATATTTATCATTGAAAAAGGACGGGGGACGACATCTCTTACTAGCAAAGAAAATTTAAAATTCGATACAAACGTTGAGTTAATATTAAATTTACAAGAGATTTCGGAATCGTACCATTTAGATGATAAAAAAGCCATACAAAAACTAGAAAAAGAGGTAGAAAAAAAAATAAAGAAAAAATTTGAAACCATTTTAGCCAAACTAAAAGAACTTAACTCCGATGTTTTTGGATATGGCGTCTTATATAGGATTCAGAATAAGGACGGTAAATTAAAGGACGAGGAATGGGATAAACTTTTTCCAAAAATTGATGTAAACTTTAATGTAAAGGTAAAAATAATCCGACATGGCGAGGTTCACAGATAAGCTGGATGTCTTAAGGGTTCTAGACCCTTAAGACACCGTTTTCTTAATAATAATATTCATCACTTTCCACAACATCTTCTGACACAAGGCCAGAAAGCACATGAACACGCAATATAAAACCAATTAATTTCTCTTCATCATCAACAACTGCCAATGGATACTTCGATTCCAATGCCTTTGGAATCAAATCATTAATGTATTCATCTTTTTTTACGATAACAAAATCATCACGTAAAATATCTTCTAAGGATTTTTTATCCTGCTTTGCTTGAATAGCATCATCAATTGTTACAATTCCCTTCACTCGACGACCACGATCTACTACAAATACGCTCGAAATACCGTTCTCTTCCATTTCCTTTTTAGCAACATTGAGTCCATCCTTAATCGAAACTAATGCATTTGGTTTAATCATGATATGTTCAGCCTGAAACACTTTAGAACGATCGATATCCTTAATAAATTCTGAAATATAGTCGTTTGCTGGTTCTTCAATAATTTCTTCAGGTGTACCAACTTGAACAACATGACCATCTTTCATTACTGCAACACGGTCCCCCAATTTAAATGCTTCATTGACGTCGTGCGTAATAAAGATAATCGTTTTTTGTAGCCGATTTTGAATATCTAAAAGCTCAAGCTGCATTTCACGACGTATTAGTGGATCAAGAGCACTGAAAGGTTCATCCATTAATAATATGTCAGGATCATTTGCGAGAGCACGGGCAAGACCAACACGCTGTTGCATCCCCCCAGATAATTCATCTGGAAATTTATCCTCATATCCTTTCAATCCAACAAGTTCAATATTTCTAAGTGCAATAGCATGGCGTTCCTCTTTCGATATTCCGCGTATTTCTAGACCATACTCCACATTTGCTAAAATCGTTCGATGACTAAACAGACCAAAGTGTTGGAATACCATGGCAATCTTTTCTTGTCTTACTGTTTTAAGTTCTTGTTTTTTATACTGAACAATATCCTCACCATCAATATAAATGGAACCATTCGTAGGCTTGTTTAATAGGTTGAAGCATCTAATTAAAGTAGACTTTCCACTTCCCGATAAGCCCATAATAACAAATACTTCACCCTTGTTAATTTCAAAGGAAGCATTATATACCCCTACCGTATGACCAGTCTGTTCAAGGATTTCACTCTTTGACATTCCTTTTTTAATCATAGGAATGATAGACTTAGGCTTCGGACCAAATATTTTAGAGACATGATCAATTTTAATCTTGGTTTCCATTAGTTAACCCCCTTTTGAAACTTAGCTGCAATCCCATTAGTAATACGGTCAATAATAATGGCTAGAAATACGATACTTATACCTGCTTCAAACCCTAATGCAATATCAATACGGTTAATGGAAACAAGTACTTGTTCTCCTAATCCTTGAGCCCCAACCATCGAAGCAATAACAACCATTGCTAAAGCCATCATCGTTGTCTGATTCACACCAGCCATAATAGTTGGAAGTGCTTGTGGCAGCTGTACCTTTCGTAACATCTGCCCTCTTGATGAACCGAAAGATTGTGCAGATTCAATTACCTCTTTATCTACTTTGCGAATAGCTAGTTCAGTCAATCGAATTACAGGTGGTAAGGCATAAATTAATGTCGCAAAAATAGCAGACACGTTACCTAAACCAAAGAAGAAAATTGCTGGAATTAAATATACAAAACTTGGCATAGTCTGCATCGCATCAAGTAATGGGCGCATGACATTGGAAAAGCCCTTACTAAACGCCATCCAAATTCCGATCGGTATACCAATAAGTAAACAAATAATAACAGCAGTTAATATAATAGCAATCGTAGTCATCATGTCTTCCCAAAGCCCAAAAGTACCAATGAGAAAAATAAAGAATCCATATAATACTCCGGAGAAAGTAGATTTAAAATACCATCCTAATAAGAATATAATCAAGATAAAAATCCACCAAGGCATTGCAACCAATGAATCATCCAAAAAATTAATCGTTCTTGATGAAACAAAAAAGATAAAATCAAAAAACCCCTCTAATGTTGTATCTAAAAAACTAACTAAATGATCAACATAATCACCTAGATTAGTTCGTAAGTCAGGAAAACTATCCATAAGTAGACTGCTAAAGCAGCCCTTCACCTCTCTTCCGTATATTTGTTTTCAGGAAAGAAAAGCAGCCAACCCAAACTGGCTAGCCGCTTACAATCATTACTTTAAAGCTTCTTTCACTTTTTCAGCAACCTCGTCTGTTACCCAGCTAGTCCAAATATCCTCATGCTGCTTCATCCACCATATTGCCGCTTCTTCTGGTTCCGCACCATTCTCATCCATATAGTTTAGTGCTTCCTCAGTTAGTGCACTGCTAGTTTCATAGTTTTGTAGAAATTCGTAAACTTCTGGTGCTTGTTCAGGGAAGTCCTTATGAACAGCTACAACAACATCATTTGGTGGAAATTCAGTTGCTTTCGTATCATTCCAAACTGCTTCATCATATGCAGGTTCTTCTAGTAACGTTAGATCGTATTTTGCAGTGATAGCTGTTGGTGACCAATAGTATCCAACCCATGGCCTTCCTGCTTCATAAGCATCGACTAAATCAGCAACGGCCGCTGCATCTGAACCTGGCATGAAATTATTCATTGTTTCATCCAATCCATACGCTTCAAATTTTGCATTAATTGCATCTGCTACTGCCCAACCACTTGGAGCATTTAGAATACGTCCTCGACCAGGATCTTCCGGATCAGCAAAAATCTCTGGATATTTTTTTAAGTCCTCCACCGTTTTTAAATCAGGAGCAGCTGGCTCGATGCCTCTTTCCTCGTCTCCTTCAATCACATAAGTCGGTACATATAATCCTTGTTTATTGTCATCAAAGTTTACCGAAGCAGTTTCAATATCACCCGCTTCTGTTGCTTCTTCATAAACTTCTTTAACATTATCCGTCCATAACTCCATGTACACATTGATATCACCTTGGCGTAAACCTTGAATAGTTGCTGCTGTTGAGCCAGCGGTTACCTCTGTATCATAACCAAAGCCCTCTTCCAGAATCATTTGAGCAACACTATTGTGAACACGAATACTATCCCAACCAGCATCTGCTAGCACCACTTCTTCTAAATCACTACTAGACGCAGAACCACAGGCAGATAGAATCATTACCATAATAACAAACAAACTTATTCCAATTTTCTTCATCAAAATACTCCTTTAAATCTTATTTTTGATGGAATTTAACCATGTTCAATAAAATTCCCAATAATCCAAAAACTCAATTGACAAAAATCCTTAAATTTAACATAGTGAACTTGATGGGATGCTAAACTATATTAAGTATCGCGAGGGGACAATAAAAGGATAAATGCAGATTGGAGCTTTTCTTGTAGAACATTATTAATGTTACAAAAGTATTGCAGATCTATCAAACCGTGTATTATTGGAAATAACTGCTTATTGTTCGAAAAAAATGACTCTAGTAAACAATAGCTTATCAACATAGCCTAATTGCCACTTATACTTTAATTTACTCTTATATTCTATAATTTTGGCTATTCCATATAGTAAAAGTCCCCCTTTCCTGAATATCCCTAAATGATTAATACCCAACTACACCCCGAATTAAACAGAAATTCACAGGAAAAAATAATTGCAAGCTTCTAGATACCTTGGTATGATAATATAGTTCAATAAGTGAACTATTCATCAAGTGAACTATCAATCAACACTTGGAGGTGAAGCAAAACATGGAATTAAAAGAACTAGTAGAACGTTATCAAACCGCTATAAATCAAGTTTATCGTAGGGTAAATGGCATATTAAAAGATAAAATGCATTCGGATATCACAACCGATCAATTCTCCACATTACATTTCATTTTTAAACATAGTAAATGTACCAGCACAGACATTGCACATGAATTTGGTGTAGGAAAAAGTGCTGTAACCGCTCAAATAAATCGATTAGATGAAAAGGGGCTAATTGTGCGCGAACGTGATGAGAATGATCGGCGGGTTGTATACCTTTCTGTAACGGATAAAGGGACTGATTTCGTTAACTATACAGAAAAAGCCATTTTTGAAATATTGGGAAGTTACTTAAAGAGTTTTGAAAAAGAGGAAATCTATACATTTATTCATTCCTTAGAAAAGTTGGCAAAAATCATGAATGAGGATTTGGGGGAGTAAATTAATGAAATATATTATTCGCTTCAGATGGTTAATTGCAGTTATATGGATTGCTACAGCGGTGTCACTATTTGTTTTTGCACCGAATTTACAAGAGCTTGTTCGGGAAAAGGGGCAAATTGCGGCTCCCGAGGATTCACCATCCGTTGAAGCACAACAGCTCATTGAATCCATGTCATCTGGTCAATCCGGGAATCAAACTAGTTCCGTACTTGTTTTTCATGAAGAAGATGGCTTTGACCAACAAGAGAAAGATGAAGTTATTAAAGCTATTAGTATCTTGGAAGAAAATAATGAGACTTTAGGAGTCTCTGATATACTATCCTTTAATTCTGATCCAGCAATCGAGGAACAAACTGTTTCAGCTGATGAAACAACGATTATCGTACCTTTTCAAGTCTCCTTAGAAAACAGAGAAGTTGACGAGGCACGTGAATCAATAAATTCCATACTGGATGATGTGGAGATTGAACATTATTTAACAGGTGAGGCATTTATTTCCCAGGATATTATTACAAACTCTGAAGAAGGATTAAAGAAAACAGAAATCATTACAGTTGGGTTAATACTCGTTATTTTATTTATTGTGTTTAAATCCTTTGTCGCACCATTTATCCCCCTATTAACGGTAGGAATATCCTATTTAGCTGCACAAGGAATTGTATCTATTCTAGCAGACAAGATAGATTTTCCACTTTCAACATTCACGCAAATCTTTATGGTTGCTATCATGTTTGGGATTGGAACCGATTATTGTATTTTACTGATTAGTAGATTTAAAGAGGAACTTTCAGAAGGTGCTCCCATTAAGGATGCTGTCCTTAACACATATAAAGCTAGTGGCAAAACAATACTATTTGCGGGTATAGCCGTATTAATTGGATTCTCCACCATTGGGCTTTCCACCTTCTCATTATACCAATCTGCTGTTGCGGTTGCGGTTGGGGTCGCAGTAGTGATGATAGCACTTGCAACATTAGTGCCATTTTTCTTAGTCGTTTTTGGTAAAAAGTTGTTTTGGCCATTTGATAAATCGGTATCCCATAAGGAAAGTAAATTATGGGGATCAGTTGGAACTTTTGCATGGGCAAGACCTACACTCGCACTACTCATCGTGGCAGTGATTGTGGTCCCTGCATTAGTAAGCTATGATGGCGATAAATCCTATAATTCTCTTGAGGAAATAGGTGATTCCTATAAGTCTGTTAAAGGTTTCAATTATATTTCTGATAGTTTTGGACCTGGGCAAACTATGCCAACAACAGTTGTATTAGAATCAGATAATCCAATTGACACCGTAGAAGAATTTCAGCAAATGGAACGCATTGCAGAAGCCCTCGCAAAGCTAAATGGCGTTGACCAAGTAAGAAGCGCAACCAGACCAACAGGTTCCATTATTGAAGACTTCAAGGTGGATAGATTTACTGGACAATTAGCTGATGGAATTGGAAAAAGTACAGATGGAATAACAGAAATTCAAAGTGGCTTACAAGAAGCTTCTAGCGAATTACAAAAAGCAGGACCACAGTTAGAGGAAGCACAAGATGGTGTGGAACAATTGCTGGGTGGCACAGAGGCTACTAAGTCTGGAGTTCAAGATATCCAATCTGCCTTACAAAAAATTGAAGATGGTATTGAAACTGGAGCATTGGGTGCCGGTGAAATAAAAGAAAATTTGCAGACTATCAAAGATAATTTAGATCAAACGATAGCCGGAAGTAAAGAGTTACTTAGTGGTTATCAGGCTATCGAAGAAGGGCTAAATAACTTTGGAAATGGTGTCTCATTAGATGATAATCAAATGACACAGTTTGACCAATTGATTGAAGGTTTAAAAGGAATTAGAACCCAATTAGACTATGTTAATCCGTCTGATGAAACTAAAACTGTATTAAGTGATGCAAAATCAAACTTAGATAATGCCATTCTTAGTGCAGAAACTGGTATAAATGATTTAAAAGACAAATTAAGTGGGTTAACAAGTATAAAAGAAACATTGCAAACAACAGTAATTTCTCCACTAAATCTATTAAATGATAATTTAAGTAAAACTATATCAGGTCAAGATCAGCTTTCAGCAGGAATTGGTGAATTAATAGCTGGCATCGAGGAACTTGAAAATGGTTTAGAACAAGCAGCTGGTGGCCAAGGTCAAGTAGTCTCAAACATTCCTAGCCTTCGCGATGGTTTATCTGAGCTTTATGGTGGACAGGAACAACTGAAAACCGCATTCCAGGAAATGCAAGATCAACTTGGACAATTATCATCTGGTTTGGCAGACGGTGCCGATGGATTACAACAAATTGGTGATGGATTAAATGAAGTCCAAGGATATCTAAGCGATATTGAAACAGACGAAAGTAATCCAATTGTTATGATTCCAGAAGAAGCTTTAGAAAACGAAGCATTTATGGAAGGTGCAACTATGTATCTTTCAGAAGACAAGACAATCGCTAAATTTGATGTTGTCCTTGAATTTAACCCTTATTCAACGGAAGCATTAAATATGATTGATCAAATTCAGAATAAAGTAGATGAGACAAAACATGATACTATTTTTGAAAATAGTGAAGCATTGTTAGGTGGAATAAGCAGTACGAATAATGATCTCCAAAATGTATCGGATGAAGATTATTCCAGAACTGTCCTTTATATGATTGCAGGTATATTTATTATCTTAATCATTTTGCTTCGTTCCATTATCATGCCAATCTATCTAATCGGTTCATTGGTTCTTACTTACTTTACGTCAATGGCATTTAGCGAAATCATTTTCGTTAATATAATGGGTTATGATGGGTTAACATGGGCGGTACCATTCTTTGCTTTTGTTATGTTAACCGCTCTTGGTATTGACTACAGTATCTTCTTAATGGATCGATTTAATGAATACCGTGATGGTAATTTAAAAGAAGCGATGCTTACAGCGATGAAGAAGATGGGTACAGTCATCATTTCTGCTGCTGTTATTTTAGGAGGGACTTTTGGAGCAATGCTTCCATCAGGGGTATTATCCATTTTACAAATAGCCACAGTCGTATTAATTGGTTTATTCCTTTATGCATTTGTTATGCTGCCATTGTTTATTCCAATTATGGTTCGCCTATTTGGTAATGCAAATTGGTGGCCATTTAAACAGAAATAATTAATGCTTTAAAAAGGAACAGAGAACATAAATTAGATGTTGCCCACTTGTCTTTTGTTTAGGGAGGATATAGTGGGCTCTCTTCTTCTCTCTTTTATAACCTTCTAACCCCAAGCTTCCCAACTTCATTTACATATTATCTTCCTATTAACAAATAATAACAATTATGACTATCAATTATTAGTGAATAGAAGGAATTTTATTATGGAACTGGAACAAAAATATGAATATAAATCCCCGATTGCTGCTTTATTATGGTCCATTATGATGACTGGGTTTGGTCAATTCTATAATGGGCAATATATCTTTGGTACATTACTTTTCTTATTTGAAATTATCGCAAACGGATTTTCCAGTATAAATACATCTATTTTACACTCTTTCCATGGAGACACAGAATCTGCTCATGACATTTTCAATCATCAATGGGGATTATTCTACCCGTCAACCTATGCTTTTGGTATTTGGCATGCTTATAACAAAGCTATCATTTTGAATTCCAAACAGGAGAATAAAGCTCCAGTAAAAAGAACCCATTTAACAGGATTCTTTGTAGCATTTGTTATCGGAATGAATATTGGTATTTATTATCACCACTTACTTGATAAAATCCCCTATTTATCATTATTGTCCAGTCCAATATTTAACGGATTATTGTGGGGAATTATTTTGGGTTGTTTGGGTCATTTAGTGGAAAGATGCGTAAGAAATTCGAAAATGTATAATAGAATTAAAGTGAAAGAGTAATCATAATTTGATTTTTATTTAGAACATTTCTAGGGAAAAACACTTCTCCCTTTCAATTTAGTTTGAAAAACCATTCTCATTCACCTATTCTAAATAAAAATATAGGTGACTCAAATGTCCAATTATGCACCATCCCTGAGTCACCTCCATTTTTATAAGAAACACTAGACTGTTTTATTCAGAATTCCTAGACCATCACACAATTTAGTTCAATTGGAATTCCAGTTTTGGAAACTTAATCTTTTTCTCGAGCCAATTTATTTCGGTCATTTGTACCCGGTGGTTGTTCAAGCCAACTGTTTTGAATCATAATATCTGCTCCACTTTTCGAATACTTAGCAACTTCTATTGACAAGCGTTCATAGTTAATCATTAGATCGGACCGCTGACTGGCTGCCGCTGCGGTTGCATAATTTCCTATTCCCGCTTGCATCAAAAGGGATGTGTGGAACATCATCAATTTATCGGAAAAAGTCCATGTTGTAGAATCACTTACTGCCACATCTGGAACCTGTGGAGCCTCAATGTCATCCTTCATCAATGTATCAGCAAAAATTTTAATATGTTTTTTGGCTATATCCTTCCCTCGAATCATGAATTCTTGAACTTCTTTATTAAAAGAAGTTTGGGCAAAGGACATACATAATTTCACACCTATTGAGTTAGTTGCAATATTCATATAGAGATAAGCTATTTCAATAGCATTCAAAGGGCGTTTTTCATTAAACGGATTGAGTCCACTTAGATATTTTTTACTATCAATAAAATCAGTTTCTTTTGGAACTGTAATATAAGGGGGTCTAGCATTAACTCCCTTTAATAGAGCTGTTTCAGTTGAACGATTATATAAAACTGTTGTTTCTTTAATGGCCTGAGAAAAATATCCCCTTACATCCTCTCTTATACTCATTGAAAGAAGCCCGAAATAGGATACTCCTCCAATCCTCGCCATATGATTTATATACGTTAGACAAAAGATATCAGTAAACAGCCAGGGTGCATCTGGATTTACATCTTGCTCAGTAAACCCATTAGGTAAAGAAAATTCTTCCTTATTAAGAAGTTTTTTTAATTCTTCAATATGATTTGTAGAAAGATCATATGCATATTGTACTACTGGCTTAATATCAGAGTCTGATACATACTTCAACATATAACCCAGCATTTGTTTAGATAAACTATCACTCATATAGGTTGTCCATAAAGATGCAATCTCGCCCGAGGTTAGATTTATAGTTCGACTCACAAAATAGCCTCCTAAATTATCATTTATAGCATTATTATTTACTAATTACTGATAAATTATCAAATGTCCTTATTAACTCTTCCTATAAAACAAAAAATACCTTTCTAGATTATTAAACCAAGAAAGGTATTCCCATTATTTTGTAGATTCTTTTATTATCTCTATTACTCGGTCACGTGACTTTTCACTTTGATACTTTTTCATTTGATCCATTATAATTGGTGCTTGTTGAACTAGCTTATCTAGTTCTTTATTGAGTGTCTCTTCCGTTAAATTTTCTTCCTCCAAAACTCTTGCATATGTTTTTTCTTGGAAAGATTTTGCATTGATAATTTGGTCTCCTCTACTGGCTTCCTTTGACAATGGAATGAGTAACATCGGGATATGCAATGCAAGAAATTCAAATATAGCATTGGATCCAGCACGTGATAAAACAAAATCTGTTATGGAAAAAATATCTTTTAGCTCTTCATTCACATATTCAAACTGAACATAACCTTCTTTTTGAACTGACTCATCTACTTTTCCTGTCCCACAAATATGCACAATTTGAAACTTATCCAACAATGTAGCAAGTGACCCACGAACGGTTTCATTAATCTTATGAGCTCCACCACTTCCACCCATAATCAATAGAACTGGCTTCTCCCGATTAAATCCACATAATGCAAGTCCCTTATTTTTGTCGCCAAGGAAGAGCTCCTCACGTACGACAGCCCCAACATATTCTGCTTTTTCCTCTGGCAAGTACTTTACCGTTTCTGGAAAAGTTGCTAGTATTTTTTTCGCAAAAGGAATCGCTAATTTATTCGCAAGTCCTGGGGTAAAATCGGATTCATGAATCACTGCTGATACTCCTCGAAGCTTGGAAGCAAGCACAACGGGTACAGACACGAAACCTCCTTTTGAGAATACAACAGCTGGTTTCCGTTTCCCTATAATTTTCCAGGATTGCAATGTTCCTTTCACTACTTTAAAAGGATCCTTTAAATTTTCAATAGACATATACCGTCTTAATTTCCCAGTTGATATTGCATAGTAATTTACATTATCTAATTGTCCAATTAAATCCTTCTCTATACCATCTCTTGATCCAATATAATCAACTTCCCATCCCTCACGTTGGAATTCAGGAATTAATGCCAAATTGACAGTAACGTGACCTGCAGTTCCACCGCCAGTGAACAGTATTCGTTTCTTTTTCATAATATCTTTGTAGTCCCCTCTTTCCAATTACAGCACATAATCGTATAATAGCATAATGCATGTAATTCTGTTACCTCTTTATCCTATTAAAAATTAATCAAAAAAGGAAGCATAATATGTATCAAACAAATTCATTAAAACAAAAAATCACGTTATTCTTCATCATTTTCTTCCCTATTTTAATTACACAGGTTAGCTTAAACTTGATGACCTTTTTTGATACGGTTATGTCAGGTCAAGCAAGCGCGGTGGATCTAGCAGGTGTAGCAATTGGCTCTAGTCTTTGGGTACCTGTTTTCACGGGGATAAATGGAGTGTTACTAGCCATTACACCTATAATTGCACACTTGCTTGGTGCAAGGGAAAAGGAAACAATCAGCAAAAAGGTACAACAAGCTATTTATTTATCGATTGGATTGGCATTTATCATTTTACTGATTGGTTTATTCACTCTTAATCCAATTCTTAATACGATGGACTTAGAATCTGACGTACGACATATTGCCAAGTACTATCTTATTACCTTGAGTACTGGTATTATTCCATTATTTATTTTCAATACTTTACGTTGTTTCATGGATTCCTTAGGTCAAACGAGAACATCGATGATTATCATTTTAATTGCATTACCAATTAACATATTCCTTAATTATATTTTTATCTTTGGGAAATTTGGGTTCCCCACTATGGGTGGAATTGGTGCTGGGATTGCGACCGCACTAACCTATTGGATTATCTGTGTTATTGCAGTAGTTATCTTAATGTATGTAAAGCCTTTTCGTAATTACAGAGTATTTTCTACTTGGGAAAAACCGAAAGTATCCGATTGGTTTGAACAATTAAGAATAGGTATTCCGATTGGTTTTGCTATTTTCTTTGAAACAAGTATTTTTTCAGCGGTAACGCTTTTAATGAGTGAATATAATACAAATACTATAGCAGCACACCAGGCAGCAATGAACTTTTCGGCATTACTCTATATGATTCCATTAAGTGTTGGAATGGCTTTAACGATAACAGTTGGATTTGAAGTTGGGGCAAAACGTATGCACGATGCAAAAGTTTATGGATACATTGGTATTGCTGGTGGTATTTTCATTGCATTATTTAATGGTGCTATCCTTTTTCTCTTCAATGATTTCGTTGCTAGTCTATATAGTTCAGACCCAGATGTTATTGCATTAACCGTTCAATTTATTGGCTTTGCCATTATTTATCAACTGGCAGATGCTTTCGGGGCACCAATCCAGGGAGCACTTCGTGGATACAAAGATGTCAATATGACCTTAGTCATTGCGCTTATATCCTATTGGGTAATTGGTTTACCAACAGGTTGGATACTCGCAAATCACACGACTCTTGGACCTTTTGGTTACTGGGTAGGGATAATTGCAGGTTTAAGTATCGGTGCTATATTCTTATTGATTAGGCTCGTGTTGATTCAAAAAAAATACAGTAAGGTAATAATACAACAAAACTCATCCGCAAGTTAAGTTCACGGATGAGTTTTTTCTTTATGAGGGATAGTCCCTCAAACACACTAAAGTGCTAAATTTTTAAATGAATAATCCTGCAATTGTTGCGGATAAGATAGAAGCCAGTGTTGCACCTAATAAAAGCTTCAATCCAAATCTCGCAACCTCTCCACCCTTTTCCCTATCAATTCCTTGTACCGTACCAGCGATAATTCCAATGGAAGAAAAATTCGCAAATGACGTTAGAAATACGGTAACAATCCCAACTGTTTTCTCGGAAACATGATCCATCAAAGTTTGAAATTCCAACATAGCTACAAATTCATTTGTAACGATTTTTGTTCCCATGATACTACCAGCATCCAATATTTCACTTGTAGGAATACCCATGAGAAAAGAAATTGGATATAAAATATACCCTAGTATCTGTTGCAATGTAATTCCCGAGAAAATTGCTTGAATAACCCAGTTCACAAGCTCTAGTGATGCAATAAACGCAACTAACATTGTTCCTACAATAAGAGCAATTTTTCCACCTTCTAGCGCACCATTTCCCATTGCTTCAAAGATACTTTTTTCATTAGAGATATCCGTAATATCAACCTTATCCTCTTCCTTAGGGACTTTGACAGGAGCTATTATCGAAGCAACAATTAAAGCACTAAACATATTTAATGGTAGAGCAACTAAAACATACTTTGGTGGAAGCATTTGCATATAAGCTCCTACAATGGAAGCAGATACAGATCCCATTGCTGAGGCACAAACGATATACAGACGATTCGCAGTTAAATGATGAAACTGAGAGCGAACAGCAATTAATGCTTCTGATTGTCCAAAGAAAATACTATTCACTGCATTAAATGATTCAACTTTCGGAAGACCAGTTATCTTAGATATAATTGCGCCAATATATTTAATGATAATTGGAAGAATCTTCAAATACGTAAGGACTTGTAAAATCGTTGCGAAAAAAATGATAAGTAGAAGTACATCAAAGAAAAATATCCCACCTTCTCCTCGCAAAACACCACCAAGTATAAAATTAACACCTGCAGTTCCAAATTCAATTAACTTATCAAATACGGCTGATATTCCATTAATGACGGTTTGTCCAAATGTAGTATTAAACATAAACCAGGTAGTAAGGAGCTGAGCTAAAATCATAATCCCAATTCCTTTGAAATTAATAATCTTACGGTTGTTCGATAGGAAATAAGATAGTCCAATTACAACAATAATGGCAAGAATACCAAGAAGAATGTCCATAGATGTGCCTCCTAGATGTTAATCATACTACTCTTTAGTAGTACCCTAAATTATATAGATTAATGCTATTTGCCGTAGATAAAATAAAGTAGAAAAGTAATGAATCTTTTTAAAAATATGTACCCAAAAGATATATGACTCAGCCATTCGTATATCATTAGAATTTTTCCCACAAAAATCACGACAAGTGTTATCATATCCTTTTTAATAATAAAATTCCACCTAAAAGGTCCATAACAACGGCTATTATTTATTTTGCAAAATATAAGAATTTATCCAAATTTACTAACCCATCTAAACTATAGTTTCTACACAAAAAAAAGAACCAAAGTAGGGTATCGTTCCCAACTTTGGTCCATCAATTATTAACTATTAGTATCAATGAATCTAAAATCTTTAATAAATATCTTTCCTAATAAGGTAGCAGATAAAGCTAATCTGCTAATTAGGACAAAATTTATAAACTTAGGTTATCGAATATTAACCTTCTAATAATAAATCATATGGGTCTTCTAATAGTTGCTTCACACGAACTAAGAATTGAACCGCCTCTTTACCATCAACAATTCTATGGTCGTAAGAAAGTGCTAGGTACATCATTGGTCGGACTTCAATAGAATCATCCGGCATTGCGACTGGACGTTTAATGATATTATGCATTCCTAGGATACCAACTTGAGGTGCGTTCAAGATTGGCGTGGAGAGCATGGAACCAAATGTTCCGCCATTTGTTATCGTGAAAGTCCCACCTGAAAGATCATTTAAACCTAATTCCTTATTGCGAGCTTTTTTACCTAAGTCAGCAATTTCACGTTCTACACCAGCGAAATCTAGACGGTCAGCGTCACGTACAACCGGAACAACTAGACCATCATCTGTAGACACTGCAATACCAATATCATAGAACTTCTTAATTAATAAATCTGTTCCTTGAATTTCAGCATTTAGTAGTGGGAAGTCTTTTAAAGCACCTACCACTGCTTTTGTAAAGAATGACATGAAACCAAGTTTAACACCATGCTTATCTAAGAACTTATCTTTGCGCTCTCCACGAAGCTTCATCACATTGGTTAGGTCTACTTCGTTGAATGTTGTAAGCATTGCTGCAGTTTGCTGTGCTTCAACTAAGCGCTTCGCAATTGTTTGACGACGACGAGACATTTTCACTACTTCAACCGGCTTGTTGAACTCAGTTACTTGCGTAGCTTTAGTGGCTTCTTTCTTAGCAGGTGCCGCTTGTTTAGGTGCACTTGCAGCAGCCTCGACATCTTCCGGACGTACGCGACCAAGTGGATCACGAGTTGCTACAGTACTTAAATCAATATTAAGTTCACGAGCACGTTTTCTAGCAGCCGGTGAAGCAATTACATCACGATTAGATGTTTCTTCTTCTTTCTTAGCAGCTGGTGTTGGTGCAGCTTTTGACTCTTCTTTTGGTGCTTCTTCTTTCACTACTGGCGCTTCCTCTTTTACTGGTTCAGGAGTAGCTCCACCCTCTTCACTTGCAACGGCTATAACATCGCCAACGACAACATCTTCGCCTTCTTCTTTAACGATTTCTGTAATAACACCAGAAACCTCCGAGTTAACTTCAACGTTAACTTTATCTGTTTCTAATTCAACGACAGGATCACCTTTTTCTACTTTATCCCCTACTTTTACTAGCCATTCAGCTATTGTTCCTTCTGTGATGGATTCGGCAAGTTCTGGTACTTTAATTTTACTCATTTGGATTCTCCTCCTAATGTCGGGTTAATTGCTTTTTCTATGATTTTCTCTTGTTCTGCCTTATGGACATTTGGATCACCAACGGCTGGTGCAGATCGATCAGGACGTCCAATATAACGAAGTGTTTGACCCGGTTTTAACAATTCCCGTAAATAGTCATCTACAAAATCCCATGCTCCCTGATTTTTAGGCTCTTCTTGAACCCAAACAATTTCCTCAAGATTTGGAAGTTCTTTTACAATACCCTCCATTTCTTTTGTTGGGAAAGGATAAATTTGTTCTAAACGAACAGCACGTAGCCAATCTAATTTCTCATTAGAACCATCCATTACTTCTTCAATATCAATCATAACTTTACCAGAACCAATTAATAAGCGTGTTGCATTCTTCTTGCTTACTTTTAAGTTTGGCTGGTTACGAATAGCCTGAAATTTTCCTTCAGTAAATTCTTTGGCCTCTGAAGCAATCCGCTGATTTCGAAGCAAACTACTCTTCGGTGTCATTAATACTAATGGTCGAGCTTCCTCTTTACCACGCAATGCGGCTTGACGGCGCATTAAATGGAATAATTGTGCCGATGATGTTACATAAGCTACAATCCAGTTATTTTCAGCAGACATTTGCAAGAAACGTTCTAATCTTGCACTTGAGTGCTCTGGTCCTGCTCCCTCATGACCATGTGGAAGTAATAGCACCATGTTGGACTTATCTCCCCATTTTGCACGAGCTGCTGACATAAACTGATCAAAAATCGTTTGTGCTACGTTAGCAAAATCCCCAAACTGTGCTTCCCAAAGAACCAGTGTATTGGGAGATTGAACACTATATCCATATTCGAATCCTAATACAGCAACTTCAGAAAGTGGGCTATTACGAATATCAAATGACGCATTGGCATTTAACCCGTGGAAAATACTGTACTTTTCATTAGTAACAGCATCATTTAAAACCGCATGACGATGAGCAAATGTACCACGCTCAGAATCCTGACCAGTTAGACGAATCGGGATACCGTCTTTCAAGATTGAAGCATACGCAAGTGCTTCCCCAGCACCCCAGTCAACTAAGTTACCATCTTGTAAAGCCTCTTTACGGCGTTTGAAAATTCTTGCTAGCTTTTTATTTTCCGTAAAGCCTTCCGGACGGTTAAATAGTCCGTTATTCAGTTCCTCTAGTTCTTCCATTGATACTGCAGTTTCATATTTTTCCAAATCAGTATTTAAAGCATCTGGCATAGGCTTACATTCCACTTTAGCAATTTCAGTTTCATCCATGCCTTCAATAATCGTCTTTAAATTTTCTTCAACACTTGTTACCATTCGGTCAAATTCTTCTTTAGTGATGACACCTTTTTCTGCTAATTCATTTGCAAAAACATTAGCAGCAGTTGGATGCTTATCAATCAAACCATAAAGCTTAGGCTGAGTAACCCTCGGCTCATCCATTTCGTTATGGCCATAACGGCGGTATCCGACCAAATCTATTAAAATATCCTTATTAAATTTCTGACGATAATCGTAAGCAAATTTAATCGCGGATACACATGCAATTGGATCATCTGCATTTACGTGCATGACTGGAATTTCAAATCCTTTTGCTAAGTCACTAGCATAACGAGTCGAACGTCCATCTTCTTGGTTAGTTGTATAACCCAGTAAATTGTTTGCAATAATATGCAATGTTCCACCAGTACGATATCCAGGTAGGTTTGCAAGGTTAAGTGTTTCAGCAACTACACCTTCCCCGATAAAGGCAGCATCCCCATGAATCAATACCGGAATAGCTTTTGAAACATCTTGTTTTGGATAACCATTTTCTGAACGGTCATCCTGTGCTGCACGAGCAAATCCCTCTACTACCGGATTAACAAATTCTAAGTGAGACGGATTATGTGCAAGTGTAATTTTTATCCTTGTTTCTTCGCCGTCTTTTACATCTTTAACAGCACCAAAGTGGTATTTAACGTCTCCAGTCCATCCATACGTAATCCCTCTAGAACCTTCAGAAGGCATTAATTCCTTATTCGGAGAATGGTGGAATTCAGAGAAAATTTTATCAATTGGTTTCCCTAATACATGAGCCAACACACTTAATCTTCCGCGGTGTGCCATACCCATCATAATATTTTCAACTTTATCTTCTGTTGCATACTTTACAATGTGGTCCAGCATTGGAACCATTGCTTCTAGTCCTTCAATTGAGAAACGCTTTTGACCAACAAATGTTTTTTGAAGGAATCCTTCAAACCCCTCTACATTTGCAAGACGGTCTAGTAATTGTTTTTTCTCGTCATTAGATAGGTTTAAGCGAGCTTTTCCAGATTCAATATAATCAGAAAGCCAATCTCGCTCCTCGTCACTATCTACGTGGTCATATTCAAATGTAATCGTGCCAGTATAATATTTCCTTAATTCACGTACGACATCAAGTGCATTATCTACACCAACTGGCGCCTTTTCCCATACCCAAGCAGCAGGAATCTCTTTTAAATCTGCTTCTGTTAAACCATAATTTTGTGGGTTGAGTAATTCGGATTTTCTTTCTTCTTGAATACTCACAGGATAAATATCTGCTTCTAAATGACCGAAACGACGAATAGCCTCAACTAATTTAACTGTTGAGGTAATTTTCTTGACATCATTAATAGAAGTACTTCCAGAACCTACTAGTACTGTATCAGTTGATGAGCTCAACCAAGTAGGAGCTCCATGTTGATCGAACAAATCTTTTAAAGATGGATCAACTGTTTGAGGGTCCTCTTTATACAGCTCATATTGTTCTTCTAAATATCCTATATTAGGACCATGAAACTCTCCCCAGAATCTTTGTGAAGATTCATCATTTTGTGCCACGTCTTATACCCCCATTAGAAGTTAACTTTCTCCGTTTGAAAACGGTTTTATGTTTGCATTTCTTATTATAGAACCGACATCAAACTTCATCAACTAATATACCTTATTTTCTTTAGCGAAACAATAAATCTTATTTGCCTTTTCCTAGAATTGTATCAAATTAATAATATAAATAATTTTCACACTTATTCGTTCATGTATTTGTAACCATTCTTAGTTCCCTTTCTATTAATTTTTCGTTATAATGGGAACAGATATAATAAAGTGTATGTTACATATGGATTTACTTAAAGGAGGATAACATAATGAAATTAGCACTTCTTATTGGTGTGATAGTTACATTCATAGTATCAATCTTTGCTTCTGGTTATGAAGCTAAACCAGGGGTACCAAAGAAAAATCAATAATGTATGAGGAACTAGCTCTTGTATGAAGAGCTAGTTTTTTTGTTTTGGAGTGGGAAATAGCTTCCTGGTACGGAAGAATTTGGTGAGTTAAGCATGAGAGCGTTATCGTGAGACAAGTGCCTGGAAACCTGGAGCATGGGACCAAAACCCAAAACCATGCTACCCACTCACATAAAAAACGCCACCCACTTAAGTGAATGACGTCAATATTACGTTAAATGTGGAAAACCTTGTTGTCTCAAAACTTCATAAATTATAATTGCCGCAGTATTTGATAGGTTCAAGGAACGAACTTTATCATTCATATGAATTCTTAAACATTGATTCTCTTTTCCAACTAGTAAATCCTTAGGTATTCCAGAAGATTCTTTTCCAAATACAAAGAATAAATCTTCATCAGAATTACTAAAGTCAAAATCAGTGTAGTGCTTTGTCCCAAAGTTCTCAATATAATAAAACTTACCCTCTGGAAACTTATCATACAAATCGAATATTGATTGATGCTCCTCGATATCAACATCTTTCCAATAATCTAATCCTGCTCGGCGAACTGCTTTATCTTCAGTAGAAAATCCTAGTGGATGAATTAGATGAAGCTTAGTATCAGTCGCGAGACATGTTCTTCCAATATTCCCGGTATTTGCTGGGATTTCTGGTTCAAATAATACAACATGTACACTCACAATTCATTTCTCCTTGCTCTTTTCCTTTGCATAATCAACTTTACTATTATATCACTATTCGCCAATACGGAAAAACTTATATTGGATATTCGGTGTATATGCAGTAGAATCCTCATAAGACCAGTAACGATGACGACTATTGGATGTATGTGCATTAACAAGTGGCATGCCATTTGCATCCATTGCTACTACAATTGTATTATGGTTCCATCTACCGTCCCCTTCAAAATCATAACAGATAACATCACCTGGCTGTAGTTCTGATGGGGATTCTACTTCTGTTGCTTTTAATCCTTGTGTGGATCCTGTTAGATACCATCTTAATGAATGGGCAACTGCCCAGCTATAACTCCAATTACTTCCCGAATACCACCAACCCTGGTTTCGATTTGGTGCCCCCCGCATTGGAGCACCACCTGCTCGTAAACATTGGGAAATGTAATTCGTACAATCCACTTCAAACTTGTGATACTCAGGATTATAACTATTCCACCATCTTTCTGCATACTGAACAGCTGCACGGCGATCATAGGTAAACCTTTCCGTACTATTACTTTTCAATGTATCAGGTAGTAATTTGTCCAATTGTTCTTCTTGTCCACCATACTCTGATTGTCTATGGTCAATAATCTTTCCAGATTTCAATAAGAATTCATAAGGAATGACCCGCTCTTCTCTTATAAAATGTTTACCCTGCTTCATCAGTATAGATAGGTGAAGATGGTAATAAACTTTCTCTTCTAGACCATAATCCAAACGTTGGTATATATGGCCCCTCCCATTCACCTTAACTATCTTCACATTTCGTTTTTCATTTAATACCTTTTTTCTTTCCCACCAGTCTGCGTTAGACACTTCCGATTCGATGAGTTCTTCCCAAAACCTACTTAACGATTTCATAAATATCCCCTCCATTAGGATATATATGGAGGGAATGCATGTCTAAAGCAATATTTCTTCATGTTTCAGTAAATATTCTTTTTTATCTAAACCACCATTATAACCGATTAATTTCCCATCTGCTCCCATCACCCGATGACAAGGAACAACAATTGAAAAAGGATTTTTATTAACAGCCCCACCAACCGCACGAACTGCTCTCGGATTTCCAATCGCAATAGCAATTTCTTTATAGGATTTTACTTTACCAAATGGAAGTTCATCGACTAATACCTGCCAAACATTCTTCTGAAAGTCTGTACCGTAAAAAGAATATTCAAAGTCAAACTCTACTCTTTCTTTGCGAAAGTACTCATTTAACTGCTTGTTAACATGAGATACTTTATCTTCTGCATGGGTTAGTTGGACATTTTCCAAAAATCGTTTCGTCCATTTTATTAAGCTTTCTTCATTTTGAGAAAAACCACCATAATCAATTCTAACTAATCCTTCACCGTCACTTACAGCTAGCATCGTACCAATAGGTGTTTTGATTTCCCCATAATATAGGTTCAACAATACTTCCCCCTATTCTTTTATAAGTTGAACTTCCTGAAAGGCTAAACCTTTATCCATTTCGAAAAGTACATCCGTATCCTTTTCTTTAAGCATTGCTTCTTGAATGGCCGAAAATGCTTCTTCCGTCCCAATTTTCCCTAAGGACCAAGCAGCTGTACCACGAATCACTGGACGAGGATCACTATTCATAATGTTTATAAGTTCATCAACAGCTGTCTTGTCTTTATAATGACCAAGACCAATTATCGCATTTCGTTGCAGTGGCTTCTTACCACGCCATGCACCAGCAACATGTCCAAAGGTTTCTCTAAATTCACGGTTAGACATAGTTAGCATTGGCTTTAACTTCGGTTTAGCAACATCATCTTCCGGCTCAAGCTCAGGGTGTAGATGGAAATCCTTTTTTAAATTATACGGACACACTAGCTGACATGTATCACAGCCATAAACTCTGTTACCAAGCTTAACGCGAAATTCATCGGCAAGAAAATCCTTCGTCTGAGTAAGGAAACCAATGCAACGTTGCGCATTTAATTGCCCTCCCTGTACAATTGCATCAGTAGGACAAGCATCAATACATTTCCTACAATCTCCACATCCGTCTTCTACCCGTGTATCAGGTACGAATGGAATATTAGTAATCAATTCACCAAGGTAAACAAAGGATCCATATTCTTCAGTAATCAGAATGGTGTTTTTCCCAACAAAACCCACACCTGCACGCTCTGCAACTGCTTTATCCGATAGTTCACCAGTATCCACCATAATCTTTGTTACAGCACCCTCTACTTTTTCGTGAATAAATACCTCTAATTTTCGCAATCGTTCCCTGAGTGCCTCATGATAATCCATTCCCCATGATGCACGACAGAAAAAACCCCTTCGTTCTTCTTTCGTACTTTTTGGTGCATCCTTCCTCATCCGTGACGGGTAGGCAACTGCAATTGAAATGATAGATTGTGCTTCTGGTAAAAGTCGTCTCGGTTCGGTGCGTTCTTCATTAGAACCTTTTTCAAAACCGGATTGATAGTTCAATTCTTGTTGTCGGATTAGCCGTTCTTTAAGCTCACTAAATATATCGGCAGTTGTGAAACCAATCTTATCAATTCCAATTTCTTTACTGTATTCAATGATTTCTTGTTTTAATTGATTTGTATTCATGGACAGTGCCTCCCTTCAAGTTTTATGTTTAACTAACTATAAGATACTATTTGGAAATAAATTTGTTAAGTCATCTGAGGTTTTTTGATGAAAAGGAAAAACGCAACACTTCGTAAGTTATTACGAAATACTGCGTTAGGACATATGTATGGAGCGGGTGATGGGAATCGAACCCACGACATTAGCTTGGAAGGCTAGAGTTTTACCATTAAACTACACCCGCATTGATGAATAGAATTTTTATTTAATTTTATTGACCGAGCCCAATGTGGTCTATTAGACGGAAGTATTGCTCGTTACTATACCTACTATTTTCTGGCTTTTGTTGGTCCCGTAGTCTGTTATCTTAACTTACATTATTTTTGGAATGCAAGAATTAGTATAACAAGAATTTTGTCGAAATGCAAGAGATATTTTTGTGTTTTTTTATTTTCCATTTAATTTACGTTATCTTTAAATTCCTATTTCCCACACCCAATAACAGTATAGATACAATAAGAATAGTATATAAAAACAATCATTTACAACTACTTACAGAAGTATTAAAATAGTCATAATAATAAGGAGGCGAAGGGATTGTCTGTCTTTCCGGTCATTTTGTCACAAGATAAATTTGTACATCGTGACAGTTTAAAATTCCCATTAGAAGAGCGTGCTCTTCAGTTTGGTGATGGAGTATATGAAGTAATTCGTATTTATAATGGTAAGTATTATTTATTCAATGAGCATGTAGACCGACTATACCGTTCTTCAAAAGCTATAAAAATAAAACTCTCTTATTCGAAAGAAAAATTGAAAGAATTGTTACTAGAATTATTGAATCGAAATAAAATGATAGAAGATGGAAAGGTGTACATGCAAATATCTCGAGGTTCTGCACCAAGAGATCATGTTTTCCCAGAAGGTGTGGAACCAAATATTTATGCTTATGTTCAATCTTTACCTCGAAATCTATCAACCATTAAAAAAGGCGTTAGCGTAATTACACACCGCGATATTCGCTGGGAGAACTGCTATATTAAAAGTCTTAACTTGTTACCGAATCTTATGGCAAAGCAAGAGGCAAAAGAAAATGGATGTTATGAGGCAATCCTACACCAGGATGGTCTTGTTACCGAATGTTCCGCTTCTAATGTTTACTTAGTAAAGGATGAAAAAATATTTACCCATCCAACAACAAGAAATATTTTACATGGCTGTGTTCGGATGGCAATTGAAAGATTTGTTGAAGAACTTCAAATCCCATTAGTAGAAGATGCATTTCTCCTTAACGATATCTCAGATGCAGATGAACTATTTCTATCAAGCAGCACATCTGAAATCACACCGATAGTATCTGTGGATGGTCATCCAGTTGGAGATGGTAAACCTGGAGAAATCACAAGAAAACTTCAAGATGCATATGAAAAGGATGCTAATATACAAGAAAACATAATTGCAAATGCATAATTGATGGCTGTCTTACACTAGGGTCCCCCTAACGAGACAGCCTAAATTTCTTGTCTACCATTCAGAATATTTCAATTCAAAGGAGGCCAATATGAAGAAAATTGCCATTCTAGGAAACCCTGGAGCAGGAAAATCAACTCTAGCCAAACAATTAGGGAAATTATTAAATATACCTGTCCATCATATGGATGCTCTATACTGGGAATCTGGTTGGACACCCGCAGAGGAGTCAATATTCATAGATAGACATGATAAGATTCTAAACCAAGAAAACTGGATTATTGATGGAAACTACAGTATTACATTGCCAAAAAGGCTGAAAGATGCCGATACCATTATCTTCTTAAATTACTCTACTCTCCGCTGTTTATATGGAATTACTAAAAGACGTATCATGTATCGAAACAAATCAAGACCAGATATCGGAAAAGATTGCCCAGAAAAATTAGATTGGGAATTTATTTTATGGACCAAAAATCACAACAAAAATAAAGCTTCAAAAACGTACGATAGACTTGCAAAATTAAACAATAAAGCTATACATATTTTTAGAAACCGTAGGCAATTAAACACGTTCTTAGTTGGTTTAAAACAAAATCTAAAAACCTAGCATTTTCTAATTGCTTCGCATCCCGAAATAGTTTAGAATAAGAACAAGTTTTCAAAATAATACTTATATTTGGAGGTTTTTTAGATGGCTAAACGCGCTATATCTACTAAAGACTTTATGAATCTTGATGTTTTCAGCGATCCACAGTTTTCACCTGATGGTACAGCTTTCGCTTATGTTTCTACAAATGTAAATGAACAGAAAGAATATGAATCTAATTTATTTGTTCAACGTGTGGACGATGAGACTTCAAAACAATGGACATTTGGTCATGATAAAAATAGCAATCCTCGTTTTTCACCTAATGGAAAATCTGTTGTGTTCCAATCTACTCGCAGTGGAATTCCACAGCTTTGGTTACTTCCACTTGATGGTGGTGAGGCTAAACAGCTTACTACATTTAAAAATGGTGCAGTAAATCCAGAATGGTCTAAAGATGGAAAGTTCATCGTCTTCACCGCTTCCCTAGAACAAGATGATGATGTTACCGTTCAAAAGGAACTTTCAAAAGAAGAAATGAAAAAAGAAAAAGAAGAAAAAGGTAAGAAGCCACTACATGTAAAAAACTTACGCTATAAATCAGATGCACAAGGATTTTTAGACGAAAAGAAATCACAAATCGTGCTTTATGATGTGGAAAAAGAAACTTTCACTCAGTTAACTACTGGAGATTTTCATCACGGATTCCAAGATATTTCTCCTGATGGTTCGACTATTTTGTTTTCCGCAAACCTGAGCATTGAGGAAGAATATGAGTTAAAAAGTGATGTTTATACATTAGATGTATCTACTAAAGAAATTACTAAACTAACAGATGGTGAAGGTTCTTACTATACTGCGAGTTTCTCTCCTAGCGGAAAGAAAATTGCATATCTTGGTCATAAACAAGAATACCTAAATGCAACGTTAACCAAACTTTATATTTATGATGTGGAAACAGGAGAACACACTTGTTTAAGTGAAGGCTGGGATATTCAAATAGGAGATATGATTGCTGGGGATACCCGCCTAGGTTCTTCAGAGAATGGACCTGTCTGGTCTCAAGATGAAAACCGTGTATTTTTCATTGGATCTGACAAGGGAGCAACAAACCTATATGAGGTAGGGATGCAGGGTGAACTAAATGAACGTTACAATATGGATAGCCATGTTTTTGGATTCTCTTATGACCCAAGTAAAGATTCTTTTGTTGTTGGTGTAAGCACACCTACAAATCCTTGTAATTTCTATTTATTAGATGCATCTTTACATGCAACACAACTAACAGATGCAAATAGAGATTTTCTTGATGAAGTAGAGGTAGGCGAACCTGAAGCGATTTCCTTTAAAGCTGAAGATGGTTGGGATGTTCATGGATGGCTTTTACGTCCATATGGATTTGAGGAAGGAAAGAAATATCCAATGGTTCTAGAAATTCATGGTGGACCACATGTGATGTACGGTCAAACATTCTTCCATGAAATGCAACTTTTAGCAGCACAAGGATATGTTGTTCTTTACACGAATCCACGTGGTGGACATGGTTATGGACAAGAATTTGTAAATGCTTGTCGTGGCGATTATGGTGGCGGAGATTATCGTGACCTAATGTCTGCAGTTGATTATGCCGTTGAAACATTTAACTTTATCGACAAAGATCGTCTCGGTGTTACTGGGGGGAGCTATGGTGGCTTTATGACAAACTGGATAGTTGGTCATACAAATCGCTTCAAAGCAGCTGTTACCCAACGCTCTATCAGTAATTGGTTAAGCTTCTACGGTGTAAGTGATATTGGTTACTTCTTTAACAAATGGCAGCATGGACATGATTTACTAGATGACCCAGAAGCATTATGGGATATCTCCCCGTTAAAATATGCAGGTAACGTAGAAACACCACTATTAATCTTGCATAGCGAAAATGATTACAGGTGTCCTATCGAACAAGGGGAACAATTATTTGTGACTCTTAAACACCTAAAGAAAGAAACTGAATTTGTCCGCTTCCCTGGTTCTAATCATGAGTTAAGCCGAAGTGGTAAGCCTGAACTGCGTGTAGAACGATTAAATTATATTTGTGATTGGTTTGAGAAGTATCTATAGAATAAAAACACGGGTGTCTCTTGATTTTTAGAGACACCCGTGTTTTTATTGATTTCCATTATTGGAAACCCTTGTGTGATTATACAGCGTTTCATGAATAGGAAAACATGGGCCCGATTCGGAAAAACATGAGACCGCCTAATCAGATCATGGGCCCAATTCAGAAAAACATGATACCGCCTAATCAGATCATGGGCCCAATTCGGAAAAACATGAGACCGCCTAATCAGATCATGAGCCCGATTCAGAAAAACATGGACCCCCCCTAATCAGATCATGGGCCCGATTCGGGAAAATATGAGACCGTCTAATCAGATCATGGGCCCAATTCGGGAAAACATGATACCGCCTAATCAGATCATGGGCCCAATTCGAAAAACATGGACCCGCCTAATCAGATCATGCAATGTTTTAAATACCCCAGTTAATAAAATAGGGATACAAATCTGATGATTCGTATCCCCTAGTAAATTGCTAAACTATCTATCCAAATTGTCTTCTAAGAACTTATTCAACACCTGAATATATTTCTCCTCATCCATCACAAACGACTCCCCATGATTCGCTCCTTCAAATGTAACAAGCTCTGCTTTACTATTCGTGTTTTCATAAAGCTCATGAGCCATTTCTGTCGGAACAAATGTATCAGCGTCTCCAGCAATATAAAGAATAGGAACTTCTGCTTTTTTCACTTGCTTCAAGGCAGATGCCTCGGTCAAGGAATAACCAGCTTTAGCATTCGTAACAATACTAGTTGAGTGAATAAAAGGAAACGGTGGGAGTTTAAACATTCTTTTAATCTGGTAAGAGAATAAATCATAAACACTTGTGTATGGGCTATCTGCAATAACTAATTTCACATTATCCGGAAGTTCTTCCCCAGCAGTCATTAGGACGGTTGCAGCGCCCATGGATAGGCCATGTAATATAATCTCCGTATCTGTTCCAAGTTTTTCGATCAAGGCATTAATCCAATCGACATAATCAAGTCGATCAGGCCAACCGAAACCGATGTAGTCCCCTTCACTTCTTCCATGTCCGCGGGAATCAGCAGTAAAGAAATTGTAGCCTAATTCCTCATAATAATATTGACCATATAAACCCATATCACTTCCACGACCAAGATATCCGTGTGCAGCTATAACTAGTTTATTTGTTGGTTCTTTCGCTTCGAGGAAATACCCCTGAAGGAGTAATCCATCTCTTGAGGTCATTTCTATATGTTCAAATTCCTGATTGGCAACCCAATCACGCCAACCGCCTTCAAGCAAAACCTCCATGGTTTCAGCTGATACTTCCAAATCTTTATTACCACTTAGGAAATCCTTTGGTCCGCGATTAATAGCCAAGTCATAAAAATAAAAGCTTGCAATAACATCTATAATCAACAGGACAACAAAAAATCCTGCTACAATTTTTAGTATCTTTTTCTTCACCTTTCTTCCCCCTAGGATGCTGCTCGTGTTGTAATCTATAATACTATTATACTAAAAATTTTCACACTATTTCATTGGTAGATATTTGAAAAGCCACCATCTATTATGAGATGGTGACTTTTTCTAACAAGCAATCCGATCAAATATGCCTTCTCTCCATTAAATGAATTCCTAGTCCCGTCATAACAACGCCCATTAATATCAGGATACTAATTGGAAACAATAGCTCCTCTAATGGATATCCATAAACTGCCGCCCCTTGTAATACTTCCATTCCATAGGTTAGTGGATTTATTTTTGCCAACATAAGTAATAGTTTCGATTCGACAATTTCGATTGGCCAATAGGCACCACCAATCATTGCCATACTCACTGCAAGTAACGGTAAAACAGCATTGAACTGTTGTGAATTCTTGACAATTGCAGAGATTAGAATAGTGAGTGCAACAACAGAAAATACATACGGGATGAGGAGTAATAAAGTTTCAAGAAATCGTCCATGAAAATCTACCCCTATAACATAACGGAACATTGAAAAAATAACAAGAACTTGAAAGTATCCTGTAATGAAGCTATATAATAAATTGGCTACATACATTTCTGATTTTTTTAGAGGAGATAAAATCATTCGGTCCCAAATACCATCTCTTTTTTCGGTTAGAATTGGTAAAACATTATAAGCAATTGTGTAAATGACAAAGAATAACGAAAAGCCAAATATGCGGTGTAAGGAATTATCATATACAAAAGCACCTTCTCCTCGAAAACTTGCTGATTCAAGATTAAAAATTGGCCTCTCCATCACTTGATCCATTTCACTTAAAATATTTCCTTTATCAGAAACATCCTGTCCTGCAGCTAATAGAATTTGTTCCCGTTCTTTTTTTTCATGATATATACCTAAAATGATTTGTTGTACCAAACTCGTATTAAAGGAATCTACCCCAACGATAATGTTAAAATCATTTTCTTGTAAAATAACACCTATTTCAGCATTTCCTGTCTCAATCTTTTCCTTTAATTCATCTTCTGTCATCCAACTAAATTGGAAACCTTCCTGTTCCTCAATTTGCTGACCAATAAAGGAATCTTTTATCTCATCATTTACAGCATGGATAGGAACATAAGCTTTATCAACATTTGCTCCTCCGAATATAAAAGCAAAAAACATCGACATGCCTGTGAAAATTAGAAAGGTCCAAGGATTACGAATAAAGCTTTTTAGTTTCGCTAATAAGATTCCAATCATGCAGCCACCCCTCTCTTAGGAAAACATATTGCTGCCACGATGACTGTCAGTAACGAAAACATTACTAGAAACATCAGATTATCGGTGATTCCTGCAATACCATCTCCCCTTAATAAGGTTAAATAAGCTGTTAATCCTGCACCATTTGGGGTCATATTCCCAATCGTTTGAATCAATGGTGAAAAATCCCCGATTGGATAAAAACTTCCCCCAAGTACCGCAAGCAATGTGGCAATAATATTCATAAAAAAGTTTGTAATAGTCTCTGAATTTAGTCGATAACTTAAAGCTGACAGTAAAACTGCTAGACCACCAACTGACAAAGAAAATGAAAATGTAACAATAAGGAAGTCAACGATATTCGGGAAACTAATTCCATAAACAAGCCATGAAAAAGTAAAAATAATCATTGTTTGAATAAAGGCAAAAATTGTCCCCGCCGTCAAAATTCCCATGAAATAAACCCATCTGGAAACATTTGCTAAAATAATCCGATTAAAAACGTTTAATTCCTTTTCATGAAATGCATAATAAGCAATTGCTCCTGCTAAGAACAAGACATTCATTACCGTCATTCCAATAGTATAATAAGAACTAGCCGATACAGGATTTTTCTCATTAATAGAAATTACTTGCCCCTTAATTGGCTGAATTTCAATTGTATATAAATCAATACCGTTTTTGCCTAAAAAGCTTCCTTTTGTAAGCTGTTCTTGGAATTGAGTAAGAAAGTTAGAAATAATACTTGTTCTAACCTGTTGTTCCTCGTTATAGGTTACTAGTAGTGTGGGTGGTTCTGTTTTTTCTAGGACTATCGATTCCAGTACATCATAAGAAAAGCTTTCAGGAACCTCTATAATAGCGGTATAGGAGTCGTCATCTTTTATTTCTTCTTTTTCGGATGACCCGAAGTGGTTAACCTCCAAAAAGTTACTAACTTCTTCACTTTCCAATACAGACCGTAAACTCCTAATAGGTGCCATAGTATCGATAGTGTTTTCAATCGCCACGACCGCTTCTGTTGGAAGTTTCTCATGCAAATCAGCAAGAAATTGTTCTATTTCTTTTTGTTCTTCTCCATGCTCTAGTAATGCAACCTTCATCTTAATTGGGCTACTTTCATTTTGAAAGTCACTGCCTAAAGCAGCTCCTAAAATTGCAATTAAGATAATAGGTAATGCAAGAAAAAGAAGTAGCTGTTGGGGGTTACGCCAAAATAACAGTCCCTGTTTTTTTATAATTTGCCATATCATGTTCCCATCACCCCTAATCCCTTAAAGCTCTACCAGTTAAATGTAAGAACACATCCTCAAGAGTAGGTGTTTTATTATCAACCGAAAGTAACTCAAGACCAGTAGATTCTGCTAGTTTAATAATTTCAGAAAAGACATTGGCTTCGCGAGGAACGAGAATGGTAACTTCTTTTTCTCCAATAGTTACTCGATTGATCAATGAGTGTTGTTCTAATGCTTCAACAAATTTCCCGTTTATTCTATCCGCTCTAATTAAAATTGTTTTCTCAGAAGAAAGTATTTGTTTAATCTCATCCTTTGTACCAGATGCAATAAGATTCCCTTTGTCCATAATATAGATACGATCACAAAGAAACTCTACTTCCTCCATGTAATGACTTGTATACAATACAGTCATACCTCTTTCTTCATTAAGCCGCTTCACTGTCTCTAGAATATAATTTCTAGACTGCGGGTCAATGCCAACGGTTGGTTCATCCATGATAAGCATTTCCGGATCGTGTAACATCGCGACACCAATATTAAGTCTTCGCTGCATTCCACCAGAAAAATTCTTCACCACATCTTTCCTACGGTCAGTAAGCCCAATTTGTTCTAGCACTTCATCTACTTTCCTATTTAATTCCTTCCCCCCTAATCGATAGATTCTCCCGAAAAACAACAAATTTTCTTCAGCAGTAAGATCCGTATATAATGCAATATTTTGTGGTACCATACCAACAATTTTACGAAAGGCTGCTGGATTCTTTAAAATACTTTTATTGTCAAATCGCACATCCCCTCCTGTAGGCTCAACAAGAGATGAGAGCATCGATATCGCAGTCGATTTCCCCGCACCATTTGGTCCTAATAAACCAACAATCTCTCCACGTTCAATAAACATATTTAAATTTTTCACTGCATACATTTGTTTAAATTTCTTTGTTAAATCCACTAATTCAATCATTCGTATCCCCTCCTACTATTAGAATAGGATAGTTTATATCGTATAAACACTATCCGGAGTCATGAAAGTATGGTTTTAAGACATGACTAGAGTCACTTATTATTCAGTAAGTTGCAGCACACAAAAAACCCCTCTATGTAAAGAGGGGCTCTTTATGTTATTTAGTTATCATTCTTCTTTTTGCAAATAAAGAAATCATCAAGATAATGAGTCCTGATATTATCCAAACAATTCCACCGATGTGCTGTTCTGCGACAGGTTCAAATGGTAAGAGTAGCAACACTAATTCAGGTGAGAGTGTTTCACCTGCCGGTAGACAAACCTCTAATGCCTGCGTAAATGTTGTTAAATCGGTATAGGCTTGATAAAGAATTTCTTTTGATAAAACTAATATACCACCAAGTGGCAAGATTAAAGCCATACATATCAGATGATACATGGTAGTTGACTTTAGAGTCGCTTTCTTTGAGATAATTGGTATCCATAATAGAATACCAGTTATAAATAACAGGAATAAATACAAATAATTCCCGTACAAATCAACTCTTGCCTGATCAAAGATTGGTGGATGATGGTAGCCGTATAAAGCCAAAAAGAATAATCCAATCGTGCAATATGGTTTAATGATAAAATTAATTAGTTTAGCGAGAAATTTAACCTGTAAAGCTAGAACAATAATTTTCCGCTTCATCCCAATTATTAACAATGGTGGAGCTATCAATACTAGCAAAACAACCTGTATGATATGTGCGCTAAACTGAATTCTACCAATAATATTTAATGGACTAGCTGCACCAATGAATACGACAACAAGTCCAAGGAAGAATACAATCTGTTTCCATAGTGGATGGTCCTTCTCCTGTGGTAGTATAAATAAATAGATAATTACTGTAAACGCTAGAAAAAGAAATATTCCTGAATTCCAAAGGGAGGAAAACGGAAATTCCTCTAACATAATGTCAAGCATCTAGAACACCTTCTTATTTTATGTTTCTTAATGTAAGTATAAAGGATAAAAGTACTTCTTTTAGGTCCTAGATATTACAAATTATCGAAGCCTTGCTTCTGTACCTTTCATATATCATGCTTAACAGCATAGATTGCTAGTTGTGTTCTGTCTCGTAATCCAGTTTTTTGTAACACTTGAGTCAAATGATTTTTCACAGTTCCAATCGATAAATAAAGCTCGTCTGCAATTTCTTTATTTGTTTTTCCCTCACCTATTAACTTCGTGATGGATAATTCTCTAGGAGATAAATAAACAGATACAGTTTCCTTTTTCTCCCGTCGAAGCAACCTAGGCAACACTTTTGCCGCCACCTCATCATGGATTGTTAGACCACCACTCATACAACTATAAACAGCATCAATTAACTTTCCTGAATCTGCAGTCTTCAATAAAAAACCATTTGCACCTTCTTTTAAAGCTTGCATGGCATATTCATCATCATTAAATGTAGTTAAAATTAATATCTTCACAGCCGGCCACTGTTTTTTGATTATTCTTGTAGCCTCAAGGCCGTTCATTACGGGCATTCTAACATCCATCATGACGAAATCAATAGAATACTTTTGTAAGATTTCAATTGCTTCCGCACCATTACTAGCCTCATGCGTTACCTTAATATCCTCATCTTGTTCAAGAATCACTTTCAAGCCCTGCCTCACAATAGCTTGATCTTCAACCAATAGTACTTTCCACATACTTTATCCCCCATTCACAGTTGGAATAATACCAGAAATGGTAAAGCTACTTTCTTTTTGATATACATCCAATCGACCATTTATTTCTTCTACTCTTTTTTTCATATTCGTTAAACCAAACCCAAATTCAAAAGGCTTTTTCTCATAAATAGTATTCGATACCTCAAACGTTACATTGCCGATAGCTGATTTTCCTAGGATTACCCGTACCTCTCTTGAATGACCGTGACGCATAGCATTCGTCAACGCCTCCTGAATAACGCGATATAAAACCACACTATTTTGATTCGATAAAGGAACAGTTAGTACCCCTTGTTTGATGGTAAACTGAACAACTATCTGACTCTCTGCTTCAAGGCGCCTAATGAGATTCACAACCGTAGCAATTCCCTCACTATCTTTAGATTGCAGAGCTTTTACCGCATGTCGTGTCTCCCCTAAACTCTCCTCAGCCATTTTCTTTAAATCACGATAATCCTCATTCTTCGTTTGAATTGCTAACATTTCAAGCTTCATAATTAATGCCGTCAATCGATGCCCTACAGAATCATGAATATCTCGTGCAATTCTATTCCGTTCTTCTGTCCTCGCGTCTTGTTCCGCTAGTAATACAACCCTTTTTTGCTTGCGATATTCCCCTAATAATTGTTCATATAGCTTACGTTGCTCTGTTAACGATACATTAGACTCATTCAATGCCAAAATTAGAAAATAAAGCATTACCATAATGAGCGTCAGTCCAATGATAGTATATCCCTGATAAAAGCCGATAGTGATGGAGAGAATAAAATTAACAATCAGATAGACTTTTAACTTAGTTTCCTGTAGTCGTAAAGATGCAATGATAGATACATAAAATAATAGAATAATAGTTAAAAGATTTCCCTCAGTGACCAATAAATCATGCACTACGATAGAAAACGATAAAAGTATGTATAAAGAAATAAAGGCCTGCTGTAAGGACAAAAAAAAGAATACGCCCAATGTCGCTGCAAAAAACAAAACACTTAATCCATAATTATCACTGTATTGAATAATGGAATAGGACCATAATGCAACAAACATGATAAAACGAAACCAAAATTTTTTCATAATACCCTACTTTCCTAGTCTTATAATATTATAAATAATTACTATAATTTTAACATAGACCAGAATTATTAAATTGTAAAATTTGCCCAGAAAGGAATTTTGCATGTATTTGTCGAATTAAAATAGATAAGGAGGAATTATAATGTATTATTCATTTTTTATTACCGGATTTCCAGGGTTTCTTGCTTCAAGTTTGATAAAACAGATGATACATGACCACCAAAAGAATATAAAACATATATATTTATTAATATTACCTAGTCAAAAGTCACTAGCCGAAACTACATTAGAAGAGATTATTAACCAAGCCGGGCTAACAAGGAAGCAGTTTACTATCGTGATTGGGGATATAACTAAAGAAGGTCTTGGACTAGAATTAGAGAGAATGGACCCCTTGAAGGAACAAGTCACCCACGTCTTTCACCTAGCCGCCATCTATGATTTAGCAGTTCCAAAGGATATTGCTTATGAAGTGAATGTTAATGGCACAAGGAACGTAAACAACTGGTTATCCAACCTCAATAATCTTAAACGATACATTTACTACAGTACTGCATATGTTTCCGGAAAACGCGAAGGAAACATCTACGAGCACGAACTAAAAAAAGGACAAGAATTCCGAAATCATTATGAACATACTAAATACTTAGCAGAAATCCTTGTTCAAGATAAAATAGAAACGATTCCAACAACAATTATTCGTCCAGGAGTCGTAAAAGGCCACTCTAAAACAGGTGAAACGATAAAATTTGATGGACTATATTTTCAGTTAAATGTATTGGAAAAATTAAAGTTCTTACCCGTAATTCCTTATTTCGGAAAAGGAACGGCAGAAGGAAACTTTGTCCCTTCTGATTATGTGTTGGAAGCAACTAGTTATCTAGCAATCCATCCAGTCGGGGAAGGTAAAGTTTATCACTTAACTGACCCGAAACCCTATAGGATGTGGGAACTCCAAATGATGCTTACAGAGGAATACTTAGGAAGAAAACCAAAAGGTCGAGTCCCACTTTCAGCAACAAAAGCATCCCTACGAATAAAAGCAATAAGGAAGTGGTTACAAGCTGAGGCTGAGGCAATGGATTACTTTACAATCCATTCTTCTTATGACTGTAGTCAAGCTTTACATGACTTAGAAGGATCCGATATTAATTGTCCAGATTTTAAAGATACCCTCGGTCCCATGGTTCGTTTCTATCATAACTATAAAGATGATAGTAGCAAGCATATAAAAATAAATTAGTGAAAGTTGCTTAGAAAAAATCCACACCAAGTAATCTTTAAAAAGCATAGTATTATATTTGTAACTAATATCATAGTAAGGAGGAAAGAATTATGGAAGAAGGGATCGAAGTAGCTATACACTATACGAATAACTATCATGAAACATACACTATCGATAAAGAAAAATTGGTTTTAATAAAAAAGGAAGTGACTGATGAAACCTCTAGTACCTTTAACATAAATGACAAAGTATTTTTAAAAAGTAAAATTGCCTCAGTAGTTGTGGGTAATTTTGGGGTTCAATATTATTAACAATTATAAACATAAGTTTTAGCGTGTCACCCTACATTAGCCATTAATGTAGAGTGACACGCTTTCCATCCTCAAATAATATCCTTCAACGTACTATCTAATTCTTTATAGATGAAATCAAAATCAGCTTGGTTTAACCTTTCAGGAAGCACCCAACGACTCTTCAAAACCAGTTCCGATTCTGTTCTAATTACAAATGCCCCTAACTCTATCATCCATTTTGACGCAGGTATTCCAATTTTCTTCCCCATGCACTTTCGAATTGACCTCATGAATTCTTCATTACTTATCGGATTTGTAGAAGAACAAATGAATGTACCTTCTAGATCTGGTCTATTTTGAAGGAAATGAACAATCCGGAATAAATCTTCAATATGAATCCAACTTATTTTTTGCTTACCATTACTCTGCTTTCCACCAAGCCCAAACTTTACTAAATTTCGATAAGGGGTAAACGCACCACCCTCCTTTCCTAACACAATAGCTATACGAAGGGCAATTTTCCTTGTGTTAGGCAAGTCAAATTTATTAAATTCTTCCTCCCATTTAGAGGCAACGTCGACTGAAAAGCCTGTACCAATTTCACCATCAGTCTCTCTCATCGGTCGATCATCAGCATCTCGATAAATAGTTACCGTACTCGAATTCATCCAAACCTTTGGTGGGTGCTTACAAGCTAAAATACACTCTCCTAGTATCTTCGTTGTTGTAATTCTTGAATCGATAATTGCTTGTTTATTCTTTTCATTATATCGACAGTTAATTGATTTACCAGCGAGATTAATGACCATTTCAGCATCTTCAAGTGCCACAATTATTCCTTGTTTATCATCCCAAGTAATGTGCTCTCTCTGCCTAGATATGATCAAGACAGTATACCCGAGCTTGTTAAATCTATTCTCAAAATATTTCCCAATAAATCCTGTTCCTCCAGCTAAGATCACTTTCTTCATAAAACCCATCTCCCAGTTTATTTTCTGTTCTATTTTTCCTTTAAAATAGCACTAGCCCTATAGCCCCTCACACGACAAATTTCTATGAATAACGATATGGGTAGGTATTTTTGAGTAGCAAACTAAAATTATGAGAATATTTTACCATTTCGCAATAATCTCGATACGAGACCCCTTCATATGTAGTATAATAAGGTGGACAATACTGTAGGCTGAGAACCGACTGAGGAAATTGGAGATAGTGGCGGCTTCAAAAAAATCCCCCATGAAAGGGGCTGAAGCTTGTGATCCCAATTGACAAGACCATTGAGCTAATGATTATGTTCTCAACACTTGTATTGTTAGTTGTGAACACCCGTGAAAAAAAGTAATCACCCTGAATCTCACATGAAACCAGGATAATTACCTTTTTCACCAAGAAAGGAAGTCGCCGCAGCCTACGAAATTGTCCGAGTCGTAAGTTGCAGCTTACGACTCACCCTACTTATAGCTAACGACTCTCCCAAATTCAATTATACCGAATTAATTATGTCCCATACAATACTTTTTTGAAAATTACATTTTTTTCTATAAATATCTTACTATCTGCTTCCATATCTCAAGCTTCTCTTCCAAGTTTTTATTAAATTTTCCAGGGATGGGACTAGAAGATGGAAGCTTAATTACCGGTATATTGAATAGCGACTCCGGCAAATAGTACTTTTTCAACGTATGAAAGGATTTTGTTCCATTACAAGCAATAAGTCGTATCGAGGGGAATTCATTAATCAACCTTGGAATATCATTTGGCTCTTCGCCCTTTATGGCCGAATCCAAACTCCCATCCCGATAGCAGGTCCCAATTGTATCCCATAGTGCAATTCCCTTTTCTTTTATAAATTCAATTTTATCCTCATAATTCTCTACAGTTGTTCTGTCATATAATCCAAAGATAATCTTCCAAAAATGATTACGGGGATTCCCGTAATATTCTTGATGCGTAAGTGAAAGTACACTTGGCATAGAACCTAAAATTAATACCTTTGAATTCTCTTTAATCACTGGTGGAAGTCCTACAATTTTTTCAGGCATTTGATTTAAACTTCTCCCTTACAAAATTTCATTGCACCTTCCCGCTGATCTTCACTATTCCATAATTCTAATTGATCTGCTACTGCTAATGTGAACTCTGGAAATGCTGTTCCTTTAGCGGTGACGATGTTCTCCACAACTTCTATTCGATTTCCTGTATATTCTGCACCGATAAAAACATCCTTAAACGATTCATATGTATTTGGAGTACATGTGAATTTTTCACCTGATAATAATCCTGCCTTCCCAAGCAGTGTAGAAGAGGCACATATAGCTGCAATTGGTTTCTCATAATGGTTAAATTCCTGTAGAATTCTTTGTAATTGAACATTCTCTAAAACCTGCGAAACCCCATCTCCACCTGAAATAAGAAATAAATCATAATCTAGAGGATTCACTTTAGATATGGCTATTTGTGCATGTGTAATAAGGCCACCAAGACTTTCAACCGGTTCTCCATCTACAGTAGCTGTTGTCACCTTAGCCTTTCCAAGCTTCCGTAGAAAGAAAAGTGTATGTCCGATTTCAAAATCTGCATACATTGGATAAGCAAAAAATAATACGTTTACCATTTTATCCTCTCCCTTTTTGGTTTATATAAAGGCTTATCTAATCTTTTTCAACGGTTTCCAAACACCATTAAATTGTCAAACATTAACAAATTTAAGAAGACCCCACAAAGAGGTCTCCTAAGAACAAAACGAAATTGAATTAATACCAATAATATGGATCTGAAGCAAATAATATCAAACCAAGAATAATAAAGACAATAAGAATTCCCCAAATACAAACACCGACAATGCTTGTTACTCTCCCAGCTATTGCCATGCCTCTACCGCCCTGATTAGTTACAGTAATTTCCTTTAGGCTGCCACTTGCCAAAATTAGTCCAACAATTCCTAGTATCAATCCAAGATAAGGAATTACCACAGACAAAATCCCCAGTACTAAAGCAGCAACTGCTTTTCCATTTGTTTCTTGTGTCTCCACATTACTCCCCCTTTTCCCTCTGTAAATAACATTAATATTAAAATATCAAAGTTTGTCGATTATGTACATAGTAAGTTTATCTTCCTATAACCTTATTTTCATAATGACGCTCATTTGAGTATACTAAATGTAAGAAAAGTTTATGTTAGTTTATAAAGGAGGGTATCACTTGAAGTCTGAATTAATTTTAGCTTCTACATCACCACGGAGAAAAGAACTATTACAACTAGCACAAATTCCATTTGTTATCCAAAAAAAAGGTATCGATGAATCTGTTATAATCACAAATAATCCAGCCAAAAAAGCAGAGCAACTTGCCATACATAAAGCAATGCATGTTGAGTTAACGAACCAACATGATGTAATCTTAGCAGCAGATACTATTGTGGCATATAATGGAGACATTTATGGAAAGCCTAAAAATTATGAAGAAGCTTTTAACATACTATCTAATTTAAGTGGTGAAAAACATGAAGTATATACAGGAGTAGCTATCCACTCAAAAGATAAGCAACTATCATTTGTAGAAAAAACTATTGTAGAATTTTGGCCGCTAAGCACTGAAGAAATTAATGATTATATATTGAGTAATGATCCGTTCGATAAAGCTGGGGCATACGGCATTCAAAGTAATGGAGCTATCCTGGTAAAACAAATAATTGGTGATTACTATAATGTTGTTGGTCTACCTATTTCTCGTGTAGTTCGAGAATTAAAGAAATTCAATATTAACGCTGTCTCTAACTTGTAGTGCTAAAGGCAATATGATTCACTAGTTTGAATGAATAAGAGGGGAAATTAGATGCTTAGAAATAAACAAAATATCATAGAACTCTTTAATAATGATAAGCAAATGATAGCTATTCTTAGAGCTGTCCAAACGTTAAATCTGCCAGACTGGTGGATTTGTGCAGGATTCGTTCGTTCCAAAATTTGGGACGTACTACATGGGTTTTCTCACCCAACCCCGACTGATGATATAGATGTCGTATATTTTGACCCACTCCATACGGAAGAGACCATGGAAAAAGAGTTCGAACAAAAACTTAAAAGTAACTTTCCAAACATACCATGGTCAGTAAAAAACGAAGCTCGAATGCATCATATCAATGGATTAGAACCCTATAAAAATACAATTGATGCTATTTCCAAGTTTCCTGAGACAGTAACTGCTTTAGGAATTAAGCTAGATGAAAATGAGGAACTCAAATTGACAGCTCCACATGGCCTAGAAGATGTCTTGAACATGATCGTTCGTCCAACCCCTTACTTTATAGAATCTGAAGAAAGAATGAAAATCTATTATCATCGTTTGCAGAAGAAAAAATGGCATGACAAATGGAATAATGTTACTTATTTAATAGAGTAGGAGAATGAAAATGACAATAAATATCCAAGCAGTAACACAAGATAATATTAGAGATTGTGTTCGTTTAGAAGTTTCAGAGGATCAAAAGGAGTTTGTAGCTCGTAATATTGCAACCATCGCCTGGGCCTATGTCGACAAAACCTTCACACCCTATGCTATTTATCACGAGGATACCGTTGTTGGAGTTGCTGCTATTGAATATATTCCTGATAATGATACCGAAGATAAACATTGGATTCCACGATTTATGATTGGAGAACAATTCCAAGGTAATGGTTATGGAATCCTTGCCATGAAAGCATTAATTGAGATGATTGCAAAACACGATGATTGTGAGCGAATTCGTTTATCCGTCGTCCCGGAAAATAAGGGAGCGATTGACTTTTATAAAAAAGTTGGATTTCTTTTAACCGAAGATTTGCTAGAAAATGAATTGGTGATGGAGTATTTTGTTAAAAAAGCAATCCAAAGATAAAAGGGCCCAAGCGGCCCCTTTATCTTTGCTTAGGAAATTATAAAAGTAACTGCCTGTGGATATCACTATTTTAACGGCCACGTCTCACTCAGCGCCCAGGGACTAGCGAGACTTCCCTCACCTCATGACACGATAAGTCAACACCGACTCCCTACGGTCGACGTGTTTCCTTTATCTCCTCCGGCTCAGTCCAGTCCGTAGTCCCTAACCGGGCACTTCCGCATTTGTTCTTGAAAAGGTATCAATTAGTTGAATAAGTATTTTAGAGATTACTTGTCATTTTTTTCCTTCCAAAGGCGTATACGTTCTTCATGACTTACTACTTTGTGTATCTGGTGTAACATCCAAATATAACCAAAAGAGTCCATAAACATTGCGTTTGAAATTCCGTAATCAGGTAAATCAGTAACTGGTTGTATCTCTATACAACCCAAACTCATTGCTTTATTATAAGTTTCATTAATATCTGGAACAGAAATATTGAACCAAACTGTTTTTGGATTGTCTTGGGTTGGCGCTATCAGCTCGAATGTTGGATTTTCATCTAACATGTGAAAGCGCGCACCGTAAAGAATAAAGACCGCTTCATTTTCCCCTCTTGGTAAATCCGAAACTTCAACACGTTCAATTTCAAATATTTTTTCATATAATTCCAATGCTTTTAAGCTATCCGAAACAACAAAATCGATTTCGACTCCAATCATAATGGGTACACTCCTTTTAATAAATTCCGATAATTACCCTTTACTTTACCATTTCCCTCTATTTGAATTCTATTATACCTAATCGAATTATATTAAACCGAAAATAGGATCCTTAGGACAACTATCAACGACATTTTCGCTATGCAAATCTCCATAATCGATCAACTTTCACTAATTCTTCCCCATCAAATTCCATTCTGTAAATATCTGGTTTTGATATATGGAGTAAAAAGTCTAAATCATATTTACTATCATAATACCCCATCACTAATGTCATGATTACTGCATGAGTTCCTATTACTACCTTCTGACCACGATATATTTTTAGTATTCCTTTTATTATCTCCATAGCTCTTCTCTGACAGTCCTTATTTGACTCCGCTTCAGGAAAACTGAAATTCGGGTCAGAAAATGATGTCCGTATTAATGGTAATAATTCCTTATCATCTATTCGCTTTTCCTCTCGAATAAACACTCTCTCCTTAAGATCTTCAATAACCAAAACTCTTTGTCCCAGTCGTTCTGCTAATTCCTGTACAGTTAAGACTGCCCGTTTGTATGGACTGGAGATAACAGTGTCGATATCTTCTTCTAATAAGACTTTAGTTATTTGTCTCTTATCAGAATGTCCTTGTGTAGTCAAATCCCTAATTCTTTCATCCCCAACTTTTTCTTTTCAAGAACAACCTCATCTTCCATGTTGTAATCACTACACAAATATGTATGAATTGCTGCATTATTTCTCTTTCCGGTCAATATCCTTATACTTGTAACTCCACGTTCAACAAGCTTTTTCTCTAATAAAGCTATCATCAAGCTCGCAAGCCCCATTCGTCTTGTATTTTCTTCCACATACATCTCAGTAATTTCACCATGTCCGTTCGCATAACAGAAGGACTGAACACTTTGTGCACATGCAAAACCTACCAATCTATCATTTAGTGTTGCTACTACAATTATTTCATCGTTGTTCCGCATACTATCCCTTATCATATCGGGATTTACTCTTTCTCCACCATTAAATTCTTGATTTAGTCTAGAGAGTTCCGCTGCGTCCTTTTCTGTTGCAAGTCTTATCGTTTTGATTACCATGTGATCCTCCATATGTTTTTATTCATAGCTTTTTTAACGTTGCAAAATCCCACTTCTAGAAAAAGATTTCACAACCCAACAACAAATAATTAAATAGAACTAGCAAATATCATAGGATAGCGTTGCCCAAAAGTAGCTTCCACTAGTTTTCCATAATTTTATCAATAAACTCTTGTAATCTTTCCTGAAACTCCTCTGTAGCAATAGAATATGCCTTTGTATGTCCAGCATCTGGCACAATCCAAAGTTCCTTCTCTCCACCCGCAGCCTCGTATAGTTCATATGCCATTTCGGTTGGTACTAACTCGTCCGCGTCACCATGGATAATGAATAATGGTCTTGTATTCTTTTCTACCTGTTCAATTGCTGAAGCTTCACCGAAGAAATAGCCTGCTCGAACCTTGGTAATCATGCTAGTAACATCTAAGATTGGAAATGCAGGTAGGTGATATAAATGTTTTAATTGATGTTTCAACTCTTCTTTAACCATTGTATAACCACTATCAGCAACTATACCTTTTACCTTGTCCGGCAGTTCTTCCCCACTTGTCATTAGTACTAAAGAAGCCCCCATTGAATTTCCATGTAATACTATTTGCTCTGCACCGTGCTTTTCAATTAGTAAATCAATCCACTTTACATAGTCAAGTCTATCATGCCAACCATAGCCAATATAATCCCCTTCGCTTTCCCCGTGACCTCTGGAATCAGGCATTAATACATCGAAACCTTGATCATAATAAAATTTCACCAAATCATCCATATGATCTCGGTTCCCACGGTAGCCATGAGCAAGAATTACAACTTTCCCTGTATCCATTTCATTTTCAAAAAATCCAGCCTTTAATCGTAAATCATCATAGGAAAGAATCTCCAAGATTTCCGGGTCCTGATTGGAATACCATTTTTCTGCTTCTTCAATGATAGATAGATCGGTTTGACTTGCTGCAGCATTTACTGTTTCCGATTCACTATGTAATTCTACTTCGGTACCACGCTTTATGCCTTCACTATAAAAATAATTCCCTCCTATGAATAGTCCAATAATAAATAATCCTACAATACTCCCCAGGACAACTCCTAATTTCTTCTTCAACATATTTCCCCCTGATAATGCAAATAATAGTAACTTTTCTAATAATTCTACCATGTAAAAAGGGATTTCTCATTATATAAAGAGAAATCCCTTTTTTATTATTTAGGAAATAATAAAAGTCTCTGCCTGTGGATAATTAATCAGGAATGGCCACGTCCAGCTCCAGCACCCAGCGACTATTGGACTTCCTTCACCTCCGTACGATAAGTCAACATCGACTCTCTTCATTCGTCTTGTTTCCTTTATCTCCTACGGGGAATGGACTGCTAAATCCCCCACTTTGCGTGGCAACGCAGTCCCACCCTGCATGGCAGGGCGCAGTCCATACGTCGCTAACCGGGCTCTTGCGCTTTTGTTCTTATTCCCACTCTAAAAACTCTAACCGATTTCCGAATGGATCATACAAATAAAATCGATTTGCACCAGGGAGTTCCATATCCACTTGATACACGACTCGTTTCTCATCCAAATACTTTTTCATTTCCTCAATATCCTTTACTCTAATTGCTGGATGTGCTTTCTTTGCCGGTTGAAAAGGTTCTTCAATTCCAATATGAATGGGAATGACACCATTTGAAAACCAAACCCCACCACGCCTTTTCAAATTCTCTGGCTTTTCTATTTCGGAAAAACCAAGTAAGCCCTCATAAAATTTGCGTGCCTCTTCTTCCCCATCTTTTGGAGCAGCCAACTGTACATGGTCCAATTGTTCATAATGAAAATTCATCCAATCCCCTCCCTTATTAATTTAATCATATATGTTTATGAAGATAACTTAAAATACTAAAAACGAATACCACTTGAAAGATTTTACTTATCACTTACTATTCAGAGAACTATGATAAGATAAGAGTAGTAAATTTGTGAAGGTGGACATCAAATTGGACTATAAAGAATATGGGAAAGAAAATGTACCACTGATGGTATTTCTCCACGGTGGTGGAGTGAGTGGCTGGATGTGGGATGAACAAATTAAGTATTTTTCCTCAAGTTATCATTGTTTAGTTCCAGATTTACCAGGGCACGGATTAAGTAAGCATGAACATTTTTCAATAAAAGATAGTGCAGAAAAGATAATGGAATTGATCAATCACAAGAGATCTCAAGAACCAGTTATAGTAATCGGATTCTCTTTAGGAGCTCAAATCCTAGTTAAAATGTTAAGTTTAGCTCCGGAGTTAATTAACTATGCAGTGATCAATAGTGCTCTTGCGAAACCAATGAAATCTAGCTTCAACATACTAAAGCCGTTGTTCAAATTATCCTTTCCTCTGACTAAATTAAGATCATTCGCAAAGCTTCAATCAAAGGTTCTATACATACAAGAAAAGCAATTCGAATTTTATTATAAAGAAAGTAAGGAAATTACATTAGATACTTTCATGCAGGTTATGAAAGAAAATATGTCCTTTCATGTTCCCGGACAGTATTCTGTTACAAAAACTAAACTACTTGTCACAGTCGGAGAAAAGGAAAAGAAAATAATGCATAGGTCATGCATTGAACTTATACAAAAAAATTCTAATAGCACGGGAATCATCATTCCAAATGTTGGACACGGTATCTCATTAGCCAATCCGGATTTTTTTAACAAAATGGTAAAAGATTGGATCACAACAGAAACCTTACCTAACAACATTAAAGAATTGTAAACAAAAATGACCAGTCTCCCGTAGGAAACTGGTCGGCTTAATTCTTTAGTAAGAGCCACCTATGCCGTATTTGTCATAAAAAGTTTTAAACCACCACTTCACTAAGTGGGTGTTCGCAGAAACCTTCCTGCCTTCCGCTAATTCAAGCGGCACGGCATTAGAGCTTCAATTTAAAACTCCCTATTATTACATTAGAGGTTAAAACTTAGTAAAATACGTACATCGTAGCTTGTACTCTTATATTACTATTTTGGTTGCAAAATATCAATGCCAATGTTATCCAATTGACTAAAATAGGCTATTCATCCTATGCTTACTAAAAGATGAGTTCATATACTTCACGTAACTGCTCGACCCGAAGATCATCTTGAACATTTTCAGCATAGCCAATTTCACGTTCTAGGATTTTGTTTAAATACTGCATTTCCCTATCGTCTAAATCCTCAACAAATTCTTCTTCACTTTGATAGTCCTTATTTTGTAGTTTTTGATGAATAGACTGACTCCACTCATTACCCTCGTAATTGGATAATGATTCACGTAAGTATAGAAGTGTATCGTCGATTGTCCTCACCTGCTTTAAACTTTAGTATTCTTTTTCTTTGCTCGATCTTCCAACTGCGACTTAGGACGGTGATCTGCGGTTTCTTCAGTTAGACCTTGAGGATTAACACTTGAAACAGCACGTTTCTTACTCCAAACATCACTTTTTTCTGCCAATTAGGACACCTCCATTTATTATTATTACTAAAATGGAGTGGTTTATCCAAATTGATCATAGAGAATTTGTCAAAAATAAATCTGATATTGTCTTTAATAAAGTTGCGTTTCCCATTAACAAATTATGCTAGTTTTTTCTAAAACGTTCGTAATATGGGTTATTATCTGTATTCACCTCAGCGTGTTAATGAGAATAATCCTAGGTATTTAGAAAAATAGGGGTACAAGTTATATACCCTTTCTATATTACATTAAACATACCTCCTAAAAAAAGAAGCAGGACCATTATGTATGGTCCACGCTCCTTACTCCGTTTACTCTTCTTCACCTAACCCCTCATATTCATCACGCAACTCACGCTTTAACACTTTTCCACTTGGATTCTTAGGAAGTGAATCAGCAAATGCAACATATTTTGGCACTTTAAACTTAGACAACGTATCACGGCAAAATTCAACTACATCCTCTTCCATTAGGCTAGTTCCTTCTTTCACAACAATAATCGCTGTTACCGCTTCAATCCAATACTTATCAGGAATCCCAATTACTGCAACCTCCGAAACCCCTTCTAGCTGGTAAATTGTTTCCTCAACTTCTCGACTGGAGACATTGACACCACCAGTATTAATCATATCTTTTTTCCGGTCTACAATAGTAATATATCCTTCTTCATCCATTACACCAAGGTCTCCACTATGGAACCATCCACCACGAAATGCTTCTGCCGTTTTTTCTGGATCAAATAAATAACCCTTCATAGCATGGGGTGTACGGTGCACAATTTCACCTATCTCCCCACAAGGAACCTCTTGATCATTTTCATCCACAATTTTTGTTTGCATATTTAATGTTGGTTTTCCAGCAGAACCAAGTTTGCTTAATTGGTCCTTAGGTTGCAATGCAGTTGCAAGTGGAGCTACTTCTGTTTGCCCGTAGAAATTCCAGAATCTCGCATTTGGTAGTCGAACAGATAGCTCCTTCAATATTTCCATTGGCATAATTGCAGCACCATAATAACATTTTTCCAAAGTTGATAAATCACGCATATCAAATTCAGGATGTCTTAACAAGGCAATCCAAACTGTCGGTGGACAAAATAGCTGTGTTGCCCCTTCCTTTTCAATGGTACGTAAAATCACTTCCGGACTAGCCCCATCAAGAATAATTCCACTTGACCCCAAATAGATGCTTGGACCCAAGAAACAATGTAGTTGAGCACTATGATACATTGGCAAAGCATGAATCAATACATCACCTTCAGCCATATTCCCATCCACAATGCAACTAACATATTCACTAACAATACTCTTATGTGTCAGCATAACTCCTTTTGGCCTTGATTCAGTACCACTTGTATATAAAACATGAGCCAAGTCGTCATCAGATAAATCAGCATCTACGAAGTTAGTTGGTTGGTCCATACGAATATCACGTAGCGCTATCCATTCTTCAAGTCTTCCGTCAAGTATATCTGATTCTTCTATATCCATTAAGTAACGAAAGCGTATATCCATCCCGTTAGATGCCTGATCAAGTACTTGTGCATATTCTCCCGAAGCAATTAACCCACAAGCTCCTGCATGCCCTAATATAAAAGCAACAACGTCATGTGTTAGCATATAGTTGATTGGAATCATAACTGCTCCTATTCGAGCAAGAGCGAAATTAACTAGAACAAAATCTAAGCTATTCTTTGACATGACGGTAATCATATCGCCTTTTTTCATTCCTTGATTTTGAAAAGCTTGGGCAGTCTGATTCACTAAGTCATCTAATTCTTCGTAATTCAAGCGCTTGTCCCGATATGCAAGGGCAAATTTATCGGGCATCCTATCTCTTGTTCTCGCCAGTAGATCTCCTAATGTATTTCTACGGGCACGTTCAAGTAACCTATCGAGTCCATCAAAAACATTTGAATCTGTGTTCATCTCTCCCAACTCCTCCAAATAGTTTGTTGTTTTATCTACATAAGATTCTATTTATTATTTTAATTCAGATAATTACTAGTAGCAATACTCCTGTCAAAACTTCATGATATTCGCTATATTTCGAGCTTACAAGCCACTCTATTTCAGTCCGGATTTGATGGGAAACGATGTATAGGAGTGTTTCATTCTTCATTTCAGCCGGGAACTGAGTACGAAATTATGTATTAGATTCCCTCCCCTTCAAATTACTGCCAAACTACCCTTGAGATATTATCTTATTAAAAAGATAAGAAGACACGGCCTTATCAACCGTGTCTTCCCTTCTATCTATCATATATAACTCTTGTATCTGCAATCATATCGTGCAATCCTTGCTTTTCATCCATAAATCCAACAATGATATACAATACCATTAGGAACCAAAATGCTCGATAAATAAATCTGCCAACCAGCTCCCTAAATAGAACATCACTCCATCTAAGTGGCTCTTCATTTTCACGAACGACCTTTATGCCAAGAATCATTTTTCCAACAGTTTGTCCAAAAAACTTTGTCATCAATACAAAGTATGCATAAAAGACAATGGCACTAACAATCCCGGGAACCGTCCATATCCCAACACTTATTGCAATACCTTCGTTGACAAATTTAAATGGCGAAAGCAAAATACCGTTCAAGCTACTTATAACAATTAAATCAATGAGAAATGCCCAAAGTCGCATCCAAAACCCAGCATAACGTTGCTCCGAAACACGGGCCTCATTTGCATATATCACATGTTCACTCAAAATAAGCCCTCCTTAATTAGAGTACAAATACATCGCTCTTGGTGTATTAGATTCCTGAACAATTTCTAGCATGTTAACTAATTCTTCATCTTTACCAATAATGCTTTGTACAGACATTCCAAATACACTTTCCCAACCAAGTGGGTTATTATATTTTACAACTTCAGCATTACCCAGTTCATAATCTTCTTTCATCAAGGCAATCGTATCATCTAAAGAACCCAGTTCATCTACTAACCCATTTTCCTTCGCTTGGTTACCAGTGTACACTCGTCCATCGCCAAGTTCACGTACCTTCTCTTCAGACATACCTCTTCCATCGACAATTACCTGAACAAAATCGCCATACATATCATCGATCATTTCCTGTAGTAGCACACGTTCTTCATCTGTCATTTCTCTAAAAGTAGACATGATGTCTTTATATTCTCCACTTTTAATTGTGTTAAATTCAATCCCCAACTTATCCGTTAAACCAGAAAGATCATATCCTTGCATGATGACACCAATTGACCCCGTTAATGTTGCAGGATGCGCAATTATCTTATCTGCTGGGGCAGAAATATAATATCCACCCGATGCTGCAGTATTCCCCATCGACACGTATATTGGCTTTTCATATTCTGCTTGAATCTCTAAAATTTTGTCATGAACCTCAGCACTTTCCACAACACCACCACCTGGTGTGTTCACTCGTAAAATAATCCCCTCCACATTGGAATCCTTTCCTGCCTCATCAAGCATTTCTAAAAACTGCCTGTGATTGTAGGAAGTTGTATTGATTAAACTACTTGGCGCTGTATCTTGAATTACTCCATCTAGATTTAGTACAACAATTTTGCCATTCATTCCCTCTTCAATTACTTCCTCTTGAAATTTACTTTCTGGAAAAGCAAATAATTGTTCAAAATTTGTACTTGCAATACTCGTCATAAATTGAAATCCCATCGAAACAAAAAATAAAACAGCCGCAGCAAGTATCGCAAACCAACGTTTCTTATTCATGAAAAATCCTCCTATTTTACCAAAAATATGTATAGTACAAAGAATACACTATTTATTTACGGATTTCTAATTATTGCTCAGCTAGCATTTTCTAAAAACTATTTAGACAATAATAAATAATCATTTTACAAAATGGGACAATTAAATTACGCCATTTATAGTCTGAAACTGGATAACATGATTTGGTCATATATCAGGTACGATCAATCCTAGTTGAATCAAGGTACTGATTTATAAATTGAAATTAGAAAAGTTATATATAATAAAGGAGAAGCGTACCCTATTACGCTTCTCCTTTATTATATATACAACTTCGTATGCTTTTTCGTCCGCTTTACCTTAGGAGGATAATATCCTCTATCATAAATCCTACCTTTTGTAATTTTGCAACGTTCTAAAAATAATTCAATCGAATCCACTTCAAAAGATTCCATCGCTTTCTGCATCACCTTAGCTGCAACCCTGGCATCCTCTAGTGCATCATGGTGCTTAAATAAAATACCGTGATGTGCTGCCAATGTATTCAATTTATGATTCTCCATCTCTGGCCAAACTTGCTTGGCAATATTTGCTGTACAAAGATAATCCATCTCTGGATAAGATAGTCTGTCACGGTCTAATGTTTGACGGATAACACTCATGTCAAAACTTGCATTATGTGCAACAACAAGATTACCTGCCAAATAGCTATTCATCGTTGGCCAGAGCTCAGAAAATGTCATCGAATCCATAACGTCTTCTTCATGAATTCCATGTACACGTATATTGAATGGATTAAAATATGTTTCTGGATTTATTAAACTATAATATTCATCTAGTATTTCCGTTTCATTCGCAATAACTATACCAACCGCACACGGACTACTTCTTTTTTCATTTGCAGTTTCAAAATCAATAGATACAAAGTTCATCGCACGACATTCCTTTTCGTAAAAAAACTTTACATTTATCATAACATGTCTTGTACTTTACCGTAACCCAAAAAATGCTACCACTCAAAAAGCGAGCGGTAGCATTCCAATTTTATAGTAATCCAACCATCTTCAACCCGTGATAAATTCCGTCCTCATCAACAGACTTGGTCACATATTTCGCACAAGCTTTAGCTTCATCTACCCCATTTTCCATAGCAACACTATTCTTTATCATGGAAAGCATTTCTAAATCATTTAATCCATCACCAAACGCATACACACGCTCTGCAGGAATTTGCAACTTTTCTAATGCCTTTTTTATCCCATTAGCTTTAGAACCACCACTTGGCAAGACATCTGTTGAAACGGAATGCCAACGAATAAAATCAAATTCAGGAAAATCATCAATATATTGTTTCTCTTCCGCTTCTCCACAAAATAAGAGGGTTTGGTAAATATCATTATCCTGATAATACAACGGATCATGTGTTGGCAAACCAACCTTTAACGTGGAAACACTTTCTGTGATATATGGATGCTCAGGAACATTTGCCTTCATCACCTCTGGATCTAAATAAACAACTGGATGACCATTCGCTAAGGCATCATCAGAAAGTTTTTTCAGAGTAGATTTAGAGAGTGGATTAGCATAGACTACTTGTCCTTCTACCACTACATACTGCCCGTTATAGCTTATAAATGAGTTAATTCCTAACTTTTCTCGAAGTTCTTTGTACATAAAGGGGCCTCGACCTGTTGCAATTGCGACAATGTGCCCCTTCCTTTTCAACTCATGAATAGCTTCCATAGTAGAACTTGGTAATTCCTTATTTTGATCAAGTAACGTACCATCGATATCAAAGAAAATAACGCTTTGTTGTGTCATTGATATGCTCCTTTTTATCTTCTTATCATACTATCCCTCATTCTAACCTATGAAAGGCTTTTCAAGTCAAATAAAACTAAAAGAAGCTTGGAAAACCAAGCTTCTCAATAAATTAAATGGCTGTTTAATAAGATCGTTGTTTAATTACTCTTTTTGTATAGACTGTGCGGTAACTTTTTTAGGATAGTGCTATCATACCGCTCCGGCAGAATACTCCGCTTTCCGCGGGCACGGCCTCAGCCTCCTCGCGGAAAAACCACCGCTGCGGGGTCTTCGGACACGTGCTGTTCCCGCAGGAGTCTCCGTATTCTACCTGCGCTCGTTAGAGTTTCCTAAGTATTTATTGTTTTATCACATGTTTTCAGTAATAAGTGCTGTCAATCTTTTTCAATATACATCAGCGGGGGAAATACACGTAGACTCCTGTGGGAGGACAGGCCTAGGTGAGACCCCGCAACGACGAAGGAGTGAGGAGGCTCTCCAGCCGCCCACGGAAAGCGAAGTGTATTTCCCCCGCGGGTGCGTTGCTCAACAAAAATAATTAGTTACCGCGCAGTTTCCATCGACTGCGAAAATAAAAAGCAAAGAAACTTTATGAAAATAGCCAATTAAATTATTCCCACTTTTTAATTCGATCAATCACATTTTTCTTAAACTTTGCAACCAAGGTCTCTTTTCCTTCTGAGCTTTTTTGCTTTTGCCATTCATTATAGCTTGCAACAGCAATTAATATGGAACCCGCAATGAGTAGGTAACCCCACCAAGGTAGTTTCCCCCAATATGGTCTTGTTTGCATGAAGACATTGAATAAAAGTACCCCTGCACCGATAAAGAAGAAAGATTTCATCTGATACATCATTCCGGCAAGAAGTGATGCTAGTGATAGCACACCAACAATTAATGCATCGTAAATCGTGTTACTTGCTAGACCGTCTTGAACAAGTAGTAATGCAACAATGACTAACACGGCCCACTGAATATATCCAGTAACTGCTTTGTTATCCTTCATAACATAATTCTTGAGGCCAATGACAACGGCAATCCAAGGTAAGACATAAAACTCTCTTTCAAACAATGCAGGTAGTTCGAAATGTCCGAGCATGGCATAATATGGCTGTAACAGATAAACAAATGCAGCAAATGTCAGCCATTTGGATGGAATATCTGCAACCCTTTTCCTATTCAAGAATAACAGTGTGACGATTAAAATACCTGGTAGTATCTTATTTATTAAACCACCATCATAACTAAACTGATAAAGATTATAGAAAACTAGTACCGCTAAAATAGTATACCAATCGATTTTAAAATAACCTTTCTTTAATTGATACAACGAATTATAGAGTACCCTTCCCATAATCATTAAGACAACACCAAATAGTGCATGTTGAATAGATATCTCATAATCTGTCCAATATTCAGCAACATCAAAATTCGCCACCGCAGCATAGAGTAATAACAATGGAATAATTGATAAAACATCCCATTTCATTCGATGAATAACGAATAATACAAGTACCCCATACAGAACCGTTATGATAAATAACAATAGGTCATAAGAATAGCTGATAATAAAACTCAACATACCTATACTTGAAAACGGAAGGAAATAATAAATAATACGTTTCTTCCAAATCTCACTACCCGTAAACCAACCAATGAATAACAGGATACTCATCATTAAGAAAGTATATGAAATATAATCCTGCCACTCCAGTTTAGTAAAGGCTAATAAAATAAATAACCATAATGTCGAACAACCCGCATAAAAGAATGTGTTAATTTTCCATTCAGATTTCATCAATCTGACAGTCATTCCATACGTGATAGTTGCAATTAAAAATGCCCATATTGCATCTTCCCCGCTACTAAGCAAACTCAACAATAACGCAATTGGCATAAATAGTTGACCAACCCAATAAAATGCTTTTGTTAGTCGTTCTTCCTTATTTCCAATAGCATGCCCAATTCCCAATAGCATGAGTGCTCCAACTACAAATTCAACCCAATTAAACACCTCAGGAATTTGATTAGATTGATCATGAACTAGTATTAGTACACTTAGGTAAAAGGTCATAGTCATACCACTTATTACATAAGGAATAACAGGCCAATTTGTTTTTCGGTAAAGTAGATATGCCATTCCAATTCCACCAAGCGTAATCAAAGCTCTCATACCTGGATCCGTTCCAAATCCAAGACTAAATAGAGTACCGAATCCATAGAAGATTTGAGAAATATAAAAACTACTAGTTGAGAAACTATCTTTTTTCTGCATTTTCCAAAGGTAACTTGCAGCTAACACGATTAAACTCCCTAGAATGACTTCCTCAACAGTAATAGGACTAACCATATACAACATTTCATTCTTTATATTGAAATGATGGTATAAAGTTGTCGCCGCTAATCCCAGAGTAACTCCATGCATCCACGGTGCAATTTGTACTAATGCATCGCGAGTTTCATATCGTTCCATAATAATGGCTAAGCCAGCAAGTAGAAATAGCATGATACTTAAATCTAGCCTCGTTAAATCGATGGCTCCAATCAATAAACTAAATAGAAGAATTAAACCACTAATATCCCTAGTGCTTACCATTAATGGCTGCCATAATTTTATTTTCACCAAACAGCCTCCAAATAGGTAAAGTACTACTAATAGTATAAAAAACGGCAGGATGATAGATTCATATCCAAACCATTCCTCACCCAGTAAAGCTAGCTGATACATAGCACTAACTAAGAAGATTGGACTTAAATATGCGAAAAGCTGATTTCTCACAGTGGAAGCAAGATAAGCAAAGTTTAATGCAATAATGACATAAGAAATCACTAATACAATAGAACCTTCCTCCATATGGATTAGCATTCCTTCAAAACTGATATATGTAAATGCTAACGAAGATACAATTGCACTAGTAATTTGGAAAACTTTCTGTAAAGAACCACTGTCTTTTACAAGTTTTGGTATGCTTAAGAAAATTATCCCGAGTAATGCATAAGCTATCTCTCCTACACCTTCCAAAATTGAATTTTCTACTAGTTGATACGCACCATATATAATCATAGCTGTGAATACAAAATGATAGGATTTATGATTTGTTACAAAGATCATCGAGAAATAGATAATAGCAGTTAACAGTAAGTTAAAACTATACATTAATTCATTATCATAAAATACTAGCATTAATAAGGTAGATAGAATAAGATTAACCTGAATAAAAGGGATAAACTCATTCACAAATTGCTTTAGCTTCTTCGTGTTTCTAAGGCTTCTATAGACAAAAATAAGTACTGCGTTATACAGCATAATCCCTAAATAAAAACCATCTATTGGAGGGTACAATGCTGCAATTAATAATCCAGTAAAAACACTTAAAGATATGTACGAAAACCATACATACATTCTTGATGATAGTTTTATAGCAAAGTAAACATAAATAGGTAATAGGATTAGGGTCCCGATTGCCCCGAATAGGAACTTCCCTTCTCCTGAAAAGGACAAATAACTACCAAACAGTTCAAAATACCCCGCAGACACTACAACAATTGGTAAGAATAAGCTACCTAACACTAAGAAAGCAAAAGCAGTCTTCTTTATATGAAGAACACGATTCGTTAACCATGCCAAGGCAAAAAACAGAACAGAAACCGCTGTAATTAATCCAGTTTTCATCCAGTTCCCTAGAATATCCCATGTACTGGTTGCTAGCACTAATCCACCCAAAAGAACAAGAATTACTCCTAGATTAAGTGCCCAGGTAATATTTCTTTCCCGCGCTTGTTGTTCTGTTAATGTTTTCTTTGTTGGTTTACTTACTGGTTGAATGACAGGTTCAGAAATAATTGGTTCTTTGGAGGTATTTTCCTCCACACCTTGTTTTACTACATTAACTTGAGGCTCGACCTTTGGTTGTTGTGGTTTCTCTATTTCCTGTTTAATCTGATTTACTTTAGGCAAACTTTTATAATACTTTGTATGAGCATTAACAAGTTTTGCAGCAATATCCATCGATATGTACCGCGCTTTTACCAAACGATGGAGCTCTTCACGAACGATTTCCCTTTTTTCTTCCGGACTAAGCTGTGTCACTACACACCCACCCTTCATTAACTTTTCTACATTTATCATATCAATATATCAAAACATATTCACTATAATTTTAAATTTACGGAAATTTCACTCTTGACATTATTCACTCAAAGGGATAAAGTGAATTCTAACAATTAAATTACCGATACTCTTATCAAGAGAGGTGGAGGGACTGGCCCTTTGAAGCCTCGGCAGCGGACTCATTATGAGTACTGTGCCAATTCCAGAAGTGTAATGCTTGAAGATAAGAAGGGGACCCATAATATGATTTATAAACCTCTTCTTATTCTTGAGAAGAGGTTTTTTGATTGTAAAAAAATTATGAGGTGATATTGATGTCAAAAGAGATTGTTAAAATTTCAAATGACTTATTAAAAGCAATTGCGTTATTGAAAGAGAAAGAATGGGTTGATCTAACACATACCTTTGGACCTGAGTCCCCACATTTTTCTGCATTTCAGTCTGCAGAATTTAAAACCTTATTTACGCATGATGATGGATTCTTTGCCCAAAGTTTTACATTTCCAGGGCAGTATGGCACTCATTTGGATGCACCTATCCACTTTGTTCGGGAGCAAAGATATCTAGAAGACTTAGAATTGAAGGAATTAGTTTTACCGCTAGTTGTTATTGATAAATCCAAGGAAGCTTCGATTGATAATGATTTTACCCTTTCTGTAGAAGATATCCATTCTTTTGAAAAAGAACATGGGGAGATTGAGTCCGGTAGCTTTGTAGCACTACGAACAGACTGGAGTAAACGCTGGCCAGATCACGAATTATTTAATAATAAAGATGAAGAAGGAAATGCCCACGCACCAGGTTGGGGATTAGAATCCCTAAAGTTCCTCTTTGAAGAAAGAAAAATTAAAGCCGTGGGGCATGAAACATTTGATACAGATTCCGCAATCGATTTTCAACAAAATGGCGCTCTTTTAGGTGAATACTATGTACTGGAACAAGACACTTACCAAGTGGAGCTACTTACCAACCTAGACAAGGTACCCGCAAAAGGAGCCGTAATTTTCAATATTGTTCCAAAAGCTGAGAAAGCATCTGGATTTCCAGTAAGATCATTTGCATTATTACCGTAATTTTCACTAATTATCTATGTCCGTTTTCGTAAAGTTTATTGTTTTTTCACAGTTGATGGAAACTATGCGGTAACTTAACTTAGGATTTTGAGTTGAGCATCTAACTCCGCTCCGGAAATACACTCCGCTTTCCGCGGGCGGCTGGTGAGCCTCCTCGTGCTACGCACTGCGAGGTCTCACCTATGCCTATCCTCCCGCAGGAGTCTCCGTGTATTTCCTACGCTGGTAGTGAATTAGAATTATTGTACGTAATTACTGAAAAAATGCGTTACAAACAATCCATAACTCGGAAACTCTAACTAGCGCAGGCAGAATACGTAGACTCCTACGGGAACAGCACGTGTCCGAAGACCC